>CAYPXZ010000017.1:29300-75804 GCA_964414785.1 uncultured Opitutaceae bacterium
GAGCGGGCGATCTTGAGGAGGATTCCCCGGTGTTCATCCATCCACGCCTTGAAGCGCTGGTCGCGATCGGCGTCGGGGTGCATCAGGGGGATTAGATGCCCCAATCGCCCCATCCTTACACGCTTTTTGGAGGAGGCTTCTCGGAGGGATGGCGAAGGCCGCCGCAGGCCGGAGCGGAACAACCGCGCCTTATATTAACATTATTTTGGGATTAAATAACTGGAAACACCCTTGCACCTGGATATTTATTGTGGCCGCAGTGGCGCAGCGCTCCTCACGATTCCTGCTCGCTCTCGCCGCACTCTTTGCGACGCAGGCCGCCGCAGTCGCGTCGGACGGGGCGCCGCAGTCCTCCGGCGAGATATCGGCGATGATCAAGGCGGGGCTTCCCGTGTTCGAGTCAAAGCCCGAGGACCTGAAGGTGGATAAGTCGGCATTGGCCGAGAAGCCGAAGGCGCTCGCGGAATTCGCGCCGCCCTCCGGGGTGGTCCGGATGAGCCCGTACGTCATGCGCGAGAAGAAGCCGCTGACCGATGATGTCATCCTCAACAGCAAGGGGGTGACCTTCGAGGCCATGGACAAGTACCTGGGGAGCACGGACGGATGGGACCGGGGCTTCCTGAACGCCTACACCCTGCCGGAACTCTGGAGCAAGGTGCCTCTCCTCGGTATGATTCCCTTTGCGGGGCCGCCCGGCACCGTCACGAACGAGGAGAGGGCCCTTCGCCTGTACCGCGCCGACAGGAGGGCGGAGCTCCTCAAGGAGCAGGCGGACTTTGTCGCATTCGGGAAGACCGAGGCCGTTTCGGCGGGAAAGTGACTTGGGGGCGGGCCGCCCGAGATTCTTCTTGGCCAGCGGGGACGAAACCCACCAGCGTAGGAGCCCATGAGCCCGTTTCTTCGCGCCGCCGCCCTGGGTCTGGTCCTCGTGTTTCCGCTGGCCCAGGCCGGCCGTGCGGAGGCCCCCCCCTACCTCGCGCCCGGCGCAATCGACCCGGCCAAGGTGCTCCCGCCGCCGCCCGCCGCGGGCTCCCGCGAGGCGCAGGCCGACCTCCTCGCCGTCCTGCAGGCCCAGGCGTGGCGCACGCCGGCCGAGGTCGCCTGGGCCCAGTTCGTCGCAAAGGACTTCTTCGACACGTATGACATGGGAATCCTGGGGCCCTGGTACACCGAGCACGACTATCCCCTGACCTACGCGCTGCAGAGGCAGATTAGCTCCGAGGACGAGGCGGTGTCAAACGCCGCGAAGAAGCTCTTCCAGAGGGACCGGCCCTTCAGGGCGGATGCTCGGGTGCACCCGTGCGTGTCCCTTCCAAAGAGCGGATCGTACCCGAGCAACCACGCCTTTGGCGCCTACGTCTGGGCGGCGCTCCTCTCCCAGGTCTTCCCCGAGCACGCCGCCGACCTTGCGGCCCAGGCCGACAGGATCGCCTGGGGACGGGTCATCGGGGGCGTCCACTTCCCGAGCGACACCGTCGCCGCCAAGCTTCTCGCAGAGGCCTTCATGAAGCGGCTCATGGAGAACCCCGATTTCCAAAAAGCCCTCGACCGATGCCGGGAGGAGGCCGCGAAGGTCCAAGTTAAGAAGGCAGCTTAGCGTCCGCCAGGTTCTCGGAGGGCCTGACATTTATTTGGTATTACCCATGATACCATGATGCGGGTTGTTTTTGACACCTGCATACTCTATTCGGCGTTGCGTTCATCGATGGGCGCATCGCACCGAATAGTAAAATCGCTACCGAATCCAAATTTCGCCTCTTAATCTCAACGCCCGTCTTCTTCGAATATGAGGAGGTATTGCGTCGCCCAAAACAGTTTCCCCACCTTAACGCGCAAGACATTGATGACTTTTTAGATTATTTCGCTTCGGCATGTGAGCACGTCCATATCAACTTTCTATGGCGCCCACAGCTCCAGGATCCGTACGACGATCTGATTCTGGAGCTGGCGGTTTCAGGTCGCGCAGATGCAATCGTAACATTTAATCGGCGTGATTTTGTTGGAAGCGAACAATTCGGCATTCGAGTAATTAGTCCCAAAGAATTAATTGAAAAGACAACCCTATGAGCACTCTGAGCCTCAGACTTCCCAACTCCATCCATCGGCACGCCAAACGCCTTGCGGAGACCGAAGGTATTTCCGTCAATCAACTGATTAGCACCGCGGTTGCTGAGAAGCTCTCAGCTATAGACACTGAACGTTACCTTTCGGAACGAGCAGCCCGCGCAAGCGCCGCGAAATTTCGCAGAGTCATCTCAAAGGTGCCAAAAGTTGGGGCTGATCCGGGCGATGAACTTTAATGTGTCTGCGCAACTTAAAGAACCGACGTTTAAGTCTATCTCGCCCGCTGCGCGTGCCGGAATCGCGCCGTCAGCTACCGTGAATCGTTAGGGTGCTCCCCTGCCCTTCTTGCCTCACCAACTGAGGGCTTGGCGCAACGGGCCGGTCCTGTAGGATGGCATCCCCTGAAAACCCCGGTCATTGCCACCCTAGGGTTCATCGCGGCCGCGCTCGCGGCGCAGAGCCCGCAACTGAGTGCAGCGGAAAAGCCGCCCCTGGACCTGGTCCATGAGGCGTGGCCCTCCGAATGGATCACGTGCCCGGGCGCCGTCGCCCGCAACCCCGGGGTCTACCATTTCAGGAAGACGCTCGCGCTGCGCGCCGGCGCGGCGCACTACGTGATCCGCGTCTCCGCCGACAACCGGTTCACCCTCTTCGTGAACGGCACCCGCGTCGGCGACGGCCCCTCGCGCGGGGATCTCGACCACTGGCGGTACGAGACCTACGACATCGCGGGGTTCCTCAAGCCGGGCGCCAACACGATCGCCGCGACCGTCTGGAACTACGGCGCCCTGGCTCCGACGGCCCAGATGAGCGACCAGACCGGGTTCCTCGTGCAGGGCGAGACGCTCCTCGAATCCGAGGCCGACACGAACCCGACGTGGGAGGCCCGCGAGGAGCCGGCCCAGGGGTTCCTCGCCATCAATCCCGCAGACCTGCCGAACTACTACGCCGCGAGCCCCGGGGAATTCCTGGACGGGGAGCGCTACGACTGGGGCTGGCAGGGCTCCACCTCGGGCTGGAGGCAGGCGATCACCGTAGGCACGGGAGAACCCGGCCGGTACCCGAAGGCGACCCCCGCCGGGACGGGATCCGGCGTCAACCGCTGGTTCCTCGTGAAGGACCCTCTTCCGCCCATGGAGTACACCGAGATCCCGGTCGGCACGGTGGTCCGAGTGGAGGGGCTGGCGGGCCTTTCGGGCCTTCCCGCAACCATTCCCGCGCACACCCTCGCAAAGATCCTCTTTGACCGGGGCACCATGGCGACGGCGTATCCGGAGCTGCTGCTAAGCGGCGGCAAGGGCGCCTCCCTGCGGGTGACGTACGCCGAGGCGCTCGTCGACTCCAAGGGACAGAAGGGGAACAGGAACGAGGTCGCGAACCGCAGGATCCTCGGGCTCACCGACACGCTCTCGGTCGACGGCGGGAAGGGCCGCCGGTGGGAGCCCCTCTACTGGCGCACGTGGCGCTACCTCCAGGTCGAGGTCCAGACGAACGGCGAGGCGCTCGCCGTCGAGTCGCTGCGGGCGCACTTCACCGCCTACCCCTTCAGGGAGCGCGCCTCGGTCAGCGCGAGCGACCCGGCCATCGCGAGGATCTGGGACATCGGCACAAGGACCGCGCGGCTCAACGCGCACGAGACCTACATGGACTGCCCCTATTGGGAGCAGCTCCAGTACATCGGCGACACGCGCATCCAGGCGCTCATCTCCTACGTGGAGTTCGGCGACGACCGGCTCGCCCGCCAGGCGCTCGACGCGTACGACCAGTCCCGCATCTCCGAGGGCCTGACGCAGAGCCGCTACCCGAGCGCGCTCAACCAGGTGATCCCCACCTTCTCGCTCTACTGGATCGGGATGATCCACGACTACTGGATGTACCGGCCCGACAGCGGGCCCCTGCCCGACTGGGTGGCCCACACGAGGTCCGTCATCGACTGGTATGCGCGCCACCAGAGGAAGGACGGGCTCTTCGGGATCATGCCCTGGTGGAACTTCGGGGACTGGACCCGCGACTTCGACTTCGGCGTCCCGCCCCAGGACAAGGACGGCGGGTCCGCGCTCCTCTCGCTCAACTACATGGCGGCCCTAGGCGACGCGGCGGACCTTGAGGCGTATGTGCGCAACCCGGGCCTTGCGCTCGCCTACCGCGCGCGGGCGAAGGCGATCGGCGAGGCGGTCTTTCGCGTGTGCTGGGACAAGGAGCGGGGGCTCCTGGCCGACACGCCCGCGCACACCCACTTTAGCGAGCAGACGAACGCGATGGGGGTCCTTCTCGACGTCGTCCCGAAGGACTACCAGGCGAGTGTCATGGGTTCCGTCATGGACCACCGGGCCGGGGGCGGCCCCCTTCCCTCCCCGGGGGAGTTCTCCCCAGCGAGCATCTACTTCCGATTCTACGTGGCCCGCGCGCTCGACCACGCCGGGCTCTCCGACGCGTACCTCGGCACCCTGGGGCCCTGGCGCGGCATGCTCGACCTGGGGCTAACAACCTGGGCCGAGACGGCCGAGCCCACGCGATCGGACGACCACGCCTGGAGCGCCCACCCGAACTTCGACCTCCTGACGCTTGTCGCGGGCATCAAGCCCTCGGCGCCGGGCTTCAGGGCCGTGTCGGTCGCGCCGCACCTGGGCACGCTTACGGAGCTAAAGGCGACGATGGCGCATCCCTACGGGGACGTGACCGCCCACTACTGGCAGGGCCCGGGGGTCTGGAATTTCGACATCACGCTCCCGCCGGGGCTTTCAGGGTCCTTCCGGTGGGCCGGGGACACGGCGCCCCTCGAGGAGGGGCCGAACCACCTTCAGTTCAAGCGCTGAAGATCTCGCCGGGCTGGAAGAAGCGAGCGAGCTCGATCTTCGCGTTCGCGACGCTGTCGGAGGCGTGGACGACGTTTCGCATCATCTCCGTTCCGAAGTCGCCGCGGATAGTCCCCTTGGCCGCCCTGCGCGAATCCGTGGGCCCGAGCAGGTCCCTGACGCGGCTGACGACCGACTGTCCCTGGAGCGCCATGACGACGACAGGCCGCGAGCTCATGAACTTCTCGATCTCCGGGTAGAAGGGCATGTCCGCCACGTGGGCGTAGTGCTCGCGCAGGATCGCCGGCGTCAGCTGCGTCATCTTGCACGCCACGATTGAGAACCCCGCCTTTTCGAAGCGATCGAGCACGTTGCCCACGTGGTGCTTCTCCATGCAGTCAGGCTTAAAGATGATCAGGGTCTTCTCCATAGGAAGGGAAGACCATAGGGAAGCCCCCGTCGATGGAAAGCACGTTTTTGGCCGTCAGGCCTCGTTCTTCTCCAAGGCAAGCGCCTGGTACAGAGCATCCTCCAGATTCGGGTACCGGAAGGGGTAGCCCGAGCGCACGAGCTTGACCGGGACGACGTGCGCGCTCGCAAGGAGCGCCTCGTCCGCCATCTTCCCGAAAAGGAGCCTGAGGGCGACGCGCGGGATCGGCATCGGCAGCTGGTGGCCGTAGATGCGGCCCAGGGCGCGCGTGAATCCCGCGTTCATGACCGAGGTCGGCGAGGCGACGTTCACCGGCCCGGAAAGCTCGGGCCTAGTGAGCGCGAAGCGGATGGCGCCCACCGCGTCCTCAAGCTCGATCCAGCTCATCCACTGGCGGCCCGTGCCTAGCGAGCAGCCGAGCCCCGCCTTGTAGTAGGGGACGACCCGGTGCAGGAACCCGCCCTGCCCCGAGAGGACGACGCCAAACCTAAGGCACACGACGCGGGCGCCGGACTCGGCCGCGGTCAGGGCGGCGCCCTCCCAGTCGCGGCACAGGTCCGCGAGGAAGCCGTTGCCCGGCCCGCTCGACTCGGTGAGCTCCAGGTTGCCGCGGTCGCCGTAGATGCCGGTGGCCGACGCGCTCACGAAGACTCCGGGCCGCTTGGAGGATCCGCCGGAGGCGGTGTCGAAGATCTTCGCCAGGGTCTGGGTCGTGTCGATCCGGCTGCTGCGGATTTCGTTCCTGCGCTTGGCGGTCCAGCGCGAGGCCCCCAGGTCCGCGCCGCAGAGGTTGATGACCGCGTCCGCCTGGCGGCAGGCATCGAGCGGCGCCTCGCCCGCCGTCGGGTACCAGGACAGCTCGTCCTGCGCCGCGTCGGCGCGCCTGACCATCCGGATGACCTCGTGCCCGTCCGCCCGAAGCGCCGACGCGACCGCGCGGCCGATCAACCCAGAAGCTCCGGCAATGAGGATCTTCATGCCGCAGGTCGTGCCGTCATTTGGCCCATGGGCCAATCCCAATTGAGCCCCGAAATAGGGCAAGCGTCATCCGTGGGGGTTTCCACGTAGGGCGCCGTAGGCCCGAAGGGCGGCCGCCCGCGCGGTCGCGTGGTCGACCATGGGCCGGGGATACGTGTCCCCGAGCCTCACCCCGGCCGCCGCCAGCACGGGTGCGGGCGCCTGCCAGGGCGCCTGGAGGAACTCGTCCGGCACCGCCGCAAGCTCCGGGAGCCACCGGCGCACGTAGGAGCCCTGAGGGTCAAACCGCTCGCCCTGGCGCACCGGGGCAAAGATCCGGAAGTACGGGGCCGCGTCCGCGCCGCAGCCCGCGCTCCACTGCCACCCGAGGGTGTTGTTCGCCAAGTCGGCGTCGACAAGCGTGTTCCAGAACCACCTGGCCCCATGGATCCATGGGAGGCGCAGGTGCTTGACGAGGAAGGAGGCGGCCACCATGCGGACCCGGTTGTGCATCCAGCCGGTCTTCCAGAGCTGCCTCATCCCCGCGTCGACGATCGGATAGCCCGTGAGCCCGCGCTGCCAGGCCCGGAGAATCCTGTCAGCCGGGTCCGTGGCCCAGGGAAACCTCGCAAAGCCGGGGCGAAGGGGCTCCTCGGGCGTCCGCGGAAAATGAACGAGCAGGTGCTGCGCGAACTCCCTCCATCCGATCTCGCGCAGGAACGCCCCTGCCCCTTCGCTGGGCGGGAACGCCCCCGAGTCCGCCGAAAGCGCCTTGACCGCGGCCCAGACCTGCCGCGGGCCGACCTCCCCGAAATGCAGCCACGGCGAAAGCATCGAGGTCTGGTCGACGGCCGGGCTGTCGCGGCCCCCGGCGTACGAGGCGAGTGCGCCCGACACGAAGCGCCTGAGCCGGCGCGCCCCCTCCTTCTCGCCCGGCTTCCACGCCCGCGCGAGGCCCTCGGTCCAATCCCCTTTGGGGAGAAGCCCAAGGTCCGACACCCTGAGCGACCGGGGCCAAACGGGAACACGGACAGAGAAGGCGTTCCTCCCGAGCACGACCGGGGGATCCACCGGCAATTGGACGCAGTGCCTCCAGAAGGGCGTGAAGACCTGGAAGGGGCCGCCCTGCCGGTTAGCCACGCGCTCGGGTTCGAAGAGGAGGGCGCTGTTGAAGGCGCGCGCCTCGATGCCCCTGGCCGCAAGCGACGCCTCGACCGCCCGGTCGCGAGCCCGCGCGGCCGGCTCGGTGCGCCGGTTCCAATACACGGCGCCGGCGCCCGTTTCCCCTGCGAGCCTGCGGAGGACCCGCGACGACTCGCCCCGGGCGACCACAAGGCGGGTGCCCTTCTCGCGCAGCGACCTGTCAAGGCACAGGAGCGAATGGTGGAGCCACCAGCGGGATGCCTCCCCGGGCGCCCAGGCTCCCTCACCCTCCTCGTCCCAGATGAAGGCGACCACGACCGGGCCCCCGCGAAGGGCCGCCGCCGAGAGGGCCGCGTTGTCGCGAAGGCGCAGGTCCTGCCTGAGCCACACTATCGCAGGGGTCACAGCGCGTCGCGGTAAAGCGCCTCGTAGGCCGCCGACGAGATCTTCCAGCTGAAGTCGCGGGCCATCCCGCGCTGCTGCACGGCCGCGAGCCGCACCTTGTCCTTGAAGAGCGCCTGGGCGCGCTCGAGCGCGTCGCGAAGGGACACGGCGTTCGGCTCGCACATGATTCCGGTGCCCTCTGCGGGATCCTCGTCGGCGTCGCGCACGGTGTCGACCAGGCCGCCCACGCGGCTGACGATCGGCACGGTGCCGTACACCTGCGAGTACATCTGGTTGAGCCCGCAGGGCTCGAAGAGCGACGGCATCAGGAAGAAGTCGCTTCCGGCCTCGATCAGGTGGCTCATCGACTCGTCGTGCTTGGAGCACACGGAGACCCTTGCGGGGGCCGCTGCGGCGATCTTCGCGAGCGCCGCCTCCATGCGCCTGTCGCCCGCCCCGAGGATGACGAACCGGCTCTCGTGCTGAGTGAAGAAGTCCGCGTTCGCGATCACGAGATCGACCCCCTTCTGCTCCGTCAGGCGGCAGATCATCCCGTAGACCGGGCCCGCGAACGACGCGTCGAGCTTGCACTGCCTCAGCAGTTCACGGCGGCACGCGTTCTTGCCCGCCATGTCCTTCGCCGAGTACCGGGCCGGGATCAGCCGGTCGGTCGAGGGGTTCCACACCGCCGTCTCGACCCCGTTCAGGATGCCCGTCAGGTCGTCGATGCGCGTCTGCACGACGCCCTCCAGCCCGCAGCCGAATTCCGGGGTCTGGATCTCCTTCGCGTAGCGGGGGCTGACGGTCGTGACGCGGTCCGCAAAGAGGATGCCCGCCTTAAGGAAGTTCACCTGGCCGTAGTACTCGAGGCCGTCCATGCTGAAGAGCTCGTCCGGCAGGTTCGTCCTCGCGAAGCACCCGGCCGAGAACAGTCCCTGGTACGCGATGTTGTGGATCGTAAAGACCGTCTTCATCGCGAGCGTCACGTCGAACCTGCGCTCCGCCTCGCGCAGGAGGAGCGGCATCAGGGCCGTCTGCCAGTCGTGCGTGTGGACGATGTCGGCCCCGATGTCCGCCAGGCGCATCGTCTCCACGACCGCCTTGCAGAAGAAGATGAACCGGTCCGAGTTGTCCTCGTAGTCCCGCTCCCCGTTTCCGTAGGGGTATTTCCTGTCGTAGAACTCGTCCCTGCAGACGAGGAAGACGGTGAGGTTCTTCCTCGGCGAGAACGCGAGCACGTCGCCCGAAAGGTACTGGTCGCCCATCTCGATCTTCAGCTTGAACCGGCGCTCGGCGCCGGCGGCAAGCGGGTGCGCGAGGGCGTCCCGGTAACCCGGCAGGAACACCGAAACCTCATGGCCCAGGTCCACCAGGGTGCCCGTCAGGGCCCCCACCGCGTCCGCGAGGCCCCCCGTCTTCATGTAGGGGTAGAGTTCGCTCGCCGCGTGGACGATCTTCATGGGGTTACAGCTGGCGGCCTGACGCGGCCGCCCGACCCGTGCCCGATTTCGATTTTGAAAGGGGCCCCCGCGAACGCACACCAGGCAGCCCGTTGGAAGAATGGGAATTGGACACCGGACAGTGAACCTACCCCAAGGTATTGATCATTGTCCAGACGGTTGAGGCCGCCGCATAAGGCCGTCAGCCGGAGGAGACATCCATACCCGGGCGGCCCGGCGGACGTGCCCTCGTAACCGCCTAGAATTGGGCCGTTTCAGAGCGCGGGACAGGCGCCGCCCCGACACTCACTCCTGCCCGTTAAGCCCAGGGGTCCAAGAGCCGCCGGAAGCCGGAGCGGGACGTCGGCCCAACGCCCGGGAGTGGCCCCGGAGCGGCAAGCCCGAAGGGGCCCTTTGGATACCGTGCTCATTCGAACATAACTATCTGATGTCCAAGCACTATCGATGAACCTTTCTCAAAATACCTGCATTTGTGCCGATTCAGTCGCTGCGGGGTTCCACCGCCTCCACCCCATATGTGGGTCCTCCTTGGCGAAGATAACAACATCTCTCGCGAACTACCGCGTCGGATAATCGAATCGGACTCCGTACACGTCGTCGCGCCTGCACAGGACGGCGTGGAGGCGTGGGGATTGCTCAGCGACGCCGCCAATGAATTCGACGTCTGCATATTCGACATTTTCATGCCGAAACTCAACGGGCTCCTTCTTCTTGAGAAGGAGAAGAGCGCGAACGGGGTGTTCGAGGATCCCACGGTCGTCTGCGAGCGCCTCGGGATCGACGCCTCCACGCCGCGCTCCATGCTCGAATTCCTTTCAAACGATGTGGTCGATTGGTGCGCCGCGATGCGCGAGGTGCGCGGCGTCGCCGAAGCCGAGACCCTCCTCATCCGGTGCCTCGGCATCCACGGCTCCTGCCTCAACCTGGGCACTACCAGCGCGGCCCTCCTGTTTGAGGGGATCGCGGCCAAGCTTGAGGTCTACATGGCGCACGGCCCTGGGGCACGCGAGCCGTTCAGCCCACATCTCGTGTCCACGCAACTCGAAGATCTGGAGCGCGAAATGCGCCAAATCGGGGACCGGTCCGCCGTTTTCCGCGTAATCGGCTCGCCAATTTGGCCGTATTGAGGGATGTTGGCGGCGGTTGACTCGCTGTTCGCGGGTCCCGTCTAGTAAATGTCACATATCAAGTCGGGCCGTAAGGGCCCCCAGTCCGAGGACACCGTCCGAGGCGTAATTCAATTCCGTGCAGGAGGCTCCGCCTTCATCATCGTCGGTGGAAACCGCGATGAGCCGTCCATACAGGTGGCCCCTGACGACACAGGAGTCGCCCTTCCGGGCGACACCGTCGTCGCCCGGATCTACCGCGGGGTCGCCGGCAAGCGGCCCGGCGAGCGCGTCGGGCGCGTCGTCGAAATCATCGAGCGCGGGCGGACGACCATCGTCGGCGACCTGAGGCGCGAGGGCCGCAACTTCATCGTCGCGCCGGACGACCCGCGCTTCGTCTACGAGATCGCCGTCCAGGACCCCGCGCGCTCGGCCGTGCGGCCCGTGCCGCATCCCGGGGACAAGGTGGTCGTCAAGCTCGGCGAGTGGCGCAGGCGCGAGCAGCCCCTCTTCGGCGAGATCACCGACCGCCTCGGCCGAACCCACGAGCCCCGCGCGGAGCTCCTCGGAATCTTCATCAAGCACGGCCTCGAGTCCCAGTTCCCCGCCGACGTGGAGCGCGAGGCCGCGGCCCTGCCGGACCGGGTCCACGCCAGGGAGACCGAGGGGAGACGGGACTACCGGGACATCCCCACCTTCACGATAGACCCCGACGACGCGAAGGACTTTGACGACGCACTCTCGATCGAGGACCTGGGCCGCGGGGACACCCGGGTCGGGATCCACATCGCCGACGTGTCGACCTACGTGAAGCACGGGACTGCGATCGACCGGGAGGCGCGCACGAGGGGAAACTCGACGTACCTCGTGGGCACCGTGATACCGATGCTGCCCGAGAAGCTCTCCAACGGGCTCTGCTCGCTCGTCGAGGCGCAGGACCGCCTGTGCAAGGCGGTCTTCCTCACCTTCGGGCCCGACTTCAGGATAAAGGAGACAGACTATGCGAACACGGTCATCCGCAGCAGGAAGCGCCTCACCTACAAGCAGGCCTACGCCCTCCTCTTCGAGGAGAACCTGGAGAAGATCCGAGCGATGCCGGTTCCGCCGAAGCACCAGACCGGATCGACGGGCCGGTCGCTGCGGGAGCTCCAGGACTGGGAGCTCGAGGACCTGCAGACGTGGATCCGGGCGCTCTGGCGAATCGCGAGCTCGCTGCGCAGGGAGCGCATGGCCCACGGGAGCCTCGACCTGGACATGCCCGAGACGAAGATCTTCGTCGACCCCCAGGGCTACGCCGACCGCCTTGAGCGGATCGAGCAGGACGAGAGCCACCAGCTGATCGAGGAGTTCATGCTCGCGGCGAACGAGGCCGTGGCGCGGCTCACCCGCACCCAGAGGCTGCCCTCGCTCTACCGCGTCCACGACAATCCCGACGCCGAGAAGCTCTCCGACTACAGGCAGTTCGTGTCGACCTTCGGGATCAAGGTCGGGGACCTGACCCGGCGCGAGGAGGTCGTCAAGCTGCTCTCGATCCTCAAGAACCACCCGCAGGGCTACACGCTCAGGACCCAGTTCCTGCGCAGCCTCAAGAAGGCCTGCTACCGGGCGACCCCCGACGGCCACTACGGCCTTCACAAGAAGGACTACACCCACTTCACCTCCCCGATCCGGCGGTACTCCGACCTGGTCGTGCACCAGGTCCTTCAGTCCTACCTAAGCCGCAAGGACGGCGGCGGGGCCGTCCGCCACGACGTGCGCGGGATCACCCAGCTTGCCGAGCACCTGAGCAACACCGAGATCAACTCGACCGAGGCCGAGCGAGAGAGCGTGAAGATCAAGCTGCTCGAGTTCTTCGAGAGGGAGCTCGCCAAGAAGAAGCGCACGGCCTTCGCCGCGGTCATCACCGACGTGCGCCGCCACGGTTTCTTCATCGAGCTTGTAGAATCGATGACCTTCGGGTTCATCTCGGCCGACGCCTTGGGCGACGACTACTACCAGCTCAACCAGGAGGGCAACGCCCTCGTCGGCAGGAAGAAGCACCACCGATTCGAGGCGAACGGCCGGCTCGACGTCGTCGTCGACAAGGTCGACCGCTTCAAGCGCATCATTGATTTTCGGCCGGCTTGAATATCATAAGAGTACCATGAAGCACTACGACTTCCCGATCCACTTCCGAGAGCTCTACGACCACGCGGTGGCGCTCTACGCCAAGGGCCAGCGCGGCGCCGAGACCTACTTCGACAAGGCGCAGGCCGCCTGGCTCGCCTCGAACGGCATCACGCCCCAGCACCTCTACGATTACGCCGAGGACCAAGTCGGCGGCGGCGAGCCCGGGTTCGCCCACGCGGTCCTGATCGAGTCCGCGCGGCACAACTACTTCATGAACGTCCAGCACGGCACGGCGTCGACCCGGGTGCTCGACGAGTCGACCATGCCCTCGAAGACGGACTCCGTGAAGGGGATCGAGTGGCTGCCCAGGATCATCCCGAAGACGAAGGCGAAGCTGCGCGGCGAGCTGCCGGCGACGCTCATGTACTGCTGCGGGGGCGACCGGCGCTTCTTCAAGGCGCACGACATCATGCCCTCGGAGTTCCTGGGCGTCGTCTGGCGCAACATCGACAACGACGCGGCGATCATCGACTGGGTAGTCGCTCGCAGCAAGTCCGCCCCCTAGAGCAGCTCCCCCTGGCGGCTGTCCGATCCCTTCGGGGGCGGGCTGACGCCGATGAACCTACCGTAGCGCTCGATCCAGTCGTCCAACTTGCCGACGTAGTGGTCGGGGTCGTAGGGCGAAGAGACCGGGTCGTAAAGCGAGATCGGCCGCGCGCGCTGCCAGTCGCTCGTCCTGCCCTTCTGCTTCGGGGTGATGTAGTAGGTCACGCGGTCCCCCATCCTCGGCCGCGGCGACATCTGGAGGGCAGCCTCCGAGGAGGCCCGCCTCGGCTTGCCGCCCCCGGCGATGAAGCGCTCGTAGGCGTCGGGGTTCATGCCGAGGACCTCCCCCTTCGCGACCTCGGAGACCGGCAGCGACAGGTCGGATATCCTCCTGCGGTAGTCGCCGAGGAGGCCGGCCGGGGACTCGGCCGTGGCGCCCAGGAGGAAATGGATCAGGGAATCCGTCAGCTTCTTGAGGTAGGGCTCGACGCCCCTCGAGCGCAGGGCGCTCCCCCTTAGCGTCACCTTCCCCCCCTCGAAGAGCGCGTAGTTCTTCGCCTTGTAGCAGAACATCGCGTCGTACTTGCCGTCGAACTCCAGGTCGATCCCCGCGGGGAGGATGGGGACCACGAGGGCGAGGAGCTCCTCGGGCTTGTCGAAGTGCAGGTCGGAGGAGATGTAGATCCCGTCCGTGTCGGCCTCGAGGATGCGGCATCCGTGCCGGCCGAACTCGTCGATCAATTGCTGCAGGAGCTCGCGCCCGCGCCGGGTCACCTCCGCCGCCAGGTCGCCGTCGCCGAACCTGGCCCCGGAGAAGCCAAGGTACCCGTAGAAGGAATTGATGAGGATCTTCGTCGTCGCCTGGCGCGCCCTGGCCTCGGAGCGCTCGTCCTGGGTCGGAGCCGTCTTCGCGAGCTGCTTGTACTTGAGTCGGTACTCGAGCAGGTGTCGAAGGAGCGGGATGAAGACCCCGAGCGAGTCGTCCGAGGGGTTCCTTCCGATGTTCAGGAGCAGGCTCGGGTAGAGCGACGCCACGTCGAAGTGCAGAACGTGGCGGAAGACCCCCTCGTTGAAGCTTCGCGTGTAGCCCCCGTCGAAGGGCCGTATCTCGGGCGGCTGGGGGCAGGATTGCCTCGCGTGGTAGTACTCCTCCAGGAAGAGGAGGTCTATCTTGACCGTCGTCCCCCGCAGCGTCGCCTCCTGCAGCGGGATCGGGAATGCGCGGGCCTGCTCGAAATACGTCGGCAAGAGGAGCGCCGCCAGGCCCTCCGTCTCCCTCAGGTCGTCCTCCAGGTACGCGCGGAACCGGGCCCGGTCGGACGCGAAGGCTTCCGCGATCCGGCTGCCCTCGATGTAGGTGCGCTCCCCTTCCGCCTCGTCGGTGATCCCGTAGTGGATCGCGACCTCCTTCAGGCCGTAGGAATTGAGCTCGCGCGTCGAGATGTCGCCCAGGAGCGCCAGGAGATAGGTATCGATGACGGCGCGCCCCGGCAGGTCGCACCTCGGGAAGTCGATCCAGCGCTCCGCCACCTTCAGGCGGCTGCTGCGGAACGTGGCGCGCTGGCCGAAGCGCCCCCACGCGCACGGGACCCGGCGCATCCGGCAGCGCTGCCTCAGGTAGTCCAGGTCGAACTTGAAGATGTTGTGGCCCTCGATCGTGTCGGGGTCGAACCTGGCGAGCTCCTCGTTGAACGAGAGCAAAAGCTTCCTCTCGGCCGCGTCGGTCATGTCCTCCAGGATCAGGAGGCGGTTCTCGCCAAAGAAGCGCATCCCTATCGCCAGCACCCGGTCGCCGGGTCGCTCGGCGTTGCTGAAGGCCCCGTCGGTTGATCCGGTCTCGATGTCGACCTGGCAGCGCCGCAGCTTCGCGAACGCCATGTCCCCGTACAGGCGCGCCCGGTTCTGGAGCAGGAACTGGCTCTCGAGCGGTCGGATAGCGTCAATCGCGGTCGAGCTCGAGTCCCTGGCCGCCTTGACCAGGTCCTCGAAGGCCTCGAGGGAGGAGGCGCGGGCCAGGGTGCCAAGGACCGCGTCGCCCTTTAGCTGCTCAAACTCGACTCCGGGCACGGGGGCCCCGTAGGGGTTCGCAGAGAGCCAGGCAAAGGGTTCGAAGGGCACGGACTCCTCGAGTCGGCCCCCGTCGGGGGTCGAGCGCGACACCCAGGCCTTGCCCCCGCGGTCGATCCAGACGCCACAGAGCGTGCCGTCCATGGGCCCCGCCCCTCTAGAACGGTCGGACGACGGCCATCGCCACCGCGGTGATCGCGAGCGCGAAGGTGATCAGCATGAACAGGTCGGCCTTCGCGCGGCGGCGGTACGCCATGCCCGTCATCGCAGAGAGCCCCAGCCAGCAGACGAACTTCACGATGGCCCAGCCGGGGAACCCGAGCTGAAGGCGGTGGAGCATGCCAAAGCCCGTCACCAGGATCAGCAGCGCCGCGACGCCCGTGATCATAAGGACCCGCTTGCGGGTCTCCGCCGGGGCGGCGAAGGCGTAGAACGTGTAGCCCAGGAGCACGATGACCGAGCTCAGGTGCAGCACGAGGTAAGTATTGAGTGACATGATTTTAGGCTGGAAGGAAAGAGATAGACACCCCGCCTGTGCCGTATGCCCAAAGGCTCAGGACCTTTTCATGTCAAGGTGGGCGCCTCCGTCACGGTGTTTGCTTTCCGGTTTACGGCCTAGCAGCTCCCGCGGCGGTTTCGGCTCCCGTAATGTTTCCAAGGCAAAGAGCGGTTATTGAAAGCACCTCGAACACTGCAGGGTGTCTGTTCTTGAGTCTGGGAGATGTCGGCCCACCGTCAAGTATGCCCTTGCGCATTCTCCTGGCGGCCATCGGCAGCTCCGGCGACGTGCACCCCGTGATCGACCTGGGGCGCGCGCTAAGGGCCCGGGGCCATGGGGTTGCGCTCGCGACAAACGAGCTCTTTGAGGCCCAGGTCCGCGCGAACGGCCTCGACTTCATCGCCCTGGGGACACGCGCGGAGGCCGAGACCCTCATGCGGGACCCGCGGCTCTGGCACCCGACCCGGGGGTTCTCGTGCATTGTGGAGGGCGCCATCCTCCCGAACATCCGGCGCCTGTACCAAATCATCGAGGGGCACCGGGGGCCCGGGGCGGTCGTCGCCGCGACGACCCTCTGCCTCGGGGCCCGGGTGGCGCAGGACCGCCTCGGGGTTCCGACGGCGACCCTCCACCTGCAGCCGAGCGTCATCCGCAGCCACATCGACAACGGACTTCTCGGGGGCGTCAACATGGGACCCGGCATGCCGCGGGTGGTGAAGCGGGCGCTCTTCTGGGTCATGGACACGGTCTTTGTCGACCGGTGGATCGCGCCGGAACTGAACTCGTTCAGGTCCACCCTGGGTCTTCCCGCGGTCCGCGGGATCTTCGGCGCCTACCTGCATTCTCCCCAGCTTGTCCTTGGCCTCTTCCCCGACTGGTTTGCCGCGCCGCAGGCCGACTGGCCCCCGAACACCCACCTAACGGGCTTCCTCATGCACGACGACGGGGGCCTGCCGGAGGCCCACAGCGAGGCCGACCGTTTCCTCGAGGAGGGACCCCCTCCCCTCCTCGTCACGCCGGGTTCGGCGGCCACCGACCGCGGGGATTTTTTCCGAACGACGGTGGAGGCGTGCCATGCGGGCGGGCTGCGGGCCATGCTGGTGACGAACCACCCGGACCAGCTTCCCAAGAGCCTTCCCTCGGGAATCAAGGCGTTCTCCTACCTTCCCTTCAGCCGCGTGCTGCCGCGTTGCGCGGCAATCGTCTATCACGGTGGAATCGGGACCCTGGCCCAGGCGGTCAGGGCAGGCGTACCCCACCTGGTCGTCGCCAACGCCCACGATCAGCCGGACAACGGCCGGAGGATCGAGCTCTTGGGTCTCGGCTTTGGACTCACTGCACGGAGGTACCGCGGAGCGGCCGCGGCCCGAACGATCGCAAAGCTTGTTGCCTCGCCCGAAATCAGGGAGCGATGTCGGGAATTTGCGCCGCGCATCGATGCCGCCGCGGCCTCCGAGAGGGCCTGCGCGCTCATTGAAGGGCTGGCCTAAACCGGTCGAGGAATTGCCGTACAAGGGAAACTCCCGACGGCATTTGCCGTTTGACGTCATGACGTTACCGTTGGTGCGTCATGAAACGCGCGACCATATATTTTGATGACGGCCTGCATAGGGCGCTTAAGATTAAGGCGTTCGAGGGCGATCTGAGCATTTCCCACCTCGTGAATGTTGCGGTGAGAGATTCTTTGGAGGACGACCTCGAGGACCTGAAAGCAATTGAAACCCGGAAGAAGGAGAAGCCCGTCACCTATTCGTCCTTCTTGAAGGAGCTGAAAAGCCGTGGGAAGATATGAGGTATTGATCCTCCCTTCCTTAAAGAAGGATATTAAGGGAATCCCGAACTCGGATCTCCGTCGGATCACCGAAAAGATTTCCGCGCTCCAGATCGATCCCAGACCCATGGGTTGCGTCAAACTCCCGGGACGGGATTACTACCGGATAAGGCAACGCGACTACAGGATCGTCTACGAGATTAAGGATTCCGTGCTCATCGTCGCGGTAATCAAGGTCGGACACCGCGGGGATGTCTATCGTCAGGTTTGAAGCGGAGCGAGTTCGGCGCGCGAGGTCGGGATTTCCATGCAGACTGCCGCGCTTGACCCTTTCAGGTGCGAGGGCAAGCTCCCCCATGGTCCCAGCTATTGCGCTCATACAGTAACGCCGATCTCACGATTGCCGATATCTGAAAAAGCACACTGGGCCCGTGTCGGAACCGCCGGCCCCAAGAATCGCGAATCCCCGGGTCCGCTCCGTGCGCGCAGATTGAGAGACCGGGCGGTAGTTGCGCTTCTCCTGCTCGCGTCTCCCTTGTCCGTGCAGGCGTCGAGCCAGCTCATGGACCCTGCGCCGAACGGCCGCGTCGAGGCGGGCGCACCCCCGTTCGTCATACTCGGACAGGAGGCGCTCGGACTCGACTCGGCCCCCACGGACATCCACATGATGCCGGACGGTCGGCTCCTCGTGGTGACACTGGGGCAGCTGGTCCTTGGCGACGGCGTCCGGTGGGAGGCGATTCCCCGGCAGCAAAGCGAGATGGCCCTTCCAGGCTGCGCGGTCGACGCGGACGGACAGATCTATTTCGGCTCGAAGGGGGGATTCGCCCGGGTCGTCTTCGACGACAACGGGCAGTGGCACACGCAATTCGTGGCACCGTGGCCCGCTAAAGAGGGGCGCGACCGCCCTGTGCCCCTGAGGATGATCGAGGCCGGCGACGACTGGCTCTGGCACAGCGAGAGCGGTTCCGTCATCTCCTGGCGGCCCGGCCGCGAGGCGCGTGCCCTTGGCGCGGCCGAGTCGATCGGGGGCATTTTCACATTCCGGGGCGCCATGTACATCAGCGACCTGAGCGACGGGCACTTGGTCCGGGAGAAGGACGGGGCCATCCAGAATGTTTTCGCTCCTGACCAGGTCACCTCGAAGAACACGATCACTTCCAGCATCCCCTTCGGCGAGAAGCTGATGCTTGTCGGCACCGAGGGCCGCGGGCTGCAGCTGTTCGATGGCCAGAAAATGAGACCCTTCCGAACGCGTGGCATCCTCTCGGGCGACGGGAGGATCAACGACCTGTGCGCCCTGGACAAGGGCTTCTATGTCGCCGCGATCGAGAACACGGGCGTCGTCTTCTTCGACCGGACGGGCCGCGCCGTGCAGACACTCGAAAGCAGCCTCGACCAGCGCCTCGCGCACGTTAAGCGCCTGCTCCCCGCCCAGGGCGGCTCAGTCTGGGGCCTCGTCGACGATGGGGTCCTGCGGATCGAGTTCCCCGCCAGGGTCTCCAACTTTGAGCCGTTGATCGGGGTGGGGGTCGCAAGCCCGACGGTCCACCGGGTCGACGGGGACCTCTGGATCTGCAGCTCGGAGAAGATGCTGCGCGGGGTCTACGACGAGGATGGACGCCTGGCCCGCCTGGTGGTCGACACGCCCCCCGGGCGCTTTGTCTCAAGCTTCTCGTCGCTGCCGGGAAGGCCCGTCGCCGGGACCGAGCGCGGCGCATTCTTTCGCGCGGGCGCGGCCTGGACCCCCTTCGCCCAGGAGACAATGGACCTGCGGGTCCTCTCCCCCACGCCCGTCGACGGCCGCTACCTCTACGGGGCCGTCGGCGAGATCGGGTGGATGCGCCCCACGGACGCGGGATTCGATCTCGAGCGGATACCCGCCCCGAACCTGGCGCACATCCATTCCTCGATCGTGGACGGGCAGGGCCGCGTCTGGCTGGAGCTCGGCGCAGGGCGCGTTGGGCTCGTCACCCTGACCGGCGGCGTCCCCTCACTCGAGCTCTTCTCGGGGAGGGACGGCCTTCCCAACAGCTGGGTGAGGGCCTTTGAGATCGACGGCGTCGCCAACTTCAACGTGGCGAACCAGTGGTTGCGCTTTGACGAGCCCACGCGCCAGTTCGTTCCCGACGCCGCCTTCGCGCGGCTTGTCTCGGGACTCGATGACTGCAACGGCCGCCCCATGGGCGACGGTCTCGGGCGCCTGTGGTTCACGGCCAAGCCCGGACCCCAGGTGCTCCAGGAGAAGGGCGGCGTCCTGAGCAACCTGAACGAGAGGATGCCCGCGGGGCTGCAGCCGTGGACGTATGTTCCCGAGGCGGGCGGGGTCGTCTGGATGATCGGCGACCGCAGGCTTTCCCGGTACGACCCGGCGATGCCGGCCGCGCCGCCGGCCCCGCTCCGGGCGCTCATCACGCGCGTCACGTTCCCCGGAACCAACCGCACCGTGTTCAACGCCGCGGGCACCCTCCCCTCGCTCAGCTACGCCGAGAACTCGCTCGCCGTGCATTTTGTCGCGCCGGGCCACCCGTTCGGCGAGCCGGTCTCGTTCGAGGTCAGGGTTGAGGGCGCCGGGGCGGGACTGAGCGGCGTCGGGGGCAGCGGCTCGGCCGTCTTCGACCGCCTGAAGGAGGGCCGCTACGTCCTGCACGTCATCCCCCGATCCGGCAACCTCCTCGGTCAGGAGGCGACCCTCGGCTTCACGATCAGGCCCCCCTGGTACCGCACGCCCGTGGCGTTCGCACTCTACGCGGCGTCGGTCCTCGGCGTCTTCGGTCTGTCGGTCTGGCTCGTCGGCCTCTTTCACCGCCGCGAGAACGCGCGCCTGGAGAGGCTTGTGGCCGAGCGCACGGCGAAGCTCCAGGCAAGCGAGGCGGGGGTTCAGGCGAGCTATGACCTCCTGCGCTCCGTGATCGAGGCCACGACGGACTCGATCTTCGTCAAGGACGTGGCCGGGCGCTTCAGGATAATCAATTCCGCCGGAGCCAGGGCCTACGGGCGGCCCGCCTCCGAGATCATCGGGCGCTCCGACGCCGAGCTGAGCTCCCCCGAGGCCGCGCAAAGGCTGCGGACGGTCGACGAGCGCGTGATTTCGAGCGGGGAGGCCCAGACGCAGGAGGAGTTCCTTACGGTCGCCGGCCAGCCCCGCGCGTATTTCGCGGCGAAGTCGCCGCTGCGCGACGCGAACGGCAAGATCATCGGGCTGGTCGGGGTCTCCCGCGACATCACGGAGCGCAAGCTCGCCGACATGGCCCTTCGCAAGAGCGAGGGGCGCCTGCAGCTCGAATTCGAGCTGATGCCGATAGCCTGCATCGTCTGGGGGCCGGACCACCGCGTGCAGAAGTGGAACCCCTCGGCCGAGCGCATCTTCGGCTACACGCCCGATGAGACCCTGGGTAAGGGGGCCGAGGACTTGATCGTGCCGAAGGGCGCCCCCGGCACCGGCGAGGCGTTCTGGATGCCGGGCGCCGCGCCGGGAAGGGGCGCCCACCACACCACCCGCAACGCGACCAAGTCCGGCAAGGTCATCTGGTGCGAGTGGACGAACGCCGCCCTAACCGACGACAGCGGGGCCCTCCTCGGCGTCATGTCGATGGTGGAGGACGTCACCGGGCGCAAGGCCCTCGAGGAGCAGCTGCGCCAGGCCCAGAAGATGGAGGTCATCGGCACCCTCGCCGGGGGCGTCGCCCACGACTTCAACAACATCCTGACCGCGATGATGCTCAGCCTGGGCGAGTTGAGGCAGTCGGCGGTGCCGGAGGCCGCGAGGTCCCAGTTGGACGACCTCCAGTCCATGACCCGGCGCGCCGCCAACCTCACGCGGCAACTGCTCGTCTTCGCTCGCAAGCAGGTGATGCAGTTCAACACCTTGAACCTCAACGTGGTCGTCGGCGAGGTCATGAAGATGCTCGGGCGCCTCCTCGGCGAGCAGGTGACGGTGCGGATGCAGTCGGATGCCACGGACGCCTGGGTGGAGGCCGACCCGGGGATGCTCGACCAGATGGTCATGAACCTGTGTGTGAACGCGCGCGATGCCATGCCCGAGGGCGGCACGCTGACGCTCGCCATCACCCTCGTGGAGTTCGACGCCGAGGGCGCAAGGGCCCGCCAGGAGGCCAGGCCGGGGCGTTTCGCATGCCTGCGGGTCACGGACACCGGGATCGGCATGAGCCCCGAGGTCATGGAGCAGATCTTCGAGCCGTTCTTCACGACGAAGGGTGTCGGCCAGGGCACGGGCCTCGGGCTCTCCTCGGTGTACGGCATCGTCCACCAGCACCGGGGCTGGATCGAGGTCGAAAGCGCGGTCGGCAGGGGCACGACGTTCCGGATCTACCTTCCCTGCGCCGCGGGCCCCTCCGCGCCGGGTGTGCGCGCCCCGGCCGCCGCCCAGGCCATGCGCGGCACGGAAACCATCCTCCTGGTCGAGGACGAGGAGGTCGTGCGCAAGGTCGCCACGAAGATGCTGGAGCGCCTGGGCTACCGCCTCCTCGTGGCCGTCGACACCCCGAGCGCGATGCGCCTGTGGGAGGAGCACTCCGCAAGGGTCGACCTCCTGCTCTCGGACATGGTCATGCCAAACGGCATGACCGGACTGCGGCTCGGGGAGACCCTGAGGCAGTCGAAGCCCGGGCTCAGGATCATCCTGATGAGCGGCTACAGCGCGGAGATCCTCAAGGCCAAGGAGCGCTGGGGCGCCAACGTCGGGTTCCTGGCGAAGCCGTTTGGATCGGACGACCTGGCAAGGACGGTCCGGCAAAGCCTCGACGGCGCCGCGGGGCCGGCCTAGCGGCCCGGGGCGTCCCGCCCCGGGTCACGCCCTAACGTCCACCCGCCCGCGGCTCCTCGCCGCCGCATAGATGGCCTCCACGATCGCCATGTCGCGCCGGCCCATCTCGCCGGGGGCGAGCGAGGGCCGCCCCTCGAGCAGTTCTGCGGCCATCCCGTCCAGCTGCACCACCTGGTGGTTCACCTTGGGCCGCTCCACGCTCCCGCGCGACGTCGTGAGGAAGGGCTCCTCGTAGTAGAAGGCCGGATCCTCGAGCTGCGCCCAGCCATGGTCCGCCTCCGCGCGGAAGTTCGATACCTGCTCCGCGTAGCTTGCGCGGCAGCGGGCCTGCGCCCCGTCCGCGAACTCCATCGTCCACTCGATCGACTCCTCGACCTCGGAGAAGACCTCGGGAAGCGTCACGGGGCCGAACCTCGCCGTGACGGAGACCGGCGCGGCCTCCGCCTTGGCCATGCAGGCGGCCTGCACCACGTAGACGCCCATGTCCATCAGCGGGCCCCCGCCCGCCAGGCGCCTGTCGAGGCGCCAGTCGGTCCTGGCCCTCGAGGAGGAGCCCATCTCGAAGCCGTTGGCCCCCGCCATGCGCATGAAGGGGCCGAAGACCCTCTCCCTGGCGAGCCGTGCGAACTCGGCGTGGTGGGGCTCGTAGTGGAGCCGGTAGCCCACGGTCAGCCGGACGCCGGCATCGCGGCACGCCGAGATGATCGAGTCGCAGTCGGCGACCGAGGTCGCCATCGGCTTCTCGCAGATGACGTGCTTGCCGGCCTTGGCGGCCGCGATGCAGTTCTCGGCGTGCACGCTGTTCGGCGTCACGACGTAGATGACGTCGATGTCGCGGTTGCCGGCCATCCGCTCCATCGAGTCGTACCCGAAGATGTTCGCCTCGGGAAAGCCGTAGTCGCGCGCCCATTTCTCCCCCTTGACGCGGTCCCCGGTCACAACCCCCGAGAGCCGGCAGAGAGCGGTCTTTCGAAGCGCGGGCCCAAGCTGGTACGTCGAATACCGGCCGAGCCCGACGAGCGCGACGCCGAGCTTCCTGCGGGGGGGCGCGTCCGAGGCGCGCGACCGAATCGGGGCGGCAAGCAGCGCCGCTGCCGCCGAGAGCTGGCCCAGGAACGCGCGGCGCGACACGGGACTTTCCGAATGCGGGGTTTTCATGGTGGAAACGATTGAAGCTCTGGATCTGCGGCCCTCTCCGGGATCGTCAAAGAAAATGGCCTGCCGCCGCCCGGGCCCTAGGACCCTATGATGCTCGAGTCCAGGTGCTGGATGATGAGCTCCTGCACGGTCGCCAGGAAAAGGTAGCACATGAAGGCCTTCCTGACCGGCTCCTCGAGCCCGGTCATGTCGATCTCCCCCGTCTCGAGGGCCTCGTCGCTGAGCGACTTCAGCCGCCGCTCGCGCAGCTGCAGGCGGAAGGCGGTGCAGGCCCTGACGATCGGCTCGGCGTTCACCTCGTCGAAGGCGACGACGCCTTCCGTGAAAAACTGGGCGTCAAAGAGGGAGAGGAGCGCCCGCTGGTCCTGGTTCTGCCCCTCGAGCAGCTCGTTGATCCAGGCCCCCCGGAAATCCTGGTCCAGGTCGTGGAGGGCCTGGGGCGCGGCGAGCGACTTGTTGAGCTCAGACGACAGCTCCCGGATCACGTCCAAGAGCGGCGCCACGACCGGCAGGCTAAGCTTCACCTCAACGCGCTTCATCGGACTCGAGGACCGCGGTCAGGTGCCACTGCTGGAGCGCGAAGACGTGCGCCTCGGCCGTCTCGCGGACGCCGACCCACACGACCGAGCGCCCGAGCTCGTGGACCTCGAGCATGTGCTTGCGGGCCTTGGTCTCGTCGAACCCCAGGACCTTCTTGAAGACCATGACCACGTAGGACATCAGGTTCACCGGGTCGTTCAGGACGACGACCCGCCAGGAATTCTCCACCTGAAGCTCCGCCGAAGCCCGGGTCTCCGTGCGCGTGTGGGAACGGGACTCAGGCACGAATTTTGGGGCCTCCGGGCCCCCGCTCAGGCTTTCTCGCGGACAACCGCTTCAACCTTGGCTTCCGATTCATTGAGAGGGATCTTGAGCGATTCCTTGGCCCCACGCCACTTCAATTCGACGACGCCCTCCTTGATCCCGCGGCCCCCGACGGTGATGCGAAGCGGAATCCCGATCAGGTCCGCGTCCTTGAACTTGACGCCGGGCCTCTCGGCCCGGTCGTCGACGAGGACGTCCGCCCCGGCCCTTCCCGCCGCGGCCGCCAGCCTCGCGGCGATCAGGGTCGCCTCCGCGTCCTGGGGGTCCAGCAGGCACACGAGGACCTGGAACGGGGCGATGGCCCAGGGCCAGATGATCCCGTCCGCGTCGTGGCTCTGCTCGATGACCGCCTGGAGCGTGCGGCTGATCCCGATCCCGTAGCAGCCCATGATGAAGAGGTGCTTCTCCTTCTTGTCGTCGGTGTAGCCGGCGTCGATCCGCTCCGAGTACTTTGTCCCGAGCTTGAAGATGTGCCCGACCTCGATCCCCCGCTTGACCAGGAGGGGCCTGCCCCCGACGGGGTCGGGCTCGCCGGCCTGGACGCGCCGGAAGTCCCCGAACTTCGTGATCTCGAGGTCCCTGGAGACGTTCACGTTGCGGATGTGGAAGCCGTCGCGGTTGGCGCCGGTGGTCCCGTTGCCGACGAGCCGGATGGCGTGGTCGGCGTAGATCCCGGCAAGCTTCGGCAGGTCCCTGATCGTCCCTTTGACGGTGCCCAGGCTCCCGGGCTTCGCACCCATGACGGGCTCGATCTCCTCCGGGGTCGCTGGCCTTACGAGCGTGAACCCGAGGGAGCCGAGCTTGGCCTCCTCCAGTTCGTCGCAGCCGCGCAGGACGACCGCGAAGGGCTTGCCGTCGCCGATCATGACGAGCGTCTTGAACTGCCTGTCGGCGGCGACGCCGTAGGGCGCTGCCTCGAGTGCAGCGATGGTCACGACGCCCGGGGTTGCGAACTGCTCAAGCGCCCCGGCCGGGGCCGCGTCGGCCAGGCCCTCGGGAACGAGGGCGCTGCGGGCCTTCTCGCGGTTCGCGGCGTAGCCGCTCTCCTCGTTGTAGAAGAGGTCGTTGTCGCCCACCTCGGCGGGAATCATGAACTCGTGCGAGAAGCTTCCGCCCATGACCCCCGTGTCGGCCTCGACCGAGATCGCGTGGGTGCCGATCCTCTTGAAGAACGACTCGTAGGCCGCCTTCATCGCCATGTAGCTGCGGACGGCGCCTTCATCGTCGGCGTCGAAGGAGTACGCGTCCATCATGACGAACTCCCGAGCGCGCATGAGGCCGTACCTCGGCCGGATCTCGTTTCGGAACTTGGTCCCGATCTGGAAGAAGCTCTTCGGCAGGTCGCGGTAGCTGGTGATCTCGCCCTTGATGAGCGGCGTGATGACCTCCTCGTGGGTGGGACCGAGCACGAACTCGGGCTCCCTAGGCGCGCGCTTGCCGTCCCCGGCGCTGTCCGCCCGGAACATGATCTCGCGCACCGGGCCCCACCTCGGGCCGTCGGCCCAGAACTCGGCCGGGTGGATATGGGGCATCGACAGCTCGATCGCCCCCGCCTGCTCCATCTCCTCGCGGCAGATCCGGGAGATCTTCTGCATCACGCGGTGCCCCAGCGGAAGGTAGGTGTAGAGGCCCCCGCCGAGCTTGCGGACAAGGCCGGCGCGGATCAGGAGCTTGTGCGAGGCGATCTCGGCGTCGGCAGGGCTTTCCTTCAGCGTGGGTATAAAGTAGCGCGACCAGAATTTCATGTGAGCGGGACAGCCAAGAAAGGGAGGGCTCGATTGGCAACACGCGAAAACGTTTGTTGCCAATTGCCCGCGACCGAATTGGCCTTCACGGGAACCTATGACCGCCGCCCGAAAGGACCGCAAACCCTGGCCCATGAAGTGGATCGTGGTCGCAATCGTCGTTTTCATCCCGCTCTACACCTACCTGACCCTGCACTTCCGCAGGCCCGGGCCGGCCTTCCGGCCCTACCAGGACATGCGCGACCGGGCGGACGTGATCCGGCTCCTGAAGGCGGGCTACCACCGGGTCTCGATCGAGGCCAGCCGGCCCGCCGAGGCCATCCCCCCTTCGGGGGTCGCGACCTCGCCCGCCCCGGGCGGCCTGCCCGAGGAGCTGCGCAAGACGCTCGTCGAGACCCCCCTCCTGCCCCTTGAGATCGACTCCGTCTCGGCGGCGCCGACCGCGGTCTCGGGGATCGACTACCCCATCGGCCTGGCGTACACGATCCCGGACAACAAGCGGCAGCTCTCGGGGGCCCACCTCTATGAGCGCGAGGGCGAGATCGTGATTGTCGCGGACTTCGAGCGCCTGGACTCGGGCCTCCTGGCGAGGACCCGCGACGGGACGGCGCTCCTGCAGGTCCCTCCCGGAAGCCTGAAGCCCGGCAAGTACCGGGTCGTCCTCGTCGGTGAGCGCGCCTCGCGCTCGTGGACGCTCACGGTGCGTTAGCGCCGGACCCATGAACCCCGTCCGGGCATCCGCGGTCCTGGCCCTGTGCGGGTGCACTCTTGCGGCGGCGCCGTTGCCCGGGGTGGCCCAGTTCCAGATCTCGGGCGAGCGCACGGTGAACCTGCGAACCGGCGAGAAGGGCATGCTCGTCAGCCTGGAGCCGTTTGGCCCCGGCGGGGCACGGATCCTTGCAGGCAGGGTGACGGTCTCCCACGCCGAGGATGACACCGGCGCCGCCCTCGAGCAGCAGACGACGAATGCGTTCCACACGGTCTCCGTGGGCCGCGTGGACAATTCCAAGGACATGACCTCGAGGGAGCCGATCGCCTTCTCGCTATGGGGCCTCTCGAAGGACGCGAGGTTCATCCGCTCGGTCTCCGGCGTCATGGAATTCATCGTCCCCGACCTGGATCCCCTATCGACCGCGGTCATCGAGGCGTTGCCC
Organism: uncultured Opitutaceae bacterium; assembly: GCA_964414785.1. GTDB lineage: Bacteria > Verrucomicrobiota > Verrucomicrobiia > Opitutales > Opitutaceae > Palsa-1447. The sequence goes on from CAYPXZ010000017.1 coordinate 56,339, forward strand.
TCCAAGCTCGGCTCGCCCGTCGACTCCCCGGAGCTTGCGGCCGCCGGGATCACCGTGGCGGCCTACGACCGGGCGTCCGCCGCCGCGGCCGCAGGCGCAAAGGCGCCCGGCGGACCCCAGGACTATGACTCGGGCCCCCTCTTTGGGCCATCGCATCCACCTCCGGGCTTCTTCAGGAAGATCGAGATGGAGGACGGCGACGTCGCGGTCGCGGTCGACGACAGGGACGATCGCCTGGTCAGCGTTGACTTCGAGGCGCCGGACGGGAGCCCCCTGAGGTACAACCACGCCGGCAACTACCATTCGAGCGGGCTGCCCGGGCACCCCGGCAGGCGGTTCGACATCTACCGCATGGGTTACGCCCTGCCCGCCGGCGCGCGCATGGTCTGCAGGATCACGACCGAAAAGGCGCTCCTGAAGGTTCCGTTCCACGTCGACATGCTGCCGATTCCCGAGGCGGGGCCCGGGGGCAGGCGGGCGCTTGGCATGATGGGAGTCAGTCTCCAGGGAGCCGAGGACCTGACGAGGGCGAACCGCCAGTACGAGCGGGAGTCGGGGGACTCCACCGCGCACCGCCCGTCGGGCGGCGAGTTCGAGGAGATGCTCGGGCTTTGGATCGATGCTCCCCTCTATGCCGCATTTCTGCAGCGGGACGACTCCTACTCGAAGCTCCCGCAGCTTGTCTCCAGCGTATTCCCCGACTACCCGAGTGGGGTGCTCCTCGCGCCGGGTGCAAAAGTGACGGTCGACGTCTCCTTTGTCGTCGACGAGAAGGGGCGGGTCGAGGCCGCGCGGGTCATCAACTCGGCCGACGGCCGGTTCGACGCGTCCGCGCTCGAGGCGGTCCTCAGGTGGCGGTTCCGGCCCGGCGAGATTGGGGGCTCGCCCGCGAGGACCTTCGTCCGAGTTCCCTTCGTCTTTGTGGCTCCGATAGGGAAGCCGGTCGACCTCTTCGCGCCGCCTTCGGGGTGACGGCCGCCGCGGTCGACCGCAGAGGTCCCTTGACGTGCGGGGCGACTTCCATGAGAACGCGAACCTGCCCATGTCCACCGGAAACGGCCAGCCACCCCCACCCCAGCCCGCGCCCTCGCAGGCCGCGGCCGCACAGACGACGACGATTAAGCCCACGGACCTGCGCGGGATCCTCCAGTACGTCCCGCGTTTCCAAGGCCAGATCTTCGTGATCGCGATCGACGGGTCGATCGTGGCGGACGAGAATTTCGGGAACCTCCTTGTCGACATCGCCGTCCTGCGAAGCCTCGGGATCAAGGTCGTCCTGGTGCACGGCGTCGGCCACCAGCTCCAGGAGCTCTCGGCCCTGCGCGGCATCCCCATCTCCAACAGCGACGGCACCGGTGTCACGGACGCGGCGACGCTCGACCTTGCGATCCGCGCCTCGTCGCGCGTCTCGCATGTCATCCTCGAGGGCCTGACGGGCAGCTCGCTGAAGGCCGTCATCACGAACGCGGTGCGCGCGGTCCCGGTCGGCATCATCAAGGGCGTCGACCAGCAGCTGACCGGCAAGGTCGACAGGATCGACAAGGAGCTGATCAACGCCCTCATCGAGCGCCAGGTGGTGCCGCTCGTCTCGCCCGTCGCCTTCGGGCCCGACGGCAAATCGCTGCGGGTCAACTCCGACCTCCTCGCCTCCGAGATGGCCGAGGCGCTCCACGCGACGAAGATCATCTACCTCGCGCCGAACGCGGGCCTCGAGATCGAGGGCGGCGTGACGCGCGAGATCTCGGTCGACGCCCTGCGCACCCTCCTCACCGAGCACCCCGAGAAGATCGCGGACTCGAGCAGGAGCAAGGTGACGCACGCCATACGCGCGATCGAGACGGGGACGCCGCGGGTCCACGTTGTCGACGGGCGCGTGTTCGACGGCCTCCTCAACGAGATCTTTTCCAACGAGGGCGTCGGCTCGCTCGTCTACGGCAACGACTACCAGCAGATCCGAAAGGCCACCCGGCGCGACGCACGGCTCCTGTACAACCTCACTAGAAACGCCGTCAGGCGCGAGGAGCTGATCCACCGCACGCAGCAGGCGATCGAGAAGAACATCGACCAGTTCTTCCTCTTCGAGGTGGACGAGGCCATCATCGCGTGCGTGACCCTGATGTTCTATCCCGACCAGCCGGAGACGGCCGAGGTGGGATCGCTCTACGTGCTGCCGTTCTACCACAACCGGGGGATCGGCAAGAAGATGGTCGAATACGCCTGCCTGCAGGCCAAGGAGCGCGGGGCGAAGCGCATCATCGCGCTCTCGACGCAGAGCTTCGGGTTCTTCAGCAACGTGTGCGGGTTCGAGGAGAGCACGAAGGAGATCCTGCCCGAGGCCCGGCTCAAGCTCTACGAGGACAACGGGCGCAACGCGCGCGTCCTGTCGAAGACGATCGCGTAACTTTTCCCGCGGTTGGGCGTCTATGGTTTTGTATATCATACACAATACCATGAATCCCTCCGACACCGTTTTCCCCTATGTGCGACACCTGCGGGCGGCGCTCCTGCCGGCGGCCCTCGCGGCCGCCTGCGCCCTCATGACGGGCTGCGTCGTCGCCGTGCGCCCGTACGGCCCGCCTCCCCCGCCCCCGCCGTCTGCTGAAGTCTACACCGAGCCCTCCGAGGTCGTCGTCGCGCAGGAGCCGCCCGCCCCCTACACCGAGGTGGTCGGCATCGCCCCCGGGCCGGGCTACTTCTGGGTCGGCGGCTACTGGCACTGGTACGGCAGCCGCTGGGTCTGGTACCGCGGCCACTACGCCCGCCCGCCGCACTCCGGCGCCGTCTGGATCGGCCCCCGCTACGTGAACCGGGGCGGTACCCGGGTCTACATCCGCGGGTATTGGCGCTAAGCGCCTTCCGTCCTTCGACGCCCGCCAGGCAACAACGGTGTTGCCACAGGCGGGCGTTTTTTGCGCACTCGCGGGGGTAAACGCACAGCCATCAGGGCAGTCCCGGGATGCAATCGGAAATGATTGACTTTCAGGCAATGTCTGACATCGATGCATGACATGGCAAAAATGGTCACATCGCGCGATTTCGTAAGGAAGTTCTCAAGCTACAAGAAGCTTGTGGCCAACGGAAACGAGCTCGTCGTTGGGGACCGGAACGGACGGAGATTCATCTTTCGCTCGGAAGGGACCGGCCCGGCCCTCGGCAGCCAGCTGAACGACCTCTGCGGTTCGCTCCACACGGGCGTCCGGGTCAAGGATCTGAGCGGATTTGGGCGCAATCGGCCGTGACCCTTATCGCCGACACCGGACTGCTCGTCGGGTTCCTGGACGCGTCCGACCAGTACCACGCATGGGCAAAGGAGCAATTCAACCTTATCCACGGCAGTCTCGTGACATGCGAGGCCGTCCTCGCCGAATCGGGGTATCTCGCACAAGGGTCCGGCCCGCGGCTGATGGAAATGGTGCGTCGGGGTGCCCTCCGCGTGGAGCACCTTCTCCCTTCCGAGGCGCAGTCTCTCGCCGCACTGATGGACATATATCCCAAGATGCAGCTGGCCGATGCATGCATCGTGCGTCTGAGTGAAATCTTACCCAAGGCCGTTGTGTACACGACCGATAAGCGCGATTTCAGCGTGTATCGCCGCAGGGGCAAGGAAGCGATAAACACCATCACACCGTAGAAGCGCCTGGGCGGCCCGCGCCGATATCGGGTCGTTGGAGAAGACCGGGGTCGCGCCCGCCGGGCAACAACGGTGTTGCTACAGGCGTGCGTTTCTTGCGCAATCTCGGGCTCCTGCCTCTGAAGACCTGCGCCGTACCTGCCTAGGGAAAAGCCAGCCGCCCGGACCGACTGCCGAGAGCCGGGGGCATGTCCGCGCCCCCGCGGGGGGCGCAAGCGCAACGCCTAAGTCTTCCCTCATGAACCCATCCCTTTCGATACGCGGCGGCGGGCTCCTCATGGTGCCCGCCACGCTCCACCTCGCCCGCATCGAGCGCCTGGACGGCATCGATCTCGCCGCGGCCCTGAGCGCAAGGCCCCCCGGGACGTGGCCGCCGCCCCTGACCGACGACACCCTCGGCTACTGGGTCGGCCGCCTGGAGGCCGACCCCGGCCTCTTTCCATGGGCCAAGTGGTACGTGCTCCTTGAGACTGCCGGCGAGCCGGACCTGATCGGGGTCTTCGGCTTCATGGGCCGGCCCGAGGGCCGCCGGGTCGAGATCGGTTACTCTCTCGTCGAATCGCACCAGGGGCGCGGCCTGGGCACGCGCGCCGTGGGGCTTCTCCTCGACTGGAGCCGGGCGACGGGCGAGGTCGACACCGTGTGCGCGCACACGTTTCCGGAGCTCGCGGCGTCGATCCGCGTCCTCGAGAAGAACGGTTTCGCACTCGCCGGGCCAGGGAAGGAGCCCGGCACGATCCTCTACGAGAGGCGCCTGTCCTAGTCGCGAACCTCCACGACGACCTGGATCTCCGCCGTCGCCCCCCGGGGAAGCCCGTTCACGGCGACGGCGGCCCGGGCGTGTCGGCCCGCGTCGCCGAACACCTTCACGAAAAGGTCGCTCGCCCCGTTGATGACCGCCGGGCTGTCCGCGAACCCGTCGACGGCGTTCACGTAGCCGCTGACGAAGACGACCCGGGCCACCCTGTCCAGGGACCCGAGCGCCGCCTTGATGTTGGCCATCGTGTTCAGGGCGCAGGCCTCGGCCGCCTTGGCGCCCGTTTCAACCGACTGCTCGCGCCCGACCTGGCCCGTGTGGGTCAGCTTCCCCGCCAGCATGGGGAGCGTGCCCGCGCAGTACAGGAGGTTGCCCGTTTGGACACTCGGGACATAGCTGCCGGCCGCGGCCGGGGGCTGGGGAAGAAAAAGGCCTAGCTCGGCCAGCTTTGATTCGGGGTTGCTCATGGCGGGCAGTCTCGCTTGGCCGGGGCGGGATTTGAACCAAAAACTGTCGTTGCACGCGCGCGAGCAATACGCCACACACTGCCCTGCCCACGCGCATGGTATCCCGCTTCTTCAAACTCGAAAACCGCGGCTCAACGCCCTTTCGGGAATTCCAGGCGGGACTGACGACCTTCGCGGCGATGGCCTACATCCTCGCGGTCAACCCGTCGATCCTGGCAAACACCGGGATGGACCACGGCGCCCTCGTCACGGTTACTGCCATCACGGCCGCCGTCGCGACGACGCTGATGGCGCTCTTCACCAACTACCCGATCGCCATGGCGCCCGGTATGGGGATCAATGCCTTCTTCACGTTCACGATATGCCTGGCCGATGGCGTGCCGTGGAGCGAGGCGCTCGGGATGGTGTTCGTCAACGGCGTCATCTTCCTGTCGCTTTCGGTCACGGGGGTGCGCGAGAAGATCATCGCCTCGATCCCGCTCGGCCTGAAGATCGCCGTCACGTGCGGCGTCGGGCTGTTCATCGCCTTCATCGGGCTGAAGAACGGGGGCGTCATCGAGGGCAACGCGGCGACATTCGTGGGTCCGGGCGACTTCACGGCGGGGCCCGCGAAGCTCTGCCTGGCGGGGATCGTCCTGACGGCGCTCCTCGTCGCCCGGAAGGTGCCCGGCGCCATCGTCCTTGGGATCCTCGCGATCACGCTCATCGGCCTGTTCACCTCGAACGGTGCCGGCGGCCGGGTGACGGACCTCTCCGGGGGGATATTCTCCCTCCCCCATTCCGCCGCGCCCATCTTCCTGAAGCTCACCTTTGGATTCCTGACGAGCTGGAGCAAGTTCCAGACGGCGATGCCGCTCATCTTCACCCTCCTTCTGGTCGACATGTTTGACAACATCGGGACCCTGATCGGCGTCACGAAGCGCGCCGGGCTCCTGGGGGCCGACGGGCGCCTGCCAAACGCCGGCCGGGCCCTCCTGGCGGACTCGATCGCGACCATCCTCTCTGCCCTCTGCGGGACCTCGACCGTCGTCAGCTACATCGAGTCCGCCTCGGGAGTCGAGGCCGGCGGGCGCACGGGGCTGACGGCCCTGTGGGTCGCGTTCTTCATGCTGACGGCCCTCTTCCTGACGCCCTTCATCCTCGCGATCCCGCCGTGTGCCACGGCGCCGGCCCTCGTCATCGTCGGGATCTTCATGATGCAGTCGGTGGTCGAGATCGACATGACCGAGTTCGAGACGGCGGCGCCCGCGGTCCTCACGATCTTCGCGATACCGCTCACGTTCAGCATCGCCAAGGGAATCGGGATCGGGCTAATCTGCTCGGTGCTCCTGAGCGTCGGCTTGGGGAAGGCGAGGCACGTGCCGCCGATAGGCTACGCGGTGGCGGCCATGTTCTTCCTTTCCTTCTTCAAGATCTGGCCCTTCCGGTGACCGGCGGGGAGCCCCCTCCATGTCTAGGACCACGGCCAGGCTCGTCTTCCTGCTAAGCGCCGCCTTCTTCGCGGCGTTCTTCGTCTGGCCGATCCTGCAGATCATCAAGGGCGGGTTCGTCGACGCCGACGGCCGGCTGACCTTCGCGTTCCTGCGGACGCTCCTTTCCGACCCGATCTACCTCGGGGCGCTTCGCAACTCGTTCCTCCTGGCCTGCGCCGGCACGGCGATCGCCGTCCTGATTGCGCTCCCGCTCGCCTTCGTCTCCGACCGGTTCATCTTTCCCCTGAAGGGCTTCCTCGGCTCGGTGGTCCTGATCCCGATGATCCTGCCGCCCTTCGTCGGGGCCATAGGGATCAAGCAGATCTTCGGTCAGTACGGCGCCGTCAACGCGCTCGTGATCGCGCTCGGCCTGCGGCCGCACGGCTGGACCTTCGACTGGTTCGCGGCGAACCAGTTCTGGGGCGTCGCGATCGTCGAGGGGCTCTCCCTCTACCCGATCATCTACCTTAACGCCGTCGCCGCGCTGGCGAACATCGACCCCGCAATGGAGGAGGCCGCGCAGAACCTCGGATGCACGGGGCTCCGGCGCTTCTGGAAGATCACGCTTCCCCTCATCCATCCCGGCCTCTTCGCCGGCGGGACGATCGTCTTCATCTGGGTGTTCACCGAGCTCGGCACCCCGCTCGTCTTCGACTACGCGCGGGTGACGAGCGTGCAAATTTTCTACGGCCTGAAGGACATCGGGGGCAACCCGTTCCCCTACACGCTCGTCGCCGTCATGCTCGTCAGCTCGATCCTTATCTACGCCGTCGGCAAGGGCGTCTTCGGGAGGGCGAGCTACGCCATGATGGCCAAGGCGACCTCGTCGGGCGGCGCCCGGACCCTCCCCCGGGGCCAGGCGTGGCTCTGCACGGCCCTTTTCCTCTGCGTGTCGTTCGTCGCCATCCTGCCGCACCTGGGCGTCGTCCTGATCGCCTCGACGAAGGACTGGTACGCGAGCGTCCTGCCCCACGGCTTCACGCTCGACAACTACAAGGCCGCGCTCGGTCACGAGCTGACCGTGCCGGCGATCGCCAACAGCCTGAAGTACGCGAGCATCTCCACCGTGATCGACGTCTTCCTCGGCGTCGCGATCGCCTACGTCGTCGTCCGCACGAAGCTCGCAGGCAGGCACGTCCTCGACTTCATGGCGATGCTGCCCCTCGCCGTTCCGGGGATCGTGCTCGCGTTCGGCTACCTCGCGATGTCCCAGGAGGGACGCTTCTTCAGCTTCATCAACCCGGTCAAGAACCCGACAGTGCTCCTCGTGATCGCGTATTCCATAAGGAGGCTCCCCTACGTCGTGCGCTCGGCCGCCGCCGGCTTCCAGCAGACGAGCGTCACGCTCGAGGAGGCCGCCGAGAACCTCGGCAGCCCCCCCATGAGGGCGGTCTTCCGGGTGACGCTTCCCCTGATCGCAGCCAACCTGATGGCGGGGGGCCTCCTCGCCTTCGCGTTCGCGATGCTCGAGGTGAGCGACTCGATCATCCTCGCGCAGAAGATGGTCTATTTCCCGATCACGAAGGCCATCCTCGAGCTCTTCCAGCTCCTCGGGGACGGCAAGTTCCTGGCCTGCGCCCTCGGGGTCTGGGCCATGCTCTTCCTCGGCACCATGGTCGCCGGCATCAGCATCCTCCTGGGCAAGCGCCTGGGCGCCATCTTCCGCGTGTGACCCCCAGCCCCGAGCGCGGATGATCCTGCTTCTCCTTGTCTCCCTCATCTGGGCCTTCTCGTTCGGGCTCGTCAAGGGGTTCGCGGGGCTCGACCCGACCGCGGTCGCGGTCGTGCGGATCGCGATCTCGCTTGCCGTCTTCGCGCCGCTCTTTCGGCCGGGCCGGATGTCCCCTGGCCAGATGGCGAGGCTCGCCGCGATCGGCGCCGTCCAGTTCGGGGCCGTCTACGTGCTCTACCTGCGCTCGTACGCCCACCTGCACGCCTACGAGGTCGCCCTCTTCACGATCACGACGCCGATCTTCGTCACGATGATCGACGCCCTGGCGCGCGGGGAGTGGCGCGCGCGCTACCTTCTGGCGGCGGCGCTCTCCGTCGCCGGCGCGGGGGTCGTCCTGTGGAGGGCGCTCGGGGACGCCGACATCGTGGGGGGCTTCGCGCTCGTGCAGCTCTCGAACGTGTGCTTCGCGGCCGGGCAATTGGCGTGGAGGCGCGAGCGCCTGCGCCTTCCCGAGGGCTCGGGCAACGCCTCGGTCTTCGCGCTCCTGTACGCGGGGGCCCTGGCCCTCACGCTCGCGGTCGCCCTCTTCACGACAGACTGGCACGCCTTCGCGCCGAGCCGCGCCCAGTGGGCCACGCTCGTCTACCTTGGAGCCGTCGCCTCGGGGCTCGGCTTCTTCCTGTGGAACGTCGGGTCGGTGCGCGTGAACGCGGGCGCCCTGGCCGCATTCAACAACGCGAAGATCCCGCTCGGGATCGCCTGCTCGCTCCTTTTCTTCGGAGAGACGGCAAATGTCGCGCGCCTGGTCCTGGGGGGCGCCGTCATGGCGCTCGGGGTCTGGGCCGCCGGCGGGTCGCCGGACGCCCCCTCCCGGGACCCCGAGGCGGCGGTCGGCCAGGCGACCTGAGCGGGCCAGGGCCCCCGTGCGGGATTTTTCGGGGATTTCTAGGTTTCTTCGCGTCAATCGGCCTAGATGCGGGCAGCAGGGGGCTCATCCTGTTATTGATGCAGGGAACCCTCACCCTACCCGCCCACCCCCGGCTCCGCCGGTGCCTCCTCCTCGCGGCGCTCGCCCTCCTCGGCCCGCCAGGGCTCTGGGCTGCGGTCGGAGCCAACCACCCGTCCAGCGGCGCCTACTCCGCGGTGAACCCCTCCTCGTGGGCCACGGCATCGTGGCCGCTTGGCGCGACGTTCACCTCCGGCGCCGGCAGCACGCTCCAAGTCGCGGTGTACTCAGCGAACGCGACGGCAATGGTGCTCGAGATCTACCTCGCCGACACCGGGCAGGACGCGGCGTACGACTACTCCATGGTGAAGGGCCCCGACAACATCTGGCGGGCCGCCGTCGCCAATGCGCCCGCCTACACCCTCTACGCCCTCAGGGCCTGGGGCCCCAACTGGACCTTCGACGCCTCGTGGGCACGGGGCAACTCGGTTGCCGGATTCATCACCGACTGCGACTCCCTGGGGAACCGGTTCAATCCGAACAAGGTGCTCTTCGATCCCTATGCGAGGGAGCTCTCCCACAACACCTCCACCCCGGCCATGCAGGCCGCGGGCGAGAACTACTCGATGTACACGAGCGGTGGGGTCAACATCGCCTCGTCCCAGACCTACAAGGGTTCCCTATCCGGGGGCGCCACGGTCGACTGCCGCGGCGTCGACACCGGGCACTTCGCGCCGAAGGCCGTGGCCTTCGAGGACTCCACCCCCACGGGGCAAAGCCCCGGCCTGAAGCAGAAGGACGCGATCATCTATGAGACCCACCTGAAGGGGCTGACGGCCCACCCTTCGAGCGTCAACCTGACGACGCTCCTGAGCGCCTATTCGGGCTTCCAGGACGCGGCGAACGTCCCGGACGCCCTCCGGGGCACCTACGCCGGTGCGGCCTACATGGCGGGCTACCTGAAGGACCTGGGGTTCAACACGGTCGAATTCCTCCCGGTCCACGAGACCGACAACGCGGCGGACTCGACGACGGCGCCGACCTCGAGCGGCGGGGGCTACTGGTGCTACTACACCTACGGCTTCTTTGCACCCGACCGCCGGTTCGCGAGCAACCAGGCCCCCGGCGGGCCCACGGCCGAGTTCAAGGCCATGGTGGCGGCCTTCCACAGGGCCGGGATCGAGGTCTACCTGGACGTGGTGTACAACCACTCGGGCGAGGGCGGGGTCTGGGACTCGAGCACGGCGGCCCAGGCGGAGATCACCTTCTTCAGGGGGCTCGACAACGCGTCCTACTACACGCTCGTCTCGGGGACCCCCAAGTACTACTGGGTGAGCACCGGCGTCGGGACGAACATGAACGCCGGGTCGGCGGTCGTCCAGAACCTGGTCACGGACTCGCTCAGCTACTGGTCTGGCACGATGGGAATCGACGGATTCCGCTTTGACGAGGCCGTGGAGTTGGGGCGCAACGGCTCCTCCAACTTCTCAAGCTCGGCCCCGCTCCTCGAGTCCATCGCGACCCTTGCCGCCACCCGGGGGTTCAAGATCGTGGCGGAGCCCTGGGACGGGAACGACGGGGCCGAGATCGCGAACTTCCCCGCGGGATGGGCCAGCTGGAACGGGAACTACCGCGACTCGGTGAGGCAGTACATGACGGGCAACGTGACCGGATACGGGAATGGAGCCGGCGGGCTCGGTTATGCCGACGCCTTCGCCGGCGACCAGGTGAAGTTCGCCGCCGAGGGCGGCCCCCAGAAGTCCGTCAACATGGTGGTCTGCCATGACGGGTTCAACATGGTCGACCTGGTCAGCTACGGGACGCCCCCCTCGAGCTCGAGCCTCCTCTGGCCCTTCGGTCCGGAGCAGGACGGGGGCTCCGACAACAGCTTCTCGTGGGGCGGCAACCCGACGCTGCGCCGGCAGGCGATCAGGGACTTCTGGACCTACCAGGTCCTCAGCCGCGGCCTGCCGATGATGGTCTGGGGGGATGAGTTCGGACGCACGGTCAACGGCAACAACAACTCCTACAACATCGACTCCGTTGCCACCTGGAACAACTACGCGATGATCGCCTCCGCGAGTCCCGACACGGTGCCGACGGGCGACGCGACCGGCGGGACCATGCCCTACGACAACAACCTGGGGACCTTCGCCGGGGGCCTTAACCAAAACTTCGCCTTCCTGCAGAACCTCCTGCACCTGCGCGCAGGCCACCCCGCCTTCCGCCAGGACGACTACTCGGAATCCATCACGTTCGCGAACGCCGACGGGTCGGGGGGATTCACGCAGGTCCAGACGGCCTCGGTCGCGATCACCGTCCACGGCAGCCAGGTGGGCGACGACGACTTCCTCGTCCTGAGCAACATGGCGTCCTCGGCGGTCACGTACACGGTCCCCGCCTCGCCCTCGGGCACGCATTGGGCGAAGATCATCGACACGTCGAGCGCCTCCGAGGCGACCGCCAACTTCTGGACGACGGCGGCGGCGGCGAGCGTCAGCGGGACCTGCCCGGTCTCCTCCCAGTCGATCGTCGTCCTTGAGTCCGTAAACCCGCTGCCGAGCCTCTCGGCGCAGCCCTTCGACGCGACGGTCACGGCGGGGGGCAACGCGACCTTCACCGTCGCGGCGACCGGCGGGGCGCTCACCTACCAGTGGCAGGAGCAGGTCGGCGGCTCCTCTCCCTGGGAGAACCTCTCCGACGGGGGCGGCCTGAGCGGGACCCAGACCGCAACCCTCACCGTCACCGGTGCCTCCGCAGCCATGTCGGGCAGCCAGTTCCGGGTCGTCGTCACCAACGCCAACGGATTTGCGCTCAGCGCCGCTGCGAGCCTCTACGTCAACACAGGCGGCTCCTCCGTGCGCCTGATCAACCTCTCAACCCGGGCCCAGGTGGGGACGGGCACGAACATCCTGATCCCGGGCTTTGCGATCTCGGGAAGCGGAACCGAGACCCTCCTTATCCGCGCCGACGGCCCTTCCCTCACCGGCTTCGGGGTCGCCGGCGCCCTGGCGCAGCCGAGCCTGCGCGTCCTTGACAACCAGGGCAACGTCGTCGCCTCCAACACCGGCTGGGGCACGAACCCCAACCCCTCCCAGGTCGCAAACGTCGCCGCCCAGGTGGGCGCCTTCGCGTTCACCCCGGGGAGCGCCGACTGCGCCCTTGTCACCTCGCTGCCCGCGGGACCCTACACGGTGCAGGTCTCCGGAGTCGGGGGCACGACCGGGGTCGCGCTCGCCGAGGTCTACGAGGTGTCCTCGAGCGGCACCCGACTGGTCAACATCTCGACCCGCTCGCAGGTCGGAACCGGCGCCAACATCATCATCGTCGGCTTTGTCGTCTCCGGGAGCGGGACCGAGCAGCTGCTGGCGCGCGGCGACGGGCCGGGACTGACCGGGTTCGGCGTCTCCGGGGCCCTGGCGCAGCCGAGCCTGAGTGTCTTCAACAAGGCCGGGACCACGATCGCCTCGAACACGGGCTGGGGCACGAACCCCAACGCGGCCCAGATCGCGAGCATCGCCTCCGGTGTCGGCGCCTTTGCGCTCGCACCCGGGAGCGCCGACTGCGCCCAGGTGGTCAACCTGCCGGAGGGAAGCTACACGATCCAGGTGTCCGGGGTCGGCGCAACGACCGGGGTCGCGCTCGCCGAGGCCTACGAGGTCCACTGACCCCCGCCCCTTAGTTGAAGTCCAGCCCCCAGGTGCGCCTCGCGTAGCCGTACGCGATGGGCTTGACCGACCCGAGGGAGCCCAGGGCCGCCTCGGGTGGGCCCGCCCCGTAGCGGGCCTCGAACGAGAGGATACGCCGGTCGAATTCCGAGAGGAGCGCCGCCTTGACGTCGGGCTGGACGAAGGCGTGCGCGATCGAGTCCCGGCCCATCGCGACAATCTCCCCCCACGAGAGGTGGTAGAGCGTCACGGCGGTGTAGTACTCGTCGGTCAGGTTCGAGTCCCACATCCCCCGGTCGTCGGTGTTCAGGCAGACCGGCACCCCCGTCCTCAGGTATTCGGGGAACGGGTGCTTCGAGAGGTCGGGCACGTAGCCCAGGAGCCGGTTCGAGATGAGGTTCACCTCAACGAGGACCCGGCGCGTCTGCTGCAAAAGGAGCAGGGTCTCCGGGTCCTTGATCAGGTTGACGCCGTGGCCTATCCGGCTTGCGCCCAAAAGGAGCGTGTCGCGGATGTGCCGGTCGGGCCCGTCCATCTCACCGGCGTGGATCGAGAGGGCGAGGGTCGGGTACTCGCTCCTGAGTTTGCGGAACGTGTCGAGGAAGCGCGACGGGTAGCCGAAGCCGTTCTCCTCGATTCCCGCCATGTTGAGCCCGACCCAGAGGTCCCTGTGGGCGTCGACGAACCGGTAGGCCTGCTCAAGGCGCAGCTCGGCGTCCGGCGTGAACCGCAGGATGGTGCGCTGGAAGCGCACCGTGACACCGGTCGCGAGCGCGTCGGGGCGCGAGAGCCTCTGCCTGACGAAGGCAACGGCGGCCTCGTCGGGAATCGTCCGGCCGTCGTTGTCCACGAGCCCCTCGACCACGAACTGCGTCTCGAGGTAGCCGAGGTGCTCGGCGCCGAAGGCCTTCATGTTCTCGACGACGAGCTCGATGACGACCGGCAGGCTCTGGTTGATCTGGCCCATCCGGGGCCAGATGTGCTGGAAGAACTCAAGCCTCCCGTCGCCCGACCCGTCGAGGCGCATGCCGGCGAGCCAGCCCGCCTTCTCGGCGGTCGTGAGCTCGGCCAGGGGGACGTATTCCGCCTTCGCTGACTCGGGCAGGAGCTCGTAGGTCTTCCTGCGGATCGTCCGGAAGCGCGCCGTCGGGTCCACGGCGTCCGGGGAGCCCGTGAACCGGGCGCGCGCGTAGAACGTGTCGCCCCCGTTGCGCATCGGGTCGGTGCAGACCTCGTACATCCATTCCGAGCGGTTGGCGCCCGCCGCGTGGTTGTGCAGGTCGCCGCCCTTCGGCATGTCGTAGAGGAGCGAGTAGAGCTGCGCGGGAGTCGCCCGCGAGACGAGCTCGTCGAACCGGGTTCCGAATTCGGCGGCGCGCGCACCCAGCGCCGCGAGGAATGAAAACGCGACCGCCCTGAGAAGGATCGGGGTTCTTGCGACCATGGGAAACGCAACCCCGGGACGGGGCGCATCGCAAGCCATCTTGGATGACCCTACAGGACCTCGAGCTCGCCCCTTGCCGCAGCGAGAAGCGAATCCATCCCCTGCCGGACGGCAGAGTCCGTCGGGCCCTCGACAAGGAACCGAAGCTTCGACTCCGTACCCGAATACCTCACGAGGACGCGCCCGCCCGAACCCAGCCTGCCCTCCAGGGAGCGGATGGCGCCCGAGAGGCCCGGGAGCGCGGAGAGTTCCCGCTTCTCGCGCACCCTGAGCGCCATCGAGAGCTGCGGGAAGCGCCTTAAGGCGCCGCGCAATTGCGAGAGGGGCCGGCCGGTGTCGATCATCACGGAGGCCACCATGAGCGCGGCCGCGAGCCCGTCGCCCGTCGGGCCGAACGCAAAGTTGACGATGTGCCCGGAGGATTCGCCGCCGAGCGTCGCCCCCTCACGCCTCATCGCCTCGGCCACGTAGCGGTCGCCGACCGACGCCCTGACGACGCGCCCGCCGGCCTCGGCAACCGCACGGTCGACGCCCAAGTTGCTCTGGACCGTGACGACGAGCGTCTTCTCCTTGAGTGTCCCGCGCCCGAGCGCATGGACGGCGAGGACGGTCAGGATCTCGTCGCCGTCGAGGACCTGGCCCAACTCGTCGCACAGCACGCAGCGGTCGCCGTCGCCGTCGTGCGCGACGCCAAGGTGGGCGCCGCCCGAGAGGACGAGCGCCGAGAGCGCCTGCGGGTGCTCGCTGCCGACACCGAGGTTGATGTTCGAACCGTCGGGCCTGTCGCCGATCGACAAGACCTCGGCCCCGAGGGCCCGGAACGCCAGCGGGCTTGTCCCCACGGTCGCGCCGTTCGCAGTGTCGAGGGCGACGCGCCAGCCCGCGAGCGAGCCCTTGGGCAGCATGGCCGCCGCCGCGTCGACGTAGTCGCGGGTGATGTCCTCCCCAGGGACCTCCACCGCGGCGCCGGCCCGCGCGTCCCCGCCGGGACCCTCCATGAACGCCTCGATCGCGGCCTCGTCCGCGTCGGAGAGCTTCGCCCCGTCCGGGCCGAAGAACTTGATGCCGTTGTCCGGGGCCGGGTTGTGGGAGGCCGTCACGGCCGCCCCGAGCGCGGCCCCGCGCAGGCGGACCGCTCTGGAAATCGCCGGGGTCGGGACGACCCCCAGGGACACGGCGCCGCCGACCCCGCGGGCAAAGGCCCGGGACAGGGATTCGCCGGAGGCCCGCGTGTCGCGCCCGATGAGGACCTCCCGCGCGGACCCTCCCCTGGATTCGATCCAGCGGGCGGTGGCGGCCCCAAGCCTCCCAAAGAAGACCTCGTTCACGACCGGGCCGCCGTAGGGGCCCCTGACGCCGTCCGTGCCAAAGTAGAGCCGTTGCATGGGCGTTCCCTAGCCTGCGAAAAAGTCGCGGGTGTGGGAGATCTTTTGCCTGACCGCGCCCCCGAGGAGAAGCTCGCGGGCCTCGACGATCGCCCCGCGCACCTCGGGCCTTGCGCCGGTGACCCAGAGCGCGGCGGCGCTGTTGAGGGCGATCGTGTCCGCGAGCCCTCGCGGCCCGCCCCCGCCCGCCAGGGCGTTCGCGATGGCAAGGTTTGCCGCGACGTCGCCGCCCTCGATCTCGGAGAAGGGTGACCGGGCGAGCCCAAACGCCTCGGGCAGCCACTCCCCGCGCACGGAGGCGAGGCGCCCCACCCCGCGTACCAGGTTTCGGGTCGCCGAGGTGAGCTCGTCTATCCCCTTGCCCTCGTCGATGACGCCGTGGACGGCGAGGCCGGCCGTCGTGCCGAGGGCCTCCAGGGCGTCGCCCAGCTTCTCAAGGAGCGCCGGCGAGGCGGCTCCCAAGATGATGTGGGCGGGCCGCCCCGGGTTGAGGAGGGGCCCGAGGATGTTGAACACGGTGCGCTCGCCGCGGGCGGCCAGCATCTTCCTGACGGGCGCGATCCGCCGGAACGCGGGATGCCAGGACGGGGCGAAGAAGAATGCGAACCCGAGGGCCGCCATGGCGCCCCTCAACTTCTCCGGCGAGGCCTCGAGGCCCACGCCGAGCGCCGCGAAGAGGTCCGCGCTCCCGCACTTGGAGGTGATCCCCCGGTTGCCGTGCTTCATGACCGGGACGCCCGCGCAGGCGACGACGAGCGTCACCATGCTGGAGACGTTGAACCCGCCCGCGTGGTCGCCGCCCGTGCCGACGATGTCGATCGCGCGGGCCGAGACGTCCCCCATGCCGGGGTCCAGCGCCAGGGCACGGAACACCTCGGCGAAGGCAGCGACCTCCGAGGAGGTCTCGCCCTTCGTCGAGAGCGCGGAGAGGAAGGCGGCCTTCGCCTCGTCCGAGGGATGCTCCGAGGCGAGCGCGGCCGCGGCGCCGCGGACCTCCATTGGGGTCAGGTGGCGGCCGGCGCCAAGGGAGTCCGTGAGCGGTGCGAGGTCCTGCATCTCTAGTAGCCCATCCTTGCGAGGGCGCAGATGCCCGCGGCCGCCGCGAAGCAGTAGTAGCCGAAGAGGTGCCAGCGGCCGTTCTCAAGCCAGCCCGAGAGCCACCGCAGGGCCGCAAGGCCCGCGACAAAGCTGCAGACCATCCCCACGAGGCCGGGGGCGGCGAGGGCGCCCAGGTGGACGGCGCCGGCCGACGAGGCCCGGGCCTTAACGAGCCTCGCCAGCTCGCGGACGATGACCGGCGGGGTGATGACGACCGCAAGCGCGAAGCTGAACTCCTCGGAGACGCGCTTCGGGAGGCCGATCAGCATGGAGAAGGAGATCGTCGCCCCGGAGCGCGAGAATCCACGGAACGGGAGGACGACGCCCTGGACGGCGCCGATCCAGGCGGCCGGGATCAAGGGGACGGCCCTGCCGTCCAGGCCGGGCGAAGTGGACTCGGGCCCGGAGGAGCGGGCCCTAAGGCCCGCGACCGTGATGACCGCGCCGGAGGCCACGAGCGCGGCGGCGATCAGGTAGAGGTTCGAGAACAGGTCCTCGATGGCGGCGCCAGGCCGGCCGGCCAGGAGGAACTTTTTCACAAGGACGTTCAGGGCGAGGAACACGGCGGCCGAGGCCAGGGTCGCCAGGGCGATCCGGATCGCGGCGTTCGTGAACGCCGCCGGGCTCGAGAAGAAGCTCCGCCTCCATGATTTCCAGAAATAGCCGACCACCGCGAACATTGTCCCGGTGTGCAACATGATCAGCAGGAACGTCATCTCAGGGCTCGAGGGGTCGAGCCTCATGAGCTTCTCGGCAGCGATCACATGGGCCGAACTCGACACCGGAAGCAGCTCGGCCGCGCCCTGAACCAGGCCGAGCACGAAGATTTGGAAAAGCGTTGGCGACATGGGCTTGCTACTACGTATGGACCCCGGCGTACGGTACAAGATTACTATGCGTTGAGTGTGCGCTTGACGGGAGGGCGCGACGGCCTTTAAACGGTCAACCTTTAACCTCCTTCCAAATGGCCAATCCCAAACGCAAGCAGTCCAAGCGCCGTAGCGCAAACCGTCGTGCAGCCAACGCTTTCATAGCGCCAGAGTTCGCCCGGGACCCCTCGGACGGCAGCCTCGTTAGGGCTCACCGGGTCAACCCGAAGACAGGAACCTACAGGGGCCGCCAGGTCCTCAACGTAGAGGTCTAATCCCCGCCGTCCAGAAAAGGCGGTAAGCCGACGGTCATGGCCCCCGGAACACCCGGTCGGATTGCAGTCGACGCGATGGGGGGCGACTTGGGCCCGAGCGAGGTGGTCGCGGCCGTCAAGCTCGCCCTCTCGCAGAGCCCGGGGCTTAACCCCATCACCCTGGTCGGGGACGAGGCCGTCCTGCGGCCCATCATCTCCCACTACGGGCTTCAGCGCAGCGACCGGGTCGCGGTCCTGCACGCAAGCGAGGTGATCACGATGGACGACAAGCCCCTCGCGGCCCTCAAGAAGAAGAAGGACTCCTCGATGGTGCGGGCGATCGAGCTCGTGAAGGCCGGCCAGGCGAACGTCGTGGTCAGCTGCGGCAACACCGGGGCGCTCATGGCCTGCGGGACCCTGCGCCTGAGGACCATGGACGGGGTCGCAAGGCCGGCCCTGGCCGCCGTGGTGCCGAGGGAGGGCGGGCACTTCGTCCTCATCGACGCGGGCGCCAACCCCGAGGCGAAGCCCGAGCACCTGGTCCACAATTCGATCCTTGGGAGCCACTACTGCCGGGTCATGCTCGGCATCCCCAACCCGAGGGTCGGGCTCATGTCGATCGGCACCGAGGACGGGAAGGGCAATTCGCTGATCACCGAGACCAACGAGCTCCTGAAGCGGATCGACGGGATCATCAACTACTCGGGCCCCATCGAGGGGTTCCAAGTGTTCGCCGAGCACGTGGATGTCGTCGTGTGCGACGGGTTCGTCGGCAACATCATGCTCAAGAGCTGGGAGTCGCTCGAGAAGTTCATCCGCAGCATGCTGCGCGAGGAGCTGGGGGCGAACCCGATGCGCCGCACCGGCGCCCTCCTCTCGAAGGGCGCGTTCGCGGCCCTCAAGGACCGGATCAACCCGGAGCGCTACGGCGGGGCCCCGCTCCTCGGGCTTCGCGGGAACATCCTCAAGGCCCACGGCTCGTCGAACCGCAACGCGATCAAGAGCGCGATCCGCGCGGCCGGCGAAATCATCAAGGCGGACATGAACCAAAGGATGGTGGCGGACATTGCGCGGGCCAACGACCTGCTCAGCGTCCCTGCGGCTTAGCACCTCCGGCATGTCCACCCGCTCGACCGTCATCCTAGGCACCGGCTCCTACGCCCCCGACCGAATCCTCTCCAACGAGGACGTCGCGAAGATGGTGGACACCTCCGACGAGTGGATCCGCGCAAGGAGCGGGATCAGGGAGCGCCGGATCGCGGGCCCCGAGCAGGCCACGAGCGACCTGGCGATAGAGGCCGCCAAGCGGGCCCTCGCGGACTCCGGAGTCGCGGCCTCCGAGATCGACCTGGTCGTGATCGCGACCGTGACCCCCGACTACCCGATGCCGTCAACCGCGTGCATCATCCAGCACAAGCTCGGGATCCCGAGCACGGCCGCCTGCTTTGACGTGAACGCCGCGTGCTCGGGCTTCATCTACGCGATCGACACCGCGTGCGCGATGCTCGGCTCGGGGCGCTACAACAAGGCGCTCGTCATCGGCGCCGAGAAGCTCTCCTCGGTCGTCGACTGGCAGGACCGGGGCACCTGCATGCTCTTCGGCGACGGGGCCGGGGCGGTCGTCGTCGGCGTGAGCGCGAAGCGCGGCGTCGGCCTGATCGCCACGAAGCTCGGCTCGCTCGGCGAGGACACCGACCTGCTCCTCATCCCCGGGGGCGGCAGCCGGACCCCCTCCACGGCCGAGTCTATAGGCCGCGGCGAGCAGTTCATCAAGATGAAGGGCAAGGAGGTCTTCAAGCTGGC
>CAYPXZ010000018.1:0-69798 GCA_964414785.1 uncultured Opitutaceae bacterium
CTTCTCGATGTTCGGCGAATTGACCGGGAACACGCGCTCGACGCCCTCGCCGTAGCTGATCCTGCGCACCGTGAAGGTCTCGTGGATTCCGGAACCCTTTCGGGCGATCACGATGCCGGAGAAGACCTGGATCCGCTCCTTGTCGCCCTCGCGGACCTTTGTGTGCACGCGCACGCCATCGCCGACTTTAAACGGCGGAGTGTCTTTTTTCACCTGGCTGTCGGTGATTTCCTTGATGATCGGGTTCATGGCTATTGCCTTGTTTGTGTTTGATTGAAAGTTACTTGAGAAGATCTGGGCGGACGATTCTGGTCTTTTCCAAGGCACGTGCGGCTCGCCATTTTTCAATCTCGGCATGGTTGCCGGAAAGGAGGACTTCCGGCACGGACATGCCCCGAAATTCGGCGGGACGCGTGTATTGAGGAAAGTCGAGCAACTTGCCGGTGAAAGATTCGTGCGTCAACGACTTTTCCTCTCCGAGGACGCCGGGGATGAAACGGCTGAGCGCGTCGATCACGACGGCGGCGGCCAAGGTGCCGTTGGTCAGCACGTAATCACCGATGCTCAGCTCGAGGTCGATCGAGGTGTCCCTTATTCTCTGGTCGATACCCTCGTAATGCCCGCTTAGGAGTATGAGGTGGCCCTCCTTCGCCAGGCCGGTCGCGATCGCCGAGGTGAACGGCACGCCGTCAGGCGTCAGGTAGATGCGCTTGCAGCCCGGCGTCTGCAGCTGCTCTATCGCCGCGACCACGGGCTCGGGTTTCATCACCATCCCGGCGCCGCCGCCAAACGGCCTGTCGTCCGCGGTCCGGTGCTTGTCGGTCGTCCAGGCGCGCAGGTCGTGGACCGCAACGCTCAGCAACTCTCTCTCGAGGCCCTTGCCAAGGATGCTCTCGGCGAGGAAGCCGTCGAGCATCCGCGGGAACAGCGTAAGTACGTCAATGCGGGGCATGGTGCCCCTTTCTCCCCGGAGGCGGAACGCCTCAGGTGGCCGCGGCCGGGGCGGGAGCTGCCGCCTCGGTTGCCGCAGGTGCCGCGGTGGCGCCACGGCGCGCCCGCTTGATGATGGAGTGGAGCGTGTCGGTCGGCTTCGCGCCCTTGCCGATCCAGTAGTCAACGCGGTCGAGCCTGATGTTGACCTGCTGGCCCTTCGTGCGGGGGTCGTACGTGCCCACGGTCTCAACCGCGTCGCCATCGCGGCGCGAGCGTGTCTCTGCGACAACGATACGGTAGTGCGGCTGGTGCGTGGAGCCGATGCGGGAAAGGCGGATTTTGAGTGCCATGAAAGGGAATTATCGCGTGTGTTCTATTTGGAAAAGGGGCTGATAACACCGAGCGGCGCCGGCCTTGTCAAGCGCCTAGGACCCCGGGGGGTTATGGCAGGCCGTTGACCGGTCCCCCCTTTAGGAGATTGTGTCCTTTTTGGGCCGGCCGATCATGCAGACCGGAAACCGGATAGCCCCTTTTTTCGACATCCTTCCACCCTTGAACCTCCGCCCTACGCTCCTTGCGGGAATGGCCTTTTTCTCGGCCGCGATCTTCGCCGAGGAGCCCGCCAAGCCCATTCTTTACAACTACTTGGAGGGAGACGGGGGCGTTGAGCTCGACCGGGCCATCAAGGACGCCTACGGGCCGAACTACACGATCATCAACACGACCCGCTCGGACGGCTATGTGGAGCCCGCCCCTGTTTCGGGGGAGATGCCGTCGTCGCCAAAGAACGAAATCGGGCAGCGCATGGCCGGGTACGTCCTTGTCAGCTACCTCGTGACGGCCGAGGGCCTTGTCGCCGACCCGAGGGTGCTCAAGACGACCAACGACGCGCTGAGCAGGGTCTGCCTTGAGGCGATGCTCGGCTGGCGCTTCACCCCGGGCAAACTCAAGGGCGCCCCGGTGGCGACCACGGCGGCCCAGGAGTTCACGTTCGGCCCGGTGGGTGCCACCAGCGGGTACGAGAAGACCGGGTTTGTGGTCTACCAGCCCCAGGATGTCCTCATCAAGCGGATGCCGCCGTCGACGGTCGTGTCCGCGTACCTGGCGCGCCTCGAGGCGGTGGCGCACAACTTCTTCGTTGGGACGACGACCCCGGAGACCTTCCATATCGTCGTGGTCGCCCGGCCGGGGGGGCTCACCCGGGTGTGGCTCATCTCGTCGATCCGGCCGGGAACCTCCCGAGAGCTCGCGCCCCTTAAGAAGCTCATTGAGGCGGTCCCTCCCCTGGACCCCGTGGGCGGACCCGTGATCCTTGCCCTCTCGGGCAAGATCGCGGGCGGGGACCGCAAGGAGGCGCCGGACGCCGACGGCTACCGCTACCCGGTGCCCCAGGAGTGGCGCGAGCTCGTGCGTGCAATGCCAGAACCACCGCCCTTCTCCTCCGACGCCTTCCTGGATCTCCTCTGGCCCGGCGGCAATTGAGCGCCGGCCGAGGGCCTTTGCGGTTGACCGCGGCGTCCGCGGCGCAGAACGTGGACCCTCCATGCTCAAAGCAGGCATCGTCGGGCTTCCCAACGTGGGCAAGTCCACCCTCTTCAACGCCGTCACCCGATCGCGAAAGGCGGAGGCCGCGAACTATCCCTTCTGCACGATCGACCCCAACGTCGGCGTGGTGACCGTCCCCGACGATCGGCTGGCCGTCCTGCAGAAGATCGCCAAGACGAACGTCGTCATCCCCGCGGCCATCGAGTTCGTGGACATCGCGGGGCTCGTGGCGGGCGCGAGCAAGGGCGAGGGCCTGGGCAACCAGTTCCTCGCGAACATCCGCGAGGTCGACGCGATCGTGCACGTCGTCCGGTGCTTCGAGGACGCGGACGTGGTCCACACGATGGGCTCGGTCGACCCGGTGCGCGACATCGAGGTCGTCACGACCGAGCTGGTGCTGGCCGACCTGGACGCCGTGCAGAAGCGCCTGGACAAGACCCAGAAGAAGGCGAAGAGCGGCGACAAGGAGGCCCACGCCGAGGTCGTGCTGATGGAGCGCCTCATCCCCCACCTCAACTCGAACAAGCCCGCGAACATCCTCCCCGCGACCGAGGACGAGGTGAAGCTGCTCAAACTCTTCCAGCTCCTAACGGCGAAGCCGGTCATCTACGCCTGCAACGTCGCCGAGAGCGACCTTGCCAACGCTGAGAAGAACCCCTTCGTCGAGAAGGTCGCGGAGTTTGTCCGGGCCCACCATGACGCGGCCTACGTGCCGATCAGCGCGCGCATCGAGTCCGAGCTGATCGACCTTGCCGCGGACGAGGCGAAGGCGTTCCTGAAGGACCTGGGCGTCGACGACTCGGGGGTTTCGTCGCTTATCCGGGCGACCTATACCCTCCTCGGACTGCAGACCTACTTCACGGCGGGAGAAAAGGAGGTCCGCGCGTGGACCATCAAGAAGGGCTGGAAGGCGCCGCAGGCGGCCGGAGTGATCCACACCGACTTCGAGAAGGGCTTCATCAAGGCCGAGGTCGTCTCCTACTCCGACCTGTCCAGGCTCGGCAGCGTCGCCGCCGCGCGGGAGGCCGGGAAATACCGCCTCGAGGGCAAGGAATACGTGTTCCAGGACGGGGACGTGGCCCTTTTCAGGTTCAACACCTAAGGTCCTCCGGGCTTCGGCAAAGCGGCGGAGGCACCCCGAAAAGGGGTGGCCGCAGCAGTCATTCGAAAAATCAGACTTGACGCAAAATCCGCGCGAATACTAAATGCGAGTGAATCTCAATCGCATCATGAAGATCCAACGCCTCTCTTGCCTGATTCGCCTCGCTGGATTTCTATTATTCTTTTCACAAGCGACTTATGCTTCTGATTCGGCAGGGCCGGTCGTGGAGATCCATTTTGCTGACGGCCATTTCGTGCCGGAAAAGCTCTCCGTCCAGGCCGGGTCGCCATTCGTGATCAAGGTCGTCAACCTGAGCAGCGAGCGGATCGAATTCGAGAGCTTCAAGCTCAACCGCGAGAAGGTGGTCGAGCCCGGCAAGACCATCCTTGTCAAGGTCCCGGCCCTCCGTCCGGGCACCTATGATTTCTTCGACGACTTTAACGAGAAGGTCCCCGAGGGCTCGATCGTCGCCCAGTAGCCGCTCCACCCCTTCGCCTCCCAATGAACACGCGCAGACTTGCGACCCTCGCCGCCCTTGCCCTGGCCGCGGGCTCAACCCTTTCCACCCGGTGCCTCGCCCTTGTCGACGCCTGGGAGTTCGAGGTCTATCCGTACAACACCCTCTCCAGGGGTATGGCCGAGTTCGAGACCGACAACTCGTTTGTCTCCTCCGGCCACGAGCTGGGGGGCGACGGCCTCTCCAACGGGACCGTCCCAAGCCGGCGCACCTGGTACAATTCCTACGAGGTGACGTACGGCCTTACCGACCGGATCGAGGCGGCGCTCTATCTCAACATGGCTGAGCCCGCGTCCGGGGGGCTCAGGTGGGCCGGCGACAACCTGCGCCTAAGGGGCAGGCTCTTTGACGAGGAGACGCTCCCCGTGAACCTTGGTTGGTACCTCGAGCTGGAGTGGCACAAGACGCCGCAGTTCGACGACGCCGTGAGGGAGCTCGAGTTCCGCCCCATCATCGAGAAGGACTTCGGCCGGCTGGCGCTCATGGTGAACCCGAAGTTCGAGAAGGTGCTGGCCGGAGCCGGTCACGACCAGGGCGTCGAGTTCGGCTACGACGCCGCCGTCCACTACCGCTGGACGCGGCGCCTTTCCCCGGGACTGGAATTCTACGGCGGCACGGGGCTGATCGACCAGGCCGATCCGGGGACGAGCCAGCAGCACTACATCTTCCCGACGGTCTGGGGGGAATTTCCGGGCGGACTCGAGTACAACTTCGGCGTCGGCTACGGGTTGACCCGCGGCTCCGACCGGGTCGTGTTCAAGTTCAACGTGGAGCTGGAGGGGTTCGTCGGGGCCATCATAAAGAAGGCGTCCTCCGACCGGGGCTGGTTTTTCTAGGCCGGCGCCGGGTCACCTGCCGACGACGATCCCCGCCGCCGCCAGCTCGCGCCGGATCCGCCGGGCAAAGCCCGCCGCCCCTGGGCTGTCCCCGTGGATGCAGAGGGTCTCGGCCTGGATCCGGATGCCCCCGCCGTCGATCGTTCGCGCGACGCCGTCGCGCGCGATGCCCAGGGCCTGGCTCGCCGCCACACCCTCGTCCTGGATGACGCCTCCCGGCTCGGACCGGGGGGCGAGCGTTCCGTCGCGCATGTAGGCGCGGTCCGCAAAGGCCTCGCGCAGCACCCTTAGGCCGGCCTCGGCCGCCACCGCCGCCAGCGCGCTTCCCGAGAGCGCTATCAGCGTCCAGGAGGCGCCCGACTGCCTTCCGTCCTCGAGGAGGGCCGCCACGACGGCCTTCGAGAGCGCCGGGTCGCGCGAGACCAGGTTGTAGAGCGCCCCGTGGAGCTTCACGTGCCCCACCCTCGCCCCGAAACCCTGGGCCACCCTGACGAGGACCTTGGTCTGGCCGATGACGAGGGACGCGGCCTCCCTTGCGCTGACCGGCAGCTCCCTCCTTCCAAAATGCTCCCTGTCGGCGAAGCCCGGGTGCGCGCCGATGGCGGCCCCGCTCCGGAGCGCCAGCTCGACGGCCCTCCTCATCGTGGCCATGTCGCCCGCGTGGGCGCCGCAGGAGATGTTCACCGAGGACACGAGCGGGACGAGTTCCTCGTCGAAGCCGCACCCCTCCCCCACGTCGGCGTTCAGGTCGACCGATGAACCCGGGCTCATAGGGACGTGATCTTTGCGGCGAGCCCCTGGCGAAGGAGCGCGAGGCGATGCTCCTCCGCGCGGGCCAGCGCATGCGCCTCCTGCACCGTCGACCTCTTGAACCTCACGTAGTCCCCCGGCGCCAGCTGGGCGAGCAGGGGGATGTCCGCCGACGCGACATGGGCGATCCGCGGGTAGCCCCCGAGGGTCTGGGCGTCGGCCATCAGGACGATGGGGTTTCCGTCGGGGGGAACCTGGATCGTTCCGGGGGCAACGGCGCTTGAGATGAGCTCCTCGCCCGTCGTTCGGGTGATGGGCACGCCCTCCAGGCGGATGCCCATCCGGTTGGAGCGGGCGGTGACCAGGAACCTCTCCGCATAGAGGGCCTCTCCAAACTCCGCGGCCTGCGACCCGGGAGTGACCCGCACGGTCGGCTCCCGCGAGTACTGGGGAAGAATCCGCTCGTCGATGCTCCAGTGCCCCGAGAGGAGCCGCTCCGACGGGACCGAGCGGATGACGTCGCCGTCGCGCAGCGCCCGCCCCTCGAACCCCCCGAAGCCTCCCGGCAGGAACGTGCCCCGGCCCCCCATGACCGACTCGACGTCGATCCCCCCGCAGATCGAGAGGTAGGCGCGGCAGCCCTGCAGGCGCGTCCCGAACTTGAGACGGTCCCCGGCATGCACCCGGAACGGCCTCCACGAGGGGATCCCCTCGAAGCGCGCCCCGCACACCGATATCCAGCCGTCCTTCTCGAACTCGAGTTCGGGGGCGGTGAGCGTGATCTCAAGGGCGGCCAGGTCCTCGGCGTTGCCGACCAGCAGGTTTGCGAGCCGCAGCGCAACGGGGTCCGCGGCGCCGCCTATCGGCACCCCCTGGGCGAGGTGGCCCCTGCGGCCCAGGTCCTGGACCGTCGTCATCATCCCGGCCGAGATCACCCTTATTTCCATGAGTCGAATTCCTCGGCGGTCATCGGCCGGAATCGGACGCGGTCCCCGGGCTTGAGGAGGGCGGCCGGCTCCTCGCGGGGTCTGAAGAGAGCGAGGGGCGTTCGGCCGATGATCTGCCATCCCCCGGGGGAGGCGATCGGGTAGACGCCGGTCTGCGAGCCCCCTATGGCGACCGAGCCCGCGGGGACGCGGGCTCGCGGGCTGTCGCGCCGGGGAGTTTTCAAGGGATCGGGCAGCCCCCCCAGGTAGGGGAAGCCCGGGGTGAATCCGATGGCGTGGACCATGTAGTCGGCGCCGGAATGCAGCGACGCCACGTCGTCGGCGCCGATCCTGCAGTGCTCGCAGACGACCTCCATGTCGGGACCATGCTCCCCGCCGTAGAGCACGGGGATTTCAAGGAGCTTGGCGCCGAGGGCGCCCGGCGCCGACCTCGCGCGCTGGGAGCAGGCCTCCAAAATGCGGCAGACGCTCTCGTACGCCCCACCCTGTCCGTCGGGAAACTGGGCCGAGTCGTAGAAGACGGTGACCGTGGCGTAGGCCGGGACGATGTCGGTGATGCCCCGCGCCCTGGCGGCCGCGACCGCGTCGGCGAAATTGAGCACGGACTTGAGCGTCGCCGCGTCGATCCCCGAGCCCAGGGTCGCCACGACCGCCAGATCGCCAAGAGGTTCAAGCTTCAATGTCATGCTAGCCGGCGCGCAGCAGTTTCTCCGCGTGGGCCAAAGCGCTCTTAGCATTCCTGTCTCCGAGCATCCGCGCAAGCTCGGCGACGCGCGCCCTGCGGTCCCCGTGGACCGCCTCGATGGTCACCTTCGCGCGCTCGCCGGTCTGGTCCTTGAGGACGAGGAAGTGGCTCGAGGCCTGGGCGGCGACCTGCGGCAGGTGCGTGACGCAGAGCACCTGGTGGCGCCGCGCGATGGCGGCCATCCTCTCGCCGACGACGCTGCCGACCTCCCCACCGACGTTGGCGTCGACCTCGTCGAACACGAGGAGCGGTACGGAATCCAGGTCGGCGAGGATCGCCTTAAGGGCGAGCATGACCCGCGCGAGCTCCCCGCTCGAGGCGATCTTTCCGAGCGGAAGCGGGGCCTCGCCCACGTTCGGGGAGAAAAGGAACTCGCACCCGCAGTCCCCCGTGGGCCCGAGGCCCGGGGCGTCGGTGATCGATATCCGGAACTCCGCCTTGGCGAATCCGAGCTCGGCGATCCCCGATGCCGCGGCTCGCGAGAGGCTCTTCGCCGCCTTCTCGCGTACCGCGCGAAGGACGGCCGCCGACTGCCTCGCCTGCCTGGCCGCGGCCTCGATCTGGCGGTCGAGCCGGGCAACCGTGCCCTCAATGTCGCCCTGCATCGCCACGCGCTTTCGCATCGCCTCGCGCGCCGCGGCGACAGAGCGGACGTCGGGCCCGTGGCGGCGCCTGGCCTCAAGCCACGCGTTCATGCGCTCCTCGAGCGGCCCCATCCCCTCCGGGTCGGCCTGGAGCTCGCGCCCGAGGGAGCCGAACTCCGCGGCGAGCTCCCCCAGCTCGGCCGAGGCCGATGCCATCCGGTCGGCCAATTCCTTGCTGGCGGGATCAATGGATTCGAGCTTGCGGGCCTCCCTTACCAGGGCCGCCACCTGCGAGCCCGCGCCGTCGTCGCCCGAGAGCCCCGCCTCGAGCGCGGACGCCAGGGCCGCGATGTCCTGCGCCCGGCTCATCCTCTGGAAATCGCGCTCAAGGGCCGCGACGGCCTCCTCCGTGAGCTCGAGCTGGTCGAGCTTCGCGAGCTGGGCCTGCGTGAACGCCAACTCGTCGGGCGAGAGCCTGGCCTCCGAGGCCATCCGCTCGCTCTCGGCCTGGAGGTCGCACCAGGCGCGGTAGTGCTGGCCGTAGGCCTCGAGGGCCGGCCCCGCCCTGCCGTAGAGGTCAAGGAGCTCAAGCTGGCAGGCCTCCCTGAGGAGGCGGCGCGGCTCGCTCGGGCCGTGGAAATCGATCCACAGCTCGCCGAGCCTCTGGAGGGCGGCGAGGGTCGCGAGCCCGCCGTTCACCGTGATCTTCGGCGCGCGCTCCCGGGGCACGCTTCGCTTGAGCAGCAGCAGGCCCTCCTCGCACGGGGGAAGATCCAATTCGGCCAGGAGCAGGTCGACGCGGCGCGGGTCCTTGAAGTGGAGCGACGCCTCCACCTCGCAGGCGGCCGCTCCCTGGCGGATGACCGCCTTGTCCGCCCGCTCCCCGGCAAGAAGTGATAGCGCGCCGATCAGGATGCTCTTGCCGGCCCCGGTTTCCCCGGTGACGGCTGCGAACCCGGGCTCAAAGTCGACGCTGACGTACTCGAGGAGCGCCAGGTTCTGAATGCGTAGCGACTGCAGCATGTGGGTCGGTTCCCCCTTGCGCCGCGCCCTAGAGCTGCTCCTTCGGCACGAGCGGCAAGAGGAGCTTGATGTTCTGGACGCTATCCTTGTGGCACACGAGAACGGCATCGGCCGTCTCCACGACGACCAGGTCCTTCACCCCGCAAAGGGCGATCAGGCGCCCGCTGCTGACGGCGATCGTGTTGTGGGAGCCCACCGAGACGACCTGCCCCCGGGACACGTTTCCCGACGCGTCGGCGGGCAGGTGCTTGTGGAGCGCCGTCCACGAACCGGCGTCGTCCCAGTCGAACTCGCCCACGACCGTGGCGACGGACGAGGCCTTCTCAAGCACCGCGTAATCGACCGAGATCTTCGGCAGCAGGTGGAATCTGGCCTTCAGGTACGCGGCCGGGTCGCCCGGCGGAAAGTCCCGGACGAAGCCCGCGAGCTCGGGCTCATTGCGCTCCACCTCGGCCAGGAAGCTCCCGACGCCCCAGATGAACATCCCCGCGTTCCACGCGTACCTCCCGCTCTCCAGGTAGTGCCGCGCCGTGGCTTCGTCGGGCTTCTCGACGAAGCGCTTCACGCGCAGAAGGCGGCTGCCCTCGGTGCCCTTGGCGAGCTCCTCGCCGAGCTCCAGGTAGCCGAAGCCCGTCGCGGCGTGGGAGGGCGGGATGGCGAAGGTGATCAGGTCCCCGGTGGCCCCGGCCTTGGGCGGCTGAGCGGCCCACTTAAACGCCTGCGCAAGCTGCTCGGCATAGCGCGGGGAGCCCCGGATGAGCGAGTCGGCCGGCAGGAGCGCGACGACTCCGTCCGGGTTGCGCGCCCGGACAAGGCCGGTCGCAAGCGCCGCGGCGGGGGCGGTGTCCCTCTTGGCGGGCTCCGCGATGATCTGCGAGGCCGGGAACCAGGGCAGCGCCTCGCGAATCAGCGGGACCTGCACCTTGTTGGTCAGTATCCAGGTGTTCTCCTCGGCGACGACTCCCTTGAGCCTCTGGATCGCCTCCCCGAGGAGCGTGCCCTCGGAGAAGAGCTTAAGGAGGTGCTTCGGCGAGCTGGCTCGGCTCATCGGCCAGAACCGCTCGCCGCTGCCTCCCGCGATGATGCAGGCATGGTACCTGGGGTCTGATTTCATCGTAAGCGCACTAGACTCGCGTGCGAACGGGCCCGCGCCAAGCCTGATTGAGGCGAAGGCCTCGGTTTTCCGGGGCCCTAGAGCGTGACGACGATCTTGCCGAACTGGGCGCCGCGCTCCATCAGCTCAAAGGCCTCCGGCCCCCGCTCAAAGGCAAAGACATCGCTGACGACCGGTCGAATCGCGTTGCGGCCCGCGAAACCGGTCATCGCCGACCAGTCCGCCGGGCTTCCCATGGTCGAGCCCAGGATCGAGAGCTGCTTCCAGAACACCTTCCTGAGGACGACCTCGGGGACGTTGCCCCGCGTGGCCCCGTAAAGGACGATCCGGCCCCCGGGGGCCGCGAGGTCCAGGAGGGCGCTAAACCCGGGTCCGCCCGCCCCGTCGACGATCACGTCGAAGGGCCCCGGCGCCTTTGCGGCGCCCTCGGCCCAGCCCCCCACGTCGTAGCGCAGGCCGCCCCTTGCGCCGAGCGCCACGGCGCGGGCGATCTTGTCGTCCGAACTGGAGGTGACCCAGACCTCGTTGCCGGAGGCGACCGCGAATTGAAGGGCGAAGAGCGCAACGCCCCCGCCGATCCCGGTGACGAGGACGCGCTCGCCCTTCGCCAGTCGGGCCCGGCTCACGAGCGCGCGCCACCCGGTAAGCCCGGCCAGCGGCAGCGCGGCGGCCTCCTCCCAGGAGAGGTGCCCGGGCTTGGCTGAAAGCTGAACGAGCGGCACGGCCACCCGTTCCGCGAAGGTCCCGTCCCTGGGCAGCCCGAGGATAGTGAAGTCGGGGGACTGGGCCGCCTCGGAGCCGCCCCAGCCGAAGCCGGGATTGATGACCACCTCGCGACCGATCCATGCGGGGTCGCCCCCCGGGCCCACCGCCGCGACGACACCCGCCCCGTCGGAGCCCGGGATGCAGGGATACCTAAGGCCCGCGTATTTCCCGATCTTGATCCACACGTCCCTGTGGTTGAGCGCGGCCGCCTTGAGCGCGACCAGGGCCTCCCCGGCCTGCGGGACGGGCTCGGCGACCTGCGCGAGGCGCACGACGCCGACGGACTCGATCTGGATGGCGCGCATGGGTGTGGCTCCTAGGTGCGGATGATGACCTCCGAGTCCTTGAAGCGGACCTTGGGTTCCTTGGCGTACTTGTCGGCCTCGGTGCGGTAGCCCGCTGCGCAGGCGCACAGGGTCGCGTACCCCAGGGCCGGAAGGCCGAGGATCTCGTCGTACCTTGCAGCGTCAAAGCCCTCCATGGGGCACGTGTCGACCCCCATGAGGGCGGCTGCAAGCATGAACTGGCCCAAGGGAATGTAGACCTGGCGGGCCATCCATCCGTCGAGGGTCCCCGCGCCGGCGGCCCTTTCCACGCTTGAGACGATCGCGCCCTGGTAGCCCATGAGGCTGTCGCGGGTGACTCCGCGCACCTTCGCGGTCCGCTCCATGAGGCGCTCAATGTCCTCGGCACCGTAGTCCTTTCGCCCGGCGAAAACCACGAAGTGCGAGCAGTCGACGGGCTGCCTCTGACCCCATGCCGCGGCCGAGAGCATCTCACGCTTCGACGGGTCGGCCACCATGATGAACTTCCAGGGCTGCAGGCCGAAGGTTGACGGCGCGAGGACAAGCGACCTCTCGAGCGCCTCCCAGGTCCCGGCCGGGATCTTCCTCGCAGGGTCGAACTCCTGGGTGGCATAGCGCCATTCCAGGGCGGCGGTTACGGTCTTGCTCGAAACTAAGGTCATAGGGACGAAACCAGAACGAGTGGGAGTGCAGCCATTTGTCAAAGGGCCCGGCGAAAATACCGCCCGAAGAGGGGCATGCGGGAGAGCATCACCTCGAGGTCGTCGCGCCCCTCGATCCTAAGGAGCCAGAGCGAGAGGCCGTACGCGGCGATCCCCGCCGGTACGAGGATTGCCACGCAGGCGACGTCGACACCGCGCGCGCCGAGCCCGAGGAGCGGCAGGGCGCGGGTGCCCCCGGCCACCACGATCGCCATAACCGCCGTGCCGAGGAACACCTTCACGACGCTCTGCACGAGGGGCGCCATGTGCATCTCGGGAAGGCGCCGAACGAGCGCCCGGCCGAGGAGGACGGTCTGGGCGATGATTGCCGTCGTGCTCGCCACGACGATGCCGACGACCCCAAGCCACCGGATTAGGACGAGGCTCACCCCCAGGTTGATCAGGAAGTCGACCAGAGCGACCCGCACGGGGGTGCGGGTGTCCTTGACGGCGTAGAAGGCGCGCACCGTCAGGTTCACGACGGAGAAGAAGGGCAGCCCGAGCACCATGATCGAAAGCAGGAACGCCATCTGGCGGATGTCGCCCGCCGTGGCGTGGCCGTGCAGGTAGATCAGGCGCACGAGAGGACGGCTGATCAACGCCATGCCGGCGGCCGCGGGGATGTTGATGATCAGGATGAGCCGTATCCCCTTCTGGAAGTCGCCCGCCATGGCCTTGAAGTCCTTCTTCACCGCGTGCGCCGCGATCAGGGGATAGACGACCGTCGACACCGCGACCGCGAACACCCCGATCGGGAATTCCATGAGCCTGTTGACGTTGAACAGGTACGTGGCCGACGAGTCGTCGAGCGAGAAGGCCAGGAGGCGCGATACCGAGAAGTTGATCTGGTAGATCGCCGTCCCGAAGATCCCCGGCGTCATCAGCAGCGCGATCTCGCGCACCCGCGGTGACAGTCCCAGGTCGAAGGCCGGCCGCCAGCCCATGGAGATGAGGACGGCGGCGGGGACCGCCATCTGCATGAACCCTCCCGCGAGGACGCCCGCGCAGAGCCAGTGGATCTCCCCGAGCGGGGTCTGGGCGAAATGCAGCCCCGCCCCGGCGAGGGTCGCGATCATGGCCAGGTTGAGCCAGATGGGCGAGAGGGCCGGCTCCACGAAGTGCTGGTGCACGTTGAGCGCCGCGCTGCAGGCGGCCGCAAGGCTGATGAGCGCCAGGTACGGGAACAGGAGGACCGCCAGGTCCGCCGCGACGTACCATTTATCCTCGTGGCCGGGAATGAGGCGGGACTGGCTGAAAAAGGCGGCGCAGAGGAGAACGAGGGTGCCGGTGATGACGAGCAGCCACGAGGCGACCTTGGAGAGGAGCCGGAACGTGCCCTCCCTGCCGTTGGCGTGGAGCTCCTCCTGCAGCGTCGGCACGAACGCCGCGGTCATCGAGCCCTCGGCAAGGAGCCGCCTGAAGAGGTTCGGCAGGATGAACGCCGTCAGGAAGGCCGAGTAGAGCCAGCCTGAGCCGAAGATCGCGAAGGCCATGGAGTCGCGCACGAGCGCGAGCACCCGCGAGACGACAGTCAGGAACGAGACGACCCCGATGTTCTTGAGGCTCTTCGACACGCGGGCTCAGCCCCGGCCTACGGCGCCTTCAGGCGCAGCGTCGAGCCTTCGATCACCACGTCGGAGAGCTTGGACCAGGCCGCCGCAACGTCGTCGGGGAACGGCTGGGCGAAGAGGAGCTTGCTGACGACGAAGTCCTTTATGAAAAGGAGCCTCTGGCAGGGGCAGCCCCCGACGTAGATCTCCTCGGGGTCGAAAGCGAAGCCCGAGCCGTGCTTCGAAATGGTCCCGCGCGCCTGGACGATGAACGATCCGCTGACTCCGAAGACGTTGAAGGTCACGGAGTCGCCAAACTGGATCTTTCCCTGGTGGATGCGGGCGTTGAGCGTGCCGACGTCGATGGCCTTCTGGTCGGCCGGCGGCGGCGGAGCCTTGTCGCCGGGCTTGGCGGGCTTCGCCGCGGAGGCGGACGGCGGCTTGCTCACCATCGTGATGAAGGCGTTGAGGTCCCTCTCGTCGACCGAGATGCTCTGGCCGTCCGTGAAGTCCTTGCGCTTCTCCTTGATCACCGCGTCCCTGCTGAAGTCGCGCGACCCCTCGATATAGTAGACCGCGCCCGCGGGCGCGTCCTTGGGGATGTCCTTGACCGTCTGCACGGTCTTTGAGGCGAGGTAGGCGACGCCAAGCACCACCCCGAGGATGACGCTCAGCAGCGCGCCCAGCCCCACCTCCAGCCAGCTCGGGCCCTTCTGCGCCTTCTTGTTCTTTGAGATCATGGGTGGAGTGTTATTTCTTGGAAGTGCTTGCCGCGGGCGGGGTCGCCTTTGCCCCGGCCTCCGCGGGCTTGGGTGCGGCGGGCGCCTTGGTTTCCGCGGCGGCGGCCTTGGCCATGCCCTTGTTCTTGTAGTCGGTGATGTAGAAGCCGCTGCCCTTGAAGATGAGCCCGGCCCCCCCGCCTATCAGGCGCTTCAAAGCCGGCTTGCCGCAGCTCGGGCACTTCTTCAGCGGCTCGTCCCTCATCGACTGGAACTTCTCAAAATGGTGACCGCACTTAGAACAGGCGTATTCGTAGGTGGGCATCGGAGTGGACCGCGGTTATATGGGCCAACCCCACGGGTTTGGCGAGTTTGTTCTCGGCACGTGAACCCCAAATCCGCTCACTTTGGGGGATGGACCACGGCGAGGATCTGCAGCGTCTGGTGTCGAGCGTCGAGGCGGCGATCGACCGCCTCCTGCCGGCCGCCTCGCTGCCCTCGGCCCGCCTCCACGGGGCGATGCGCTACTCGATGACGGCCGGGGGGAAGCGCCTGCGCCCGGTGCTTGTCCTTTGCGCGTCGCGGCTCTTCGGGGGCTCCCGCCACGCCGACCCCATTCCCGCGGCGGTCGCCGTCGAATGCGTGCACACCTATTCGCTCGTGCACGACGACCTGCCCTGCATGGATAATGACGACCTGCGGCGCGGCAGGCCGACGGCCCACAAGGCCTTTGACGAGGCGACCGCGCTCCTCGCCGGCGACGCCCTCCTGACCCGCGCCTTCGGCCTTCTTGCCGAGTCCTACGCGAGCGACCCCCCGCTCGTGTCGCGGCTGGTCGCCGAGCTCGCGGCGGCGGCCGGCAGCCAGAGGCTGATCGGGGGCCAGATGGAGGACCTCCTCGCCGAGAGGGGCCAGGGGACGAGCCCGGAGGGCCTGCGGTTCATTCACCTCAACAAGACGGCGGCGATGATCGAGGCGTCCCTTGCGATCGGCGGCTGGTGCGGCGGCGCCTCCGAGGCGGCGGTCGGCACCCTGCGCGAGGCCGGCAGGGAACTG
This sequence comes from uncultured Opitutaceae bacterium, assembly GCA_964414785.1. GTDB lineage: Bacteria > Verrucomicrobiota > Verrucomicrobiia > Opitutales > Opitutaceae > Palsa-1447. The sequence continues at coordinate 15,193 of CAYPXZ010000018.1, forward strand.
GGCCTCGCCTTCCAGATCGTCGATGACATCCTCGACGCCACCTCGGACACGGCGACGCTCGGCAAGACCGCCGGCAAGGACGCCAGGGCGGGCAAGGTGACGTACGTCTCGGTGCACGGCCTCGAGGCCGCGCGCCGCATAGCCCGCGAGCGCTCCGACAGCGCGATCGCGACCCTCGGAAGGCTGCCCGGCGACACGGGATTTCTCACCTGGCTGGCGGAGGACCTGGTGAGCCGCACCCACTAACCGTTGCAAAAATCGCGGCGTTCGGGTGGCGTTGGGCATAGCCCCGCCCCAAATGCCCCGATTTTTCCCGAGCGCCGCCGCGCTATTGATCGCCCTGTCCCTGCCCGCAGCCGGGCGCGCATCCGTCACCAAGGACCAGGCTCTGGACGCGATCCGCACCTTCGAGGCCAATGCCGGGGGCGGCCTCGCCGCACCGGGTTCCGCCGCCGACAAGAACGACGCGGTCGCACGGGCCTCGAACACGATCCTAAAGTTCACGCTGGAGAGCGACCTGGTGATCGTCGACCTGGGAGCCGAATCGGTGCCGTGGTGCGACGTGAAGAAGGGGCTCTCCGACCTCCCCAATTCCGGCGAGCGGGGGCTCCTTCTGGCGGCGTACCTCTGCGGCAGCGTCAAGGCCCAGCTCGAGTCCGGCAGGCAGGACCCCAATCCCTACGTCGGATGGGTGGCGATGCTCAGGATCTACCGCGCGGTGAAGCTGCGCGAGGGGGTGACGATCCCAGAGGCGGAGGCCCTCCTCGCGCGCCGGGTCGACGGGACCCTGGAGGCCTACGCCGCGGACGCGGCGAGGCGCTCCGCGGAGAGCCTGCGCAGTAAGTACGGGCCGGCCGAGGGTTCGACCAGGTAGGCCGGGCGCCCCCCCCGGTCAGGAGGCCGCCGAGGCGGCCTTGACCAGCTCGACGAAGCTGCGGGCCTCAAGGCTCGCGCCCCCGATTAGGCCCCCGTCGATGTCCTTCTGGGCGAGGAGCTCCGGGGCGTTGGCCGGCTTCATCGAGCCGCCGTAGAGGATGCGGACCTTCTGGGCCACCTGCTCGCCAAAGAGCTTCGTAAGGAGCCCGCGAATGAACGCATGGACCTCCTGGGCCTGCTCGGTCGTCGCAACCTTGCCCGTCCCGATGGCCCAGACGGGCTCGTAGGCGACCACGAGGGTCGCCGCGAGGTCCTTGCTGACTCCCTCGAGGCCGCGCTCGGTCTGGGTCTGAACGACCTTCAGGGTCGAGCCCGCCTCGCGCTCCGCCAGGCTCTCCCCGACGCAGACGATGGGGCGCAGCTGGTTCTTGAGGGCCGCGAGGACCTTCTTGTTCACGAGCTCGTCGGTTTCGCCAAAGAGCGTCCTGCGCTCGCTGTGGCCCAGGATCACGTGGGTGGCGAAGAGGGCCCTGAGCATCGGGGCCGACACCTCACCCGTGAACGCACCGGAGGCCTCGAAGTGCATATTCTGGGCCCCGAGCTTCAGGAGCGAACCATCGATCGCCTTCGCGGCTCCCTCGAGCGCCGTGAACGGCGGGCAGATCACGACCTCGACATCGGACTGGGTCCCGATGGCGATTACGAGCTCGCGCGCCAAAGACACGGCGTCCGCCGAGGTCTTGTTCATCTTCCAGTTACCGGCGATGAGTTTCTTGCGGATCATGGTGTTGGCCGCTTGGGCCCTTAGGTTTAGGATTCCAGGAATGCGACCCCGGGCAGGACCTTGCCCTCAAGGTACTCGAGGCTGGCGCCGCCGCCGGTCGAGCAGTGGGTGACCTTGTCGGCCACCTTGAATTTCTTGGCCGCGGTTGCGGTGTCGCCGCCGCCGACCACCGTCGTTGCGCCGTGCGAGGTCGCCTCCGCGATCGCCTGCGCCATCGCCATGGTCGAGGTCGCGAACTTGTCGAACTCGAAGACGCCCGAAGGGCCGTTCCAGATGATCGTCTTCGCGCGAAGGATGGCCTCGCGGAAGAGGACGATCGACTTGGGGCCCGCGTCCAGGCCCATCCAGTCCTTGGGTATGCCGGTCGAGTCGTCCGCAGGCCGGGTGGCCGCGTTGGGATCGAACTTGTCGGCGCAGACGTAATCGACGGGCAGTATGATCGAGACCCCCCTCGCCTTCGCCTTCTCGATAAGCTCGCCCACGATCTTGGCCCCCTCGGGGTCGAAGAGGCTGTTGCCGATCTCCATCCCGGACATCACCTTCTTGAAGGTGTAGGCCATGCCCCCGCCGATGATGATCTCGTCGGCCTTGTCGATCAGGTTGCGGATGAGCGGGATCTTGTCGGCGATCTTCGCCCCGCCAAGGATCGCCAATAGCGGCCTGCGCGGCGAACCGATGACGGCCGCAAAGGCCTTGAGCTCGGCCTCCATGAGGAAGCCCGCCGCCTTCTGCGGGAGGTTGACCCCCACCATCGACGAGTGCGCGCGGTGCGCCGTCCCGAACGCGTCGTTGACATAGACGTCCCCCAGCTTGGAGAGGCTCGCCCTGAAGGCGGCGACCGCCGCCGGGTCCGCCTTCTTGGACGTGCCGTCCTCGAGCTTCACCTTTCCCTCCTCCTCTATGTGGAAGCGAAGGTTCTCAAGGAGGATGACCGAGCCGGGGGCGGGCGCCGCGCACGCGGCCTCCACCTGCGGACCGACGCAGTCGGATAGGAACGTGACCGGCCTGCCGAGGAGTTTCTCAAGCTCCGCGGCGACGGGCTTTAGCGAGTACTTCGCCACCGCCTTGCCGTCCGGGCGGCCGAGGTGGCTCATGAGGACAACCGTCGCGCCCTGCTCGAGCGCGTAGCGGATCGTCGGCAATGCCGCGACTATCCGCTGGTTGTTCGTGATCGCACCCGTAGCCTTGTCCTGCGGGACATTGAAGTCCACGCGGACAAGGACGCGCTTTCCGGAGAGTTTGAGGTCGCGGATGCTCTTGAAGCTCATAGTCCGGCCGCGACCTTGTTGAGCAGGTCGATACAGCGGTTGCTGTAGCCCCACTCGTTGTCGTACCAGCTGACGAGCTTGAAGAAGCGGCTGTTGAGCTCCATGCCCGAACCCGCGTCAAAGATGGACGAGTTCTTGTCGTGGATGAAGTCGCTCGAGGCGACCTCGTCGGAGGTGTAGGCGAGGATGCCCTTCAGGTAGGTCTCGCTGGCGCGCTTCATCGCCTCGCAGATGGCCTTGTAGGAGGTCTCCTTGACCGTCCGCACCGTGAGGTCCACCACCGAGACGGTGGGAGTCGGAACGCGGAACGACATGCCGGTCAGCTTGCCCTTCACCTCGGGGCACACGAGCCCGACGGCGCGCGCGGCGCCCGTGGTCGACGGGATGATGTTGATCGCCGCGGAGCGGCCACCCTTCCAGTCCTTCTTCGAGGGGCCGTCCACCGTCTTCTGCGTGGCCGTGTAGGAGTGGATGGTCGTCATGAGGCCCTCCTCGACCCCGAAGCCCTCCTTCAGGAGGACGTGGACCAGGGGCGCCAGGCAGTTGGTCGTGCACGAGGCGTTCGAGATGATGTTGTGCTTGGCGGGGTCGTACTTGCTGTCGTTGACGCCGAGGACAACCGTCACGTCCTCTCCCTTTGCCGGCGCGGAGATGATGACCTTCTTGGCGCCCGCCGCGAGGTGGCCCTTGGCCTTCTCGGCATCCGTGAAGAGGCCGGTCGACTCGATGACGACCTGGACGCCGAGGGCGCCCCAGGGCAGCTCCGCAGGCGTCTTGGCGCTGACGACCTTGATCTCATGCCCGTTCACAACCAGGACGTCGTCCTCAGTCTTCTCCGGGGCGGACTTCTTCGAGGTCACCGTTCCGGCGAAGCGGCCCTGCGTGGAGTCATATTTGAGCAGGTAGGCCAGGTTGTCGGCCGGCACAATGTCGCCTACGGCGACGACATCGAACTTCGAGCCGAGGAGGCCCTGTTCGACGAGAGCGCGGAATACCAGCCGGCCGATGCGGCCGAAACCATTGATAGCAATTTTGACAGCCATGGGAGTGTTTTGTGGTGGTGGTGGGTGAAACCCTTATCTGTGAGTCCCGCGATTGTGCAGGAGCGTCTAAAAGAAGAAACGGCGCGCTCTATGGCAAGGGTGTTAATGGCCCGCGGCCCCGGTATGACAGGGACCGAGCTCCCGGATCATACCACCTTATGCCATTCTTGCAAATTCACGGCGAATAGCCGCGAGCGTGCGCTCGACGCCCCCGCCGTTCGCCCGCTTCCAGCCGGCGGCGGCGGCGGCCATGGCGTCCCTGGCGGCCCTGTCTCCCAGGAGGGCGCACGATACCGCCCGCAGGTCCGCCGGCGACGCCACGGTCCTGGCCGCGCCCAGGTCGAGGAGGTCTAGGCTTATCGACCGGAAGTTGGCCATCCCCGTCCCGAAGAGGACCGGTTTTCCGAGCGTGGCGGCCTCGACCGGGGTCTGCCCCTCGGTGTGGGGAGCCAGGCTCTTCCCGACGAAGACCAGATCCGCCAGCTGGGTCATCGACCGCAATTCGCCGGTCGTGTCGCCGACCGCGATGTCGACCTGCGCCGGAGCGGGCCCCTTGGAGCGGAAATGGAACGAAAGGCCCGTGCCCTTGAGCAGGTGCTCGATTTCAAGGCGTCGCTCCGCGTGCCTTGGCACCAATAGGAGCGAGGCGCGGGTCCCCTTCGACCTCGCGGCCACAAGGGCGTCGACAAGCGCGGCCTCCTCGCCGGGCCAGGTCGAGGAGCCGAGGAGGACGAGGCCCTCCTCGGGCAGGCCGAGCTCCCGGCGAAGGCGGCTCCGCGAGACGGGGTCCAGGGCCGCGATGCTCACGTCGAGCTTGATGTTGCCGGTGACCTCGATCCGCTCGGCGGGAAACCCCATCTCGCGGAACCGCTCCGCGTCCTGCTCCGATGCGGCCAGGAGCCGGGTCATGCCCCCGAGCACGAAACGAGCGAACGGCGGGAACCGCCCTAGGCGCCTGAAGCTCCTGTCGGAGATGCGCGCGTTGATGCACAGGACCGGCACGCCTCGAGCCGCCGCCTGGCGCAAGTGCTCGGGCCAGCGCTCTCCCTCGGTGATGATGGCCATGTCCGGCGAGATCGCCGACCAGGCCCGCCTGGAGAACCCAACCCAGTCTATGGGGAAGTAGCCAATCCCCTGAACGAGCCGGGGATAGCGCTCGGTGGCGACCCGGAAGCCCGTGCTGGTCGTTGTCGTCAGCATCACCTCGACCCCGTCGGCCTTCAGGGCCCGAAGGATGGGCTCCACCGCGAGCATCTCGCCGACGCTCACCGCCTGAAGCCACACCCGGCGGACGCCCGGGCGCCTCGGGGGGAGCCGCGGGGGGCGGCCGAAGCGGTGCATGAACCCCCGGCCATAGCCCCCGCGCCTGCGCATGCGCAGCAGGTAGTAGGGCGACATGGCCGCGAGCGCCAACGGGAACAATAGCCGGTATATCCAGATCATGGTCTCTCGGCAGTGAAAATCCTGTCTATTCACGCCGAAACACCTGCGCAACACCACAACAAGTTTCCAGGGAGGCTTTTTTGCTGTAGTCCCGTACGACCCCCAATATACCGGACCTCACCATGCGCCGCCTTCCCCTTATCGCCGCGTTCGCGGCGTTCCTTTTCCTGGCGGCCTCGCTCAGGCCCGCCGCCATCCCGTTCCCCCAGGCCGAGAGCGACCTGCGCGCGGACCCCGCCGCCCGCTTCGGCACGCTCCCCAACGGGGTGCGGTACGTCGTCATGCCCAACCACGAGCCCAAGGCCCGCGCGTCGCTTCGGCTGCTTGTCCTGGCGGGCTCGTTCCAGGAGAGCGAGGCCCAGCGCGGGCTCGCGCACTTCCTCGAGCACATGGCGTTCAACGGGAGCACGCACTACCCGAACGGAACCCTGGTCGAGAAGCTCCAGCGCCTCGGGATGGAGTTCGGAGCGGACACCAACGCCTCCACCTCATTCGACCGGACGCTCTACCAGCTGGAGCTGCCTAACACGGCGCCCGCGACCCTCGCCGAGGGCCTGCAGATCCTTTCCGACTACTGCGGCGGTCTGAACCTCGACCAGAAGATGGTCGACAAGGAGCGGGGCATCATCCTGAGCGAGAAGCGCACGCGCGACTCGGTCAGCTACCGCACGTTCGTCGCCCAGGCGGAGTTCATGCAGGCGGGCACGCGGGTGCCGACGCGCCTTCCGATCGGGCTTACCGACGTGATCGAGAAGTCGAGCCGCGATCCGTTCGTCGACTTCTACAACACTTGGTACCGGCCCGAGCGGATGGTGGTCATCGTTGTCGGGGACGTCGACGCAGCCCTTGTCGAGAAGCAGGTCGTGGACCAGTTCTCCGGGCTCGCCGCGCGCAGCCCAGAGCCCACGGAGGTCGACCTAGGCAAGGTCATCACGTTCTCGGGCACGTCGGCCCTCTACCACGGCGAGCCCGAGGCGCCCGACACACGCGTCGTCATCGCCTCCACCGTACCCTACACCCGCGAGGTCGACACGGCCGCCAAGCGCCTCAGGGACCTGCCGAGGATGCTCGCGGTCGACATGCTCAATCTAAGGCTCGAGATCCTCGCAAAGAAGGAGAACGCCCCGTTCATCAAGGCGAGCGCGGGCATCGACGAGAATTTCAACCTTTACCGGGAGGCCGACATCGCCGTGGAGTGCAAGGCCGAGCAGTGGCTGGCTGCGATGGGGGTGGCGGACCAGGAACTGCGCAAGGCGCTCGAGTACGGTTTCCGCCCCGACGAGCTCAAGCAGGTGGCCTCGAACTTTAGAAACGCGCTGGAGCAGGCGGCAAAGACGGCGCCGACCCGCCGTTCGGACGATCTGGCGGGCGAGCTCGCGCAGAGTCTCCTCGACCGCGAGGTCTTCACCTCGCCCGACGACGACATGGCGCTTTACGGGCCCGCCCTCGACAAGGTCACCGTCGCCGACTGCGCCGCCGCGTTCAAGGCCGCGTGGGCCAATCCCGGCAGGTACGTCTTCGTCGCGGGCAACGCGAAGATCGTGGGCAATCCCACGGTGGCCAACGCGATCGTCGCGAGCACCTACGCGAGGGCCAGGTCAACCGCGGTCGGGGCTACGGACGCCCGGCCCCAGGTCACGTGGGCCTACTCCGACTTCGGGGCGCCGGGCGCCGTCGCCAGCCGAAGCCGCGTCGGCGACTTGGACATCACCGAGGTCGTGTTCGCAAACGGCGTGCGCCTCAACCTGAAGAAGACCGACTTTGAGGCCAACACGATCCACGTGGCGGCGCGCCTGGGCACCGGGATGCTCACGGAGCCCGCCGAAACCGAGCCCGGGCTCTCCAGGTTCTCGAGCCTCACGTTCACGGCGGGCGGCCTCGGCAAGCACGGCGTCGATGAACTCCAGCAGATCGTGGCGGGAAAGACGGTCGGCGTCCTCTTCTCATCGACCACGGACTCGTTCCTCTTCGAGGGGAGCACGAACAAGGAAGACCTCGCGCTCGAGTTCCAGCTGCTGACCGCCTCCATCGAGGACCCGGGATACCGCCCGGAGGCCGTGAGGGCCGCGCGCAAGCGGATCGATGCGGCCTACCTTTCCTTCGCGCACACCGAGCGGGGCCCCCTCAACCTGAAGGTCCCGAGGCTCCTGGCGAGCGGGGACCCGAGGTTCGGCCTTCCGAACAAGGAGGCGATGATGGCGCGCAACATGAACGAGGTGAGGGCGTGGCTGGCGCCCCAGCTCGCAAGCGGCGCCCTCGAGGTGTCGGTCCTGGGCGACATCGACATCGACGGCGTGATCGGCGCGGCAGCGAAGACGATCGGCACCCTCCCCCCTCGCTCGCCCAAGCCCGCGCTGGATGATCTTCACAAGGTGTCGTTCCCCGCGGTCCCCTTCAACCAGGACTACGGCATCGACACCGAGATCCCGAAGGGGCTGGTCGCCGTGTACTGGCAGACCGGCGACGGCACCGACGTGCACCGCACGCGCCGCCTGAACATCCTCGCCGACGCGCTCTCGGACCGCCTCCGGGTCAAGGTCCGCGAGCAGCTCGGGAGCACCTACTCCCCGAGCGTCGGGAGCTTCGCGAGCGACATCTTCCCCGGCTACGGCTACTTGGAGGCCGTCGTCATCGTGGACCCCACGAAGACAAAGCAGATTGAGGACGTGGTCGTCTCCGTCGCTGCCGACATGGCAGCAAACGGGATCACCCCGGACGAATTGGACAGGGCCAAAAATCCGAAGCTCACGGCCATGCGCGAATCCGAGCGCACCAACGCCTACTGGATGACGGTGCTCATGAGGGCGCAGGAGAAGCCCGAGGTCCTGGACTGGGCCCGGTCGCGGCACGCCGACTTCGAGTCGATATCGAAGGCGGACATTGACGCCCTGGCGAAGGCGTACCTGTCCGCGGACAAGGCCTCGAAGGTCGTCATCCACCCGTACTCGACGGCTGCGGCGAGCCCCCTGAGGGTCACCCCTCCCCCCCCGGACGGCCTCTGACCCCGTGTGACGGCCCGGGCCGTCACACGCGCCCGAAGACCAGCGAGGCGTTGGTGCCGCCGAACCCGAAGCTGTTGGAGAGCGCGACGTCGACCCTCTTCTCCACCGCCAACCGGGCCGTGAAGTTGAGCCCGAGGGCGGCGCAGGCCGGGTCGACGTTCTCAAGGTTGATGGTAGGCGGAATGACGCCCTTCTCGATCGAGAGGACGGCGGCCAGGGCGCCCAGCGCGCCGGCCGCTCCGAGGAGGTGCCCGGTCATCGACTTGACCGCGCTCACGTGGAGCCGGTCCTTGTTCGCCGAGAATACGGACGCGATCGCCGCCGCCTCCTCGCCGTCGCCCCCCGGTGTCGAGGTGGCGTGCGCCGAGACATAGCCGACCTGGTCCGCGGACGTGCCGCCGTCGTCCAGGGCGAGCTGCATCGACCTGCGGGACCCCTCGGCCTCGGGGGCTAGCGAGGAGAGGTGGTAGGCGTCGGCCGTCGCCCCGTAGCCGAGGAGCTCGGCGTAGATCCGTGCGCCGCGGCGCTTCGCCAGCTCCATCTCCTCGAGGACAAAGACCACCGAACCCTCGCCGATCACGAAGCCGTCGCGGTCAGAGTCGTAGGGCCGGGAGGCCTTCTCGGGGGCGTCGTTTCGGGTCGACAGGGCCTTCATCTGGGCGAAGGCCCCGACGGCCACCTGGGTGATGACGGCCTCGGAGCCCCCGGCGATCATGACGTCGGCGTCGCCCCGGCGGATCGCCCGGGCGGATTCTCCCAGGGAGTGGCCGCTCGTGGCGCACGCGCTGGCGATGCTCATGTTCGCCCCCCTGCAGTTGAGCATGATGGCCAGCTGGCCCGCCAGGATGTTGGGCGCCGACTGCAGGATGAAGAACGGGGAGATCTTCCTGAAGCCGCCGACCCGCCAGGTCTCGTGCATGGCGACGATCTCCGGCAGCCCCCCCAGGCCGACTCCCAGGTTGACACCAATCCTCTCGGAGGGGATGGAGGCGCGGTGGGAGTCGATCCCGGAGTCAAGATAGGCCTCAAGGCCCGCCCCAAGGCCTAAGTGCGTGAAACGTCCCAGCTTACGCACATCCTTGGGCGTCAGGGGCGCCGCCACCGGGTCCGAGCCCGGCCCCCTGGGGTGGATTCCCGGACCCATCGGGGTCGTCGGGTCGTAGCCGCGGACCTCGCCGGCGATTCTGGCATTGCAACCCGTTGGATCAAAATGGGTTATCGTTGAAATTCCACTCTTTCCAGCCGTGAGCGCCTCCCAGGTGGAGGGCGCGGAGTTGCCCACGGGCGTGATCGCCCCAAGGCCTGTGATTGCCACTCTGCGGTAAGGTTGGGAAGCCGGCATGCTCCATAGAGGACACGAGGTGCCAGCCGATTGGCAAGTCTTTGACTTTGCCCCCCCTTTATGTTCTGGTGGAGGGCCCTTCACGATGCAGCAGCTTCACGCCTATTGGCGCATGGAATACATTGAGGCGCCGCGCTATCCGGCAACGATGAAGCGACCGTTCACGGAGCTGCCCAAGATGGGCGACGACCGGACCGCCCTGATCGTGCACCGCACCCGCCTTTCCTACCTGGTGCTCAACCGCTTCCCCTACAACCCGGGCCACCTGCTGGCGGTGCCGTTCCGGGAGGTCGTCGACCTGGAGGAGCTCTCCAGGGAGGAGCGGGTCGACCTGATGGAGGAGATCGTGTTCGCAAAGCGCCTGCTCACGGCCGCGATGAAGCCCGACGGGGTGAACATCGGGTTCAACCTGGGGGCTGCCGCCGGCGGCAGCATCGCCCACCTGCACGGCCACGTGGTCCCGCGCTGGAACGGGGACAACAACTTCATGCCCGTACTGGGGCAGACGCGGATCCTCCCGCAGTCGCTGGAGGCGACCTGGGACAGGCTTTCCTCGGCGGTGGCAACGCTTTCGCCCAATTCCTGATCGGACCCGGCCGTGCCCGCAAAGACGCTCCATTTCCAGAGCCCGAGGCACCTGAGCCAGCTCTATGCCGGTAAGGCCGAGAACCTCGCCCACGCCGAGAAGGCGCTCGGCGTGAAGCTCGTGACCCGCGAGGACTGGCTCAAGATAGAGGCGGCCCAGGAGCCCCTCGCCCTCGCCGAGGAGTTCTTCGCGTTCCTCAATGCGGCCCGCAGCCAGGGGATGAACATCCGCACGCCGGACTTTGCCCGTCTCGTCGACTCCTTCGCCAAGGGGGAGGGCGAGCGGTGGCAGGCCTTCCTCGACGAGCCCCTCGTCATCGCGACCAACCGCAAGAGCGTGGTCCCGAAGACGATCGGCCAGAAGGAATACCTCCAGTCGGTCCTCAAGCAGCCCATCGTCTTCGGGATCGGCCCCGCCGGGACCGGCAAGACCTACCTGGCCATGGCCGCCGCCGTGTCGGCTCTCCTCAACCACGAGGTGGAACGGATCGTGCTCACTAGGCCCGCGGTTGAGGCCGGGGAGGCCCTGGGTTTCCTGCCGGGGGACCTGCGCGAGAAGATCCTCCCCTACCTGAGACCGCTCTATGATGCGCTCCACGACATGCTTGATCCCGAGGAGGTCGTGAAGCTGACCGAAAAGGGCATCATCGAGATCGCCCCCTTGGCGTACATGCGCGGCCGGACGCTCTCGCGGGCCTTCATCGTCCTCGACGAGGCGCAGAACACGACGCCCGAGCAGATGATGATGTTCCTGACCCGCCTCGGGGAGGACTCGAGGATGGTGGTCACCGGGGACGTGACCCAGATCGACCTGCCCCGGGCCAAGGTGTCGGGGCTCGTGGAGGTGCGCCGGATCCTTGAGCACGTGCCGGGGATCGTGTTCCACACCTTCGGCAGCCAGGACGTCGTGCGCCACCCGCTCGTCCAGCGGATCATCGAGGCGTACGACCACTACAAGAACCCGCTCGGCGACGGTGCCGCCGGCCACTGACGATGTCCGTACGCAACCAACTCCGGCTCCTGGTGGGAGGGCTGAGCGCCCACCGCGGTGACGCCGCCTCGGCGCCCGGCTCGGGCTTCAGGGACTTCCTCGAGCAGAGCCGCCTCGTGGCCGGGCTGATCTTCATCGTCACGGTCGCCGCCATCGTGATCGTCAGCTCGGCCGGGATGCGGGTACTCGACCTGCCGGTCCTCCCCAACCAGATCGCGCCGGTGCGCATCGTCGCGGGGTTCCCCTTCACGTACGTGAGCGCCCAGAGGACCCGGGCCGAGCGCGAGCAGAGCCTAAGCAGCCTGCCCCCCATCTACCGCGTCGACACGGCGCCCCTCGATCGCTTCGAGACCGCCGCCCGCAGCCTCCTGGGGAAACTGGCCGCGTTCGAGGCCGCCCACCCCGACCCCTCGGCCCAGCTCTTCGACAGGCGCAAGGCCCTCTCGGCCCTCGCCGACGAGTTCAACTCGCAGGGGCCCTATGAGACCAACGCCGACGACCTCGCGGCGCTCCTGACCTCGGGGGACGCCGCGGCTCGAGCGGCGCTCTTTGAGAACGGCTTTGCCGCCATGAGGCAGATCTACGGCGAGGGCGTGCACGACACGGCGAGCCAGGGGGCCGGGCCCAACGCCGTCGTCATGTTCGAGATCGAGCGACCGTCCGGCGGCGTGGCGACCAGGCCCGTCCAGTCCATGGAGGATGCGCTGACCTTCCTGAGGGTCAGCCTCGCGTCTGAGGGCGTGCCAAGGCCCGCCGCGCACGCGCTCTTCAGGCTCTTCCGCAGCGGCGTCCAGCCGAACCTCGTCTTCGACAGGGCCGCGGCGGCGACCCGCGAGGCAGAGGTCCTCGCAAAGCTCAAGCCCGTGAGCGTCAGCGTCACCCCGGGCAGGACGATCGTCGACGCCGGGGACCGTGTCACCGAGGACCAGTACGAGATGGCGACCGCCTACCGCAGGGCGGCGCTCGAGGGCGGCGCCGCGGAGCTTGACGACGGCCTCGAGCTCTTCGGCCGCGTCCTGCTCGTCCTGGCGATGGTGCTCGCCTCCATCCTCTATGTGCGCCTCGAGGACCCCGAGACGCTCGCAAGCAACGTGCGCCTGGGGCTGCTCGCCCTTGTCGTCATCTTCAACCTGGCCCTGGTCCGGGCGGTGTACTCGGTCGGCGGCGCGGAGCTCTTCGTGCGCGACCCGACCTGGGCCTCGGCGCTGCCCTACGTGGCGCCGACGGCGCTCGCCCCGATCATCGTAGCGATCCTCATCGACGCCGGCTCCGCCATCTTCATGGCGCTCCTCATCTCGATCTTCACGGGCGTCATCTACGGGAACCGCCTCGACCTGCTCGTCCTGACCTTCCTCGCCTCGATGGTCGCCATCTTCGGGTGCCGCGAGGCCCGCCGGCGCGGCCGGGTCGTGCGGGCCGCGGGAATGGGCGGTCTCACGGTCGCCGCGTTCGCGGCCCTGATCGGCGTCGCCCAGCAGACGCCCTACGAGACCCTGATGTGGCAGATGGCGGCCGGGCTCGTAACGGGCCTGCTGACCGGAGTGGCGGTCGTCGGGCTCCTGCCGGTCCTGGAGGGCCTCTTCAAGCGGACGACGGACATCACCCTGCTTGAGCTCACGGATTTCAATCACCCGCTGCTGCGCCGGATGCAGCTCGAGGCGCCGGGCACCTACCACCACTCGCTCGTCGTCGCCCAGCTCTCCGAGAACGCCAGCAACGCGATCGGGGCCAACCCGCTCCTTGCCCGCGCCTGCGCGCTCTTCCACGACATCGGCAAGGCGGCCAACCCCGCCTATTTCACGGAGAACCAGCGCAACAGCGGCAACCCCCACAACGAGAAGGACCCCGCCGTGTCGGCGGCCATCATCCGCCAGCACGTCGCGGACGGCGTCGACCTCGCCCACAGGCACCACCTGCCGCGCGCCGTGATCGACGTGATCCGCCAGCACCACGGGACGACGCTCGTGAAGTTCTTCTATGAGCGGGCCCTTGCGCTCTCGCAGTCTCCCTTCCCCGGGGTCGAGCCCCCGCCCGTCCCGGACACCCCGTTCCGCTACGAGGGGCCGAAGCCCCAGTTCAAGGAGAGCGCCGTGGTGTCCCTGGCCGACGGTGTCGAGGCCGTCACCCGCTCGGTCCGCACGATCACCGCCGAGAAGCTGGGGGCGCTCATCGACAGGCTGGTGGCCGACCGGGTCGCGGACGGCCAGCTCGACGAGGCCCCCATCACCTTCGAGGACCTGGCGAAGATCAAGAACAGCTTCACGTTCACGCTGCTCAACATGCTCCACGCCAGGGTCGCCTACTCGACCGCGGGCGACCCGCCGAACGAGGCCAAGGCGTGAAGGGCCCGGGGCGGCTCATCGAGGTCGCGGTCCGCCATCCCCGGCTCAGGGTGGACAGGAGGGCGCTCGCCAGGGCGATCGGGCTCCTGGATGCGCAAGCCGCCCGGTTCAGGGGCGGTTGCCCGAAGGGGGAGCTCTCGGTCGCGTTCCTCACGGACCGTTCGCTGGCGCTCCTGCACGGGCGCTACCTGGACGACGCCTCGAGGACCGATGTGATCACGTTCGGCGGCGAAGGCCCTCACGGGACGGCCGGGGAGATCTGCGTCTCGGCCGACGCCGCGAGGCGCTGCGTCGGCAGGGGCTCCCGCGCCCTCTCGCGGGAGCTGACGCTCTATGTGGTCCACGGCTGGCTCCACCTGGCCGGCTACGACGACCTAAGGCCCAAGGCGAAGCGCGCCATGCGCAGGGCCGAGGCCCGCGCGATGCTCCTCTTGGAGCGCCAGTCGGCCGTCCCCGCGTTCAAGCTGGCCTAGGCGCCCGGCGGGCGCTACGACCAATCATCCCAGCAATGGCCGACACCGATCCGACAGTCTCCCGCTACGTGGCGATCCGAAACGCCTTCTTCTCGGGGGTGATCCTCGTCGCGCCCCTGTGCCTCACGGTCTGGGTCTTCAGCAAGATCATCGACTTTGTGGGGGGCAACTTCAAGTGGCTCTTCAACCTGTTCGTCCCGGTGGGTCTGCGCGACAGGCCGGGCCTGGACACCGTCTGGTCGATCATTGCGACGCTGATCGTCATGGTCCTCGTCACGCTCCTCGGGTACGTGTCGCGCTACGTCTTCGGCAAGTTCTTCTTCAGCATAGGGGACCGCTTCATCCAGAGCATACCCGGCGTCAACGCCGTCTACAACACGGTGCGCCAGATCGTGAACACGTTCAGCTCCAAGAGCCGGCACATGTTCAACAAGGTCGTGCTTGTGGAATTTCCCCGCAAGGGCTGCTGGACGATCGGATTCCTGACCAACACGGCCCAGGGCGAGGCCCAGGTGAGGGCCGGGAGCGACATGTGGACCATTTTCGTCCCGACGACGCCCAACCCGACGAGCGGCTTCCTGCTCATGCTGCCCAAGACCGAGGTCGTCGAGCTCGACATGGCCGTCGGCGAGGGGATGAAGATGATCATCTCCGGCGGGGCCGTGACCCCGACGTGGCCGGAGGTCGCAACCGCAAGGCTCCGCGAGGCGAAGTAGCCCGCGCCGCGTTTCCCGGTGCCCGGCCAGACGCTCACGACCGAGGCGTTCGTCATCGAGAAGCGCCCCCCGGCGGACGCCTTCCAGACCTTCGGCCTCTTCTCGCCCGAGCACGGCAACCTGCTCGCGCTCCAGCGGGTCCCGAGGAAGGCCTCCTCGTCGCACTCCTCGCCGGACCTCTTCGACGAGGTGTCGGTCATGCTCGAGACTTCGAACCAGGGGCGCACCTGGTTCATGAAGGAGGTCCGCATCGACAAGAGGCGCACCGCGATAGGCAGGAGCTACGACGCCCTGCGTTTCGCATCGGCCCTGGTGAGCGTCATCAGCCGCAACCATGTCCATGAGGAGAGCCGCGAGAACGTGGCCCTGCTCCTGCGCACCTCCCTGGACGCCTTCGGGACCGCGGCGAGGCCGGACATCGTGTACCTGAAGAGCCTCTACCTCTTCGCCCGCGACGAGGGCTACCCCGTCAAGCAGGAGTGGGCGCCCTCGCTGCGCGGCGGGGATGCCTCGGTCGCCACCGAGATCCTGAACCGGCCCCTCGCGGCGCAGGACGCCGCCGCGCACGACGTGGCCCGGATCCGGCAAAGCCTCGAGGGCTACCTGGGCGAGAGGACCGAGATCGTGATCCCGTGAGATTCGACCTGGACAAGCGCCGGATCGAGCTGAGCGTCGGCGACCTGTCGGACTTCTCGATAGGGCCGCAGGGCTCCGCGGGAACCGGGGGAGGCCTCTGGCGCGCGCAGCTCGGCTCTCTCTGGCACAAGGAGCTCAGGGAGCAGGTCGCGGCCGACGGGGCCGACGCGGACTTCGAGGTGGCGATCAGCGGCGAATTCGCCCGCCGGGGCTGGGTCATCGCGCTTTCCGGCCGGATTGACCAGGTCGTGCGAACGGGCGGCCGGACGTTCCTCAGGGAGATCAAGACCGTGATGCGCGCCCTTCCCGCGAACGAGGCCGAGCTCCGGGCCGACTATCCGGGGTACTTCGCCCAGATCGCCGCCTACGCGGCCCTGCGCGGGGCGCGCGAGCGGTGCGAGCTGGTCTTCGTGGAGGCCGACACGGGACTCGCGCAGGTCGTGGAGATCCTGCCGGACGACGGCCGCATCCTGGAGGAGCGCCTGGGCCGGATAACGGAGTTCCTGGACCTTCGCCTGAGGGCGCGCCAGAGGCTGAGCGAGCTCAGCTTTCGGCCGGCATTCGCCGTGCCGCGCGACGGCCAGACCGAGGCGCTCGCGCAACTGCAGGACGCCATCCGCAAGGGGCAGTCGGCCGTCCTGCTCGAGGCGCCGACCGGGTTCGGGAAGACGGGCGTCCTCCTCGAATGCGCCTTGGGCGAGCTGAGGGCGGGCTCTTTCGAGCGGGTCCTCTACCTGACCGGCAAGTCCACCGGGCAGCTCCAGGTGGCCGAGACCCTAAGGGCCATGTCGTGCGCAGGCCCCGACCTTGCCGCGGGGACGCAGGTCGCCGTGTGGCACGTCAGGAACAAGTCCGAGCACTGCGTCAACTCCGTCTTCCAATGCGTCCGCGAGGCCTGCGCCTACCTGGACGGCGCCGAGAAGCGATGGCCAACGAGCGGGCTGTCGCGTTTCTACCTGATCGAGGGCCAGCAGCACGACCTTGCGTCCCTTCGAAGCGCGGGCATCGGGGCCAGGATCTGCCCCTATGAGATAACCCGGGCCGCGCTCGCGTTCAACGATACCTGGATAGGCGACTACAACTATGTGTTCTCGCCCGACACCCGCGGCCTCTTCTACGAGCGGCCGGGCTTCGACCCCGCGAGGACGCTGCTCCTGGTGGACGAGGCCCACAACCTTCCGTCGAGGGCCGCCGACGCGCACTCCCACTCGTTTGCGGCCCAGGACGCGAGGGCCGTGTGCGAGTCGCTGCGCCAGGAGAGCGCCCACGCAAAGTGGGTCTCCCAGTGGGACGACTGGGCCCGGTTCCTCGAGGCCAGGCGGCGGTCGTCCGTCCTTTCCGAGGGCGAGCGTGCCGACGCCCGCGACCACGTGGAGCGCCTCTCCGAGGGGGTCTCCACCTTCCAGGTGGACTATGCGGCCCTGGGCCCCCAGGTCTCCGCGCTCATATGGAGGATACCCTCCGCCGCCGCGCAGCTTGATTCCCTAGAGCTGCCGAGGCTCTGGTGGAGCCCCCACGATGGGATGCTCTCCATCACGTGCCTGGACGCCGCGGACGCCATCGGGGCCTCGCTGCGGGAGTTCGGGGGCGTCGTCCTCGCCACGGCTACCCCGGGGCCCGCCGAGCGCTTCGCGCAGGCCTGCGGCATCGGGCCCCTCAATGTGATCCGGGCCCCTACCCCCTGGCGCGACAATGCCTACGACGTCGCGGTGGACCTGAGGGTCGACACGACATTCCAGCACCGCCAGAGGTACGTCTCGACGACCGCGCAGACGATCGAGGCCGTGCACCGCAGCGCGGGCCCCGGGGCGCCGATCGCGGTATTCTTCCCAAGCTACGCCTACGCGGAGGCGGTGTACGCCGAGGTGCCCGACGCGGCCCTCCAGCCGAGGAGGAGCGAGCTCTCCTCGCAGTCCGCGTGGATCAACGACTCGATGGACCGGGGCCAGGCGCTGTTCCTCGTCCTCGGGTCGAGCTTCGCCGAGGGGATAGACCTGCTGGGCGGCAGGGTCGCCCATGCGATCGTCGTCGGCCCCGCCCTTCCCGAGGTCAACCCCGTCCAGAGGGCAAAACTCGAGGCCTACGCGCCCCTGGGGAGGGACGCCGGGTTCGACCGGGTCTACAGGATACCCGGGATGCAGAAGGTGAACCAGGCCTTGGGCCGGCTGGTGCGGGCGCCCGGCCAGCGGGCGCGCGTCCTCTTGCACTGCAGGCGGTTCGCGGAGCCGGGCTACGAGCGCCTCCTCGCCCGGGAATACCAGGGCGGCAGGCGGATCCTCGAGGATGACGACCTCTCCGCCTGGCTCGGTTCTGCCGGATAATCCAATTTCGCTTTACCGGAGCGCGCGCGGCCTGCACTACTAGGCGAGGTGGATTCGCCCAAGACCATCGGCTCCCGGGAGGTTCACGCCGCTATCGAACGGCTCGCAGCCGCCATTCAGGCCCGCCACCGGCACACCAAGAACCTGCTTGTCCTGGGGATTGCGAACGGGGGCATCGCCCTCGCCCACCGGCTGAGCACGCGCCTCGGCATCAACCGGGTTGGCGACCTAGACATCTCATTCCACCGGGACGACATCGGCCACCATCCGATCCCCAAGGAGTTCACGCCGACGCTGCTTCCCGGGGACGTCAACGGCGCGACGGTCCTCCTGGTCGACGACGTGCTCTTCACCGGCAGGACGGTGAAGGCGGCCCTGGACGAGCTCTTTGACCACGGCCGGCCCGCTAAGGTGGAGCTTGCCGTGCTGGTCGACCGCGGCTGCCGCCGGCTGCCCATCGTCGCGGACTTCTCCGGCACAACCGTCGTCGCAAACGAGGGCGAGGACGTCGTCGTCTCCTTAAGCGACAATCCCTCTCATGACCGGATCGAGATCCGGCCCCGCCCCGCGCGGGTCCGCCTGGCCGACACCATCAAATGACCTGGAACCGCCGACACCTGATCACGATCGAGGAACTGAGCCTGCTTGAGATCGAGCAGGTCCACGCCACGGCCTCGGCCTTCAAGAAGATCCTCCAGCGCAACGTCAAGAAGGTGCCCGCGCTGCGCGGCAAGACGATCGTCAATCTCTTCCTGGAGCCGAGCACCCGGACGCGCATGGCTTTCGACATGGCGGCCAAGCGGCTGAGCGCCGACGTCATCGCCTTCGACGCCGCGAGCTCGTCGACCCAGAAGGGCGAGACCCTGCGCGACACGGCGGAGAACATCCAGGCGCTCAACGCCGACATGATCGTCATCCGCCACGCCGCCGCGGGCTCCCCGCTCTACCTCAGCAAGATCCTGGACATCCCGGTCATCAACGCCGGCGACGGCGCGCACGAGCACCCCACCCAGGGGCTCCTCGACACCTTCACCATGAAGGAGCACCTCGGCCCCCTGAAGGGACGCAAGGTGGCGATCCTGGGCGACATCCTCTTTAGCCGCGTCGCGCGCTCGAACATCTACGCCCTCACCAAGATGGGGGCGGAGGTCACGCTCGTCGGCCCGTCCACGCTCGTGCCGCACGGGTTCACCGCTCTCGGCGCCCAGGTCTCCCACGACCTCAAGTCCGCCCTCGCCGACGCCGACGTCGTGATGCTGCTGCGAATCCAGCACGAGCGCCAGGGCCACAGGCACTTCCCGTCCCTCGGCGAGTACACGAGCATGTTCGGGCTCAACAAGACGAGGGCCTCGTGGCTGAGCCCGCAGGCCATCATCATGCATCCGGGGCCGATAAACCGCGGGGTCGAGATCGACAGCGAGCTGGCCGACGGCGACCGGAGCGTGATCCTCGAGCAGGTCACCAACGGCATAGCCATACGCATGGCCGTCCTCTATCTCTGCGCGGGCCACCAGCCCGAGCAGGTCATTTCGTCCACGGAACCCTAAGAGCCCATGCCCGCACTCTGGATAAAGAACGCCCGCGTCGTGGACCCCGCCGCCAAGCGCGACGCGGTCGGCGACCTATTCGTCCTCGACGGGAAGCTCGTCGCAAAGCTCTCGCCCGCCGACCGCAGGCGCGCGAAGAAGGTGGACGCCAGGGGCCTTGTCGCCGCGCCGGGACTGGTCGACATCCACGTTCACTTCCGCGAGCCGGGCCAGACCCACAAGGAGACGATTGCGACGGGTTCGCGCGCCGCCGCCGCCGGCGGGTTCACGACGGTCGTGTGCATGCCGAACACCACCCCGACGGCGGACAACGCCGGCACGATCCAATTCATCCTGGACGCCGTCCGCCGCGACTCGCTCGTCAAGGTGCTGCCGACCGGCTGCATCACGATCGGGATGAAGGGCGACACGCTGGCACCCATCGGCTCGCTCAAGCGCGCCGGGGTCGTGGCGATCACGGACGACGGCGACTGCGTGCAGTCGAACGAGCTCATGCGCAGGGCGATCGAGTACGCAAAGATGTTCGGACTTACCGTCATGGACCACTGCCAGGACCAGTCCATGACCGAGGGGGCGGTCATGAACGAGGGCAACGTCTCGATACGGCTTGGGCTTCGGGGTTGGCCGAACGCGGCCGAGGACGTGATCGTCTCGAGGAACGTCATCCTATCGGCGTACACGGGCGCCCACATCCACATGCAGCACATCTCCTCGGCGCTCTCCGTGGAGATAGTCCGCAGGGCCAAGGCCGACGGCGTGCCCGTCACCGCCGAGGCGACGCCCCACCACATCGCCTTCACCGACGAGGCCCTCGCGACCTACGACACCAACTTCAAGATGAACCCCCCTCTGCGCACCGAGGTGGACCGCAGGGCGGTCATCGCCGGGCTAAAGGACGGCACGCTCGACTGCATCGCCACGGACCACGCGCCGCACACGGACTACGAGAAGGACAAGGAATTCGACTATGCCCCGAACGGGATCCTCGGCCTGGAGACCGCGCTCGCCGTCGTGCTCGATGTTCTCGTTCGCCAGAATAGGTTCAAGCTCACCCATGCCCTCGACCTGATGACGCGCCGGCCGGCCGGCGTCCTGGGGCTTCCCGCGGGCACGCTCGCGGCCGGCGCCGCCGCCGACATCTGCCTTTTTGATCCCGACGAGGAGTGGACGTACGACGCCAAGGCGGGCTACAGCAAGTCGAGCAATTCCCCATGGCACGGCCGCACGCTCCGGGGCCGCGTCAAGACGACGATCGTCGACGGCCGGGTCGTCTTCCCGATCGCGGCGTCGTGAGCCAGCCGGAAGCACTGACACCGGCCGCGGGCGTGGCCCTGGCGGTCGAAATCGCGATGATGCTGGGCGGCGCATGGCTCATTTGGAGCCTGGCGCTCAGCAAGAAGGCCCGCGACACGCCCTACAGGCGCCTCGCCGAGTGGCGCCTGCCCCCGATCGACTTCGCCTGCTTCATCGCCTTCGCGTTCCTCGGGGCGACGACGGTGAGCTCCGTGGCCACCTACCTGCTTCGCCCGCTGCACCTCGACAGCGACGCGGCGATGGTCGCCGGCGGCGCCGTCATGCACGTGGGGATCCTGGCCGGCATCGGGGGATTCTACCTGGTGTGCGGGGCGCGGGCCCGGGGCCCGGCCGGCGCCCGAGCCCCGTTCCCGGTCCTAAGGAGCGGGGTCGCGACGTTCCTGGTGGCGATGCCGCTCGTATTCGCCGCAAGCACGGTTTGGGAGTTCCTGCTCCAGAGGCTTGGCCTGCCCGACGAGAAGCAGGACATGGTGGACATCCTCCAGAACACCCACTCCGCGCTCCTGAAGTGGTCGCTCGTCGCCGTCGCCACGATCCTCGTACCGGTCACCGAGGAGACCATCTTCAGGGCGGGGCTCTTCCGCTACTTCCGCACCCGGGTACCTCGCTGGATGACTATTGTCCTCACGTCGGCGCTCTTCGGCGCGCTCCACGTCTCGTGGTCGGACAACATGTCCGGCCTGCCGAGCCTGGTGCCGCTCTTCGTGCTGGCCGTCGTGTTCTGCCTGGCATACGAGCGAACCGGCAGGATCGAGACGACCATCATCGCCCACGCCCTGTTCAACCTCAACACGTTCGTCCTGGTCGCCGCGGGAATAGGCTCATGAAGACGGTCCCGATCTTCTCAAGAACCATGCGGGACTCGGTTTCGGGAGTCGGCGAGGCCTCGCTGATCCGGATGATCCGCACGTGGCTGGGGCCCGCCTCACCCAGATCCCCCGCAGGCATAGGCGATGATTGCGCCGTGGTGCGACCCGCCCGGGGCCGCGAGCTCCTGACCGTCGACCCGGTCGTCCTCGGCGTGCATTTCGACCGGCGGGTTCCGCCCCGGGCCGTCGGGTCCAAACTCTTTAAGCGCAACCTGAGCGACATCGCGGCGATGGGTGGCAGGCCCCGCGCGGCGGTGGTCGCCCTGGCGATCGACGGCCGGACCTCCCTCTCCTGGCTCGCCGAATTCTACAGGGGAATGGCCCGCGAGAGCATTCGCCAGCGGGTCCCCGTCGTGGGAGGGGACGTGACGAGACTCCCGGGCTCGTTCGTTGCGACGGTCGCGATGACCGGCGAGGCGTCCGGCCGGGTCCTCACGCGGTCGGGCTCCCGGCTGGGCGACTGGATCTACGTCACGGGGACCCTCGGGCGAAGCCTGCCGAGCGGCCACCACCACCTCTTCGAGCCAAGGCTGAGCGAGGGGGCGTGGCTTGCCCGCCGCCGGGAGGTGCGCGCCATGATGGACGTGAGCGACGGCCTCGCCAAGGACCTGGCCTCACTCGCCCCCCGCGGTTCGGAGGCGGCGTTATTCGGGGCGCTGCTCCCGCGCCGCGGGACCGCGAGCGTCCGGGAGGCTCTCTGCGACGGCGAGGACTACGAGCTTGTGTTCAGCGTGGCCGCGCGGGCCAAGCGCGCCGCGCTCGAAAAGGCCTGGAGGGGGGCGTTCCCGCGCACGAGGCTCAGCTGCATCGGGAGGTTTGTGCGATTGGGCAAGGTGCCCCCCGACGCTCTCGCCCTGGAGGGCTACCGAGGCTATGAACATCTGCGATAGGCTAAGGGCAGGCGTCATGACGCGCTCGGCCGATGAGACCCGGGCGCTCGCCGCCGAATGGGCCCTCGCGCTCCCGGCCGACGTCACGGTCGCCCTCCACGGCGACCTGGGAGCCGGAAAGACAACCTGGGTCCAGGGCCTTGCGCTCGGTTTCGGGGTCTCCGAGCCCGTCACGAGCCCCACCTTCACGATCTACAACCTTCACCGGGGCAAGGACCGCATGCTCGCCCACCTCGATGCCTACAGGCTCGAGTCGGCGGACGAGGCAGACCAGCTGCTGCTCGAGGAATTCCTCGTCAGTCCCTGGTGCCTGGCCATCGAATGGCCCGAGCGGTTGTCCGGCTGGATCGGGGAGGACGCGAGGCATCTGGACCTGGACATTGCCCAGGACGGCCGCCACTCGGTGCGCCTTAGGTAGCGCCCGCTATGCGACCGAAGGCTCGCTCGGGGGCGGGACGCCGGGCTCCGTAGCCGCGGGCTGCGCGGGGATCTCGGGGGGGGCCGCCAGCGCCGGTGCTGCCACCGGAACGCTCTCCGCTGCAGGGGCCTCCTCGGGGACGGGCGCCGGCTCGGCGACCGGCGCAAGCTCGGCAACCTGCGCCGGCTCGGCTGCGCCCTGCCGGGCGGGCGCCTCGGCCGTGCGGGGGGCCTCCGGGAAATTCTCGGGATCGATCTCCTCGGCCTCCACCTCCTTCTTTCGCGCCTCCACCATCGCCGGCGGGGCGTAAAGCCCCCCGTCGATGAACTCCGTGACATAGCCCTCGCGGACGAGCCAGATGAGGTCGCCCTGGGTGCGCATGATCTTCTCCTTCTGCTCGGGGGTGAACGTCGCCCCTTCCGCGGGCGCGGCTATTCCGAGCATCTTGGAGGCGAGCTCACCCGCCTTGACGAGCGGGTTCTCCTCAATGAACGAGATCAGCCTGCCGATGCTCTCACCGAAGACCTGTCCGGGAACGCGGAACTTGCGCTTGACCGCGCAGACGTAGGAGACGCCCTTCGATCCCTTCTTGAATATCGTGAAGTGCTCGCGGCGCAGCCTGCCCCTGAGCTGGTTGGCCGTGTCGAGCGGGAAGCGAAGCTGGCGGTCATAGGCGCCCTCGATGGCCATCAGGATCTCCCCGCGCGGCATCACATCAAGGACCTTGCCGTGGAATCGGGCGTGATCGACCGCCTTCACGACGCTGTCCTTGCTGTTGGCGAGCAGGTGGGCCCTTGCGTCCTCGAGGCTGTCGAACGAGGGGGCCGTCTGGCCTTCCGGCACCGGGGCCTTCAGGCTGTAGCGGGTGACCTTCTTCATCTTCTCGAGCCACTGGTTGACGACCTCAGGGTCGCGCACGGTCTCGATCCGCGCCTTAAAGGCCTCGATCGGCATCCGGCTGATCTTCGCGGCAAAGTGCTGCTGGACCATCTGGTTGTAGCGGTGGTAATTCGGCGGCCCCAGGAGCTCCCCGGTTATTCCGCACCGGTTGATCACCAGGAAGTTTCCCTTGGGAGGCTCCACCTCGACCTCGGCCTTGGTGAAGAAGGTGTCGAGATGCGTCGCCATCACGTGGGCGACCGCGGCCTCCTCGGACTCGAAGGGGATCCCGTCGGGAGCCGAGACGTAGATGGGCTGTGGGGCGGCAGGCTCCGCGCCCTCGGGGCGGGGCTTGCGCGAAACGACCACCACGAACCTGTCCGGCTTTCCAAGGACCGTGCGCGCGATCTCAAAGAGCTCGATCGTCCTGGCGGACGTGCGGATCGTCTTCACGAGGGCGTTGAAGCTCGTGTCCTCGGGAAAGAACGACGCGCCGAAATAGGGGCTGTCGTAGGGACCGCGGTCCTGGCGCTCCATGCTCGGTCCGCCGCGCCGCTGCCCGGAATAGTCACCCTGCTCCCTGCGGGGGCCACGGTCGCCCTGGCCCGCGTCGCGAGGCGGGCCTGAGGGTCCCTCCCCTGCGGGCTTACGGAAGGCGCGGCGGTCCCTGCGGTCGGGACCCCCTCCGGGTCCGCCCATACGGTCGTCGCGGCGGGACCTGTCGGAATTATCCCGTCCCTGGGACGGAGAATCCTTATCCTTGGCCCATTGCGTGCCAAAGCTGAAGCCCTGGAGTTGGCTTAAGTCGATTTTGTTGAAATCCGCCGTCGGATTAGCCTTGGATGCGTCGTCGTCCATGTAGTCAGAGGTGCACGGTTCGCGTCCGGTGGTGACAGACGCCCCGGAGTTTCCTCTACGGCGGGGTGCCGACGCAAGCGATTTTCAAGCGTCCCGAGGGCACCCCCCAGCCGGGGCCGGCGCCACCGACCGTGCGAAAGATCCAAGGGCACAGCCCATCTCGTTAGCCCAGAGGGCAAATGGGACCGGCGAATTCGCCCCGCAACCCGCGCCGCTTGCGCGGGAAGGGTCCGCTTGCTCGGGACGCCAGCGGCGAAACTGCCGCTGTACCATTGCGCGCACGCGGCCTTTCCATTCACTCCCACCAAGAATGACCGCTCCGCTGCCCCTGGAATCCGCAAAGCGGCTCCTCCCGTGGCTTGTCGCCGTGGCGTTCTTCATGGAGTCGCTCGACACGACGATCCTCAACACGGCTGTGCCGACGATCGCCGACGCGCTTGGCATCGCGCCCCTGAGCATGAAGGCGGCGCTGACGAGCTACACGCTCAGCCTCGCCGTATTCATTCCGATCAGCGGCTGGGTGGCGGACCGTTTCGGGACGCGCTGGGTCTTCTTCACCGCGATAGGCGTCTTCTCGACGGGGTCACTCCTCTGCGGGCTCTCCACCAACATGCCGATGCTCGTCGCGGCCCGCATCCTGCAGGGCTGCGGCGGGGCGCTCATGATGCCGGTCGGGCGCATCACTATGGTGCGCACATTCCCGAAGTCGGAGCTCGTGCGCGCCATGAGCTTTGTCGCGATCCCGGGCCTCATCGGCCCGCTGATCGGCCCCTTGGCCGGGGGCCTGATCGTCGGCTTCCTGCACTGGCGGATGATTTTCTTCGTCAACATCCCGATGGGGCTCCTCGGGATGTACCTGGTCTTCAAGCACATGCCCGACTACCGCTCCGAGGTGAGCGTGCCGATCGACTGGGTGGGGCTCGCCCTCTTCGGCTCGGGAGTCGCCCTCCTCTCGTACGTCCTGGAGATTTTTGGCGAACACGGCCTGAACCTAAAGAGCGTCGTGTTCCTGCTCGGCCTCTCGCTCCTCTTGCTCGCGGCCTACGGCCGCCACGCCCTGAGCGCGGAATTCCCCCTCCTCAGGCTGTGGCTCTTCCGGGTCCGGACGTTTCGGGTGGCCGTCGTGGGAAGCTTCGCCACACGGCTCGGCGTAGGAGGAATGCCCTTTCTGCTTCCCCTGCTCTATCAGCTGGGACTGGGCTACACTCCCGTGCAATCGGGCCTGCTCATCATCCCCCAGCCGCTGGCCGCCATGAGCCTGAAGCTGCTCATGCCGCGGATCCTGAACCGCTACGGCTACCGGCAGGTCCTCATCATGAACACGGCCGCGATCGGCACCATCATCATTCTGTTCATGACGGTGGCGCAGGGCACTCCCGTCGCGCAGATCCTGCTGCTGGCATTTGCCCTAGGCTTCGTCTCGTCGATGCAGTTCACCGCCATTAACACGCTCGTGTTCGCCGACCTTTCGGAGACCGACGCCAGCGCGGGAAGCAGCATCTCGAGCACCGTGCAGCAGATGTCGATGAGCTTCGCGGTGGCCGTGGCCTCGCTCCTCGCCGCCCTCTACCTCGGCGGCGAGCACAGGCCCGGCCCGCAGGGGATGATATCCGGAATCCATTGGACCTTTCTGACGATAGGGTTGATGACCATCGGCACCTCGTTCCTGTTCAGGCGCCTTAGGCCCAGTGACGGCGCCACGATGGCGGCACACAACCCCCAGAAGGATTGATGCAGAGCCCACCCCAAAAGACGGACCTCTTCGCCTGCGCGCAGGCCCGAAGGATGTTCTGGCTGTGCGGGGCGCTCCTCGTGCTCTCGGCCCTTGCGCTCAACCTGAGGGTGCTCGACTTCGGCTTCCTCTACCTGCGGGACGACGATGTTAACGTCTCCCTAAACCCCCACATGGGTGGCCTCGGCGCGGCGCGGCTGCACTGGATGTTCACGGACTGGAGCTACGTCCGCAGGTACATCCCCCTCGGCTGGCTCAACTTTTCGGCGACCTACGAATTCGCCGGGCTCGACCCGCGGCCGTACCACGCGGTCGCGCTCGTTCTCTTCGCGGCCAACACGGCACTCGTCTTCGCGGTCGTGGTACGGGTCTTGCGGCACTTCGACCCGGCGTGCCGCCCGCGCGGGCTCTCCCCATGGGCCGTGGGCGCCGCCGCCCTTGCCTCGGGCGGGTGGGCCTTCCACCCGTTCCGTGTCGAAACGACGGCCTGGATCTCCGGCAACCTCTACGGGCAGTCGATGGCCCTCTTCCTCGCTTCCCTGGTCGCGTACCTGCGCACCTACGAGACCAAAGGGCGAAGGAGGGCGGCGTGGCTCGTCGCGGCCGCCATCGGCTACGCGGCCTCTCTGCTCACCTACCCACTCGCCCTGGGGGCCCCGGTCCTCCTTGTCGGCATGGACTGGCTCCACGCACGGTCCCGGCCGGATGCCTCCTTTCGGCGCCTCCTCGCCGAGAAGGCCGCATTCGTGGTGCCGGTTGGCGCCATCCTCGCGGTCACGATCGCGGCGCGGTTCGGAAACACCGAGGTATTCGGCGCCGTGCCCGGGATGCGAGAGCTCCCCCTGGCCCACCGCATCGCCCAGTCGGCCTACATCGCCTTCTACTACATCTGGAAGCCCTGGTGGCCCACCAACCTCTCGCCCCTCTACGACACGCTGATGGATTTCAGCCCGTCGGGCGCCCCCTTCATCGTCAGCATGGCCGTCGTGGGCGCGGTGTCGGCCCTCGCGGCCGCCGGCTTCCGCAGGCGCCCGGTGTTCGCGGTGGCCTGGTTCGGGTACCTGGCCTGCGCGGCGCCCTTCTTCGGGTTGACCGAGAAGCCTCACATGGCCAGCGACCGCTATGGCTACTTCCTGACCGTCTTCACCGCGGTGGCGATCGCCGCGCTCCTTGCCCGCGCCGCGACGACCCGCGTCCGGGCAGTGGCGGTCGTCGGCAGCCTCGCCGCCATCGCGTGCCTGGCGCGGCTGAGCTGGCGCCAGCTCGGCGTCTGGTCCGATGACCGGGTGCAGCACGCCTATGTCGCGGCCCACCTGACGAACGCCGAGCTCCTGGACGACTTCACGGGCAGGCTCCTGATCCTCGAATTCCTCAGGGGCCACGAGAAGGAGGCGTCGGACGAGGTCGCAGCCGGACTCCTGCGCAATCCCGCAAGCCAGGGATTCAGGAAGGCCGCCGCGATCATCGCGGACAAGCGGCGCGTCAGCGTGTTCTACGGACCCGTCAGTTTTCTCTCGATCGCCCAGGACCAGATGGGCCTTAATTTCGCGAGGGCCGGGGAGTACCGGGAGGCGAACGACCATTTTGAGGACGCGCTGCGCCTCGACGATCGCTTCTATCAGGCCGCGTACGACAGGGCCCTCGTGCTCCTAAACCTGGGCCGCCCCGACGACGCGCTCGGCAGCTACCTGCTCTCGCTCCACTGGGCCAAGCCCGAGCTGCCACGGGCCCAGAAGCGGGCGTTTCTCGAGCGCCTTGAGCGGGTGGCCGAGGCCGAGGGCAGGCCCGGGCTTGCCGGCGCCGCCAGGAGCGCCCTCGCTCGCTGAGGTTTGGATTTGCCCCCGGGGGGGACCCGGGCGCACGATCGCAGGGGATGGAACCCGACAACCCCCCGTCTGGCGAGCCGGCGCTCGACACCCGCGGGATCGGGGGGCACCCGAGGGGCCTGATGACGCTCTACTTCACCGAGATGTGGGAGCGGTTCAGCTACTACGGAATGAGGGCGATCCTCATTTACTTCATGGTGGCGAGGCCCGAGGACGGCGGCATGGGGTTCGACGTGAAGAAGGCCGCGCTCGTCTACGGCACCTACACGATGTCCGTCTACCTGCTCTCGATCCCGGGCGGCTTCCTGGCCGACAACTTCCTGGGGGCGCGCCGCTCGGTCCTTTGCGGCGGGATCGTGATCGCGCTGGGGCACTTCGTCCTCGCGCTCCCTTTCGGCGCCACGTTCTTCGCGGGCCTTGTCCTGGTCGTGCTCGGCACCGGCATGCTTAAGCCCAACATCTCGGCGATGGTCGGCGGGCTCTATGGCCGGGGCGACGAGCGCAGGGACGCCGGGTTTTCCATCTTCTACATGGGGGTCAACCTGGGTGCGTTCCTGGCGCCGTTCGTGTGCGGCTACCTGGCGCAGAGCGTCGCCTTCAAGGGCTGGCTCGCCGAAAGGGGTTTCTCCCCCGAGCACCGGTGGCACTGGGGCTTCGCGGCGGCGGGCGTCGGCATGACGCTCGGCCTCGTCCAGTTCGTCCTCGGGCGCCGGCGGCTGGACCGCGTGGGCCTGCCCCCCAAGGCGGGCCGCAGGCCATGGGCCCTCTTCGCAGGCGTGGTTGCCGCGACCCTCGGCCTTTTGGCCATCGTCGCGGTCTCGGACCTTGTGGACCGCTTCGCGTGGATCCGCTACGTGTACCTGGGCGCCCCCCTCGCGGCCATCTTCTGGTTCGGGCTGAGGAAGGACGCGACCGGAAAGCGGATCGCCGCCATCCTCGTGTTCTTTGCGGCGGCGATGGTGTTCTGGGCCATCTTCGAGCAGGCCGGCTCCACGATCGCGCTCTTCGGCGACGCCCTCACCGACCGCAGCCTTCCCCACGGCGGGAGGTTCTCCCTCTTAGGAATCAGATTCTCAGTGGGGAGCCCCTTCCCGTCGTCGTGGTTCCAGTCGGTCAACACCGCCTTCGTCCTCATCCTGGCGCCGCTCTTCGGGTGGCTGTGGGTCAGGCTCGGGCCGCGACAGCCCTCCAGCCCGGTGAAGTTTGTGCTTGGGCTTTTCTTCGTTGCCCTCTCTTTCGTGGTCATGGTCCCCGCAGCGCACCTCTCCGCCCAGGGTCTCGTCAGCCCCTGGTGGATCGTGGGCCTTTTCTTCCTTCAGACTCTCGGCGAGCTCTGCCTTAGCCCGGTCGGCCTTAGCCTCATGACGAAGATGGCCCCCGCGGACCTGGTGGGGCTGTCCCTCGGCATCTGGTACCTCGCGTCCGCCTACGGCAACAAGCTGGCCGGAATCCTGGCGGGGAACTTCACGACGGCGGACGCGGGGGTGCTCGCCCGCTCGTTCCTGGTGCAGGCGGCGTGGACGGGCGCGACGGCGGCGGTCATGCTGGCCCTCGTTCCCTGGACAAGGCGCATGATGGGAGGCATCCGATGATCCGGGCCTGGTTCCCCACGTTTGTCTACTGCGAGCCGCTCACCAAGTCCGGCCTGGAGAGGTTCAACATTGGCCTGGCCAAGGAGTGCCGCGCGCTCAGGGATTTTGACAAGGCCGGTAGGGCGTGGTCGCGCAAGAACTACCCCGGCGGCTACACGAGCTACGCCTCGCTCAACGAGCTCCACCGCTTCTCGAGCACGTTCGCGCTCCTTGAGAAGAGGATCTCGGTCCACGTCCGCAGGTTCGCGCGCGCCCTGGACCTGGACCTTCGCGGCCGCGAGATCCGCATGACCGACTTCTGGGTCAACATCATGCCCCCCTCGGCGTCGCACTCCCTCCACCTTCACCCGCTTTCCTTCGTGAGCGGCACCTACTACGTCGCGACACCGAACGGCTGCCCGGGCCTCAAGTTCGAGGACCCGCGGCTGGACAAGTTCATGGCCGCCCCGCCCCGGCTTCCCGGCGCGCGGGACGCGAACCGCACCCACGTGACCTACCCTGCGAAGGCCGGAAACCTCATCCTCTTCGAGAGCTGGCTCAGGCACGAGGTGGCTCAGAACCGGGTGGAAGACGAGAGGATCAGCGTCAGCTTCAACTACAACTGGACCTGACGCCATGGAACAACGGGGCGACTACACCTTGAGCCTGTCCGCGGCGGACCAGCAGCCCGAGGCGATCCACGCCTACCTGACGCGCTCGTACTGGGCCGAGGGGATTCCCCTTTCCGCGGTGGTTCGCTCGATGGGGCACTCGCTCTGCGTCGGCGTGTTCCACGGTGGGGAGCAGGTGGCGTTCGCCCGCGTCGTCAGCGATTTCACGACGTTCGCTTACCTCTGCGACGTGTATGTCCTCGAGGGGCACCGCGGGAGGGGACTTGCCTCGTGGATGCTTGAGGCGATCGACGCGCACCCGGACCTGCAGGGACTAAGGCGCTTCATGCTGGCGACCCGGGACGCCCACAAGCTCTACGCGAAGCACGGGTTCACTCCGGTCAAGAAGCCGGAGTCCCTGATGGAAATCCTCAGGACCCCGGGGTTCCGCCGGAGCGAGGGCTAGCCGGGGGCGCACCCATAACCCGAATGAGATCGGCAAACCCGGGCGCGCGGATCATCCTGCAGCCCTGGCCGCGCCAAATCAAATGACCCCATGAAACCCCTCGTCGTCGCGCTCGTTAAGCTCCAGGGCGCCGTCCTGTTGGTCTTCGGCGTCATCAGCCTCACGTACTTTCACACCTACTATCAGAATCTCAGGGCGCCGCACCCGGCGCCCGACGCGGAGCTTGCGGCCCGGCTCGACTTCGCCGGGTGCCTGCTCCGGTTCGCCCTGTATTGGGCCACCGGCCTCGTGCTGATCGCCAAGGCCAACCCCATCGTAACGAAGCTCACCGACCGGGCCTCCAAGGACGAAGCCGGAAAGGCGGACTGAGACTTCGCGCCGGCCCCTAGGTTGCGATCCTGCGGGCCGCAGCCTGCGCCCGGAGCGCCAGCTCCGCGGCCTTGAACGCGTGCGCCTGCGTCATCGCCTTCTCCGTCCGGTTCAGGATGTCGAGGATGAGCTCCCCGAAGAAACGGTAGCCCACCTTCCCCGCGACCTGCAGGTGGCGCTCGCCGGAACCGTCGACGATGTACACGTGGTCCCCCGTCTTGTCGCGGGCGAGGTCGACGTACTTGCGCAGCTCGATGAAGCCCTTGGTTCCAAGGATGAACGTCCTTCCGTCTCCCCAGGTGCTCAGCCCGTCCGGCGTGAACCAGTCTACCCGCACGTAGTTCGACGTCCCGTTGTCCCCCAGGAGGGACGCCTCCCCGTAGTCCTCGAACTCGGGCTTGTCGGGGTTGGCGTAGTTCGCGACGGCCGCCTGCGTGATCGACGCCTCGGTCACCCCGCCGTAGGCGAGGAACTGCTCGAACTGGTGGCTGCCGATGTCGCAGAGGATGCCGCCGTACTTGGCCCGCTCGAAGAACCAGGCGGGGCGAGAGGCCTTGCTCAGGCGGTGGGGGGCAATCGATGTCACCTGGACGACCCGGCCTATCGCACCCTGCTCGACCAGGTCCGTGGCGTACATCGCCGACTCGTTGTGGAGCCGCTCGCCGTAGTACACCATGTACTTCTTACCCGTCCTGCCGACGACCGCCCTCGCCTGCTCGAGCTGCTCCAGGGTCGTAAACGGAGCCTTGTCGGAGAAATAGTCCTTCCCGCCCTCCATCACCCGGCAGCCCAGGGGGCCCCGCTCCGACGTGACCGCAGCCGCCGCGACGAGGCGGACCTCGCGATCGCCAAGGATGTCGTCGAGCGATCGGGCCACCCGGGCCTGAGGGTACTTTGCAAGGAAGGCCTTCGTCTTCGCCTCGTCGGGCTCATAGACCCACTTGAGCGTGGCGCCCGCCTCGATGAGCCCGTTGCACATGCCGTTGATGTGCCCGTGGTCGAGGTGCGCCGCGCCAAAGACAAATTCACCGGCCCCGACAACCGGGCGGGGGATTCCGCGGGGAGCGTAGTCCATGCCGCTGACGGGGGCGGGACCCGCGCCCTCGGCGCCAAATGCCCTGGGTAAGACGGCTCCGGCGGCGACCATGGCCGCGGTCTGCGAGATGAAGTTTCGGCGGTTCATAGTGAGTGTGGCCCATGGGCCCCTGCTAGGCGCCGAGGAGGTGCCTGATCCCGTAGGGCGCGCGCTCGGGCCGGGAGAGCATGGCGTTCGCCTCGTCGTCGTCCACGAACCGCTCGGCCGCCGGATCCCAGGTTAGGGGGCGCTTCAATTTCATCGCGATCCAGCTGACGATGCACGCCGTGTTGCTGCGGTGGGCGATCGGGGCCGGCGACATCGTCGTCTCGCGCGAGCGCACGCACTCAAGGAAGTTGAGGTGGTGCTCGCTGCTGCGCGGCAGGTGGACGGTGAGTCCCTTGGGGTCGAGCAGCCTCGGATCGCTCGCGTCGAGCGCCTTGGACCGCCTCGCGGACTTCGGGTCGCTCGGGGTCGCCATCGCCTCCCCGCGGGAGACGAATATCCAGCCCTCGTCCCCGAAGAACCGGATCCCGTTCTCAAAGTCGTTGGAGACGGTGAGCTTGACCCCCCCCGGGTAGGCGAGCTCCACGTGGTAGGCCCCGTGCACGTTCCAAATCTTGTTCGTCGGGAAGACCGCCGTGCCCTCCACCCGCGACGGGCCGCCGAGCTCGACGTTCATCCCCCAGTGCGCGATGTCAAAATGGTGGGCGCCCCACCCCGTGATCATCCCCAGGGTGAAGGCCTCGTTGCGCATCCAGCCCGGACGGTCATAGCCGCTCTGCGGATGCACCCGCTGCTCGGTGTAGTATGCGCTGGGCGTCGGACCAAGCCAGCGGTCGTAGTCCAGGTTCGGGGGAACCGGCTGTTCCGGGTTGTCGGGGGCCGTGGGGTCGAGGGGCAGCCCGATCTCGACGCGGGTGAGACGGCCCACGCGGCCGCTTCGAACCAGCTCGCACGCGAGGCGGAACTGCGAGGTCGATCTCTGCTGGCTACCAAGCTGGAAGACCCGGCCATGCTTCTTGACCGCGTCCCGCAGAAGGACCCCCTCGTCGAACGTCAACGTCATCGGCTTCTGCAGGTACACGTCCTTCCCTGATCTTATCGCGGCAAAGGCGAGCTCGGCGTGCGAATGGTCGGGGGTGCTGATGACGATGGCGTCGATGTCATCCCTGGCGACGAGCTCCCGGTAGTCCCCGTAGGCCTGGATCGCGGGCTTCGGGGCGCCGCCGTCCCTCGCAGACTGCTCGATCAGCACCCTGCCCTCGGCGAGGCGCTTTGAGTCCAGGTCGCACAGGGCGACGTAGTCGCCCAGGTTTGCCGCGAGGACAGCCGGTATGTCGTGGCCCCGGGCGATCCTGCCCGCGCCTATCTGGCCGAGCCGCAGGCGGTTGCTGGGGGAGCCGGCTCCCAGTAGGCGCGAGGGCACGACCAGCGGAAATGACGAGAGGAGGGCGGCACCGGCCGCCGACCTGATGAAGTCGCGGCGTGAGAGGGTCGACGGGGCTGACGGGGGTTTCATGGGGACGGGCACTCCAGGGGGTGGCTGCGCGGGCGCCCACACGGTCGCGGGCAGTCCCAGTCTTGAGGGGAAGCAGCCGGGACGTCGAGCCGACATGTGCGCCGGGGCGGGGCCATTGGCGGCTTGCCTATCGGCCGGCCGGGCCCCGGAATCGGGTCCGGCGCGCCCGCACCCCCATGGAGGGGATGGCGCCGGAGCGCCCCCACCCCATGCCCAAGAAAAAGAAATCGCTGGCTGCCCTCGTAACGGGGGCCTCGCGCGGGATCGGGCGCCAAATCGCGCTCCACCTGGCGGCGCGAGGCGTCCGGGTCGGCATCCACTACTTGAAGCACAAGGCTGCCGCGTTGGCGGTCCTGGACGCCCTGCCGGGCAAGGGCCACGCGATATTCCAGGCGGACATGGCCGACCCGGCGGCGGTCGAGAGGCTCTGGAAGTCGGCCACGCGACGCCTTGGCCCGATCGGCATCGTGGTGAACAATGCCGCCGTGCACGGCGAGCACCCACCGCTCTCGACCGGCTACAAGGCGTGGCGCCGTTCGTGGGAGCGCATC
Organism: uncultured Opitutaceae bacterium; assembly: GCA_964414785.1. Classification (GTDB taxonomy): domain Bacteria; phylum Verrucomicrobiota; class Verrucomicrobiia; order Opitutales; family Opitutaceae; genus Palsa-1447. The sequence goes on from CAYPXZ010000018.1 coordinate 49,513, forward strand.
ATCGCGGCCAACCTCGTGGGCCCCGCCAATCTCTCCTACTTCGCCGCAAGAGAGATGGCCTCATCGGGGGGCGGCAGGATCGTGAACATTTCATCGCGCGGCGCATTCAGGGGCGAGCCCGAGTCGCCGGCCTACGGGGCGAGCAAGGCGGGGGTCAATTCCCTGAGCCAGTCGCTCGCCAAGGGCCTGGCCCCCCACGGCGTCCTCGTCTTCTGCATCGCGCCCGGCTGGGTGGAGACCGAGATGGCCGCGGCCACCCTCGCGGGCCCTCGCGGCGACGAGATCCGCAGCCAGCACCCGCTGGGGCGCGTGAACCATGCCGGGGAGATTGCCCTTGCGGCGGTCTTCTGCGCGCTGGACGCACCCGCCGCCATGACGGGCTGCGTCATCGACGTGAACGGCGCCTCCTACCTGAGGACCTAGCGCAGCCTTGCGAACAGGATGACGGCAAGGCCCGCCATGCCGATGTTGGGAAGCCACGCCGCGAGGGCGGGGTCCACGATCTGCTTGGTCGCGAGCGAGGCCGCCAGGTTCTGAAGGATGAAGTAGAGGAAGAAAAGGCCGATGGCCTTGGAGACGCCGACTGCGGGGTTGACCCGGACGCCTGCCGCGGCGAAGGGGATCGCGATCGCGATGACGATCAGGGGGGAGAGGATGTCCGCGATCAGGCCAAAGTAGCGGACCGCGTACGGCACGCTCTTCGGGTTGTTCTCCCGCGCCAGGTAGTCGATCAGATCCCGAAGCTCGGTCGACGAGAGGTCGATCGGCCTGCGGTCGATCAGCATCATGAGCTTGGGATCCTCGCGGAAGCGCGTGAAGACGAGCTCGGTGAAGGGCGTCGAGGAGGTGTTGACCCCCGTTTCGGGATCGTAGCCCATCTGCCTGCCGTCCTTGAAGACCCACCCCCTCCTCTCGTCGTCGTACCAGGCCTCGGTGGCCACGATCCGGTTCGTCTCGCGGCCGCGGACGTCGAGCTCGGTCACGTCGGCCCCGTAGGCCCGGCGGGTGAACTTGCTGTAGCGGTTGAAGAACCACATGCGCCTGGGGTACGGGTTGTCGAACCCGACGCTGTAGACCGCCCCGATCCGGTCCACGGGGAGGAGCTGGGCCTGCTTCTTGAACTGGAACTCCTCCTTCATCAGGCGGGTCTTCTCGACGGACCAGGGGACCACCTGGGAGTTGAGCCAGTACGAGAGGGCGCAGCACAGCAGGCCCACGATCCAGATCGGGGCCATCAGACGCGAATAGCCCACCCCCGCGGCCCGCATCGCGGTCAGCTCGTTCGCCTTGTGGAGCTTCCCGAGGACAAAGAGGGTCGAGAGGAGCAGCACGATCGGCAGGGTGAACGCGAGGAAACCCGGGATTGCCACCAGGATGTAGAGGCCGAGGTCGGCCACCCTCGCCCCGGCCTCATGGAGGTCCCTGAAATCGTCGTACATCACCTGCACCAGCAGCAGGCCGCACGTGAGCACGAGCACCAGGCCCAGGATCGATAGCCATTCGCGCAGGAGATGCCGGTCGAACGTGTTCAACGGGCCGAGCGAAGCAGGCCAACCCCCGTAAATCAAATAAGTAAGGCAATTCGGTTGAAACCCGCCCCGCGCTGCCATTGGCTGCGGCCACGCAAATCCTCATGTTCCATCCCTTCCGCTCCCTCGTGGCCCTGGCGGTTATGGGCGCCCTAAGCGGCGCGGCCGCTCAGGAATCAGTCAAGATCGGCGAATACGCCTCCCTGACCGGCAAGGAGGCGGCCTTCGGGCAGTCGTCCCACAAGGGCACCATCCTGGCCGTCGAGGAGCTCAATGCCGCCGGGGGGGTCCTCGGGCGCCCGATCGAGCTCATCACCGACGACAACCAGTCGAAGCAGGGGGAGTCGGCCACGATCGTCAAGAAGCTCATCTTCCGGGAGAAGGTCGTCGGGATCCTGGGAGAGGTGGCCTCGATGCGCTCGCTGGAGGCTGCCCCGCTCTGCCAGGCGTACAAGACCCCGATGATCTCGCCCTCGTCCACCAACCCCAAGGTGACCGAGATCGGCAACTACATATTCCGGGTGTGCTTCATCGACCCCTTCCAGGGAACCGTCATGGCGAAGTTCGCAAAGGAGACGCTCAAGATCCACCGGGTCGCCGTGCTCACCTCGGTCTCGTCCGCGTACAGCGTGGGCCTGGCGAAGTACTTCAAGGAGCGCTTCATTGCGGACGGCGGCGTCATCGCGATCGAGCAGAAGTATACGGAGGGCGACAAGGACTTCAACGCGCAGCTTACGGCGATCAAGGCGGAGGGGGTCGAGGGCATCTTCGTCCCCGGCTACTACACCGAGGCCGCCCTCATCTGCAGGCAGGCCCGCGAGCTGGACATGTCCCTTCCGCTCTTCGGGGGCGACGGCTGGGAGGCACCCGAGCTGGTCCAGATCGGCGGCACGGCGGTCGAGGGCTGCTACTACTCGACGCACTATTCGCCCCAGGTGGACACGCCCGCCGTGAAGAAATTCGTCGCCCGCTTCGGGGCGCGCTTCGGAGGGGAGACGCCGGACGCGATGGCGGCCCTCGGCTACGACTCGGCGCAGGTCATGGTCGACGCCATCCGGCGCGCCGGCTCGACCGACGGCACCGCGATCCGCGACGCGCTCGCGGCGCTCAAGAACTTCGAGGGGGTCACGGGCGCGACGACGATGGACAAGGACCGCAACGCGATCAAAGCTGCGGTCGTGATCATGGTGAAGGATGGCCAGTTCAAGTTCGTCCAGAGTGTCGCCCCCTAGCACGATGCTAAGCCCGGCGGCATGACGGAGTTCCTCCAGCAGCTCCTTAACGGCCTCTCTCTCGGCGCCATCTACGCCCTCATCGCGCTTGGGTACACGATGGTCTATGGCGTGCTGCGCTTCATCAACTTCGCGCACTCGGACGTCTTCATGGTCGGCGCCTTCATCGGCTACTACGTCGGCGAGCACCTGCCGAGCGGCACCGTCCTCGGCGGCTTGGTCGTCCTCGCGGCCGCGATGGCGGGCTGCGCGGTCCTTGGCATCGTGATCGAGCGCCTGGTCTACCGGCCCCTGCGCGGGGGGCCGACCCTCAACGTCCTCATCACGGCCATCGGCATGTCCCTCTTTCTGGAATACACGGGCCAGCTCGTCTTCGGGGCGACGCCCCGGGCGTTTCCCTCCATCTTCCCAGCCAAGGTCATCTCGGTCCACGGCCTCATCATTTCCATGAACCAGCTGATCGTGATCCTCGTGGCGACGGTGCTGATGGTCGCACTCGAGTTCACGGTCTTCCGGACGAAGATCGGAACGGCGATGAGGGCCGTGGCCCTCAATCCCAAGGCCGCCCAGCTGGTCGGCATCAACATCGACATCGTGATCTCGTTCACGTTCGGGCTCGGCTCGGCGCTCGCCGCGGCGGGCGGCGTCCTCTATGCGCTCAACTATCCGTCAATCGACCCGCTCATGGGAGTCGTGCCCGGGCTCAAGGCGTTCGTCGCCGCCGTCCTTGGCGGCGTCGGGAACATCCCCGGGGCGGCGCTTGGCGCCCTGATCCTCGGAATGGTTGAGACCTTCGTCGACGGGTCCCGGTGGTCGACCTACAAGGACGCGATCGCCTTCGCCATCCTGATCGGGATCCTCCTGTTCCGGCCGGCGGGGCTCCTCGGAAGGCTCTCCGCGGAGAAAGTGTAGGCAAGCGATGCCAAAGCCGCTCATCACTCTCCTTGCCGCGGTGCTGGCTGCCTTCGCTGTCTCGCACTACTCGGACCACATCGACCCCTACTACCTGGACGTCATCACGGGGGTCGGGATCAATGTCATCCTCGCCGTCTCCCTGAATCTCGTGAACGGCTACACCGGCCAGTTCTCGCTCGGGCACGCGGGATTCATGTCGGTCGGGGCCTACCTCTCGGCGGCCGTCACGCTGCTCCTCGGGCCGCGGCTCTTCGGGGACGCGGGCGGGACCGGCCTGGAGCAGGGCCTTCTCTTCCTCGGGGCCCTCGTTGCAGGCGGCATGGGGGCGGCGCTCGCAGGCCTCGCCGTCGGGATCCCGTCCCTTCGGCTAAAGGGAGACTACCTGGCGCTCGTGACCCTGGGGTTCGGGGAGATCATCAGGGTCGTCTTCCAGAACGTGGAGTCCCTCGGCGGGGCTCTCGGGCTGAACGGCATTCCCAACTACACGACCGTGTTCTGGGTGTACTCCTTCGCGGCACTGACGGTCTTCACGGTCGTCTGCCTCGTGCGCTCGACCTATGGCCGGGGCTTCCTGGCGACCCACGACGACGAGATGGCGTCCGAGGCGGTCGGGCTCGACACCACGCGCTACAAGATCGTGGCCTTCGTCGTGGGAGCGTTCTTCGCCGGCGTCGCCGGCGGGCTCTACGGGCACTTCAAGCTGACCATCACGCCGACGGGTTTCGACTTCACCAAGAGCATAGAGATCGTCGTCATGGTGATCCTTGGCGGGATGGGCAACACGCCCGGGGTGATCCTGGCGGCGATCCTGCTGACCGTCCTTCCCGAGGTGCTCCGCGCGGTCGACCAGTACCGGATGGTCCTCTACTCGCTGCTGCTGATCGTGCTCATGCTGGTCCGGCCCAGGGGGCTCTTCAATTTCGACTACTCGGCGATCGCTGCGCGCCTGCGCGCGCGGCTCACGCGGGCGCGCAGCGGGGACTAAGGCGATGCCCGAACCCATCCTCCAGCTCGACAAGGTGACGATACGCTTCGGCGGCCTGACCGCCGTCAGCGCCCTCGACCTCGTCGTCAACGAGGGCGACCTGGTCGGCCTCATTGGGCCTAACGGCGCCGGGAAGACGACCGTCTTCAATCTGGTGACCTGCGTCTACTCGCCGTCGAGCGGGGGCGTCCGCTCGGGCGGCGCCGACCTGACCCGGCTCAAGGTGAACGAGGTCGTCGAGGCCGGGATAGCCCGGACCTTCCAGAACATTCGGCTCTTCAAGAGCCTGTCGGTCTTCGACAACGTCCGGGTCGCCTGCAACCTCCACCGCACGACCGGGGTCCTTCAGACGCTCGTGCGGATGCGGGCTTACCACAGCGACGAGGAGGCGATTCGCCGCAGGGTCGAGGAGCTCCTCGAGCTCTTTCACCTGAGCAAGTACAGGGACGCCCCGGCGACAAGCCTGCCCTACGGGGAGCAGCGCCGCCTCGAGATCGTCAGGTGCCTCGCCACGCAGCCTAGGCTCCTTCTGCTCGACGAGCCCGCGGCCGGCATGAATCCCTCGGAGAAGGTCGGCCTCATGGCCCTGATCAAGCGGATCCACAGGGAATTCCGCCTGTCGATCCTGCTCGTCGAGCATTCGATGCAGGTGGTCATGGGTGTGTGCCAGCGGGTGGCCGTGCTCGACTACGGCATCAAGATCGCTGAGGGGACACCCGCGGAGATCCAGAGCGACCCGAAGGTGATCGAGGCGTACCTGGGCGAGCCCCACGAGAAGGGTTTCTCCCACCACTAGCCCATGCTCGAAGTCTCCGACCTCTCCGTCTCCTACGGCGCCATCGTGGCGCTGCATGAATTCTGCCTGAAGGTGGACAAGGGGGACATCGTCACCCTGATCGGCGGCAACGGCGCCGGGAAGACGACGGCCCTTAGGACCATCTCCGGCCTCCTGCGGCCGACCGGCGGGAAGGTGACGTTCCTCGGTGAGGACATCACGCGCACCCCGGCCCACAGGATCGTCGCCCGGGGCCTGTGCCACGTGCCCGAGGGGAGGATGATCTTCGCGAACCTCACCGTGGACGAGAACCTCTCGATGGGGGCCTACCTTCAGACGGACAAGGAGGCCATCGCCAGGAACCGCGACTACGTGTTCAGCATCTTCTCCCGGCTAAAGGAGCGGCTCAGGCAGACGGCGGGGACCCTCTCCGGGGGGGAGCAGCAGATGCTGGCGATCGGCCGGGCGCTCATGGGGGAGCCGAAGTTCCTGATGCTCGACGAGCCCTCCCTCGGCATCGCGCCCCGCCTGGTCAGCACGATCTTCGAGCGCATCATCGAGATCAACAGGGACCGGGGCATCGCGGTCCTGCTCGTCGAGCAGAACGCGAACCTGGCCCTCGAGATCAGCCGCTACGCCTACGTCCTGGAGACCGGGAGAGTCACCATGGAGGGGCCGAGCCCCGACCTCAGGAAGCATCCCCAGCTCAAGGCCGCCTACCTCGGCGGCTAGGCATCCTTCAGCTCGAGCCGGCCTCGGCGAGGAGGCCGTCCAGGTCAAGCCGCCGGGTGTACATGGCGAGCTTCCCGTCCGCTCCGATTGGCCACTGCTCGCGCGGCCGGTCCCAGTACAATTCGACGCCGTTGCCGTCGGGATCCCTCAGATACAGGGCCTCGCTCACGCCGTGGTCCGAGGCGCCGTCGAGCGGCACCTTCGCCGCCACGAGCCTGACAAGGGCGTCGGCGAGCGCCGAGCGGGTAGGATAAAGGATCGCGACATGGTAGAGGCCCGTCGAGCCCGCCGGCGGGGGCGAGCCCCCGGCGCTCTCCCAGGTGTTCAGGCCGATGTGGTGGTGGTAGCCGCCGGCCGAGACGAATGCGGCCCCGGCGCCGAACCGCTGCATCAGCTCGAAGCCGAGGACGCCGCAGTAGAATCCGAGCGAGCGCTCGATGTCCGCGACCTTCAGGTGGACGTGGCCAATTCTGATCTCCGGGTGGATCGGGCGCGAGGGCAGGGGGTCGGCGGGCATGGGGGAGCGGGCAGCATACCCAGTTATTCGCCATGTACAACATTGGCCCAGGGGCCCCTCCCCTGCGGCGTTGATTTTTCCAAGGAGCGGCATAGGTTCTCCCCTCCCTTTCATCATACCCATGTCCACCGCAACGCCACAGACCTTCGAATTCCAAGCCGAGATCAAGCAGCTTCTCGATATCGTGATCCACTCCCTCTACACGGAGAAGGAGATCTTCGTGAGGGAGCTGGTGTCCAACGCCTCCGACGCCCTGGAGAAGCAGCGGCACCTCCAGCTGACCGAGAAGGGGATCTTCGACGACAAGCTTGAGCTCGAGATCAACATCACGACCGACGACAAGGCCAAGACGTTCACCATCCAGGACTTCGGCATCGGCATGACCCAGGCCGAGCTTGTCGAAAACCTGGGCACGATCGCCCACTCGGGCTCGAAGGCGTTCGTCAAGGCGCTCGGCGAGGGCGACCAGAAGGCCGCGGGGCTCATAGGCCAGTTCGGCGTCGGGTTCTACTCGGCGTTCATGGTGGCGAAGTCGGTCAAGGTCTACACCCACTCCTGGCGCGAGTCGGAGGGCGGCCTGCTCTGGACGAGCGACGGGGCCGGAAGTTATGCGATCGAGGAGAGCTCGGGGGAGCGCAGGGGGTGCAAGATCGTCGTCGAGCTCAAGGACGAGTGCTCCGAGTTCAGCCAGGAATGGCGCGTGAAGGAGATCATCGAGCGCTACAGCGCGTTCGTCTCGTTCCCGATCAACCTCAACGGCAAGCGCATCAACACGGTCCAGGCCCTCTGGCTCAGGAGCAAGAACGAGATCAAGGAGGAGGAGTACGACGAGTTCTTCAAGTTCCAGGCGCACGACTCGGAGAAGCCGCGCCTGAGGCTGCACTTTAGCGCCGACGCGCCCATCACGATAAACGCCCTCCTGTTCGTCCCGAAGGACAACGCGGAAAAGATGGGGCTCTCGCGGCTCGAGCCCGCGGTGGCGCTTTACTGCCGGAAGGTCTTGATCGATTCACGCCCGAAGGACCTCCTGCCGGAGTGGCTGCGCTTCGTTAAGGGCGTGGTCGACAGCGAGGACCTGCCCCTGAACATCTCGCGGGAGACGATGCAGGACCGCTCGCTTGTCGAGAAGCTGAACCGGGTCATCACCAAGCGTTTCCTCAAGTTCCTCGACGAGGAGTCCAAGAGCAGGCCCGATTCCTACGCCGAGTTCTACAGGGAGTTCGGGGTGTTCCTCAAGGAGGGGGCGGCCCTCGACTTCGCCAACAAGGACGCGATCACGAAGCTCCTCAGGTTCGAGTCCTCGCTGACCGAAAAGGGCAAGACGACCTCGTTCGCGGACTACGTCTCGCGGATGGGGACCGACCAGAAGGAGATCTATTACCTCGTCGGCCCGAGCAGGGATGCGATCGAGGCCGGACCCTACCTGGAGGGCTTCAAGGCCCGCAACCTCGAGGTGCTGTTCTGCTACGAGACGGTCGACGAGTACGTGATGAACAACGTCCGGGAATTCGACGGGAAGAAGATCACCGCGGCAGACCACGCCGACGTAAAGCTCTCGGAGCAGCCCAGGGCCGAGGGTTCCCTCGGCGAGGAGGAGGTAAAGGCGCTCGTGGGGTGGCTCACGCAGTCGCTCGGCGAGCGCGTGGCCGAGGTGAAGGCGAGCGACCGGCTGGTCGACTCCCCCGCCCTTGCGCTCAACGCCGACAAGTTCACCTCGCCGCACATGCGCCGGCTCATGAAGGCCATGAACAAGGACGGGGCGCAGTCGCCGCTTCGCGTGAACCTGGAGATCAACCCCCACCACGCCGTGATCAAGCGCCTGAACGAGCTGCGGTCCTCGGCCCCGGAGAAGGGCAAGCTGGTCGCGGAGCAGATCCTCGACAACGCCCTCATTTCGGCGGGTCTCCTCGACGACGCCTCCGGGATGGTCAAGCGCCTGTACAAGATACTCGAGTCCGTCTGACGCGCGAGAGGCGGGGGCGACCGGCCAAGGTAACAGGCCTTATAAGCCCCAGAGCTAGTAGGCAATCCCGCGCAAATCTCTTTGCCGCCGGGCCAGGGGAGGGATGACGATCCGCCCAACTTCCGCCCGACACATGAAGAGACTCGCGCTATCCCTGGCGCTGCTCGCGCTCTTTGCCACCCCGCTCCTCTCCGAGGAAGCCGGGGACGACACCCGCCTGCTGCGCTTCCCCACCACCAACGGCCGGCAGGTCGTTTTCTCCTACGCCGACCAGCTCTACACGGTCGGGACCGGCGGCGGGACCGCACGGCGACTTACCAATGGACCCGGCTTCGCCGTCTTCCCCAGGTTCTCGCCGGACGGCACCCAGCTTGCGTTCACGGCGCAGTATGACGGCAACACCGAAGTCTACCTCATGCCGGCCGACGGGGGGGTTCCGAAGAGGCTCACCTACACGGCGACCCTCGAGCGCGACGACCTGGGAGACCGGATGGGACCCAACAACATCGTCATGGCTTGGAAGAACAGGTCCCCGCAGGTCGTCTTCCGCTCGAGGATGCACTCCTACGATCCGTTCAATGGGCAGCTCTTCACGGTCGGCGCGGACGCCGACCTGCCCAAGGTCCTGCCGGTGCCCCGGGGCGGTTTCGCTTCCTTCTCTCCCGACGACACCAGGATGGCCTACAACCGGATCTTCCGCGAGTTCAGGACGTGGAAGGACTACCGAGGGGGGATGGCCGACGACATCTGGATCTTCGACTTCAAGAGCGGCGCGATCGAGAACATCACGGACAACCCCGCCCTGGACATCATCCCCATGTGGGCGCCCAACAACCGGATCTACTTCCTTTCGGACAGGGCCTCGGACGGCGCCAAGCGTCTGAACCTCTACAGCTACGACCTGGGCACCAAGGCGACCGCACAGCACACCCATTTCAAGGACTTCGACATCAAGTTCCCCTCTATCGGAGGGGGGGTGATCGTCTTCGAGGAGGCGGGCTACATCTGGGCCTTTGACATCGCCTCCGGCTGCGCCAAGCGCCTGCAGATCTCCGTGAGGGATGACTCCGTCACCTCGCGCCCGGCCCTCATCAACGTCTCGGCATTCGTCGCCGGAACCGGCCCTTCGCCCGACGGCAAGCGCCTGGTTGTCAATGCCCGCGGCAACACGTTCACCGTCCCGGCGAAGGACGGGGCAATCCGCAACCTTGGAGCCAGGTCCGGCGTGCACGAGCGCGACGCCGTGTGGTCGCCCGATGGCCGGTCCATCGCCTACGTCTCCGACGAGTCGGGCGAGAACGAGCTCTATGTGAGGCCCCAGGACGGCTCCGGGGCCCCGGTCCAGGTCACCAAGGGCGCGGATACCTACTACTACGGGCCCAAGTGGTCCCCGGACAGCAAGCTGCTCCTATGGTCCGACCGCCTCCAGCGCCTGCGCACGGTCTCCGTCGAGACGTGCGCAGTGACCCTGGTCGACACCGCCACGGCGTTCGAGATCCGCCAGTACGCGTGGTCGCCCGACAGCCAGTGGATCGCATGGAGCCGGCCGGAGGACGAGTCGCTGCAGAAGGTCTGGCTCTATTCGGTCAAGGACGGCCGCAAGTTCGCGGCGACGGACGGTTGGTACGAGGCCGGCGGGCCCAGCTTCAGCGACGACGGAAAGTTCCTGGTCCTCTCCTCGGGCCGCGACTTCAAGCCCACGCTAAGCGACATCGAGATGGAGCATGTCTACACGAACATCGAGCGCGTCTACCTCCTCGCCCTGGCCAAGGAGACCGAGTCTCCGCTCAGGCCAAAGAGCGACGAGGTGGCGATCGCGCCCGCGGCGCCCCTGGCCGGCGACAAGGCTGTGGAGGGAACGGACCCGAAGAAGGACGCCGCCCCCAAGCCGGTCTCGGTAAAGGTCGACGAGGACGGCATCAGGGACCGCCTGATAGGCCTGCCCGTCCGGGCCGCAAACTACGACACCCTCACGGCCGTGGCCGACAAGGTCTATTACCTTCGAAGCGCCACCGAGGCCCTGAGCGAGGACGAGGACGCGCCCCCTCCCGCAAAAACCCTTCTTGTCTACGACTTGAAGGAGCTCAAGGAAACCGAGCTCGGGGACGTCCAGGCCTACGAGGTGAGCCGAGACGGCAAGAAGATGCTCGTGGAGATCGCCAAGGACTACGCCGTCATCGACCTGCCGACCGCCAAGATCGAGGTGAAGGACAAGGTCCCCTTGGGCGGGCTCGAGATGGTGGTCGACCGGCACGCCGAGTGGACGCAGATCTTCAACGAGTCCTGGCGCCAGATGCGCGACTATTTCTATTCGCCGACCATGAACGGCGTGGACTGGCCCGCGGCGCGGGCAAAGTACGCGGCCCTCCTGCCCTATGCGCAGACCCGCTACGACCTGACCTACCTTCTCGGCGAAATGATAGGCGAGATCCACAACAGCCACACCTACGTCGGGGATGGCGACCGGCCGCTTGCGCCGCGGATAAAGACCGGGCTTCTGGGAGCGGAGCTCTCCCGCGACCCCAAGAGCCGCGCCTACAGGGTGGACAGGATCCTCCGGGGAGAGAACTGGGTCGGCGCCGAGCGCTCACCCCTCACCGAGATGGGAGTCAACGTGGTCGAGGGCGACTACATCCTGGCGGTCGACGGAGCGCCCACGCGCGACCTGCCCAACATCTACGCTTCCCTCGTCGGCAAGGCCGGCAAGCAGGTGGTGCTCAGGGTCAACTCCAAGCCGAGCGAGGAGGGGGCGCGCAGCGTCACGGTCGTGCCGACGGGCGACGAGGCGCCCCTTTACTACCGCGCCTGGGTCCGTCACAACACAGACTACGTCGCCGAGCGCACGGGCGGGAAGGTCGGCTACCTTCACATCCCCGACATGGGGGTCCAGGGCCTGGACGAATTCTCGAAGCACTTCTACCCCCAGCTCCGCAAGAAGGCCCTCATCATCGACGAGCGGGGCAACGGCGGCGGCAGTGTGTCGCCAATGGTGATCGAGAGGCTCTCGCGGGAGCTGGCGTTCTTCGAGAAGGCCCGAAACGCCACCCCGCACACCGATCCCGTGGACATGCATCTCGGGCCAAAGGTCGTCCTCATGGACGAGTTCTCGGCCTCCGACGGCGACGTGTTCGCCTACCGCTTCAAGGCGGCGGGCCTTGGCAAGCTGATCGGCAAGCGCAGTTGGGGCGGGGTTATCGGCATTCGCGAGGGGCTTCCCTTCGTCGACGGCGGCTTCCTCTTCAAGCCCGAGTTCGCCCCGTACTCGAAGGACGCGAAGGACTGGATGATCGAGGGGCACGGCGTCGATCCCGACATCGTCGTGGACAACGACCCGTCGAAGGAATTCTCGGGGACTGACCAGCAGCTGGACCGCGCGATCGACGAGGTCCTGCAGGAGCTCAAGGCGGGGCCAAAGGATGTTCCGGCACCTCCCCCCTTCCCGGACCGATCCTGAAGTCACCCGGCCGCTCAGAGAGCAACCGGCCTGCGGGCCACGGCCGCCCGGATACCCTCGGCGGGGTCGACGACGAGCACCGACTCCCGCACGCCCGGCCCAAGCGCTCCCCGCAGTTGGGACCGGACCAGGGCGCCGCGGATGCGGCGCTCGACGGCGTTTCGCATCGGGCGCGCCCCGAGGCGCCGGTGCCAACCCTCGCTCAGTAGCCGCCGGCAGACGTCCTCCTCTGCCCTGACCTCGTGCGGGTGCCCGAACTTCTCCGCGAGCACCGACGACTGGAAGGCGGTCTCCTGCTCGAGCATCTGCCTGCAGATTCGCAGCTGGACGTCGCGCGCCAGGTGCCCGAACACCAGGACCGAGGTGAACCTCGCGAACACCTCCGGCCGGAAATGAGCGGCGGCCTCCTGCTCCACGAACCGGCGCACCGAGGCACGGGCCAGTCCCTCCATCTCGATCACGCCCGTGGATCCCACGTTCGAGGTCGCGATGACGTGGATCCCCGACAGGTCGAGCGTCTCCCCGCTGGCCAGCGTGAGCGCGGCCTCCTCGATCCCGAGCAGGTAGTCCGACACGCTCGGGTGCGCCTTCTCGATCTCGTCAATAAGGAGGATGCGCCCACCGGCGCGCCTGAGCGCCGTGAGCTGCCTGCCCACCAGGCCCGGGTCCCCGGGCGAGGCGCCGAGGAGCAGGGGGACGCGCTCCGCCGACGAGAACTCAGCGGCATTTATCCTCGCGATCGCCTGCGTGCCGTAGAGGTAGGCGCTCGCCGCGGTCACCGCCTTCGTTTTCCCGGTGCCCGTCGGCCCGAGGATGAGGACGAGGCTCCGCGGCCTCCCCCGCGGCGTGTGTCCCATCTCCCCAGCCAGGAGCGCGTCGGCAAGGCCCGAGACGGCCTCCTCCTGCCCGAGGACGGCGCCGCTCAGGTGCGCGCGAAGGCCCCGCAGGACTGCGAGCCCGATCCGGTCGTTCGGTGTTTCCGGCATTCCCCCGCTTGTTGGCCCATGACGGGCCCCTCGTCAAGCGGCGGGCGTCTTGTTCTTTTCGCGGTCGGCGTAGGCGGCCCTTATGTTCGGCGCCACCGAGACGACAAATTCCCCGGCGGCCCCGGGGGTCACGACAACGGCGTTACGTTGCCGGCGCCCCGCCAGGGCGTTCTCCCGGATGAATTCCCTAAGCGATCGGTGAAGGGCGACCGCCATGTCCCGGCGTTGAATCGGGAGCGATCCCCGCTGCAGCACGAGGAGCCCCAGGGCCCGGTACCGGCCCCTGTCCGAGGCCGTCGGATCCGCGGCGTCGATGTCGGCCGCGTTGCGCCCGCCCGCCTCCCGGATCCTAACGAGCCAGCTCGCTCCCTGGCCCGGTGCGCCCGAGCAGCGCCGGCTCGTAAGCTTCACGCCGACTCGCGAGGCGGCCTTGAAGAGGCCGCCACGGTCACTCTCGCGGTGGACCCTGACGACGACTCCCTTCTTCTTCATCCCCTGGACAATCTTCTGCCAGCGCACGCAGTGCACCTGCACTCCGAGGAGCGGATAGACCGGCAGCGGAAGGAAGTCGACCACGTCGGGCTCCGATAGGCCGCGGGAGGCGGCCGCGGCCGCGGACAGTCCCTTCAAGGGCGCGTCGTTCGTTTTGGTCTTGTCACTCATGGCGTTTTAATGGGAGTAATAATGCTATAAGGTGGTTGAAAACGAGTGAAAACTTACCTACCTTGATTAGACACGTTTAGCAAACGCTTTCTCTTCAGGTTTTCCCGTACACATGACCACCACAAAGCGACAGGCCCTCTTCGAGCGTTTTCTCACCGCGCTGGCAAAACGGCGCTCCGAGCGCCTCGGCCTGCACTATGTCGGTACCCTTCGCAGGCTTCCCCCTCCCCCGCTCCCCGGCCAGGGTCCCGAGACCACGCTGTACTACGTGAACGCCTCGGAGGGCGAGCGGTCCGGGCCGCGGCTCTTTGAACTCGGTGCGCAGGCGGACGCAGCCCTAAGGAGGGCGGAGAAATGGGTCGAGACGGGCGAAGGAGCCGCCCCGTCGGTGCCGGAGGCAAAGCCGAGGGGCCGCCCGTTAAAGCGTAAAGTTTGACTTGTCTAATGCTGGCGGGCGTGGTCTTTTCCGCGCCCGATGAGCGAGCGAGGCCCCGACGAACCCGAGGTTCCCCGCAGGGCCGCTAACGCGGGCCCCCGCGGAGCGCATGTGCTTTCGTCTCCGTTCTCGCCCCCCGCGCGCTGGGTCGCCGAGCATCAGGTGAAGGTCCTCTGCATGGTCGTGGCGACCGTGTCGCCGCTCCTCTCGCTCGCCATCCTGGAACGGGGGACCGCGAACCTTAGGGACGGCGTCTGGGCGTACTCGGTCGACGGCGCGGGGACGATTCACTATGGCCCCGTTAGGCCGGCGGAGGCCAAGAGCGCCCTCTTCAGGGAGATCCTCCTGCAGGCGGCCCAGGCATGCCTCACCCGCAACCCCTCCGGCCTCTCCTACCCCGAGCTCGCGCGCCGGATTTTCGTCGGCGAGAGCTGGAAGGCGCTCGACGCCGAGGTCCGCTCCGAGGTGCCCGAGCGAAAGCGGCGAAACCTGTACGACCACCCGGAGGTCGAGGGCATCGAGGTGCTCGACGAGGGAAGCTCGCCCCGCTACCGGGTCCGCGGCTTCGTCGTGCGCTCGGGCGCCGTCGAGGGGCTCCCCTACGAGCCTCCGCCCGGGGAGTTCCACCTGGTCGTTGAGCTGGCCCCGCAGGAGGACGCCCTGCAGCAGGGACGCTACCCCTTCGTCATCGTCCGCCACCGGGCGTCCATCCGCTGGCCCGGGGAGAGGCAGGCACCATGAGGATCCTGCGCGCCGTCCTTGGTCTGGTCGCCGCGGCTCAATGGGCGCGCGCCGAGGAGCCGCCGGCAAGCATCGTCAGCATTGCGCTGCCGGGGGAGGCTGACGAGCGCCGGCCGGTTGCGGTCCCCACCGAGCCCGAGAACACGGTCGAACTGGACTTCCCCTGGCCGGTGGAGGACTGGGCCGGGAGGGGCTTCACACCCGACGCCGAGAGGTTCGCAGGCGACTTTGTTATCGAGGCGACCCGGGGCAGGGCCCGCATCTTCGTGACGCCGGTGGCTGCCGGAGCCCACCGCGTCCTGCTTGTCGTGCTCGCGCAGCCGGGGGGCCTCACCCGGGGCCTGCCAATCGAGTTTGTCGCGTCCCCGCCCGGCCTGGCATGGAGGAAGGTCGTCTTCAGGGCGGGTCTGCCCACCCCTGAGCCGCGTCCGGTGGTCTCGCTTTCCAGGCAGGCGCCGCGAAGCCGGCTTCGCGAGCCCAGCCCCGAGTCGGAGATCGGCCTAATAGGGACCCTGCGCCTCATGCTCAACACGACCGCGGAGGGTGCCAGGGACGTGGCGGCCGCGAACCCGGCGCTCGAGCTCAGGGTCCTCGACGGCGCCCCGCGGAGCTTCGGGGACTTCACGGTGACCCCGAGGTTCGCCGTCCGGGACTCGACGACCGACACGCTCGGGATCTGCGCAAGCATCGCCAACGCCACGGCGCGGCGCCTCCTCTTCACCCCCGGCGGCTGGGTCGTGCGGGCGGGCGACAGGGCCTATCCCGTGCGAACCGTCGATTTCGCCGGCGAGCTCGAGCCCGGGGCAGCGGCTCCCGCCATTCTCATCATCGCCCGCGGGCCCGACGGGGCGCCCACTTTCCTCATGCCGGACAATTCGTTTGAGATCAGCGCAATCGTGCAAGCCTCCGCAAACCCGAGGCCGGTGCTGAGGATGGCCCTGGGAGGGCCCGAGGCGCGATGAGCGCAGAGCAGCCCAATTCCACCCTTTGGAGCCGCGTGTCCCTGCGGGCGGGGTTGCTCACGGTGGGCGCCGTCTGCCTGGCGGTCGTTCTCTGGGAGGGGCGGACAAGAGGAACCGACACCCGACACGGGGAGCCCTCCCCGTCGTTCCCCACCCGCCTGCCGGCCGAGGAGATCACCCGCAACGAGGCTGAACGCGAGGCCCAGCCGGTCTCCGACGGCTACCGGCGCGAGGTGGAAAGGCCCAAGCCCGTGCAGGCCGTGGTCGATCCCTCCCCGCCGAGGGAGGCCTCGTCGGGCGACCCGCCGCCGGGGGGACCGGCAAACAGGCGCCGCGATGAGAAAAGGACGCTCCCGGAGCTCTTCCGGATGCCTCCAGACCCCGCCCAAGCGGCGAAGCCCGCCCCCGAGGAGCGCAGGGATCCGCCCTCCGCCTCCACCTCAATCGGCGGCCCGTTTGCGCCCTTTGGCCGACTCATCAAGTGCCAACTTGTCGAGACCCTGGACAGCGTGACCGCCAGGTCCGAGCCCATCGTCGCCCTGGTGACCGAGGACCTGGATTGGAACGGTCGGGTGATCATTCCCGCCGGCACCGAGGCGTACAGCTACGCAAAACCCGAGGCGTCCCTGGACGCCTCGGGAGTCGGGCGCCTCGTGGACAACGGCGAGTGGACGCTTGTGCTGCCCGCGGGCGCCGGGGGCGGCAACGGGCGCGAGCTCATCCTGAAGGCACGGGCGCTCGACCGGGGCGAGTCCGTCGTGGGCCCCCGGGGGCTTGTACAATCATGGGGCCCGAGCGACGGGGCTGACGGCCTCGTGGGGGCGACCCTTTCGACGCTCGACGACCGCGAGATCAAGCTCTTCGTGGCGGCGGCCATAAGCGGCATGGCCCAGGGGATCGGCGCTGTCGCGCAGCGCCAGGTGGCCGCGCCCGGCATCCCGGGCGTCCTGGGCGCCACCCAGATCGCCCCCACCCTCGGGAACGCCTTGGCCGGATCCCTTGGAACCGGCGCGACCGAGGTCATGAACCAGGTGGCCGGCCGAATCCGCGACGAGATTGCGAAACGGGGAGCCTATGTGCGCGTGCCCGCGGGCAAGGCGTTCTATCTGTTCGTGGAGCAGACGATCGACCCGGGGGCCGCCGCGGTGGGGCTAAGGCTGCCGCCGGAAAAGGGGAGGCACGGATGAGGCTGCTCGCGCGCGCAGCCGCCTTGAGCCTGCTCCTTGCGTGCGGGTGCGCCGCACCCGGCCCCCGCCCGCCGCAACCCGGAGGCGGGCCCGCGGATCAAGGGGCGCCACCCGTGCAGGCGGCCTCTCCGGTGGGACCCGTGCCCGCGGGCCTTCCCGACAGGATCACGCTGCCCGCCGCCTATCGGCTCATGCTTCTCGACGGGCACATGACGCTTGTCCGGGAAAGCGACCCCCAGGCGCTCGGGGGCTCCCCGGCGTCCCTGCGGATCGTCGCCGGAGAGATCTCGCGGGGCGAGCTTGCCTTCCAGCCCGGCCTCCTTCCCCAGGAGCTCGCCGCCGAGGTCGCGGCCAACCGGGAGAGCTCCGCCCGCATGGACAACGCCCTGGCAGAGGTGATGAGGCGAAGCCGCGATCTCTCCGACCAGGCCGTGGGGCTCCAGGACCAGTCGAGGAGGCTCTCCGAGATGCTCGCCTCCATCATGGCGCGCCTTGCCCAGCTGGAGTCCACACGCCCGGCGGCGGCCGGCACTCCGGGGAGCGCGGACGCAGGCCGTTGATGAATTATCTTTGACATGTCTAATCTCGTGTTTTAATAAAACCCATCATGCCCTACCTCAACCGGTACTCGTTCATCGGAAACCTCACGAAATCCCCCGAGCTCCGATTCCAGCCGTCGGGAGACAAGCAGGCCCTCTGCCTGCTCAACGTCGCGATAAACCGGAACTCCCGCGACGAGAGCGGCGAGAAGGTCACGCACACGACCTTCATCAACGACATTGAGGTCTGGGGTCCGCCCGGGGAGGCGTGCGCCCATTTCCTCACCCAGGGATCCATGGTCCTTGTCGAGGGGCGGATGGACGTCGACCAGTGGCAGGACAAGCAAAGCGGCGCCAAGCGCTCGCGCATGAAGGTCGTCGCGGAGAACGTCCAGTTCCTTCGCATCCGGCGTCCCGAGGACGACGTTAAGCCCCAGTCCGCCCCTGCCCCGGGCCCCTTCGAGGAGCCCGCAGAGTTCAAGGCGCCACGCAGGATCCGGAGAGCCGCAAAGGCGGCGTCTTGACGTTTCCCAAGGCGGCCCAGGGCCGGTCCTACGCCCGGGCCGGTTCCTCGTCCTGCGCCGGCTGAGCGTCGAGTGCCGCCTTGTCCGGCGCCTCGGCTGGCGCGGGCGCGGGGTACAATGCCGCCGGTTCGGCCCAGCGTTCGGGCAGCTCCTGCTCCGGCGAGGCCGTCAGCTGGACAAGGCTCTTCATCGACGAGAAATGCTGGCTTAGGTCGAAATCGCCACCGAGCCCGCCCACAAGCTTGTCAAACAGGTCCTTCTTGGAGGCCTTGAGCGCCTGGATTCGCTCCTCGACCGTCCCGGCAGTCACCATACGGTACACGAACACGGTGTTCGTCTGGCCGATCCGGTGGACGCGGTCCACCGCCTGCGCCTCGACCGCCGGGTTCCACCAGGGGTCGAGAAGGAATACATAGTCCGCGGCATGGAGCGTGATCCCCGTGCCGGCCGCCTTGAGCGAGACGAGCATGGCGGCCGCTCCCGGCGCGCCCTGGAAGGCCTGCACGGGCTTCAGCCTGTCGAGGGTCATGCCGGTCAGCTCATACCTCGGCAGGTCCGGGAAGTTCTGGACGAGGGCCGCGCGCACGCGGTCCAGGAGCATCACGAACTGGGAGAAGATAACGACCTTGTGGCCGCTGCCGACGATCTCCGCCAGCTTCTCCACGAGCAGGTTGATCTTGCCCGAGTCCGACAGCGGCGCCTTTAGCCACGGGAGCATGTCCGGGTCGCAGCACGTCTGGCGCAGCCGGGTCAGGAGCGCGAGGAACCCGAACGACTTCTCCCTCATGGCGGAGCCGACGTCATCCCCCAGCCTCTCGAGGCCCTCGGTGCAGATCCGGGCATACTCGGCGCGCTGGACGTCCGTGAGCGGGCAGATCAGGTCCATCTCCACCTTCGGGGGCAGCTCCTGCGCCACCTCCTTCTTCGTCCTCCTGAGGATGAACGGCGCGAGCTGGGCCCTGAGCCGATTGAGGGTTCCCTCGCGGTCGGCGTTCAGGGAGGCCTCGAACGAGGATCGCGATCCCAGCAGGCCGGGGAGCAGGAACCTGAAGATGCTCCAGAGGTCGAGCTGGCGGTTCTCGAGCGGCGTACCCGTCAGCACCATCCGGTGGCGGGCGCGTATCGCGAAGCAGGTCTGGGTGACCTTCGCGTCGGGGTTCTTGATGAACTGGCCCTCGTCGAGGACCGCATATCCGAACTCGAAGGTGTCGAGGAGCGCCCGGTGCTTCCTGAGCTGCGTGTAGCTGCACAGCCAGATCACGGGGTCCTTGCGCGAGCTGAAATCGTTGCCGGTCTTCAGGACGTCGACCGCCAGCTCGGGGAAGAACTTGGATATCTCCTCGCGCCATACCGGGACCACGCTCGCCGGGCAGATGATGACGCTCGGCCTGTCCTTCGAGCTCCTGACCGCGAGGAGCGAGAGGACCTGGAGGGTCTTGCCGAGGCCCATCTCGTCGGCGAGGAGGCCGTGGCAGTCGACCTCGCACAGGTGGTGCATCCACTCCACGCCGCGGCGCTGGTAGGGCCTGAGGATCGCCGCCATCTCGGGCGGCGACTCCGGCGTGGCCAGGACCTTCTGGCGCCATGCCTCCATCTCCGGCGAGAGGGTGAGCTTGAGCCGGGCGTCGTTGAAGAGCGAGAAGATGAGGTACTGGAGCTGGGCCGCGCCGCCCTCCTGGGTGTCCTCAAGGTTGCGGCGCCAGGAGCTGAAGGATTCCCATTTCTCGGCCGAAAGGGCGACGATGCCGAGGTTGGGCAGGATCACGGGCTGTCCGCCGCGCTTCAGAAGCGCCGAAACCTCGCTGTCGGTGAGCATCCGCTCGCCCGTCCGGAAGATCCAGCGCAGGTTGAGACCGGCGTCGCCCTGGGACCGCTCGGCGACCGCCTCAATCTCGATGCTGCGGGTGCCCTTGAGGAGGTTGGCGGTCTTGTCGTCGAGCTCGATGGCGAACACGCGCCTCCAGAGTGGGAGCGTGACCTTGAGGAAATTGGGGATCTCCACCAAGGACTCCATCAGGTACGCCCCCGTGTCCTGGTTGTACTGGAAATGCGCCTTTCGCGCGTAGGCCGCCAGCCCGATCAATTTGGCGCGCTCCCCCGACGACACATGGCCGTTCCCGTTGTTTGCGGCGTGGGCGTCGGGCCC
>CAYPXZ010000019.1:0-65701 GCA_964414785.1 uncultured Opitutaceae bacterium
AAAGATCGTAGGGCCTGTTCAACAACGCATCCCAGCACGCCTCGTTGTCCACCGCTCCATCGACGCGGTGACCGGCGTCGGCCAATGCAACGATTATCAGCCCGCGAACGACCGGATCGTCGTCGACGACAAGAATGCGCTTGGGTTCCTCGAAATACACGGGATCTCCAAAAGAATCTGCAACGCCGCAGGAGTGAAGAAGGGGTTTTACAGGAATCCGCTGCACGGGATTGGACAGTCCCGCCAGCGGTGATCATACAAGCCTTGTCGACTGACTATGAGTGACAATGTCCCGAGGCGGAGTTCTCGGCCCGGGGCCTAAGGCGTTCCTAAGCCATGGATTGCGGACAACTTGCCCGGCGCGAAATCTTTCGCTCCCCGGCCGGCCGGCCCGGCATCGACCACCCCTTGGGGTGGACCTAGTCGCTCTCGGTTGCGCCCTCCGGCAGCCTCGGCACCCATCCCTTGACGCCGTAGTAGACGATGAACAGGTAGCAGATCAGAGGGACCACGAACGAATACTGGAGGCCAATCTGGTCGGCTAGCTTGCCCGTGATCCACGGTATCACGGCTCCGCCGACAATCGCCATGCACAGAAGCGCCGATCCGGTGCTCGTGTGCCTGCCAAGCTTCGCGATAGCCAGAGTGAAGATATTCGGGAACATGATCGAGTTGAAGAGGCCGATCACCAGCACGGTCCAGATCGCCACCTGGCCCTTGGAGAGCATGGTGACCACAAGGAGCAGGCAGACCACCGTCGCGTTGACCGCGAGGACGAGGCTCGGCTTGGCGAAGCGCAGCACGGCCGACCCGATGAACCTGCCCACCATGGCCCCACCCCAGTAGAACATGAGGTACTGGCCCGCCACCGCCGCCGTGAATCCCACCATGTCCTTCATGTAGTTCACGAGGAAGCTGCCTATGGCGACCTCGCCACCGACATAGAAGAAGATGCCGACCGTGCCCAGGGCCAGATGCGGGTACTTCAGCGTCCTCGCATAGAGCTCGAGCGTTCCCTCGTGGCGGGCCCCCGGCTCCCGGGGCTCCTCAACGATCTGCGGAAGCTTCATGACGACAAAGAAGACCGCCATCAGCATGAATACGATCGCAAGGCCCAGATACGGGATCTGCACGGCGTGCGCGTTCGTGCGGAGCGCGGCCTGCACCATC
The DNA here is from genome assembly GCA_964414785.1 of uncultured Opitutaceae bacterium. GTDB lineage: Bacteria > Verrucomicrobiota > Verrucomicrobiia > Opitutales > Opitutaceae > Palsa-1447. Next base: position 1,171 of record CAYPXZ010000019.1, read on the forward strand.
GCGGGATCTGTCATCTTGGCGATCTCGTCGGCGGTCTTGATCGCGGCCGAGAGGATGAGCACGGAGCCGAACCAGGGCGCGATCGTCGTCCCGAGCGAATTGAGCGCCTGGCTAAGGTTCAGGCGCGCCGAGGCCGTCTCCGGCTTTCCCAGTATGGCGACATAGGGATTGGCCGCCACCTGAAGCATCGTGATTCCGGCGGCGAGGACGAAGAACGCCAGCAGGAACACCGAGTAGGATTGCATGCTGGCGGCCGGATAGAACAGCAAGCATCCGCACCCTGCTATCAGCAGGCCGACCACGATTCCTATCTTGTAGCCGACCTTTCGCACGATGACGCCCGACGGCATCGACACGATGAAATAGGCCAGGAAGAACACGAACTGGACAAGCGCGGCCTGGGCGTAGTTGAGCGTGAAGATCGCCTTCAGGTGTGGGATCAGGATGTCGTTGAGGCACGTCATGAACCCCCAGATGAAGAAGAGAGACGTCAGCGCCACGAGCGCCGGCGTGTAATTTTTCCCATCGGTTTCGGAGGAGCGTGTCGTGCCGGCGGAGGGGCTGATGTTTGCCATGGAATTCCTGCGGGTTTGGGTGTCGGGTGATTGCGGCCCGTGCATCAAGGGGTCTGTCGGTGCCGGCGTGCCAAACATGAAACACGAAAACCCGCGTTTACCAAGGCCTGTGTTTGCCGGGGTTCTGGCCTCGCAGGGCGTTCAGCTTCCCGGTCCCCCGCCCTCACTTTTTGGAAATCGCGTGTGGAAATGCCGCGGATAAATCGTTATTAAGTCTCCTTTCAGTCTTAATTTAGTCCCTCGCTCCGGTATGCGGCTCCGTTTGATAAAGCTCCCAGGCACCCACGTTGATCCACCCGATGCACAGCCGAAACTCCTCAACACCCCTTAGCGACAACAGGCACCTGCGCCGCTGGATAGAAAAGATGGTCGAGCTCTGCAGGCCGTCTAAGGTCCACTGGGTCGACGGCTCGCAGGAGGAGAATGACGCCCTTTGCGCGCAGATGGTCGAGACCGGGACGTTCACGAGGCTTAACGAGAAGCTCTGGCCTGGGTGCTACTACGCCCGAAGCGACTCGAGCGACGTGGCCCGCGTCGAGGACCGCACCTTCATCTGCTCCCTCTCCAAGGAGGCGGCCGGCCCGACGAACAACTGGGTGAACCCCTACGAGATGCGGCGCAAGCTGCGCAGCCTATTCGACGGGTGCATGGAGGGCCGCACCCTGTACGTGCTTCCCTTCAGCATGGGGCCCGTCGGCTCTCCCATGTCCCAGATCGGCGTTCAGCTCACCGACTCCCCCTACGTCGTCGTCAGCATGCGCATCATGGCGCGGATCGGGCTGCCGGTGTACAAGGAGATAGACCGCGCCGAGAAGCGCGTCGTCCCATGCCTGCATTCGGTCGGGGCGCCCCTAAGGAAGGGCCAGGCCGACGTGCCGTGGCCGTGCAGCAACGAGAAGTACATCGTGCACTTCCCGGAGACCCGCGAGATATGGAGCTTCGGATCGGGCTACGGAGGAAATGCGCTTCTTGGAAAGAAGTGCTTCGCCCTGCGAATCGCCTCGAACATGGCGCGCGACGAGGGCTGGATGGCCGAGCACATGCTGATCCTCGGGGTCGAGGACCCCAAGGGCACCAAGACCTACGTTGCGGCCGCTTTCCCGAGCGCATGCGGCAAGACCAACCTGGCGATGCTCGTCCCGCCTGAGCCCTTTAAACAGAAGGGATGGAAGGTGTGGACTGTCGGCGACGACATAGCCTGGATCAAGCCCGACACGGAGGGCCGCCTGCGGGCCATCAACCCCGAGGCCGGATTCTTCGGGGTCGCCCCGGGCACCTCGGTCAAGACTAACCCGAATGCGATGGCCTGCCTCGCAAAGAACACGATCTTCACCAACGTCGCGCTGACGCTCGACGGCGGGGTGTGGTGGGAGGGCATGACTGACGAGCCGCCCGCCGAATGCATCGACTGGCAGGGCAACAGGTGGTCGCCGGAGATCGCCCGGAAGACGGGGGCAAAGGCCGCGCACCCCAACTCGCGCTTCACCGCTCCGGCGCGCCAATGCCCGACGATCGACTCCGAGTGGGAGAACCCGGACGGGGTGCCCCTGGGGGCCATCATCTTCGGCGGTCGGCGCGCGACCACGATGCCGCTCGTCTACCAGGCGTTCAACTGGAGCGGCGGCGTCTACACGGGTGCAACGATGGGGTCCGAGATGACCGCGGCCGCCGCGGGGACGGTCGGCAAGGTGAGGCGCGATCCCATGGCCATGCTTCCCTTCTGCGGCTACCACATGGCCGACTACTTCCAGCATTGGATCGTGATGCAGAAGCGCCTGAGCGAGACCCCGCGCATCTTCCACGTGAACTGGTTCCGCAAGGACGAGGACGGCAGTTTCCTATGGCCGGGCTACTCCGAGAACATGCGCGTGCTCAAGTGGATCGTGGACCGCGTCCGCGGCAGGGCGCTTGGGAGGGAGTCGCCGATCGGCTGGATGCCCCTCTACACCGACATCGACTGGACCGGACTCGAGTTTTCCCGCGAGAAGTTCGACGCCCTCCAGCATTTTGACAGGAAGGCGTGGCGCGCCGAGGTCATCAGCCACGAGGAGATGTTCCTGGACCTCCACGATCGCCTTCCCAAGGAGATGATCTACGAGCGCGAGCTGCTGATCTGCCGGATGTAGGTCCCTGACTACCGCACGACCTTGGGGTCAACGGGATCCATGTCGGCAAACACCTGGTTCTCGCCGCCCATGCCCCACACGAACGAGTAGTGCGTGCTTCCTGAGCCGCAATGGATGGACCATGGCGGCGAAAGCACCACCTGCCGGTCGCGCATGGTGAGCTTCCTGACCCTGCTGGCGGGCCCCATGTAATGGGTCACCCTGCCCCGGGCGGGGAGGTCGAAGTAGAGGTAGGCTTCCGAGCGGCACGCGTGCGTGTGGGGGGGCATCGTGTTCCACTTGCTTCCCGGCGCGATTCTCGTGAAGCCCATGACCAGCTGGCAGCTCCTGATCCCGTCCAGGTGGATGACCTTGTGGAGCGACCTGCGGTTTTGGGTCTCCGGGGCCCCGAGTTCCACACCCCCGCCGGGCGCGTACCGGGCAAGGCGTGTCGGAAACCGGACGTGGGCCGGATAGCTAAGGAGATAGAACTGGGCCGGGGCGCTTCGCGTGGCCGTGCTGAACACGACCTTCTTCGCTCCCCTGCCCACATAGAGGCAGTCGAACCTGCCGAGGGCGTGGCGCCGTCCGTCTACCGTTACCGCGCCGGCGCCGCCGATATTGACGATGCCCAGTTCCCGCCTGTCGTTGAAATGCTCGGCCTTGATCTCGGGTGGGGCGGAGAGCGCCAGCGGCGAGCCCAGGGGGCATGCGCCCCCCACCACCGTGCGGTCGGTCTCCCAGTGCCTCAGGACCACCTTGCCGGGCACGAAGAGGCCCTCGACAACGTAGGCTTGCCTCAGTTCACGATCGGACATCCGGGAGTAGGTCCCGATGTCAAAGGCTGGTAGGTTTTCCATGGAGGATGCGATGAATGCGCTCTTCTGGGGAACGCTGCCGGGTGGCCGATGAAAAGGCAAACCTGATGCCCGGCTGGCGTCGCTTCTATTTTGACCGCGCGGGAAAAGGGCCGATGATCGGCGGACATGTCGCCGATCCATGGCCCAAAGGCGGGGAAGCTCGCCTGCCTTCTGGCGCTCGCCTGCGTCCTGCCCCGCGGGCACGGCGCGCCGGCCGGGGCCCTGGATCCGGGTGCGCCGCTTCGCATCAGCGAGAACCACCGCTACCTCGTCGATCAGAAGGGAACCCCATTCCTCCTGCAGGGGGACGCCGCATGGTCCCTGGTCGCGAACCTGACAAGGGAAGATGCCGAGGACTACCTCAAGGACCGGCAGGCCCGGGGTTTCAACGCGCTCCTGGTGAATCTCATCGAGCACAAGTTTGCCGCCCACGCTCCCCGGAACGCCTACGGCGAGGCGCCCTTCCCCGACCCGGGCGACTTCTCCGTTCAGAATGAGAAGTACTTTGCGCACGCGGACTGGGTGATCCGCAGGGCCGCCGAGCACGGCCAGCTCGTGCTCCTTGCGCCGATATACCTCGGCTACCCGGGACTGGACGAGGGATTCTACGACGAGGTCATGGCCATGGGACCGGAGAAGTGCCTCGCCTACGGGCGCTTTCTCGGCAGGCGCTACAGGGGCTTCGACAACATCCTCTGGGTGATGGGCGGCGACAGGGACCCGGGGCCGGCGCGCGAGGCGGTGGACATGGTCGCCTACGGGATACGAGAGTCGGATCGGCGCCACCTGATGACCGCCCACTGCCACTCGGAGTCCGCACCCGTCGAGCAGTATCCGGGCTCGTGGCTCCAGGTCGGGACGTCGTACGCCTACGAGATCGTCCACCTGCGCCTGGGCTGGGACTATGATCGAAAGCCCGCGATGCCCCTCTTCCTGATCGAGTCGATCTACGAGGGGGAGCACAATTCGTCCGAGGTGCAGGTGCGACGCCAGGCCTATTGGGCCGTCCTGTGCGGGGAGTTCGGCCACGTCATGGGCAACTTCCCCATCTGGTGCTTCAAGCCCGGCTGGAGGGAGGCGCTCGACAAGCCGGGGTCGGTCGGCATGCAGCACTGGGGGCGGCTGTTCCGCTCGCGGCCGTGGCACACGCTCTCTCCGGACACCGAGCACAAGGTCGTCACCGACGGGCTCGGCGAATTCTGGGGCCTCGACTACCTGGCGGCCGCGGTCTCCGCGGACGGCAGGCTCATGGTGGGATACATGCCGACCGCCAGGACCATCACGGTCGACCTCTCGAAGTTAGCCAAGGGCAGCGCCAATGCGTGGTGGTTTGATCCGCGCACGGGCAAGGCGGTCCCCGCCGGCACCTTCCCGACGGACGGACCGAGGCAGTTCACGCCTCCCGCCGCCGGCGACTGGGTGATCGTCCTCGACGACTCCTCCGCGCTCCTGCCCCCTCCGGGACAGTAGCCGGCCGCTCTCCGCCAAACGGGGCCTTGGACTTGTGTTTTGCCGAACCGACGGCGAGCTTCTCGGCCATGGCCCGCGACGACAGATTCAGGAGGGAGGCCGCACTGGAGCGGCTCCCAAAGGCGCCCCTCACCCGCGAGAGCATTCGCGAGATGCTGTCCTTTGCCCGCTATGTCCTGCCCTACCGCGGGCGCTTCTTCGCCGGGCTCGCAACACTCCTCGTGAGCGCCTCGTGCGGCCTCGTGTTTCCCCTGCTCGCCGGAGGCCTCATCGACGCCGCGGTCCGCCCGGCGGGGGCCATCATCCCCTTTGTGGGCGCCTTGACCCTGAACCGGCTCGCCATCGTGCTCTTCTGCTCCGTTTCGCTGCAGGCGCTGGCGTCGTTCAACAGCTCGCTTTCGTTCAACAGGGTCGGGCAGAGCGCGCTGGCCGACCTGAGGAGGGACACCTACCAACGGCTGATCGCCATGCCGATGGCCTTCTTTGGCAAGCGCCGGGTCGGTGAGCTCACGAGCCGGGTCTCGACCGACGTCGCCCAGCTCGAGGGCGCCCTGATCGATGCGCTTCCTCAGATGTTCCGGCAGACCATCTTCCTGCTCGGCGGGGTGACCATGATCGCCGTCACCTCCGGCAGGCTCACGCTCGTCATGCTCTGCACGCTGCCGCTCCTTATCGCGGCCGCGATGTTCTTCGGGCGACGCCTGCGCCGTTTCGCCCGGGAAACGCAGGACCAGCTGGCGGCCGCGAACACGATCGTGGAGGAGACATTCCAGGCGATCGCCAGCGTGAAGGCATTCGCCAACGAGGACTTCGAGCTCGGCCGGTACGCGACCGCCAACTCCCGCATCCTTTCGGCGGCATTCAACACCGCGCGCTGGAGGGCGGTCTTTGTCGCGTTTTTCATCATCGCCCTCTTCGGGGGCATTGTGATCGTCCTGTGGTTCGGGGCGGGCCTCTTGCAGAGGGGCGAGATCACCCCGGGCGAGCTGACGCGCTTTGTCCTCTACACGACCTTCGTGGCGGGCGCCATGGGCCAGTCCGCCGAGCTCTTCAGCCAGGTGCAGAAGACCGTCGGGGCCAGCCAGCGGGTCCGCGAGCTCCTGCGCGAGCCCGTTGAGGAGGGGTTCGAGAAAGGGGCGAAGGACGACGTGAAGGGGCTGCCGGCAAGGCTTCGCGGCGAGGTGTCGTTCGAGTCCGTGAGCTTCAGGTATCCGTCAAGGGCCGAGGTTCCGGTCCTTCGCGAGATCAGTCTTTCTGCGCGTCCCGGTGAGCGGATAGCCCTGGTGGGGCCGAGCGGCGCCGGCAAGTCGACCATGACCGCGCTCCTCCTGCGCTTCTACGACCCCGAGTCGGGGAGGATCCTGATCGACGGGCGCGACGCCAGGAGCTACCCGCTGCGCTGGCTGCGCCACCAGATGGCCATCGTGCCCCAGGACGTCCTGCTCTTCGGCGGCACCATCGCCGAGAACATCGTCTACGGGCGCCCCGGAGCCGATCCGGCGCAGGTCCGGGAGGCGGCGGTGCGGGCCAATGCCGACGACTTCATACGCGCCTTCCCCGAGGGCTATGAAACCGTCGTCGGAGACCGCGGGGTGAAGCTTTCGGGGGGGCAGCGCCAGCGGGTGGCGATCGCCCGGGCGATTCTCAAGGACCCCGCCATCCTCATCCTCGACGAGGCCACGAACTCGCTCGACAGCGAGAGCGAGCAGCTTGTGCAGCTCGCGCTCGACCGGCTGATGCAGGGGCGAACAAGCTTCATCATCGCCCACCGGCTGGCCACCGTTCGAAATGCCGACAAGATCGCCGTCGTCGAGGGGGGCCGCGTCGTCGAGGTGGGCACCCACGACGAGCTGAGTCTAAGGCCCGACGGGCTCTATCGCCGGCTCAGCTCGCTGCAGTTTGGCGACTCGGGCGGGATTCGGGTCGGCAGCGATAGCGCGGCCACCCAGGCCTAACGGGCTGCCAAGGAGGCGACGCCTTTACCCATGAAGCGCACCCAAAGCGTGGCCAAATGGCAGGTTAGCCATGGGCTATCAGGGCAGATTCCGCACAGTGATTCCCAAATAATGCGGAGCCTTTCGGTGGAATAAGGGCCAAGTTGTTCCAAGCACAAATCCACGTTCACTATCCCCATGAACATCGCCCTTATCGGCCCCTCCGGTGTTGGGAAAGGTACCCACGTCGCCAATCTGTCGACCCGCTACGGGCTCCGCCACGCAGCGACAGGAGACCTGTTCCGCACCAACCTTCATGAGCACACGCCCCTAGGCGTGCTGGCGCGAAAATACATGGAGGCGGGCGCACTCGTGCCCGACGACGTCGTCGATTCGATGGTCGAGGCATGGGCCGACTCCCAGTCCTATGACGATGGGCTCCTCTTTGACGGATTTCCCAGGACGCCCTGCCAGGCGGACTTCCTTGACGACCTGATGCACCGGCTCGGCCGGCGCCTCGACGCGATGGTCTTCCTGCGCCTCTCCGACGAGGCGATCGTCTCGCGCCTATCCGGGCGCCTCATCTGCCGCGAGTGCCAGACCCCCTTCCACAACCGGTTCAACCCGCCGCGGGTCGCCGGCGTCTGCGACTGCTGCGGCAAGCCCCTCTACCACCGCCCCGACGACTCTCCCGAGATGGTCCTGCGGCGGCTTCGCATCTTCCACCGCCTGACGGAGCCGCTCCTCGAGCGCTATGCCCTGGAGGGCAACCTGATCATCGTCTCCGGGGAGGGAACGGTCACTGACGTGGACGCCCGGCTCGTCGAGGCCCTTGACGCGGTCTCGGTCGGCCGCGGGAAGTTCGCCAGCCGCGAGGATTTCGCCACGCTTGTCGCCACCTATGAGCCGGCCACGCGCCCGCCCGCCGTGGGTATGGACCTGATCCTCCTTGGGGGGCCGGGCTCGGGCAAGGGGACCCAGGCCGAGTTGCTAGCCAGCGCCCTCAAATTGCCCCACATCTCGACCGGCGACCTGTTCCGCGAGAACCTCAAGAAGGCGACCGAACTAGGCAAGCTGGCGAAGGCCTACATGGACCGCGGGGAGTTGGTCCCCGACGACGTCACCGATCACATGGTCGAGGACCGCCTTGGGCGGCCCGATGTGCGCGACGGGTTCATCCTCGACGGCTACCCCCGCACGCTCGCACAGGCGGTGGCGCTCGAGGAGATCCTCTCGCGGCTCGGTCGCCGGATAACGGGGGCCCTTAACATCGACGTTCCGGACTCCTCAATTGTGGAGCGCCTTTCGGGGCGCCTTATCTGCCGCTCCTGCCAGGCCCCCTTCCATCTGCGCTTTCACCCGCCCAAGAAGGCGGGCTTTTGCGATCACTGCGGCGGCGAGCTCTACCGGAGGTCCGATGACAACCCCGCAACCATCCGCACCCGTCTCGCCACCTTCCACCGGCAGGCCGCTCCCCTGATTCACTACTACCGGGAGTTGGGAGTCTTCCGGATCATCTCGGGAAATGACGCCGTCGACGTGGTTTCCGCCAGGTGCCTCTACGCCGCGAAGGAGCTTGCAGCGCAGCACAGCGTCGCAGCGCCCGTCGTGGCCGTCTAAACCACCCTGCCCTCAGTCAGCCCAAGGCTCTCAATTGGTTTGAGGCCGCGCGGCTTTGCCTGAGGATCGCGCCCAGTTTATTACGAGGCGCGATGCCGCGAGCCTCGGCCCGCGGTGCTCAGGCCCCATCCCCTTCGCCGGCCCTCGTCTGGTGCGCAACGACGAGCGTGTAAAAGCACAGGATGATATTCTGGAGCGGGAGCTGGAGCGGTGTCGGCAGGGCGTAGATGATGGCCACAGCGGGAATCCAGACGCCAAGGTTGGATATCAGGAGCGGCAGGGCCCGCCTCCAATACCAGCGCGGTGCCCGGATGTCCGATCCCAGCCCGGCCCAATCGTAGTTGCTGTCCACGAGATGGTAGACGACGGCCGTCAGCGGAACGGCGAGGACCGGACAGTAGACGAATTGGTCGATCGCCACCTTGACCGCGATGGTCATGAAGTCGTGGCCCGTCCCCACGATGTGCGCCTGCGTCCGGTACCAAAGGTCGATCTCGAAGCCCTTGTAGGCCCAGAAGGCCACCAATCCGAAGCCCTGGATCCAGGTGTACCGGATCTTTCCGGAGGGATCCCTCTGGAGAAAATGCAGGTAGAGAAACGGCAGCAAACCCCCGAAAAGAGCGGTCGAGGCCATCCCCAGGGCGAATCCCGATGCCTGGCGAATCTCCATGAGCCGGGCCAGGAGGGAATGAAACGCGGGCAGGTAATAGTAGCCCAGAACAACCAGGAGCCCGACAATCTGCAAGACCATGCCAGGCACCATGTTGGCCTTTGCCCCCCGCAGTCCTGATTGCCAGGGGGCCGGTGGTATGGGAGAGGAATTCATCGAGGGCCGGGGATCCTCTCAGCAAGCGGCCCCGGCCCGCGAGCCCATTTGAGAACGGCGGCCGGATCGCGGCAGATTTCAGTCGCCACGGTTTGTTTCGCCAACCCAATTGGTGGATCGCATGAAACGGAAGCGTCTTATCCTGATTCTCATTCTTGCGCTGTTGGCGGTCGCGGCCGTCATAGCCGTCACCACGAGGAGGACTCGCCTGGTTCTGACGGGCATCGTGACCACCGACGAGGTCATCGTCAGCCCCGAGATCCAGGGGCGCCTGCAGGAGCTCAAGGTCAACCAGGGAGACTCTGTGAAGCGCGGACAAATCCTAGCCGTCCTGGCGCCGGCCGAGTGGAAGGCCGACCTGGCCTTTTTCGAGAACGGCGAGCGGGCGGCCGCCGCCCAAACGACCCAGGCCGAGGCCGATCTCGCATTCCAGGAGAAGCTGACCGGCGAGCAGGTGAAGCAGGCCGAGGCAAACCTTGCCTCGGCGCAGGCCATGGTGGCCCAGGCCGAGGCCGACCTGGAGATCGCCCATCTGAACTTTGACCGCTCCGGGGCCCTTCGCCGCGAGGGGACGAATTCCGTCCAGGATTTCGACCAGGCGAGGACCACGTTTGACAGCGCCAAGGCCCGTGCGGCCTCGGTTCGCAAGCAGGCCGTGTCGGCGGAGGCCGCCCTAGAGATCGCGAAAGCGGGGATCACCCAGATCGCCGCCCGGCGCGCCGCGCTCGAGGCCAGCCGCGGGCAGCTCGCCGCCGCGGCCTCCCAGAAGGACAAGGCGGGCGTCCGATTCGGGTACACGGAGATCCGGGCCCCTATAGACGGGATTGTTAACGTGCGAGCCGCCCTTACCGGGGAGGTCGTGACCCCGGGCCAGCCCATCGTTACGCTCATCGACCCAAAGAACCTGTGGGTGCGGGCGGACGTCGAGGAGAGCTACATCGACCGGGTGCGCCTCGGCGACACGTTTACGGTCCGCCTCCCGTCGGGCTCGGAGCGCCAGGGCGTCGTGTTCTTCCGGGGTGTCGACGCCGACTACGCCACCCAGCGCGACGTGAGCCGGACGAAGCGCGACATCAAGACCTTCGAAGTGCGGCTGCGGTGCGACAACGCCGACCAGAGCCTGGCCGTGGGCATGACGGCGTACGTTGTCCTGACGCTTGCCCGGTAGCGGCAATAGCCCCCGCGTGCTCCATGTTTGATGTCGAAGTCCAGAACCTCACCAAACGCTTCGGTGACTTCTGCGCGGTCGACGCCCTCAACTTCAGCGTGACCCACGGCGAGGTGTTTGGCCTGCTAGGACCCAACGGCGCAGGCAAGTCGACGCTCCTACGGATGCTCACGACGCTCGTGCCCCCCACCTCGGGCACGGCCCGGGTCAACGGCTTCGACATCGTGGGAAGGCCCAATGACGTGCGAAAGTCGATCGGCGTGATCCCCCAGGCCCTCACCTCCGACCTGGACCTGAGCGCCGACGAGAACATGCGCATCTATGCAAAGCTCTACAGCATCCCGAGTGCGAAGAGCAGGAAGACGATCGGCGAGCTCCTCGAGGCCGTGGATCTCCTTCCGTGGCGCGACAAGCCCCTGAAGATGTACTCGGGCGGCATGCGCCGGCGCCTGGAAATCGCGAGGGGCCTGGTCCACGAGCCCAAGATGTTCTTCTTGGACGAGCCGACCACGGGCCTTGATCCCGCCTCACGGACCGCCGTCTGGACGATGCTCGAGCGGCTCAAGCGCGAGCGAGACCTGACGATCATCGTCACCACCCACTACATGGACGAGGCCGACAAGCTCTGCGACCGGATCGCCATCGTCGACCACGGCAAGCTCGTGGCGCTCGACTCACCCCTTAAGCTCAAGGCGTCCATACCCGGCCGCAATATCCTGGAGGTCTGCTTCATCGACCCGCCCGCGCATTGGGAGGATACGCTGCGCAACCTGCCCGACGTGGCGGAGGTCAAGGCGCATACGCCGGTATTCCGCCTGTCGTCCAACAACGGGCCCCAGACGACCCTCGCTGTCATGGAGGCGGCACGCGCCTGCGGGATCTCCATCGCCTCCCTCTCGGTGCAGAGCACGACGCTCGACGACGTCTTCATGCACTACACGGGCCACGAGTTGCGCGACGCCCTGCAGGCCCCGGCTCCCAGGAACCTCATCATGAGGAAGGAACCCCAATGAAGGAGATGCAATGATCCGGATCTGGGCCATCATCGAGCGCGACCTAAGGCGGTTCCGGCGCAGTCCGGCACTGATGGCGATGTCCCTGATAATGCCCCTGGTGCAGCTTATCTTCCTCGGCTACGCGTTCGGCGGGCAGGTGAAGCACCTGCGCCTCGGCGTCGTCGACCAGGACCACGGGCTGCCGGCGATCAAGCTCAGGGAGATGTTCCAGGCCGTCGCCGCCAACGCCCAGACCTTCGAGACCGTTGCGTACGGCGACATGGCCGAGGCCGTTCGCGACCTACGGGACGGAAAGGTCAACGGTGTCCTCAATATTCCTCCCGAGTTCTCGCGAAAGCTTCATGCCGGGGCGGCCCCCAAGATATCGCTCATCGAGGACAACACGGACCAGTTCTCCTCGAACGCCCTCGGCGGGGTCCTCCAGCAGTTGGTGGTCACCTACAACCAGCCGGCCGTCGCTCCCCACCTGACCGCGGGTGCCACGCTCTCGATCGTCGAGATTTACCCGTACGTGCCGTACATCCAGTACCTGCTGCCCGGGACGATCGTCCTCGCCATCTTCGTGTCGGCGATGATCGGCGGCGGGATCATCTACATCGACGACAAGGCCCGCGGGCTCCACGAGGGCTACCTGGTGACGCCCATCGCGAAGTTCGAGCTCATTCTTGGGTTCAACCTCTCCGGGGTCATCAAGGCGGTCCTCTCGGGAGTGGTCCTCGTCACGATCGGATCCCTGATAGCGGGGATCCCGGATCCCTTCAACCTCGCACGCCTGGCGCGGTTGTTGATCCTGGTGCTGGCGACCTCCATGGCGCTCATCAGCATGATGTTCCTGATCGTGGTGCGGGTCAACGACCCCCTCCTGCCCCGCGCCATATTCGGGATGCTCAACACCGTCCTCTTCTTCCCGAGCGGCGCCGTCTACCCCATCGAGGCCTTCCCCGCGTGGATGCGCGTCACGACGACGATCAATCCGTTCAAGTACGCGGTGCATGGCTTCAAGGATCTCCTGCTCAAGAACACGAGCTTGGTCGCGATCGACCAGGACCTCCTTTTCCTGTTCGGCTTCGCCGCCGTCTCCATGGGGGTGGCGACCTGGATGTTCAAGAGGACCCTCTAGCCGGGGCAGCATCCCGGGCCCGGCTCCTAGAGGCGAAGGAAGATTTTCCTCCGATAGAGGAACCCCGCCACGAGGATGCAAAGGACGATGCTCACCAGGGCAAGGACGACGCCCCCGAGGCCCGACCAGATTCCGTTAAGCAGGCCCGCAATCGGGCCGCCTGCGAAGCGCTCCGAGAGGGCGTTGAAGTCCAGGATGTTGCTCAGGATATAGACGGCGAGGGCGTTCGATCCGAGCCACACGAAGGGCTGCAGCCAGCGGTTGTATTTCCACACGTCGGCCACCGCGTAGAAGGCGGCCAGGAGCATCATGCTCCATCCGCCCGCGACCAGCACAAAGGATGACGTCCATATCTTCTTTATCACGGGGAACTGCAGGCCCCAGGCAAAGCCGGCGACGAAAAGCACCGCGCCGGCGACCGCCAGGAACCGCACCCTTCCCCACTCGCTTCGTCTCGGGTCGCGGATGCAAAGGCCCGCCATCACCCCGAGCAGACAGGTCGCCACGGCGGGGAACGTGCTGAGCAGGCCCTCCGGGTCGTGGTCCCCGTCCCACTTGCGCAGGGGCAGGTAGCGGGCATCGAGCCAGTTCGTGAGGTTGTGTCCCTCCCGAAAATCGCCCGTGCCGAAACCGGGGACGGGAACGAAGGTAAGGAGCGCCCAGTAGCCAACCAAGAGGCCACAGACCAAGCCGACAAGGGACCTGGGCGTAAGCCAGAGATAGGCGAGGCTCGCGCCGCAGTAGCAGAGCGCAATCCGTTGGAGTACCCCCAAGAGCCGCAACTGGTCCAGCGACGTAGCGAAGCCTCCATAGTAGAAGAGGCCCAAAAGGTACAACAGCGCCGTGCGCCTGGCGACGCGCTGCAGCGCACCGCCCCGCCCCGAGGACGCGATGATGCGGTCGAGCGAATACGGGATCGCGACGCCGACCATGAACACGAACAAGGGAAAGATTAGGTCGTAGAAGCGCACGCCCGCCCATGCGACATGGTCCAGCTGTGTGGCGACAAAGCGTGCGGCACTTCCCCCGTTTAGGTGGGAAAAGGCGCTACCCAGCGCGTCGGCTCCCATGATCCACATCATGTCGAATCCGCGCAGCGCATCGAGCGAGGCGAGCCGTTGGGAGGGTGCCTGTGGGAAGTTTTGGGTGGCGCTCATGGGTTGTGGGGGGCCTGGGGCTTCTTCCACGCAAAGCCGGGGTATCTCTCAAGCATGGCGGGCCTCCATTTCTCGAGGAGCCTGCGGGCCGTGGACACGGAATCGCCCTCGGGCTCCGCCGAATAGCTTTCGTGGCCGTCGCACCACGCATACTCCCATGCGGAAAGGCTTCGGTAGAACTCGCTCGACTCGTCGCCGGGCCGGCCCATGACCCGGTAGAGCTTCTCCTCGGTGTAGCCAGGAGGCTGCGCGGAGAGATAGGCAAAGAGCCTCTCCCAGCGCTGGCGGTAGAACCCCTTCACCAAGCCCGACCACTGCCTGCACGCATAGTCGTGAAGCTCGGCGTCGCGGCTGGGCGGGCCCCACAGGGTGAGCAGAAGGCGCGCATTGCGCTCATAGAGGTCCTGCTCCGCGCGCGTTGTGCCCCAGCGCCTCGCATCGGCAATCCAGGCGCCCAGCAGGAACTCGCGCCGTGTCCCCAGGAGCGCATCAAAGTCGTCCATCAGGTCCAAGAACCGGGCTTTTGCGCCGTCAAAGCGCGCCATGTCGCCCGCCTTGTAGGCGCCGGCCATGTCCGAATACAAGGGCAGAGAAAGGTCGGCCAGGGCCTGGCGGGCCACGTCAACCAAGTCGTAGCGGTAGGTGTCCAGCCCCCCGAGTTCTCCCGAGGCGGACTGCAGCTCGGCCCAGGCGCTCCAGACCTCCCGGACGTCGTAATCCCGCTCAAAGTTGCCCCAGGGGGAAGCCTTCTCGAGGTCGAGCGCAGGGGGCGCCGTAAAGGGGCTCTCCATCTGGGGCGAGGGGTCGCGCTGCGCGTACACGGACCCGAGCAGGCGGCCCCACGCCGCCTGCGCCGCCGGCGAATCGCTTCCATAGCGGGCCCTGACGTAGCCCCTGGTCCATTCCGGGAGATCCGGTGCGCTCCGGCGCCACGCCACGTCAAAAGCGAGGTCATAGACTATCGGGTTCTGCTCGATGGCCTCGGGGAAGGCGCCGATCCCGACCAGGCTCCCGGCCGCGGGCGTCCCGAGAAGCGACGGGGCGTTGGAGGCAACCTCAGGCAGGTTGGCGCCCAGGCAGGTGCGGCCCCCGAAGTTGTGCAGGACGCCGGCGACCCAGGGCCGGCCCCAGAACGCCTTCGTCTCGCGCCATTTCTCACCGGTCAGGTCGAGCACAAGCAGGCGCCCCGGCGGGATCCCGTTCACAACGCCCTCCCGGATGGTCCAGCCCTGCATCACAAGCGTCGCCTTCGGGTCGAAGTCGCTCGTGACGGCGAAGATCTTGGCTCCGACTGATGTCAGGTACGCCTCCCCCTCCTTTGGCGGCTCCCCCTCGTGGAACGGGTCCGCGGCATAGAGGTGGTCGGTGCCGAGAAGCTTCGATTGCTCCTGGAGGAAGACCCGGCCGACGGTGGCGAACAGCGGATCCTCGGGGTCGAGCTGGGCCGTACCGGGCGGGACCTCGCACCAGATCTTCTTTCGCTGGATCGCCGCCTTGGGGAATTTCTCCAGGAAGGCCATGGGGACGCATCCCGAGAATCCCTGGAGTATCGGCGTCATGCCGAGCGCGCGCTCCCTTGCGAGGATGAAACGCCCGAGGTCCAGGTGGGAGTCGATCCACGGCTGCGGCAGGGGCCCGGCCCACTGCTCGATGTTGGTCAGCCACTGCCAGCCCGAGAACGCCGGCCCCACGAAGAATTTCCGGATCTCCTCGTCGCCCATCCCGAACTGCTTGAGTGTCGCCTGCCACACCGCTTCCTGGCCCGTTGTTGCGAGCGGCATGGTGACGCCATGGAGCGCCATCCAGTCGATCTCCCGCTCCCATCTCGCACGGTCCCACCACGACATCGAGTAGTTGAACGTGCAGTAGTTCAGATACGCCCGGTAGCGGTAGGGTGAAGTTACCCGCGCCTTTGTCTCTAAGGCAGGGAGCTTCCCCGGAATGTTCAGGTTGTCGCCGTCCCAAGAGAGCTGCGCATGCGCGACGTTGCGAAGGTACCAACCCAGGGCTGAGGCGATCGAGACGCCCGTGTTGCCGCGCAACACCAGTCGCCCGCCGCGCGACTCCACCTCGAAGACGTCAGCCCCGCCGGCGTCCGCCGGGATCTGCTCGACGTCGATCTCCGAGGCGTGAGCCGGGATTACCCGCCTGACGACGCCCCGCGCCGCGTCCTCCGCCGGAGTGGCCCGGGCGCAAGGAGTGAGGCTAAGGAGGAGCAAAAGGGACCCTGCGATTAGGGCGGTCGGGCGGAGGGCCCCGTCTCGGCGCCCGACCAAAGCCCGCGATTCGGACCGCGGCAATGCGGCAGCAGCCGAACGCTCTTTGCCGAGGGGGGTATGACCCAGCATGGGAAACTCTCCTTTTGACAACGTTTTCAATGCAACTCAAAACGACGGCCTCCGGATCCCGGAGTCACGACCTGGCCCATTTGTACGGGCGCGGGGCCAAGACCAAGCTACCCGCCAATGCAACGACCGCGGCTAAGGACCACCGGATGGGCCGATCGCAAGGCAAGAGCGTGCCTCCCCCCTCGCCGCGGCGCCGAAGCCCCCGGCGCGATCCCTCCCAGCCCATGCAACCCGAGGTCATAGCACCGCCTCGAGGTCCTTCGGGCATCTTGTGGAGGCGCTGTGCGCTGTTAATCGCCACCCCCGTCGTCTTCCTCGGATTCCTCGAAGGAGGCCTTCGGCTCTGCGGGTTTGGCGAGAGGACAGGCCTTTTCATTCCCGACACGCGGCCGGGATTCGTCCGCACCAATCCCGACTTCGCGCACGCGTTCCTTCCCCCGCAGTTCGACATCGGACCCCTGAGCTTTCGCATGAGCCGCCACAAGGAGCCGGGGCGCGTCCGCGTGTTTGTCCTCGGCGAGTCGGCGGTGCGCGGCATCCCCGAGCCGGGACTCTCGTTTGCCGCGCTTCTAAGGGCACAATTGCAGGCGGCCTATCCCTCCGGGCAATTTGAGGTCTACAATCTGGGCATAGTTGCCATAAACTCCCACGTCGTCCTCCAGATGGCCAAAGAGGCCGCGGAATACGAGCCCGACCTGTTTGTCGTCTACATGGGGAACAACGAGGTCGTGGGGCCGTTTGGCCCGGGTTCAGCCACCCACTCTGCGATGGTCCCGCTCCCGCTTATCCGCGCCTCGATATGGGTCTCCGGGACCCGGACGGGCCAGCTTATGGCGCGGCTCCTGGGTCGCTTCTCTGGGGTTCCCGGCCGGGCCCTTCAGTGGCGGGGAATGGGCACATTCACCGGCAAGACGGTGCGGGGAGACGACCCGAGGCTTGCCGCCGTCTACGGCAACTTCCGCGCAAACCTCTCCGACATCGTGGACGTCGCGCGGCGCCACTCGATTCGGACCGTGGTCTCCACGGTGGTCTGCAACCTCAGCGACTGCCCGCCGTTCGAATCGCTGCACCGGGCGGACCTAAGCCCCGCGGAGCTCGCGCGGTGGGCCGCGGCCTATGGCGAAGGGACCCGGAGATGGGAGCTCGGCGACGACGCGCGCTCCATGCGGGCGCTGGAGGAGGCGATCGGCATCGATCCCCAGTTCGCAGGCGCCCATTTCCTGCTCGGTCGGCTCATGGAGCGAAATGGAGACTCAGGAGGCGCCCGTGCGCAGTACCTGGAAAGCCTGCACTGGGACGCACTGAGGTTTCGCCCTGACCCTCGGATCAACCAGATCATTAGGGAGGTGGCCGCGCGCGCGCCGGGTCCCGTGATCCTAAGGGACGCCGCACTCGAGATGGGCTCGGATCCCGCCTCGCACGGACCGTTGCCAGGAAGGAATGTCCTCTGGGAGCACGTCCACTTCAACTGGGAGGGAACCAAGAGGATGGCCCTTTTCCTGGCGCAAGGTTCAGCCGGGGCGCTTTTCGGCGGGTCCCCGCCGCCGGGCGTGTGGCTCGACGGCCCGGCCGCGGACGCAGCCGCCGGCTACACCCCGATCGCCAGGCTCCGGATGCTTCGGGCCATGAAGTCGATCGTCGCGAAGCCGCCCTTCACAAACCAGCTGACCTTCGGCGAGGACCAGGTGCGTTACAAACTGGATCTGGGTGATGCGGCTTCCCAGGCCGGCCGGGACGGCGCGCCAGCGCGGGCGATAGCCCAGATTTCCGCGGCTCTTGTGCGCGACCCCGCGAATGCGAGCCTCATGCTTCGCCTGGCGGAGGCTGAAATTGAGTCGGGCCATCCGGGTACGGCGCTGCAGTGGACCGACAATGCGCTCAAGCTGGAACCTCCGTACCCGGAGCTCCTGGTCCGGCGTGCCCACACCTTGGCCCTGCTCGGTCGCCTCGGCGAGGCGCAGGCGGCCGTAACCGAGGCCGTAAGGCTAGGGCCCTACCACCTCGCCGCCTACACGGAGTTGGTCGACATCCTTAGGAAGACCGGGGATTTCGAGACCGGCAGAGCCCTGATCGGCCGGGCGATCGATCGAAACCCGTCAAGCGACTACCTCCACCTGACGCTGGCCGACCTCCTCTTCTTTCACGGCGACAGGGCCCATGCCGTCGCCGCGTGCGAGGCGGTGCTCGCGAGGAGCCCCGACAGCGAGGATGCGCTGGTCCGCCTCGTGTCTCTCTTCGAGAATGAGGGCCGCAAGGACGAGGCCTTTGCCTTGATGGCCAAGTTCCAGGGGAGCCAGCCCCTCAATTTCGACAACAACATGGCGCTTGCGCGCGAATACAAGCAGCGCCACGACGACGCGCGCATGGCCGAGAGCCTTCGGCTTGCGACCCTTTGCGGCCCGGCGGAACCGGAGGTCCACGTGTTTCTCGCCCGCCGGCTGCTGGCGCTCGAACGAGGCGACGAGGCGCAGGTGGAGTTCGCCATCGCCAGGCGGACTGCGCAAATAGAGGGACGGCTCGAGATGGCGTCGGCGGTATCCAGGATGATGGAACCCGGGACTGCGGGACAAGGCCCCGAGACGGGCGCGCCCCCCGCCCCTACCCCTTGATCCCGGTCATCGCGATCCCCTCGACGAACTTGCGCTGCGCGACGAAGAACAGGGCGATTACGGGGAGTATGACCAGCGTGCTCGCCGCCATGAGGTAGGGCCACTCCGTGGCGCCTGACTCGCTGGATTTCATGGCATCGAGTCCAAGGGCCAGGGTGAAGTCCTTCTCGTCCGTCAGGTAGATGAGCGGCCCGAGGTAGTCGTTCCATGCGCCGAGGAAGGTGAAGAGCCCGACGACGACCAGGGCCGGCGTGCAAAGCGGCAGGATAATCTGCCAGAATATCCTGAATTCCCCGCAACCGTCGATCCGCGCCGCCTCGGAGAGGTCCTTCGGGATCGTCCTGAAGAACTGCCTAAGAAGAAACACATTGAAGGCGTTCGCAAAGAACGAGCCGACCCAAAGGGGCTTAAGGGTGCCCACCATCCCCAATGAGCGGAACAGGCTGTAAAGGGGCACCATGACGACCGGAAACGGGATCATCATGGTCGCGACGAGCAGGCCAAAGAGCACCTCGCGCCCCCGCCACTCCAGCCGGGAGAAGCCGTAGGCAACCATCGCGCTCGACAGGACCGTGCCGACGACGTTGAGGATGCAAAGCAGAAGCGTGTTGGCCAGGTAACGCGAGAAGTGGCGCATGGATTGGACCGCCCTCGGGAAGTTCTCCCAGCGGAACGAGACCCACGACCTGATCTCGGTGACGGGCACGACATCATCCCGGGTCGCGGCCAGGTCGCTTATTTCGCGCCAAGGATGCGCCTCCGACGCCGGGACTGTCTTGAGCACCGAGACCTCTACGGGCGCGCCGGTGGCCGGATGCCACGCCCCACCCCAGACGCTGGATATTGGGACCGCCGCCGGCCGCTTTGCCCCGCTCGCAAGGATCCAAAGGCTCGGGTCCGTAACGAGGGCGCCGGGGCGAATCTCCTCGCGCCTGCCCCCGATCGCCGCCTCAAAGCGCCTGGGTAGCCAGGCGTGCGGCTGCGACAGGGTCTGGTCGATCGGCTTTAGCGCCGTGAGCACCATCCACGCAAATGGCATGACGAACATTGCAGCGCCCGCAAGGAGCACGATGTAAACGACGAACTTGGATCGGGTGCTCATGGCTCCTAGTCGCCCTGGTAGTGCACGAATCGCCGCGAGACGCGCGAGGCCAGCAGCGTCAGGACCAATATGAGCATGCAAAGCATCCACGCCATCGCCGACGCATAGCCCATGTGGCGGTATTCGAACGCGTTTTGATAGATATAGATGGCGTAGAAGAGAACGGACCGCTCCGGCCCGGCCCCTCCCATCATGATGAATGCCGACGTGAACACCTGCAGGCCTCCGATGATGCCGATCAGAAGGTTGAAATAGATGACGGGCGAGATCGCCGGCAAGGTCACGTGGATAAGGCGCCTCCACGCAGAGGCCCCATCGATCATCGATGCTTCGATCAGCGACTGCGGCACCCCCTGGAGCGCGGCAAGGTAGATCACCACCGTGTTCCCGCATCCCCAAAGTGAGACGAGCGCGAGGGACGGCTTCGTCCAAGCCGGGTCGACGAGCCACTGGGGGGGATTGCTGAAGCCAATGGCCTCAAGGCCCTGGTTGAGGAGCCCGAGCCTTCCGTTGAGAATCCACAACCATACCATCGCGCCCGCCACCGCCGGCACAAGAGACGGCAGATAGTATATCGCCCGGAACGTGCCCTTCATCCTCACGGGCTGGTTCAACAGGAGCGCCAGCACGAGGGCCGACACGAGGCCCAGGGGGAGCGCCATTAGGTTGAAGACCAGGGTGTTCCTCACGGACTGCCAGAAGACGCCGTCCGAGAGCATGTCCTGGTAATTGAGGAGCCCCACCCAAACCGGCCTCGACAGCACGTCGTAGTCGCAGAACGAGAAGTACACCGATGCGCACACCGGGTAGCAGGCGAAGACCAGGAATCCCACGAGCCAGGGGCTCACGAAAGCCAGGCCCACCAGCGATCGTCTGCGCTCACCAGGCGTCATAGGCCCTCCATTCGCTTATTCGCTCCACTCCGACCGCGTCCCATCGGCGCATGACCCGGTCGAACTTCCAGCCGACCCGCTCCTGCACCTCGGCGAGGGCCTCCGTCGGCGTCGCGCGCAGGTTGAGCACGCGCTCGCGCGCCACCGCGAGTTCCGCGTCATACTCGTGCCAAATCGGAAGGCGGGGAACAACGCGGGCCCCTGCGCTGCGGGAAAGGTCCATGAAGAGGCGGATCGCGGGGTTCGGATGGTCGACAAGGAATCCGGGTGACACGTCGCGAAGGGCCGTGAATTTCTGCTGGGACTTGGCCAGCTTCTCTGAGACATCCTGGCGCTGGAGGTAGCAGAGGAACTCAAACGCCTCGCGCGGGTGCTCCGCGCCGTGGGGGATGACCACCACGTCACATTGGGCAAGCGTGACGGGGGCCCCCCCACCCACCCCGTCCGCGGCCGGGCACGCCGCGGCGCCCCATTCCAGCGAGGGGGCAAACTTCGAGATGAAGTTGGGCATCCACGGGCCCTGGACGACCATGGCCTCCGCACCGCCCAGGAAGGGGGTCTGCGCAGACTGGGATACGCCGAACCCCTCTATAAATCCGCGGAGGTTCTCGACGCCGTAGGTCTCCGACATCCCTTGCATCCACTCGTAGGCGGCGATGTTGCCCGGATCGTTGGCGAGGATCTTCCTGTCGCCATCGAAGAATCGTGCCCCGAACCAGGCACCCCATCCCGAAAGAAACATCCCGGCGTCCTGGGGCAGGTGGCCAACCTGAACAAGCGAGTACTTCCGGCCCGCGCGCTCCGCCGGCGTGAGGGACTCGAAGGAGACACGCACCCGGCGCCCCTCCCTCTCGATCTCCACGAGCGTGAGGCGCCGGCTCATGTCCTCAAACTCCGCAAACGTCCTTGGAGGACGCTCAGGATCAAGGCCAGCCGCCCGAAAAAGCTTCTTGTTGTAGAAGAGCGCCACGCACCCGGGCGTCGTAGGCAGTCCCCAGGTGAACCCGCGGTGCCGGCAAAGGTCCCAGAATAGGGGGATATAGCGGTCCCCGCCTATCCCCGCTTTCGCGAGCCCCCCGTCAAGCGGAGTCAGGGCGCCCTTCTCGGAGAAGTCAGGGATGTTCTCCGACCAGAGTCCCGCGATGTCGGGGGGATGCCCGCTTGAGGTCGCAAGCAGAAGCTTCGTGTCGACGCCGCTTACGGAGAGGAACCGCACTTCGATCCGATTCTGGCTCCGGTTGAAATCGTCTATGACGGCGCGCATGGAGTCCGCCTCGAAGCCGCTCCATTTCTCCCAGTAGTTGACGACGATGCGCCCCGTTGCCGCGCCCCCTCCGCTGTGCCGGGCGCAGCCCCAAAGGCACGCGAGCAAGAATGCCGGTGCCAGGAGCCAGCGTTTTCGGGGAGCGGACATAGCGGACGGCCGTCGGGCTGCGCCAATCGTATTACTCGAGGCGCACCGTGCCCAGACCAAACCGATCGTCCGCCCGGACGTAGTAGCGCCAGCTGAGCTCGAGCGACGGGTCCCACTCGTTGTTACCCCCCGCGGTCACGCTGGCCGTCGCGTCAAACTCGAGGCCCGGGCGCGGCGTCAGCCCGAGCTCGGACCATTTGATGTCGGCATCCACCCGGTAGCCGTCCTTTGTCCTGCGGATCCTCGCGTTCGCGGGCTGCTTGTGGAACCACTCCATCGCCGTCCCATCGGGCTTGAAGGCGAATTGGAAGTCCTTCGACGAGAGCCAAACAAGGCCATCGCGCTTCGGGTTAATGAACAGCTCTACGGAGCGCCGCCCAGCGGGCTCGGTGAAGCCCGTCGGCGTATCGAGGACCTCACCGTGGAAGTGGAGCGCGGTCTTGTCCCACGTCAGCGCAAAGTGCAATTCGAGGTCCGGGTCCCCGGGCCGGACGTCGGCCGCGGAGTACTTGTATTCGGGCCCTTTGACGAGGACCCAGTTCCATTTGTCCCTTGGCAGGTTCGAGCGCTGCGCAGCGGTGAGCCTCTCCGGGGGAATAACGGCGGGGATGGCGAGCTCGTTGCGGGTGATGACCGAGTTGTCCCCTCCGAAGGCGGCCTGCCCGAACTCCTGGATCTCAAGGCGCCCGTTGCGCACCAGCGGGTCCTGCTGGAACCACTCGCGAAGGCAGTCAGGTGCCAGGAGGTTGGCAAGGCTCATGAGCAGGAGCGACCGGTCCAAGACCGTCGATTGCTCGAGCCATCCGGCGGGCAGCGGGGCGAGTTTCAGCGCGGCGGCGGCCTCCGCAGGATATTGATCGAGCAGGAGCGCCGTGGTCTGGACCGGGTACGGGAATACAGTCGTGGAGGCCTTCCTGTTCTCGACCGCGATCGCATAAGCCAGCTGCGAGGCCGAGGCGCCCGTCACGATCGAGCGCTCGTCGAGCCACAGGCCCGGCAGCAGCTGGTCGCGCACCTGCGCGGGCTGGAGAACGTAGACGTGGCCCACCGCCTGCGAGACCCTCCTCAGGTCCGTCCACGCCGACGGCGCCTTCGCACCCGTCGCAACCTGGAAGAAGACGGCGAGTCGGCTGGACGAGCCGAGGAGATTGGACTCCACCGCGACATTGTTCCACTTGATCGCCGACAGGCGCCGTGTGGCCTCAGGTGCAAATGAAGGGATCGCCTGGCGGATTGTTGCCAGGCTCGCGGCGTAGGCGGCGACAGCGGCTTCTCCCGAGGGCTCGGGGGTTGCCTTGAGCATCTGCGCTATCCGTTTCCCCTCCTCGTCCGAAGGGATGAGGCCGAGCGAGCTGGCCGACAGGACAGCCGAGAGCCTGAGCCCAAGCGTATCTCCCGTCGCCGGGACGGACTCGATCGTCTTCCAAACATTCGAGGCCATCTCGTGAAGCCGTTTCTTGTCGGTCAGCGGGAGGTCCTTCCGCTGGGAGACAAACCCGGCGCGAACCAGGGCCCGCTGCACTTCGGGGGCCTGCATGAACACCGCCCAAACAAACCCGCTCCGGGCGTTCTCGGCCTGGAGCAGGGTGATTCCAAGGTCGATCCCGATCACATCGCGGTTCACCCAGCCCGTTCCCGGGTTGAAAGCATCGACGAACCCGTAACGGCTCCAGATTCGGTCGCCGTATGCGGTTCTCATGTAACGCAGCGTCTCCATGGCCTCGGCCGGCACGAACGCCACGGATCCCGCCGCGGCGCAGGGCACGATGGTCCCGTCGAGGGCGTTGTCCTCCGTGGTCCGCGGCGGCCCTCCCCACGCCTTGTAGCCCGAAGCGGAATCCGAAGCCGTAATCCCCCAGAGGCGCATCCCCCATGCGGGGAACTCACCCCTCAAATCCACGCAGAACTGCCGCTGTGCGAGAGTCGCAAGGACCGAGTTGTGGTAATAGTCCGCGTAGGCATCGCGCAGGTCCCTGAAGTCGACGTGGGCGTGGGTGAACTGGTGGATGAAGAGCTGCGGCCCCTCGATGAAGTGGTACCCCGCATAGGTGTCCACGGGAGTGCGCGACCAGGCATCCCAGTATCCAACGGGGAGCGGGCGCTCCAAGGCTCCCATCCCGAGGAATCCAAGCATCATGTCCTCTGCGTACTTGTCCCAGCGGTAGCGCGAAAACCCGTGCTCGTCGTGCCATCCCATCGCAAGGGTGGCGCCGCCGTTGAGGAACCACTCCCAGTCGACGTCGTGGAAGAGGCGGTTGACCAGTTCCGTCGTCTCGGCGTCTGAGAAATATTCGCGGGCGACGATGGCCCCTGCGAAGAAGAGTCCGGTGTCGATGGGAGACAACTCGCACTTCCACGCCCGATCCCCCGTGTCCATCTCCATGAAATGGTAGAAGAACCCGTGCCGGCGCGGGGCCTTGTCGGCCAGGAACCGAAGCGCGCGCCTGACATGGGAGAGCGCCGTCTCGCGGTCCGTCCAACCCCGCTGTGTCGCCACCGCCCACGCGCTCAGCGCGAAACCCGACGCGGCGATGCTTGCCTTTCCGGCGCTTGGCGTGGCGTCGGCGTGGGCTCGGTCGCGCACGAGGCCCGTCTTCGGGTCCGCCTGCTCCACAAAGTACCTGAAGGCCGATTGCTGGAGTTCATCGAGTACGGCGTCGTCTTCCGGCGAGAGGACCGCCGAAGGCCGGGCGCCCGGCCACGGAGGAAGGCTCTTCTCGGCGCGCAATGGCAGCGCCAGTGCAACAATGAGTCCAAAAATCAGCACCCTGCCCGGGGACCGTGCCCATGCTGACTGCCGTGCCACATGGGCGATTGGAGGGCATCCGACAGGATTGCAGCCGCAAGTTCGTGAGGGGCTAAGCGTAATATCGGTGCTAGGCTTCGTCACGATGGATGGGGTGCGTCCTTGAATGCGGGGCGCCCCTATTCGGTGATCTCCACCCGGACAGGTTCACCCGCAGAGGCATCAGACGTAACCCAGGCGTAAAGAGTTCCCGGCTCCACGACATTTTTCATGTCAACGTTCCAGAATGACAGCTCGTCGCGGCCGAGCTTGAACTCGAGTGTGCGCCCCTCGCCCGGGGCAAGCTGCACACGCTGGAAGCCCTTCAGCTCCCGAACCGGCCGCGCGACGCTCGTGCCCCGCAGCCGAATATAAAGCTGCGCGGTGGCCGTTCCCGCCCTTTGACCCGTATTGCGGACCTCCGCGGTCACCAGCAGCTGCGCGCCTCCTTTGTTGACGGCGCCCGCGCTAAGGCTCGCCGCACTGGCCTTAACGCCTGAATAGCTGAACGCCGTGTAGCCTAGGCCGTAGCCAAATGGGTAGAGCGGCGTGTTCAGCTCATCGATGTAGCCGGTCACGTAATAGGGGTCCGCCTTCTTGCCCCCCAGTCCTATCGGGTCGACACGCGGTCGGCCCGTGTTCAGCCAATTGTAGTAGATCGGCACCTGCCCGACGTAGCGCGGCACCGATACCGTGAGGCGCCCGGAGATTTCCGCGTCCCCAAACAGGGCGCGCACAAGCGCAGGTCCGCCCTCAAGCCCGGGGAACCATGCCATCACGATCGCCGGAACGTTCTTGGACGCCCACTCGACGGCAAGGGGGCGCCCGCTAAAGAGGACAAGCACCACGGGTTTTCCTGCCGCGACAACAGCCTCGAGGAGCTCCTCCTGGTGGCCCGGCAGGTCGATCCTCGACCGCGCCGAGGCCTCGCCCGAGCTGTGCCCGCTCTCGCCCAACGCGAGGATTACAATATCCGAGCTCCGGGCGAGCGCCGCAGCCTCGGAAATGCCGTCCGTTTTCAAACCGGCGACGTCGATCCCTTGGGCTGTGACCAGACGCATGTGCTCCGTCGCCAGCCGCGGGGCCAGTGCTTTTGCAAAGGTCACCACATCGGTTGCGCTCCCTTGGCCCGACCACGGTCCAAGCATGTCCTCGGCGCTGTCGGCGAGCGGCCCAATCAACGCCACCGTCTTGCCGGCAGCCGGCGTGATCGGCAGCAGTGGGGATCCGCCCACCTTGCGGTTTTCAAGGAGCACGAACGACTCCTCCGCCGCACGGCGCACAAGGTCCCTGCTGCTTGGGAGCTCCGTGGGATTAATGTCCGCAGACTCCGCGACATAGGGGTGCTCAAACAGCCCGAGGGCCATCTTGATCCTGAGTATCCTGCGGACGGCATCATCGATCCTCTCCATGGGGACCTTCCCGGACTTTACGAGGTCGGGCAGATGCGGGAGGTACACCCCGCTCTCCATGTCCATGTCCACTCCCGCCATGAAGCTCTTCTTCGCCGCGGTCTCCTCGTCATTCGCGACGCCGTGGAGCATGATCTCGCGCACCGCAGTCCAGTCGCTGTCCACGAAACCCTGAAACCCCCACTCCCTTCTCAGGATCTCGGTCAGGGTGAACGGATTCGCGCTTGAAGGCACGCCATTGATCGAATTGAAGGCCGACATGATCGTCCCTGCGCCTTCGTCGACGGCTGCGTGGAAGGGCGGCAGGTAGACCCCCCTTAGGGTGCGCTCGGAGATCTCGGTTGTGTTGTAGTCGCGTCCGCCCTCCGCCGCTCCATAGCCGACGAAATGCTTGGCGCAGGCGACAATCGACGAGGCGTCGTCCAGGCGGCTGCCCTGGTAGCCCCGGACGTAGGCCCGGGCGAAGGCGGAACCGAGGTACGGATCCTCGCCGGCCCCCTCCGCAATCCGGCCCCATCTTGGGTCCCTTGCGACGTCGACCATGGGTGAGAACGTCCACCGGATCCCCTGACTGGATGCCTCCTGTGCGGCAAGGCGGGCGGTTTGCTCTACTAATGCCGGGTCCCAACTTGCGGACAACCCAAGGGGGATGGGGAACGTGGTGCGAAATCCATGGATGACATCGAACCCAAATAGGATCGGGATGTGCAGGCGCGAGCCCTCCATCGCCTCCTTCTGGTAGGCATTGGTCTCTTTGAACGTCACCGAGTTGAAAAGGCTGCCCACCATTCCGGACTTTATCAGCGCGTCCCCGTCCGGCACCTCCCGCTGCGGACCGGTCAGCGAGCCCGACGAAAGCTGGTTAAGCTGCCCAACCTTCTCCTCCAGGGTCATCTTCGAAAGGAGCGCGTCGATCCGTGCCTCCGTCTGAGGAGAGCTAAGCGGGGTCGCCTGCGCCGCGACATAGGTAGGAAGGACCGCCAAGGCCGCGACGGTGCAAATGGCGAGTGCGATTCGGTGGGTTCGGTTCATGGGAGTGGTCTCCCTGCGGGCGTTTGGACCGATTCGTATGAAATCGACAAACACCGTGGGGAGCATGCGGGACCAGTGGCTGCTTCGGCCAAAGGGGATGGCCCCGCGCCCGAAAGTCTCCTTTTGACAACATTTGCATTGCAATCAAAAAGGACGTCTTCCGCAGTCTCATTCCCCAAAAAGAATGAGCCCCGACGCCGGGGCGCCCTTTTCCCCTTCCCGCTCAACCCCGCCCCCAGATGCGCGCCCTATTCCCACTCGCCCTATTCGCCTCCTGCGCCGCCGTCGCATCGGAACGCGGAACCTCAGAGTCCTCATACGACCGACACGTCATCTTTGACCACGCAATACCGGCAGACTCCTATTTCCGGAGCGAGGGAATCGTCACAGCGCCGAGCACGATCGACCTGGTCGATGCCAAACTGCCCCTGGATTCCGCTCACTTCCTAATTCCCCCCAACGCTCTGCGCCTTACATGGAAGTCGGCGCCCGGGGGGGACTGGAGGGCAACCCTGAAGACCCGCGCCCATTACGGCCTGCTCGATGACTTCGACGGAGACATGATCTCGTTCTGGTGCTACTCGGAAACCGGGCTGACTGCGGAACAGGCGCCATGGATTCACCTCGAGGACGCCGACACAAACGGAACCTTCACGATAAACATCCTCGATGGCCGTGGCCCCCTCCCCGCCGGCCAATGGGTTGAGCTACGCCTGCCCCTGTCCCGGTTCAAGGCGATCTATCGCAGCACTGACGACGACAAATTCGATCTGCGCCATCTGGGCGGCATCGTTTTTGAGCAAGGGTTGGACGACGGGATTAAGCACACTTTGTACATTGACGACGTTCAGGTTGGCCCGAGTTCTCCCACCGCTCTGCCTGCCGCCAAGCCGGTGGGCCTGACTGTGCAACCCGGCGAACGCCATATTGACCTGAAATGGGCCCCCGGGGGGAAACAGGCACCGCTTCGCTATAGGATCTACCGCTCCCTGGATGGGAAGAACTTCGCCCCCATCGGAATCCAGCAGGGCAATTTCAACCGCTTCACGGACTTTGTCGGAAGGCCGGACATGACAGCCTGGTACAAGGTCAGTTCGGAGTCGCCGACCGGGGTCGAGTCGGAACTCACCGAGCCCGCAACGGGCCGAACCAGGGAATTTAGCGACGACGAGCTCCTCACAATGGCCCAGGAAGGCTGCTTCCGCTACTACTGGGACGGCGGTCACCCAAATGCAGGCATGGCTCTCGAGATTCGGCCGGGAGACGAGAACCTGGTCGCGCTCGGGGCCTCGGGTTTCGGGCTTATGGCCCTGGTCGTCGGTGCAGACCGGGGATTCGTCACCCGCGAGGAGTGCGCCGAGCGCGTGCTGAAAATCTCGCGCTTCCTCACCCATGCCGACCGGTATCACGGAGCGTGGCCCCATTTCCTCGACGGAAGGAGCGGCAAGACCGTGGCCTACTTCGGGCGCTACGACGACGGCGGGGATCTGGTCGAGACGTCGTTCCTCATGGAGGGTCTCCTCACCGCCCGGCAGTATTTTGACCGCGACAACGCAACCGAGCGAGAGATCCGCGACACCATTACCGCGCTGTGGAAGGGCGTTGAATGGGACTGGTACCGCAGAGACCCGAAGAGCGATTTCCTCTATTGGCATTGGTCGCCCGACCACGGGTGGTATATCGGGCACCCACTCGTGGGCTGGAACGAGACCATGATCGCCTACGTGCTTGCCATCGCATCTCCCACGCATTCCGTGCCCGCCACCCTCTATAACTCGGGTTGGGAGGGGCAATCGGATCTGGCGGTGAGCTACCGACATGGCTGGAGCAGAACCACAGCGGGCGACCATTATGCCAACGGCCACGAATACTACGGCATCAGGCTCGCCGTCGGAGAGGGATCGGGAGCCAACCTCTTTTTCACCCAGTTCTCGTTTCTCGGATTCGATCCGCATGCCCTGACCGACCGATATACGAACTACTTCGAGAACAACCGGAACCTTGCGCTGATAAACCGGGCCTACTGCATCGACAATCCATTGCATTTCAAGGGCTACGGCCCGGATTGCTGGGGCCTGTCAGCCGGGATTAACTCGGGTGGTGGAATGCCCCAGCCCAACGCGGACAACGGCACAATATGCTGCTCCGCCGCCCTCGGAGAGTTTCCCTATACCCCCAAGGAATCCATGGCGGCGCTCAAGCACTTCTACCGCGAGCTCGGAGCCAAGACATGGGGAATCTACGGCTTCCACGACGGATTCAACGAAAACCAGGATTGGTTCCAGCCCGTCTGGATGGGGCTCAATCAGGCCCAGATTGTCGTCATGATCGAGAACTACCGCACCGGCCTTGTCTGGAAGAAGTTCATGGCAAATCCCGAGATAGGTAAGGCACTCGATTCCATGGGTTCGAAATCGGGTGCTCGCGACGGCCATTAGGGCTCAAACCGGCTGCAACCGGGATTGAAAACGCGTGCGCCGTAGCGCACTCGGATAGTGGCCTATTAGAGCGAAAAGGAGGGGTATCGCCTTTTTTTATTGCCATGACAATGTTGTCATTCCATTTGTTCGACATTCCCCACCCCCGGAGCGGTCCCCATCGAGCCCCTTTTCGCTGCGGATACGCTGCCATTCGTCCCCCACTCCCAATGCATACCCTACAAACAAGCAGATACGCGCTGGCCCTGATGCTGGCGCTCGGCCTCGGAAGCACCCTCAGGTCGCAGGACGCAACTCCGCCCCCAGGTGCCCCCGACAGTAGCAAAGCGGCAAGCGAGGAGCCTATAATTCTCAACACATTCACGGTCGATACCACCACTGACGTTGGATACACCGCGGTCAATTCGCTGGCGGGCGGACGCAATAACACCCCGCTCGCAATCACCCCTTCAACCGTCACTTCGCTGACCAAGGAGTTCCTGGACGATCTCCAATTGACCAACGCGACGGACGCCCTGAAGTGGACGATGAACGCTATCCCGGCGAATTTCGCGCCGACCATCGGAAGTGGCAACGAGTTCAACTCCTGGGCAGACAACATCCGAGGCGCGGGAGCCGGCAACCAGGGTGGCACTCCCCCTACCGTCAACTACTTCCCGATCTACGCCGTTAAGGACTTCTTCAACGTAGACCGCTATGAGCTCGATCTCGGGCCGAATTCGATCCTCTTCGGCGTCGGCAACCTTGGCGGCGTCGCGACCTCCTATACGAAGATTCCGCGCTTCGACCGGGATTTCATCGAGATGAATCTCCTCCTAAATAGCTACGGCGGCGCACGTGCGACATTCGACGTCAACAACCGTCTCTCCATCTTCAAGAAGAACGACTTCGGGATGCGCGTTAACATCCTCGCTGACCGCGACGCGAGCTGGAGAAAGGACGACGTGACGAAGAAGGTCGGCGTCTCCCTTGCGACCACGCTCAAGGTTTCGGACAGCACCTCGGTCCGTCTGGACTTGGAGGCTTACAAGCAGATCACCCCGATGTTCGTCGAGAATCAGAACGACCAATACTCGCAATGGGACGGTCAGACCAACTCACCCACATGGGGAGCCGCCCCGGTGACCGGCAGCGGAGCCGCTGCCAACCCGAACAGCTACAATTCAATGGCCGAATGGGGCGGTCCCGCCTCGTTCCAGCTTTGGATACCGCAGGAGCACATGCTGCAGAACTGGGGAGCAGGCTACCGGGCATCCGGACTCGGTGATGCGCCATTCTACACGAATACCGTCATGCGTCCCTACGCCTATACGCTGCTCGGGACGAATATGGTCGTGCCCGCACTGCCCAGCAAGGACTTCACCGTTGGGCCCGAGGACGGGATCAACACGCTGAAGTACTACACGGCGACCGTCTACATCGACCAGAAGATCAGCAACAACGCTGAAATCGAGCTATCGGCCTACCGTTTCTCTGACAACGAGGACTCCAAAAACTTCGAAGCCCCGAGCAACGTGTCGATCGACATCAACAAACAGCTGCCAAATGGCGCGACCAATCCGGAATACGGACAGCGCTACTCGGACATGTTCCTCGACCGGCAGATACAGGACCACAGCGTTAATGAGTTCCGTGGCCAGCTTAACTACCACTTCGACACCAACGTCTTCAATATCCCGGTCAAGGAATGGCTGAGCGTCTCCGGTGGCGACGAATTCCACCTGCTGAGCACCCGCGAGTACAACGGCAGCTTCGCGAACTATCCGCTACCGTGGAATGGGAACAACTGGACCCAGGACATGATCTGGGCCCGTGAATACTGGAACGACCCGCATGTCTCCGTGAATCTGCCCGGGATTATCAACGGCAACAACACGACCTATCAGGCGCTCCCCTTCAACTGGTTCGATCACGACCTTAGCGAACAGATCCAGTATCTCGGAGCCGTCTCCCAAACCCGCCTCTGGGACGATCGCTTGAACGTGACGCTCGGAGCCCGCCACGACGAATACAAGAGCGACATCTTCAGCGTTCGCCCGCCCCTCGGCCTGCCCTTCCCCGGAGGCCACACCTACGAGACCGACAAGGGCAACACCTACTCGGCCGGCGTCGTGGGCTTCATCACAAAGTGGCTGGCACTGACCTACAACTTCTCGGAGAACTTCGCCCCGATTGGCGGCGGAGTGGCGCCCAGCCTGTCGGGCAGCGCGTTCGGTCCGGCCAGGGGTTCCTCCAACACGGTTGGACTGCGCATCTCGACCGAAGACAAGAGGTACTACGTAACGGCTGGCATCTATAGGGACAAGTCGAAGGGACGGATCACAGGCGACAACATCCCGATCCAGAGTATTTGGAACGACTACTATAAGGCGGGTGGAACGGCGACCGACATCGGGCCTGCGGGCACGCTATCTGGCACTGCTCCAAACCAGGCGACGCAGTTCAACTACGCCGACACGGAAGACATCAAGGACAACGGCTTCGAGATCAGCGGAACCGCGAATCCCACGCCAAACTGGCGCTTCCAGGCCTCCTACGCCACGCCGAAGTCGCAATCGACAAACGACCTTCCGGGATCCCGCGCCTATTTTGCATCCCACCTCTCCGAATGGCAGCAAGTCGCGAGTGGCGGAACGAAGCTTGATGGGCAGGTTGCCACGGATCTGACCAATTCGGAGCAGACGCTCTCGAACACGTCAGCGAGCCCCGACAATGCAGGTGTCGTCAAGTCAACGTTCAATGCCGTAGCGGCCTACACGTTCACCGACGGCATCGTTAAGGGCCTCACCCTCGGTGTCGGCGCCACGTCGCTCGGAGAACAGAGAATATCGACCGGAGGAACCATGTTCTCCCCCGCATACACGACCTACATCGCGTTCATTACCTATTCCACGTCCTACAACATCATGGGCGAGAAGGTGCACGTGAGGTACCAGCTGAATGTGGACAATCTGGCCAACAACCAGAACTTGGTCTTTACCGGGTTCAACCAGGTTGGCTCCCAGACCCAGGGCTCAAATTACTACCTCATCGACCCGCGCAGGTTCACCCTCGGCGCGACGCTTCGCTATTAGTCGCTATTGAAGTCGGCGCCGCCCGGTCGGCACTGAGCGAAACAGCCAACGGGCCACCCCGTTGGCTGTTTTTCTTCGGCGCCCCAACTTGATCCATGCAAACGCTGAATGCCACGCCACGGGGGTTCACTCCCCTTGCATGCCCCTTATGGTCACGTATCCGAATGTATATGAATCGATTGCCGATGCGTTTTGCACGACCATGCAATTGATTGCTTGCAGATGATCCCGTCGATTGCTGTTTTTCATCGCCCAACGTCCATGCCCATATCCAACCGGTCAAAGAAGCCAAAGGACGGCATCGTCCAGATTGCAAACCGGCTTGGCGTGTCGCCGTCCACGGTGTCGAGGGCCCTCAGGCAGGAGACGGCCCATCTTGTCAGCCCGGCTCGCCGAAAAGAGATCCTGGACCTGGCCGACCACCTACGCTTCTCCCCGAATCCGGGCGCGCGCATTCTCCGCAGGGGCCTGAACACGACACTTACGGTGGTCGTGCCGCTCGATGAGAACATCTTCTTTTCCGAGTTCTACGGGCGCTTTTTGGCGGGTTCTCTCCACGCCGCCGCGACTCGCGGCTGGGACGTGCATATCTGCACCCTGCGAAAGACCGCACGCTCCGACTTCAGGGAGGCGTTGCAGCATCTCGGCTTGAATTCCTCCGGGATCATCTACTTCGCAGAGCCTCTTTCCGAGGCCGATGTAAACAAGCTGCAGGGATACAGGCGGCCCTTGGTTCTAACAAAGTCCGTGCTCCCGCCCCATGTGGATCCCGCCTTGACCGGAGCTCCCGTGGTCGGAATCGACAACCGAGCCGGCGCGAGATCGGCGGCCTCGCTGCTGCTGCAGCTTGGCCACAAGAAGATTGGGCTCATCCTCGGCCCGCAGGCTTCAAGGGATGCGATCGAGCGCAAGGAGGGATACCTTGAGGCGTTGACGAAGGACGGTGCGGCCCCGAAGCCCGAATGGGTGTTCGAGGGGCCCTTCAATGCGGAGACGGGGCGCGCCGCGATGGCGGCTTTCCTTCGCTCCGCTGACAGGCCCACCGCCGTCTGCTGCGCAAACGACGAGATCGCCTTTGGCGTCATCGACGCCGTGAGGTCCGCCGGGCTCAACTGTCCCAATGACCTATCCGTGGTCGGTTTCGACGATGGCATGTGGGCGACCGCCTGCCGTCCGGCACTCACCACGGTGCGCCAACCGCTCGCCGACCTAGCGGAACGCGCGGTGAGTCTGTTGGTGGAGGCGGCGACGAGGCCCCCCTCGCCCCATGCAAGGTTTGTCGGCGATATGCCGGCGGCCCTGGTCATCAGGGATTCCACACGGGTTTTGGGTCTCCAGTAGCGCGGGCGCCGTCCGACAACGATTGCATAGTCCGGTCGGCGCTTTGGAGGCGCCGCCCGATCATTCGGGGGTATGTCGCATCAGGCAGCTTGCAGCCGCGCTGTCAGACAACAGCTTCCCACATGTTTGACGGCCCCAAGCCGCATTTTGCTCCTCGTCACCCTGAATTAGGTTGTCTTGCAAATGTTGTCATATATACCGTTTTCAGGGCCCGGACGCCAAACCTCCCCGCTCAAATTGGCCTTTCCCCGCGCCCGTTCGTCGATGACCCAACATCCCCTTTTTCCACCCCCCAGTAGTTGCTGGCCCGAAGTGTGCTCACGCGCTGTCGCGCCGGCTCCCTTTGCTCTCTTCGGGTTGGAACGTAGCTCCCGCAGCACGTCATCGGCTTGAGACCCCGGCCACCGTCTCCGCACCCAACGCACTGTCGAGAATGACCGAATCTGCCCCACCCTCGCGGTCCCCGACGGTCGCCACACTGCGCACCGAAGCGACCTTTGGGCTCACCGAGCTGCGCTCGCCGGCGGGCCTGCTGGTGCAGATAACGCCGTCTGGCGCGATCTACGCGATTCGGCATCTGAGGACGCTGATCAACCAGTTCATCCCGGGGCCTGCTGAGGACGGTCTATGCCGGCTCTTGGTCCGGTGGCGCGCTCCGGATGGCAAAGCGGGCTGGGCTCCCCTCATCGGGCCCTCTGTCTTCCACCGCCAGCTTGACCCCACGGCCGTGCAGTGGGAGTCGGAAACCGAATCCGGAATCCAATGCCTGGCATGCCTGACGCTTCACCGGGACCTCATGGCATGGTCGTGGCGGGTCCTGCTCAAAAACACGACGCCCAAGCCGCTCAAGGTCGACGTCCTGTTTGCACAGGACCTGGGTCTGGCCGACGAAGCGGCTGTTCGGAACAATGAGGCGTTCACGTCCCAATACATCGATCTTCTTCCGATCATGGACGAGCACCTGGGCTGGACCGTCCTCGCGCGGCAGAACCAGGAGGCCGAAGGCGGCCGCCATCCCTGGATCGCGGTCGGGTGCGACAAGGGGGCCGTCGCCTATTGCACGGACGGCACACAGTTCTTTGGCGACGACCATCGGTTGGCGGGCATGCCGGCAGCCGTAAGGGTTGCGAATCTCCCCTCGCAGAGACTGCAGGGCGAGTTCGCCATGGCCGGACTTCAAAGCCGTCCTGCGAGCCTCTATTCGGGCGGTTCGACGGAGATCGATTTCCTGGTCCGGTACATCCCCGACCATCCTGCCGCCTCCTCGCGGGGGGACCTCGCCCGGCTCTGGGAGACGACGCCCGCGAACTGGTCGGCCATGACGCCCGCCCTGCCTCCGGGCCGGGATTCGCCCCATCCTTCCCTCTTCGTCGGCTCCCCCTGGGCGCACGGGGACAGGCCCAAACCCGAGGATTGGGCGCGCTGGTTCCCGGGCGCAACCCGCCAAGAGGAGCGCGATCCGAGCGGACGCTTGCTCTCGCTATTCCATGGCGAGGACTGCCACGTCGTCGCGCGGGACAAGGAAGCCACAGTGGCGCGCCCCCACGGGCACATCATCCGGAGCGGTACGTGGCGATGGATCGACAATGAGCAGTTTGGCACCACGTGCTACGCCGCGGGAATCTTCGGGGCACAGACCTACCTGGGCAATCCAACCTTCGGGCGGCTCCTGCCCGTCGTTCGGAACGCGTTGGGTCTAGGGCGCGCGGCGGGCCAGCGCGTGTTCATCCAAAGGGACGGCGAATGGCACCAGCTCGGGATCCCGTCGTTCTTCGTAATGACGCCATCCGAGACTCGGTGGATCTACCTGTTTGGATCGGCGTCCATCGAAGCCCGGGTATGGTGCTCGCAGAGCGGCCCCGCCGCGTTCCTCGAGCTGCGAACGGCCCCGGGTCAGCCAGAGGTCGAGTTCCTGGTCACGCACACCCTTTCGCTCGGCGCAAACGAGTTCGAGAGCCCGGCGACGCTGCGGTACGACCACGGGGACTGCTCGGTCGAATGCGAGCCGGACCCTGCGGGCATGGTGGGCAAGCACTTCCCTGGGGCGCGCTACGGCGTGGCGGCCGCGGAGGCGGCTCCCGACACAAGAATGGGCGGCGATGAGATGGCCTTTGCGGACGGGACGTCCCGAGGCCATCCCTGCATCTGCGTCCGAAGCGGAGCCGCGGCGCGCTTCGGGGTCGTCCTCTGCGGCTCCAACGAGGGGACGTTGGCCCTGAGGCAGGTTTTGGACCTTGCGCGGGCGGAGTGGTCCAAGGGCGTCGAGCCGTCGTCCCCGCCTCCCACGCCGGTCCGCTTGTTGGGGGGACCCGGCTCCCTCGGTGCCGTGTCGCGGCTCAACGAGGTTCTCCCGTGGCTCAACCACAACGCGGCGATCCACTTCTCGTCGCCTCACGGCCTCGAGCAGCAGGGCGGCGCTGCCTGGGGCGTTCGCGACGTCTGCCAAGGCTCGGTCGAATGGTTGCTGACATCCTGCGACTGGCCGCTCATCCGGCGGATCCTCGTGAACGTCTTCGCCCAGCAGTACTCGCGCGACGGAACGTGGCCCCAGTGGTTCATGCACCCGCCCTACCAGTCCGTGCAGCAGGCGCACAGCCACGGCGACGTCTGCTTCTGGCCGATCAAGGCCCTGTGCGACTATGTGGAGGCCAGCAACGACCTGGCCTTCCTCGCGACCACGGCCGGCTACACGGACCCGGAGGGTTTCCACCCCGCCGGGCCCGAGGAGTCCCTACTTCGCCATTGCGACCGGGTGATAGACCACTGCGAGTCACGCTTCATTGAGGGTACGGCCCTCATCAACTTCGGGGACGGGGACTGGGACGACACGCTCCAGCCAGCTGATCCCAAGGTGCGCACCCGGATGGTGAGCAGCTGGACGGTCGCGCTCGTCTACCAGGCCTTCCGCCAGTTGATGGAAGTCTGCCGGCGCGCCGGCGATCCGCAGCGGGCGGACCGGCTCGAGGCCCTGTTAGAGCGCATGCGCAGTGATTTCGCTGCGAGGCTCATGCCTGGCTCCATCGTGGCAGGGTTTCTTGTCACGGATCCCGGCGGGGGAACCCGCCCCCTCCTGCACCCCTCGGACACCGTCACGGGCATACGCTACAGGCTTCTTCCCATGACGCGCTCCATCCTCGCCGAACTCTTTTCTCCCGAGGAGGCCGCGACCCACAAGACCGTGATTGAGCGCGCCCTCGTGTACCCGGACGGCGCGCGACTCATGAGCGAACCCGCAGCCTACCGGGGCGGGTGCGAGCACCTCTTCAAGCGGGCCGACACGGCGGCGAACGTCGGCAGGGAGATCGGCCTGCAGTATGTCCATGCGCACCTGCGCTACGCTGAGGCGATGGCAAAGCTGGGCGACGCCGAGCGCCTCTGGGCCGCCCTGCAGGTGGCCAATCCGGTGGGGCTGCGCGAGGTTCTTGCCAACGCGATGCCGAGGCAGAGCAACGTCTACTTCTCCAGCTCTGACGCGGACTTCAAGGACCGCATCGAGGCCGCGCGCAGGTGGAGCGAGCTGCGGACGGGCTCGGTGGGCGTGAGGGGCGGCTGGCGGCTCTATTCGAGCGGGCCCGGCCTCTACCTGCATGCCGTCCGGGCATCCCTGCTGGGACTTAGGGAGTCCTTTGGAGAGATCATCTTCGATCCCGTGCTCCCGAAGAGCCTGGACGGCCTTTCTGCTGTCGTGACCCTGTGCGGCCGCAGGATTGAGCTCCGATACCGGGTTCACTCCGCCTCATTCGCGCCCAGGGCCGTCACCGTGAACGGCACCGAACTCTCGGGGGGCCACCGCGAAGCCAACCCCTACAGGGAGGGCGGACTTTGCTTCAAGGAAGATTCGCTCGCGGCGCTCCTTACCCCGGGCGACAACACGATCGTCATCCTCATCTAGCCGGTCCGTTCGGGCGCTCCCGCCCGGGGACCTAGGGTCGCCGCGGCAGCCGGTAACCGAACGACTCGAGGATCGAACGTGCGGGGGCGGTGCCTAGGAATTCGATGTACTCGCGCGCGGCGGGATTGTCCGCGCCCCGGTTGGTGAGGACCGCCTCCTGTTCCAGCGGCGTATAGAGGTCCGCCGGAATCTCGAGCCAACGCCCGCGGTCCTTGACTCCGGGAACGAGCAACAGGGACATGGCCACAAACCCCGCCTCGGCGTTGCCCGTCTGGACGAACTCGGCCGTCTGCGAGATGTTCTCCCCGCGCACAAGCTTGGGCTGGACCGCCTCCCAAAGGCCCTGCTTTTCGAGGGCCTGACGGGCGGCGAGGCCGTAGGGAGCGGAATCCGGGTTGGCGATCGCTATCCGGTGGACGGCGGGGTCGCGGACCACGCGCTCCAGCGAGCCGATGTCGACCCCCGCCTTGACGGTCCAAAGGGCGAGCCGGCCGATCGCGAAGACGCGCAGGCTAGCGGCCTGCGCCATCCCGTCCGACACAAGCCTCTCGGCGAAAGTCCGATCGGCGGACAGGAAAACGTCGTACGGCGCGCCGTTGCGGATCTGCGCGACCAGATTGCCGCTGGCCCCCCTCGCGCTCGTCAGCTTCACCTGCGGGTGCGACGCAGCAAACTGCGCATTGAGCGCTTCGAGCGCATAGACCAGGTTTGCAGCCGCGGCTACGCTGACGGCCTGGCCATTCGCGGGTTCATCGGCTCCGCGGGCACCGCCGAGCCAGCCCAGGGCGAGGGCGCACAAAACCGAGCCGCGAAGTCCGGGTAGGTTCATGGGGTCGACGATGCGGCACGAGGCCGCAAAATCCAGCCGGGATTGGCCAGGTCGTAACTTCCCCGGGGCGATGGAGTTGCTTGCAGTCGGCCTCCGGAAACCCAAGGTTGGCGCTCGCCTGAACCCCCCCTGGCATCGTCTTACCGTCATAACCCTAGCCCTGGCAGGATCCGCCCTGCTCGCTTGGACTTCGCTCGGCGAATTGAGCTTTCAGCCGGTGGGACCGCGCCAGCAGGACTACTACAACCTGCTGGTCTCTGGCTTTAGGAAGGGTTCGCTGGCCCTCGACATCGAGGTTCCGGAGGCGCTCAAGAAACTGGACAACCCCTGGGACGCGGATAAGCGGCCGCCCGGCGTCGGCGGGCCCCACGACGTCAGCTATTTCAACGGGCATTTCTACCTCTACTTCGGAGTGGTGCCGGCGGTGACACTCTTCTGGCCCTTCCGGGCGATCTTCGGCCACGAATTGCCGGCGATCTACAGTTTCCTCTTCTACTCGATCGGATCGTTCCTCATTGCCTCCTGGCTCTGGTTGAGGCTGATCCGCGACCACTTTCCGCGTGCCTCGCTCGTCACCCGCATAGCGGGGATGGCCGCCGTGGGGCTTGCGGGCGGACAGGTCGCGCTCGTGCGCCGGACGGGATTCTGGGAGCTGCCGATCACCGCCGGCCACTTCCACATGATCTGCATGGTCGCGGCCTGCTATATGGCTCTCGCGTCGAGGCGTGCGTGGGCGTGGTTAGCTCTGGCGGGCCTCTCCCTCGGCCTGGCGGTCGGATCGCGTCCGACCCTTGCGGCCGGCGGGGCGGGCCTAGCCGTCCTTGTGATCGCCCTGGCGGCGAGGCGGCTGGGCCCCGGGGGCGGATGGAAGGCTCCCGCGCAGGCGGGCCTTCGAGCGGCGCTTGCGGCGGGGATCCCGCTCGCCGCGGTTGTCGCTGGGCTCCTGGCGTACAACTACGCGCGTTTCCGCAACCCGTTCGAGTTTGGCATCAACTACCAGCTGACCGGCGCCCATGAATCCATGGGACATCACTTCAGGCTCTCCTTCATACCC
The DNA here is from genome assembly GCA_964414785.1 of uncultured Opitutaceae bacterium. Classification (GTDB taxonomy): domain Bacteria; phylum Verrucomicrobiota; class Verrucomicrobiia; order Opitutales; family Opitutaceae; genus Palsa-1447. The sequence goes on from CAYPXZ010000019.1 coordinate 41,245, forward strand.
TATAATTTTGCCGCGTATTTCAGGCTTCCCCCGCAGTGGGGGCGGTACTTCCCGTTCATTCACCCGATCGCGACCGCGCCCGTGGCCCCGGCGGGATACTACGGGATCGAATACGTCTACGGGGCGCTCGCCGTCTGTCCCGTGATCTGGTGGGCCCTGGGCCTGCTCGCGGGCGTCCGCGAGGCGTCCGCCGTGACGGTCCGCACGGCCTTTGCCGGGGTCGTCATGGCCGTGGCGCTCTCAACGACTTGCATCTTGCTCACCTTCAACACGGCGGCGGCGCGCTACGCCGCCGATTTCATTCCCTGGTGGGTGTGGCTGGGAGCCATCGGGTGGGCCTTCATCGAGGAGGCCGTTTCACCGCTGCGTGCCCTTCGCGGCTTCGGCTGCTTCCTGATGCGCGGCGCGTTTGCCGCCACCGCGGTCTTCTCCTGCACCGTGGCCTTCCTCGTCAGCATTGAGCTGCACGATATCCTCCAGACCCTGAATCCGGCGGCCTACGAGGGGCTGGCCCGGGTGTTCAACGCCCCGGTGGCCATGGCCGAGCAGCTCCTCGGGGTGCGCGAGGGCCCCATCGAGATGGACGTGTCGTTCCCAAAGGTCCCGCGCTCCTCGTTCGAGCCACTCGTGGTGACGGGCGTCAGCTATCAGCGGGACTTCGTCTTCGTGTACTACCAGTCGCCGACCGTCGTGCGTCTCGGCTACATTTCGTCGGGCCAATCGACCTACCTCAGCCCAAATATCAACGTTGAGCCGGGTCATCCCTACCGGCTTCGCATCAGCACCGGCGCCCTCTACCCGCCGGTCAGCGCCCTTCTCGACAAGGGATGGAAGCCCCGGGACGTCGACCTGGCCAAGAAATGGACCCTGATCGAGTTTGACGGGCGCCCGGTCCTGACGTCTCGCGCCTCGTGGAACGAAGCCACACCCGGCTCAATCCACATCGGAAGCGACCCGGGCAGCGGCACCTTCGGAAAACATTTCTCCGGAACACTTGCGGGCATCCACCGGGCCAAATGGAGCCCGCCCGTCTTTGGCTCCGCCCAGGACGGGGAGTTCCGCGCGGACCTTGTCATGCCGGAGACCCTGATCGGAGGCAACCAACCGGTGGCGATCGCGGGGCGCCGGGGCGCCGCCGACTTGATTGGGCTGCGCATGCTCGACCTCCAGCGCCACGTACTGGTCTATGAGAGCTGGGGCCAGGGTTCGTTTGAGAGCGGCCCGATACCTTCGCCCGAGGATCACCGGCTGAAGCTGCGCGTCCGGTTGGGCCCCCTGATGAAGATCGCCGACGACTCGCCGCTGGCGGTTTTGAGGAGAACGCTCATCGTGTGGGAGGACGACAAGCGGGTGCTCTGGTACAGGACCCTTGTGCCGATCGGCCCCGACCCCCAGTTCCAAATGCTCGGCAACGACGTGGACTCGTCCATGTTCGTCCCCGTCTTCAAGGGAACGCTCGAATCATTCGCTGCGGGTGAGCCCCGTGCCCCCTGGCGGGACGAGCCGTTTGAGGCCCTGGAGATCGACCTCGGCGGCCGGGGCTCGGGGACCGAGCCCCTGGTGGGGTCCGGTTCCAACGGGCGCTCCGACACGCTTGCAATCGAATGGTCACAAGGCGGCCGGGCGCGGCTTCTGTACGAACACTCCGGCACGCCGGTAAAGGCCAGCCAGCCCTTTGACTGGCCCGAGGCCACGGTGCGCACAGTCCGGGTTGAGATGCCGTCCTTCAGGGTGCCTGGCAGCAGGCAGCCCCCGGGGAGCCTGAACGGGATCCTCGGGGTCAAGGTTGACGGCGCCGCCGTCTGGCAGGAGCGCGTGCCGTTTTTTGCGTCGCCCCAGAGCAGCATTGCCGTGGGGCGCAACCCCGCAAAGGCAGGATTCGCCCTGCCGGAGCTCACGACGGCGGTACTCGACGTGCGCCAGGTGGACAAATAACCCCTCTGGAGGGTTGCAGGCATCAAGCGGTGTGCCCACTTTGAGCCGCTCATGTCGCTATTCAGTCTGCTCGACGTCAACCTGTCCTTCGGTGGGCCGGCGATCCTGGACAAGGTCAACTTCCAGGTCGACCCGGGCGAGCGCGTCTGCCTTCTGGGGCGAAACGGCGAGGGCAAGTCGACGCTGATCAGCGTCATCGCGGGCGAGATGAAGCCCGACACCGGGGACGTGTTCCGCCAGCCGGGATCCCTCTTCACGCGCCTCACCCAGGACGTGCCCACGAACCTCACCGGCTCGGTCCTCGAGATCGTCACCTCCGGACTGCGTCCCCAGGGAGAGCATGAGGAGGAGTGGGAGCGCGACGTCCTCGTGCACGACCTGATCGACCATCTCCAGCTCTCCGCCGGAGCGGAATTCTCTACCCTCTCGGGCGGCCTCAAGCGCCGGGCCCTCCTTGGGCGCGCACTCGCCGCCAAGCCGGACCTCCTGCTCCTGGACGAGCCGACGAACCACCTCGACCTCGACTCCATCATCTGGCTCGAGGAGTTCCTCATCTCGGAGAAAATCACGCTCTTCTTCGTGACGCACGACCGGGCGTTCCTTCGGCGGCTCGCCACGAGGATCGTGGAGCTCGACCGGGGACGCCTCTCGGGCTGGGCCTGCGACTACGACACCTACCTCCTGCGCAAGGAGGAGGTGGTGGCCGCCGAGGAGAAGCAGCAGGCGGCGTTCGACAAGAAGCTCGCCCAGGAGGAGGTCTGGATCCGAAAGGGAGTGCGCGCCCAGCGTTCCAGGGCCCAGGGCCGGATCCACGCCCTCATGAAGATGCGCGCCGAGCGGTCCGCGAGGCGGGCCCGGGTCGGCAACGTCAACATGCGCCTCTCCGAGGCCGACCGCTCGGGGATGAAGGTCATCGACGTAGAGAACATGTCCTTCGCCTACCCCGACGGGCGCCAGCTCGTGCGGGATTTCAGCACGACCCTGACCCGCGGGGACAAGATCGGGATCATCGGGCCGAACGGCTCGGGCAAGTCCACCCTGATCAAGCTGCTCCTGGGGCAACTCCAGCCCACAAAGGGCACGATCGAGCACGGCACGCAGCTTGCCTTCGTCTACTTCGACCAGATGCGCGCCCAGATCAACGACGCCAAGTCCGTGGCCGACAACATCGCCGACGGCAATGAGACGGTCACGATCGACGGCAGGACGCGCCACGTGATCAGCTACCTCCAGGACTTCCTCTTCACCCCCGACCGCGCGAGGACCCCGGCGCGCGTGCTCTCCGGGGGCGAGCGCAACCGACTCCTCCTGGCCCGCCTCTTCACGAAACCCGCCAACGTCCTGGTGATGGACGAACCCACCAACGATCTGGACGCCGAGACCCTGGACCTCCTCGAGGACCTCCTCGTCGAGTACAAGGGGACGCTCCTGATCGTCAGCCACGACCGCGACTTCCTGGACAACGTCGTCACGAGCACGCTCGTCTTCGAGGGCGACGGTCGGATCGGGGACTACGTCGGCGGGTATGCCGACTGGGTCCGCGAGAAGGAGAAGGCCGCGGCTCGCGCGGCCGCCGCCGCGTCCCAGCCGGAGCCCAAGCGCCCCGACCCCGAGCGGGCCAAGGCCGGCCGAAAGCTCACCAACAAGGAGCGGCGCGAGCTCGAGGAGCTCCCGGCCAGGATCGAGGCCTACGAGGCCGAGCAGGCCGAGCTCGGCGCGAAGCTTGCGGACCCCGTGTTCTACCAGAAGGAGCGGGCCGCCGCCGCTGCGGTCAAGGCGAGGCTCGACGAGTTGGACCGCCAGCACGCCACCGCATTTGCGCGCTGGGAGGAGCTCGAGGCGCTGCGCGCCGGGGAATGATCCCCGGGGGCGCGGGTGCTACGGTTTGTCCCCCGCCCCGGTCTTCGGGCCCGCGGAATCGGCTACCCCCGCGCACGACTGCACGGAGAAGTCGGACACATTCGCCAGCGCGAACGTCTTCTGGCCGGCCGACGGCAGCGCCGTGACGTGCTCGAATCCGGCGCCCTGGACGTCGTCGAGAGTGACCGAGGGCCGCAGGTCGTCGGCGTCGCGCCTGAGGACCACATGGTGGACGGTCAGGTTCGCCGCGTGCCGCGCGAACAGCCCCCATGCGGGCGTCGCTCCAAAGCTGCCCGGCTCCGGGTAGTCGCGCGCCATCTCGGGGACCTGCCGGGCGGCCTGCTCGGCGGTTCCGCCGCCCGGGAACTCGATCTGGACGTTGTCCAGGGTCACGTCCTCGATCGGGTGCCCCTCGAGGCCCACGACCAGGATACCCTGCCCTCCCGCGACGTCCTCGGCGACCAGATTGCTGATGATGACGTGCCGGATCGTGCCGATCGGCGTCTTGTCGGGCCCCCTCATCCGGGCGCCCACCCTCAGGAAGATCGGCGTGTCGAAGATCCTGCGCATCGCGATGTTCGAGACCGTGATGTCCTGAAGCAGCGCGCCGTCGACCGTCTCCAGGGCCAGGCCCCTGCAGCACTCGAACACGCAATTCGTGATCGTGACGGCCTTGAACCCGCCGTTCGACTCGGTGCCGAACTTGATCCTCCCGGTCGGGGAGGGATTGGAGGCCGCGGAGTGCTGGCGCGTCCCGTCGAGGAGCGTCCCCTCGTCGTAACCGCTCACCAGGCAGTCCGAGATCGTGACGTTCTCCGTCGACCGGAACTGCCCGAGCCCGAAGGAGCTCTTCAGGCAGATGCCGTCGTCCCACGGGGAATTGACCGAGCAGTTCGATATCCGCACGTTCTGGCAGCAGTCGATGTCCATGCCGTCGCGGTTCGTGTCCACCGTGAGCCCGTCGATGACGAGGTTGTCGACGCCCGTCGCCAAGATCCCGAACCAGCCCCCGTGCTCGATCGTGAACTCGCGCAGGGAGATGTTGCGGCAGTTGCGCAGCGCGATCGCCTTGTTGCCGAGTTTGCGAGGCGGATCGTCCTTCGCCGCGTCGTGGAGGAGGCCCTTGCCGAGGATCCGCCCGGGGCCCGTGATGGACGCGTTCGTCACCCCCTCCCCCCAGATCAGGCCGTCGTGGAAGTGGCTGTGCCCGAAGTCCTGGTAGTGGAGCGAGTCGCCCCACACGTTCGGCTCCGGGGAATCATAGGCGCGCGCGTCCGAGCTGGCCACGATCGTAGCTCCGGGCCCGAGATGCAGGCACACGTTGCTCCTGAGGTGGATCGAGCCCGAGAGATAGGTTCCGGCCGTGAACTCCACGGTCCCGCCGCCGGCCCTGCTCGCTGCCTCTATCGCGGCGTTGATCGCCCCGGCGTCGTTGGAGGCCCCGTCGGCCCTTGCGCCGAACGCCCTGGGGTCGAACGTTGCGGGCGGTGCCGCGGCCAGTACAGCCGAGGCCAGAAGGCCGGCCGCGATGAGGATTGCGGGGATTCTCGACATAGGGGTACAGGGGTTTCGCACCGGGGGCTTGGGGGTCGGCCCTCGGGCTGCGCACCCAACAAAGGCAGCTCACGAAGTCTGTCAATCCGGCAGGGCCGGGCGCTGCGGGCCTATTTTGCCGGGCCCCAGCGCCGCGTGAACGGATAGTAGATGAACAGCGGCCGTCCGACGACGTCCTTCGCGGGCACGTAACCCCAGAAACGCCCGTCGAAGCTGTTGCCCGAGTTGTCGCCCAGGGCCAGGTAGGAGTAGTCGGGGACGACGATCGGCTCCCCCTTGAAGAGCAGGTTGTAGCGCGTGTCTTCGTGGAGCGCGTTGAAGTAGCCCCGGTAGGGGCTCACGCGCCCCGCATTCAGCTCGAAGGCCGCCGAGCCCGTGATCGGCGCGCCGTTGCGGTAGATCCTCGGCTCCTTCATCTCAATCGAGTCGCCCGGGACGCCGACCAGGCGCTTGATGAAGTACTGCGACCCGAACGCGCGCTGGATGTCGGGGATGTTGTCCGTCCTGAACACGAACCCCTGCCCCACCGTCGGCCTGACAAAGTTGTAGCTCACGCGGTCGACGAAGAGCTGGTCGCCCGTCATGATGTCGAACCTGACGATCGGCTCGCCGCGGCGCACCGTTCGGCCGAGCGGGACGCGCAGCGCCTCGTAGACGCCGTTGTTGTTCTCGTCGAGCTTCTGGCTCACCTCCTCGATCTGCCCCGCCTGCCCCGCCCTCTGGATCTGGGCGAGGAGGGCCGAGCGGTCCGGAAAGTACGTGTCAAAGACCACGTCGTCGAAGTCGCCGAAATCCGCCGGGACCTGGACCGATGCGGGGGCCCCGTCAACGTAGAAGGTGTACTCCTTGACGCGGGCCGGCAGGACGAGCCAGGACCTTCCGTTCTTGAGCGTGTAGGCAAGGCTCACCTTGTCCCCGCGGATGACGAGCGGCACCGAGAGCTGCCCGTCGCGCGGAGCGACCGCCGTGCGGCGCTCGGCTCCGTAGGCCAGGAACCGGAAGACCTCGCCCGGCACTCCGGGCGCCTCGGAGCCCGGGGGGAAGTTCTCCTTGGTCATCCCGTAGTAGGTCGGCCACATCGAGTTCGTGGGGATTTTGAACGGCTGCACGAAGTACGTGCGGACGCCGAGGATCACGATCGCCGCCACCAGGAAGAACTCGATGTTCTCGACGAGGGAGGTCTTCGGGTAGATCGCCCCGCCCGTCCTCACCAGGACGCCCTCGAGCGACTCGATGCCGAGCTTGAGCCTGGCGGCGTCGGCGCGCTCCTTGAGGAGCCGCCGCAGGTTCTGCGTCCTCTCGACGAGCTCGTCCGACTCCTTGGCGTCGAGCCGGTCGCGCCGGTAGCTCCACACCTTCGAGGCGAGCTCGAGCCAGTTGGATGCGTTCTCGCGCATCTTTTTCTCCTGCGATTCGAAGAGGCCGAACATGGGTGCTGGGACAGAGCGGGGAAGGTTTAGTTGTTCCTGAGTACCTTTATGAAAGTGTCCGGGGGTATGGAGACCTTTCCGATCAATTTCATCTTCTGTTTCCCTTCCTTCTGCTTATCAAGCAACTTGCGCTTCCTGGAGATGTCGCCGCCGTAGCATTTGGCCGTCACGTCCTTTCGCATCTCCCTCACGCTCTCGCGCGCGATGATCTTTCCCCCGATCGCGGCCTGCAGCGCGATCCGGAACATCTGCGGGGGGATGATCTCGGAGAGGCGCTTGCACAGGTCCCTGCCGCGGGCCTCCGCCTTCTCCCGATGCACGATGCTCGCGAAGGCGTCCACCGGGTCGCCGTTGACGAGGATCTCCATCTTCACGAGGTCCGCCTGCCTGTAGTCCCCGAGCTCGTAGTCCATCGAGCCGTACCCGTGGGTCACGCTCTTTAGGCGGTCGTTGAAGTCGACGAGGATCTCGTTGAGCGGCAGGACGCAGCTTACCATGACGCGGGTGGAGTCGAGCGTGTGCGTGTGCTCGACGACGCCGCGCTTCTCCATGATGAGGGCCAGCATGTCTCCCATCGAGGCGTTCGGGATGTGCAGCGACGCCTTGAGCGTCGGCTCCATGATCATCTCGATCGTGCCGGGGTCGGGCATGTTGACCGGGTTGTCGACTTCCATGACCGCGCCGCCTTGCTTCACCACCTTGTAGATCACGCTCGGGTACGTGGAGATGATCTCCACGTCGTGCTCGCGCCGGATCCTCTCCTGGATGATCTCCATGTGCAGGAGCCCGAGGAAGCCGCACCTGAAGCCGAAGCCGAGCGCCACCGAGCTCTCCTGCGAGTACACGAACGCCGAGTCGTTGAGGCGCAGCCTGCCGAGGGCGGACTTCAATTTCTCGTAGTCCGAGCTCTCTATTGGGTAGAGCCCGCAGAAGACCATGGGGCGGACCGCCTTGTAGCCGGGAAGCATGTCCTGGGCCGGCTTGGCCGCCATCGTGATCGTGTCGCCGGTCTTGATCTCGCTCGTGTCCTTGATGTTCGAGACGATGTACCCGACGTCGCCCTGCGAGAGGACGTCGCGCTTCTCCATCTTCGGGGTGAAGACGCCGACCTCCTTGATCTCGGACTTCTGGCCCGTGCTCATGAGCATCATCGTCTCCCCGGCCCTGATGGTGCCGGAGAACACCCGAGCGTAGGCGATCACCCCCCTGAAGGAGTCGTAGATCGAGTCGAAGACGAGCGTGCGCATCTGCGGGTAGTCGGTCCAGCGCGGGGGAGGAATGCGCTCCACGACGGCCTCGAGGATCTCGACGATCCCTATGCCGGACTTGCCGCTTGCGAGGATGGCCTCCTCCGCGGGGATCGTCAGGATGTCCTCGAGCTGCTTGAGGCACAGGTCCAGGTCCGCGCTCGGCAGGTCGATCTTGTTGATGACCGGGATGATCTTGAGCTTCTGCGCGAAGGCCAGGTGCGCATTGGCGACCGTCTGGGCCTCGACCCCCTGGGAGGCATCGATCAATAGCAGCGCGCCCTCGCACGCGGCCAGGCTCCTCGAGACCTCGTAGGAGAAGTCCACGTGGCCCGGGGTGTCCATGAGGTTCAGCTTGTAGGTGACCCCGCTCTTGGCCTTGTAGCTCATCGTGACCGGATGGGACTTGATCGTGATCCCCCGCTCCCGCTCCAGGTCCATGGAGTCGAGGTACTGCGCCGTCAGCATCCGGTCCGAGACCGTGTGCGTCTCCTGGAGGAGCCTGTCCGAGAGCGTCGTCTTGCCGTGGTCTACGTGGGCAATGATGCAGAAATTGCGTGTAAGGGGGGCGTCCATCGTCAGTTGGACCCTTCGTCAGGCGCCCACGTCTGTGTACTCGGAAAGGCTCCGCACGTTCCAGGACTTGTCGATGCGCCGGGAGAGGCCCGCCAGGGTGCCGCCGGGCCCAAGCTCCCAGAATTCCGAGGCTCCCGCGGCGGCCGCCGAGCGCATGCAGTCCTCCCAGAGGACCGGGGAGACGACCTGCCTGACGAGGGCCTGCTTGATCGCCGCCGGGTCCGAGACCGCAACGCCTGTCGTGTTCGTAAAGACCCGCAGATGCGGCGCCGAGAAGGGGATGTCCGCAAGGAAGGCCTCGAACGCGCTGCGGGCGGGCTCCATCAGCCTGCTGTGGTAGGCCCCCGCGACGTTGAGCGGCATGACCTTCATCCCCCGCTCCTTCGCGCCAGCCGTGGCCGCCGCGACCTTCGGCTTCTCGCCGGAGATGATGATCTGGCCGGGCGCGTTGAAGTTGGCCGCCTCGACGTCAAATTCAGCGCAGAGCGCCGCGACCGCCTCGCGCGTCTGTCCGATGACCGCCGCCATGCCCCCCTGGCTCCTCTCGCAGGCGCCCTGCATCAGGCGGCCGCGCTCGGCCACGATGCGCAGTCCCGTAGCAAAGTCGAAGACCCCGGCGGCGGCATAGGCCGTCACTTCCCCCAGGCTTAGGCCAAGGGCGAAGTCGACCGCGGGAAGCTTGCCCCCCTCGCGCAGCGCCGCGACGAGCGCCATGCCGTGGACGAAGAGCGCCGGCTGGCAAACGCGGGTCTCGGTGAGCTCGGCCTCCGGGCCCTCAAAGCTCACCCGGGCAAGGTCCCAGCCCAGCACCCCGGCCGCCTCGTCGTAGAGGGCCCTGGCGGCGGCGCTGGACGCATGCAGCGTCCTTCCCATGCCGACCTTTTGGGCGCCCTGGCCTGCGAATAGAAATGCGATTGGCATTGTAGAACCGACTAGGCAATCCCCCGGAGGCGGCGAATCCAAGCCAAATATTGGCAAACGGGCCCGGACGCGGCACGCCGGGGGCCGCAAAGGCCCTCAGAAGCGCTTCAGCTGCCTGAAGTACTTGTCGTCATCGGCGGGCTGGGCGAAATCCGGTATGAAGGTCCGGGAACTATCGAGCGGGCGCGGATCCACGCCCGAGGTGGACATTCCCCGGGAGAAATCAGAGAGCCCCGGGGCCGCGGGGCCCGCGCCCTCCGGGGCGAGGAACCACTTGGCGGTCGGCGCCGGCCCCAGGTCGGGCGGGGCGAGGTAGGGGTTGGGGGCGGACCGGGAGTCGGCAAAGGGGGTACTGTCCACCGGCCCGATCAGGTTCTCGACGAACGAGCCCCCCTGCCCCGCGTCAAGGCCGGGCAGCAGGTCCATGTGGCTGCGGCCCGCCTCCCCGGAGAGGCCCTCCCCCTTTGTCCCGGGCACGAGCAGGTCCCGGTCCTTGGCGGATATCCAGCCCCCCATGAACGAATCCAGGGGGTTGTAGGCGGACGCGGTCCCTTCCTTGGGCCCGTCCTTCTCCCTCGCCTCCTCGGCAAGCGCCAGGTCCTTCTCTCCGAGGGTGGCCTCCCGGTCGCCCGGGTGCAGGAGGTCCGCCTCGGACTTCAGGAGATCGTCCTTGTCGCGCCCCTTCGTCGTCCGGCCGCCGTCCGCCCTCTTGTCCATCGCGTCGACCAGCCAGTTACCGGTCCCCTGATTCTTCTTCGCCGGGTCGAGCGAGGCCTCCTTCTCTCGGGACGGCGCCCCGGGGAGCTCCGGCAGCGCCGCCCCCGAGATGGTCCCCACGTCCTTCATGTCGAGGGTCGGCAGCGCCGCCCCGGAATCCTGCCCCACAGGGGCCTTGATGGAGGCCAGGTCCTTCTTCGCGGTCGCAATGGAGTCCCCGGCCTGCGACGGCGAATCCGCGGCGCGTGCGGCCGCCGCCATCACGGCCAGGAGCAGGGCGCCCGATAAGCGCATCGGCATTGGGATCCGGCCCGCTAGCTCTTGATGAAGATACCCTTCAGGTTCATCTCGAGCTGCTGGGGATTGGGTGAGAAGCGGATTCCGTCCGCCTTGCTGATCCGGCCGGCCTTGATGAGGCGGTAGATGTCCTTGTTGAAGGAGTAGGTGTTGCCGTCCAGGCCGCCCTCAAGCAGGGACGCGATCTTGTCGAACTGGCCCTCGAGGATTAGGTTTCGGATCGTCGCGTCGGTGTTGAGGACCTCGTTGGTCGGGACCCGCCCGCCGCCCTCGAGGCTCGGGATCAGCTTCTGGCAGATGAACCCGCGGATGGACCCGGAGATCTGCCTGCGGGCCTGCGCCATCTGGTCGGGCGGGAAGAACTCGAAGAGGCGGGTCAGCGACTGGGCGACGGTCGCGGCGTGCATGGTCGAGAACACGAGGTGCCCCGTCTCCGCGGCCGAGATCGCCGTCTCGAACGTCTCCCGGTCGCGCATTTCACCGATCAGGATGATGTCGGGGTTCTGGCGCAGCACCGACTTGATCGCCAGTTCGAAGGTCGGCACGTCGAGCCCGATCTCGCGCTGCTGGAACACGGACTTGTCGTCCTGAAAGGTGTACTCGATCGGGTCCTCGATCGTGACGATGTGCTTGTCCATGTTCTGGTTTATCCAGTTGAGCATGGCGGCCATCGTCGAGCTCTTGCCGGAGCCCGTCGCTCCGCAGATCAGAAGGATGCCGTCCTTCGCGTTTGCGAGCTTGAGCAGCGGCTCGGCCTGCAGCCCCAGGTCCTCGAAGTTCGGGACCTTGCTCTTGATGTGCCGGAAGACGATGCTGACCAGTCCGCGCTGGTGGAACGCGTTCACGCGGAACCTGCCGATGCCGTCGGCCGCGTAGGCAAAGTCGATCTGGCCCATGTCGTCCCATTTCGAGCGGAAGACCTCCGGCACGTGCTCGTCGACGAAGGCCTGCGCCTCCGGGCTCGTTATGGGGTCCATGTCCACCGGCTTCAGCCGGTTCGATATCCGGACGTAGCCCGGCTTGTTTGACTTGATGACGATGTCGCTCGCGCCGCTCTCGACCGCAAGCTTGAGCAGGTCGTTGAAGATCTCGGTATGAGGGGTGACTTCGTTCATAAACAAAATAGCGTTGCTCTGGATTTTGTAGCTTGGCCTGCTTCAACCGGCAAGGCATCTTTGCCAAGTCCCTGAAACCTATGAAGCCACGCACCCTGACAGGCGCGATCACAGCCCTCGCAACTCCCTTCCGCGGGAAGGACGTTTCATTTGGGGACCTCAAAAGGCTGGTGGAGCACCAGATAAAGGGGGGGATCGATGGCATTGTCCCGGTGGGTACGACCGGCGAGTCCCCGACTTTGACGTCGGAGGAGCACATGGACGTCATCCGCGCGACGATCGAGTTCGCCCGCGGCAGGGTCCCGGTGATCGCCGGCACGGGCTCCAACTCGACGGCGGAGGCGCTGGAATACACCCGGCACTCCGACGAGGCGGGCGCGGACGCGGTGCTCGTCGTGACGCCCTACTACAACAAGCCGAGCCAGGACGGGCTCTACCGCCACTACGCCGCCATCGCCGACGCGACCGACCTGCCGATCATCCTCTACTCCATTCCCTCGCGCTGCTCGATCGAGATAGGCGTGCCGCTCTTCGAGCGCCTCAGGTCCAAGTACTCCAACGTGCGCTGGATCAAGGAGGCGGGGGGCTCGGTGGACCGCGTCGACCAGCTCAAGCGCGCCATGGGAGACGACATCACCGTCCTTAGCGGCGACGACTCTCTGACGCTCGCCTTCATGGCCTCAGGAGCCGAGGGCGTGATCAGCGTCGCCTCGAACCTCGTTCCGAGGCAGATCACCCGGATGGTGCGCTACGCTCAGCAGAACGACTTCGCGAGCGCGACCAAACTCCACCACAAGCTCTACCCCCTCTTCAAGGCCCTCTTCGTGGACCCGAACCCCGTTCCGCTGAAGGCCGCCCTGGCGCGCGCGGGGATCATCGGCAGCGAGGCGGTCCGGCTGCCCCTCTGCCCCATGGGGCCCGCCAACCGGGCCATCCTGGCAAAGGCCTTGGCGTCCCTCAGGCGCTGACCCCTCCCATGCCTCTGACCATACTGCTAAACGGGGCGCGGGGACGGATGGGTAAGGCCCTTGCCGCCGCCGCGGCTCAGGCGGGCATCGCCGTCGGCGCCTCGACCGACCAGGGCGACGACCTGGCTGCGCCCATCACGTCCGTGGATGTCGTGGTCGACTTCAGCTCGCCGCTTGCGACCCGGGGCCTGATCGAACTGGCGGTGGCCTCCGGCAAGCCGCTCGTCATCGGGACGACCGGCCACTCGCCGGAGGAGAAGGCGGCCCTCATGAAGCTCGCGGCCCGCGTGCCCTGCGTCTGGGCCGGAAACTTCTCGGTCGGGGTCAACCTGCTCTACGCGCTCTCGCGAAGGGCGGCGCGCACCCTCGGGGACGACTACGACACGGAGGTCGTCGAGATGCACCACCGGATGAAGAAGGACGCGCCGAGCGGCACCGCGGCGCGCCTGCTGGAGATCATCCTCGAGGAGCGGAAGCTCGACCGATCGGCGCTGCGCCACGGCCGCGAGGGGATAACCGGCGAGCGCAAGGCCTCGGAGGTCGGCGTCCACTCGCTTCGCGGAGGCGACGTCATCGGCGACCACACGGTCATCTTTGCCGGCGCCGGGGAGAGGCTCGAATTGACCCACCGGGCCAGCGACAGGGCCGTGTTCGCGCACGGCGCCCTCAGGGCCGCCCAGTGGGTCGTCGCGCAGAGGCCCCGGGTGTACGACATGCAGGATGTCCTCGGCCTCGGCTGAGAAGCCCGAATGATCACCTCCATCCAGGGAATCCTGGCAGAATCGGGGCTCGTGCGGGCCATCGTGGAGATAGACGGGTTCGGCTACGAGGTGAACGTCCCAGTGACGACGGCCGAGCGCCTGCCCCCGGTCGGCTCGCAGGTCAAGCTCCACACCCTCGTGATCTACCGCGAGGACTCCCAGACCCTCTACGGGTTCGCGACCGCCGACGACAGGGATTTCTTCCGGCTGATGATCGAGAACGTGACCGGCATCGGCCCGAAGATGGCGCTGTCGATCATGAGCAGGCTCTCCCTCCCGCTTCTCCAGGGTGCGATCCGCTCCGGGGACATCGCGACGCTCTCCAAGTGCCCGGGCATCGGCAAGAAGACCGCCGAGAGGCTCGTCATCGAGTTGAAGAGCCGCGTCGGCGCGGCCTCGGGCGCGATCGCCGCCCTCTCCGCTGACGGGACCCCCGCAAGCGGGACGCCCCACGGGGACGCCGTCGCGGCGCTGGTGGCCCTCGGCTACAAGGTCGCGGATGCCGACGAGGCCGTTCGCCGCGCCTCCCTTACGCTTGGCACGGCCGCCACGACCGAGGCCCTCATCAAGAAGGCCCTCGCCTAGCGCTGAAAGCGGAAGGCGGACATCTCGGCCGGCTCCTGGTCATCCCGGTTGCTCGGCGAATCACTGAGGACCGCGGCCTTCAGGTCGGTCTTCGGATTGAGAAGGAAGGCCGGGTTGGCGGAGCTGAAGACGGGGGTCATGTGGACGGCGCCGATCCAGTTGAGCTGCGCCATCTGGGAGGACGTGTCGATTGAGGCAAAGAGCGCCCTCTGGCCGCCGGGGGCCATCTGGGCCGAGGGCATCCGCACGAAGAACACGGGCTTCATCGAATCGGAGGAGGACGGCGACGGGGCCGCCACGGCGACCGGCCGGGCGGCGGGCGCCGCGGACGTGGCCAGGGAGCCGTTGGACGGCCGCACGCCGGCGCCGCTTCGCAGGTTGACGACGACAAGCGCGATGGCAGCCGCCGCGGCAAGCCCGGCAAAAGCGGGCGCAAAGCGCAGGCGGCGCTCCGCCGGGAATTCGATCAGATTGGGGGCAGCGGAGGTTTCCAGGGTCTCCTCGGAGAGCATCGAGCAGGCCTTCTGCATGCGGCAGTACTGGTCGTAGACCTCGCGCCGCTTCGGGTCCTCATGCACCTCGGCCTCCAGCCTGAGGGCGTCCTCGGGGCTGATCTCGTGGTCGACGTAGAGGTTCAGAAGTTCTATGAATTCCCGGTCTTTCATTTGAAGTCTTCGCCAAGCTTGGAGCGCAGGCTTTCGCGCGCCCTAGCGATTCGGCTTTTTACGGTTCCGACGGAGATGCCGAGGACAGCGGCAATCTCTTCGTAGGACTGGTTCTTGATGTTTCGCAAGATGAGAATCTCGCGGTGTTTGGCGCCGAGGCGCTCCATGCCTTTGCCGATGCGCGCGACGAATTCACGGGTAACCGTGATGTCGTCAGGTGTCTCGACTTCGGCCGGGATCATATCGGCGAGCGTGGTGTCATTGTCGGGGCCCATGGGGGCATCGAAAGAAACGGACTTGTCGCGCTTTCGCCGCCACCAGTACCAGTAGCGGTTGCGGGCAAGGTTCGTGGCGATCTGGTAGAGCCAGGTCGAGAACGCGGAGTCGCCCCTGAAGTTCGCGAGGCCGCGGTGGGCCCTTATAAATGCATCCTGGGTAACCTCTTCCGCATCCTCGGAGTTCCTTAGGAGCTGGTTCACCATGGAGAAGATGCGATCCCAGTACCGGGATACCATCTCATCAAATGCGGACGCATCGCCACTCTTGAATCGGTCAACGAGTACGCGGTCCAGGGCCACTTCGTGAGCTTTGGTCGACATGCGGTCTTCCATGCTCTGACGGGCATATTTATGAATTGTTCCCAATGATTTAAAGTCTAGCCTATGAAAGAAATGGGCTACTCGGAAAGGGTCAATTCAATCGGCCCGATCGCCCGCCGGCACCCTTTCAATCAAGACGGATTTCCCCGGCTGAAGTTCCCGTTATGCAGAAACTTCCGTCGAAATTTCCCCTTTTTGGCCTTGCGATTCCAAGGCCGTGAACCCTTAAACGCAGTAAGTTGCAATTGCCCAATGCTACCCCGCGTTGATTATGAGGATACGTCCGCTGTCGCGGACTTCGTGAGGGGCAGGTTCTCGGCCCTACATCCCGGGGCCGACCATGCCTTGCTCCAGCGCCTTTTCAGGGACGTGGAGGAGCTGTTTGCGGGGCGCACGGCCGCCTACGCCCCCATCGACCTTAAGTACCACAACCTTCGCCACACGCATATGGCGACCGTCTGCATGTCCCTCCTTCTTGAGGGACTCCAGGGCGAGGGGGCGACGGAGCACCTGCGCCCCCGCGACTTCGAATTGGCGATCGCCGGGGTCCTCTTCCATGACGCCGGCTACCTCAAGCTGAAGACGGACACCGCCGGCACCGGCGCCAAGTACACGTTCTGCCACATCCTCAGAAGCTGCGCGTTCGCCGCCTCGTACCTCCCGCAGCTCGGCGTCACGGACATCGAGATTGAAAACGTCCTGTCAGCGATCAACTGCACCGGGCCCAACTGCGAGATCAGCCGCTTGCACTTCCGGGATCCCGTGAGCCGGATGGTGGGCTGCGCCCTGGCGACGGCCGACTATGTCGGCCAGCTGGCCGATCCCCATTACCCCGACAAGCTCGGCGAGCTCTACGCCGAGTTCAGCGAGTCGGACGATTTCGCAAACGTTCCCATGGAAAAGAGGATCTTCAAGTCGGAGGAGGACCTGGTGCGGCGGACGCCCGATTTTTGGTTCCATTTCGTGAAGCCGAAGCTGGAGAACGATTTTCAGGCGGTCTATCGCTACCTTGAACGGCCCCTGCGCTCCGGTACCAATGACTTCCTGGCCGCCATCGAGGCCAACTTCGCAAAGATTGCCCAGCGAATCGCCTCCCAAAAGGTGGGGGTGCGGTAGGGCTTCGGGCTACCGGGGGGCACCCCGGTGGTTGGCGGCGCCGGGCCCCGTGCCGGACGGGTCCATTTGGTCTTGCCGCGGCATCGGTATCACCCCTACAACCTACAGCTTGGTCTGCTCCTTCGCGGAGCATGATTTCGGGGTGAAACAACGGGCAACATGCGAAGTCCGTTGATTCAGTTATTATTTGGAGGTGGGGACTTTAGCATCAAACTGGGGGCCAGCATTCCAACACAGCTTTTTCAAAATCAAATTTCGGGTTGGTAGCTCAATGGTAGAGCAGTTGCCTTTTAAGCAATTGGTTCTGGGTTCGAATCCCAGCCAGCCCACCAACTTTCTCGTTTCGCCGATCAGAATCTAAGTTCGATGTATCGCCTGGTAATCATAGAGGACCAAACCGCCATCCGAGAGATGCTGGTCGAGATCCTCGCGTTGGATAAGTCGTACAAGCTGGTCGGCCAGTGCGGCGACGGCCAGGAGGGCCTTCAGATGTGCCTCGACCAGAAGCCGGACGTGGTCGTCCTGGACGCCAAACTGCCGAGCCTGAACGGGGTTGAGCTCCTTCGACGGCTCACCAAGCGCCTGCCGGGCCTTAGGGTGCTCGTATTCTCCGGCCATGAGAACCCGGTGGTCGTCCGCCAGATGCTCGAGGCCGGGGCCCACGGGTTCGTCGAGAAGACGGCCGGGTTCACCGAGTTCAAGAAGGGCCTCGCGGCGATCGCCATGGGCGGGACGTACTTCGGACCCGCCATTGCCAGCGTGCTTCGCACCGTGGTCGCCAACCCGGAATCGGGCAGATCGCCCGACTTCCTGACGGAGCGCGAGCGCGAGATCCTGCAGCTCGTCGCCGAGGGAAACAGCACGAAGGAGATAGGCGTAAAGCTCGGCATCAGCGCCAAGACCGTGGACAACCACCGTACGAACCTCATGCGCAAGCTCAACATCCACGACGTCGCGAGCCTTACGCGCCATGCACTTGAGCAGGGCGTCGTGGACGACAAGGGCCTTTCCTGAGATTCCCTCTTAATTTCTTGCGACAAGCCAAAGGTTTGCCAAAAATACACCCTTCCAACGTAATTCAATCTACACATGAAACTCGCCTCCAAGTCGCTCTGCATCATCGCCGCCAGTGCTGCCGCCCTCCTCGCGGGCTGCGCAAAGAAGCCTGTGCGGCCCGATCCGAGCTCCACGGCCCTTGGACCGCAGAGCGGCGGAGCGGGTAACCTCACCCCCACCGATGTTTCGACGACGGCCGACGCAAACTCGGCGCTCACCAACCGCGACCCGAACATCCTCGAGGATGCCAACACGATCCGCGGCCTTCTGCAGCCGGTGTACTTTGAATTCGACCGCTCCAGCGTGAAGGCCGCAGAGCGCCCGAAGCTGCAGGCCGCGAAGGACTATCTCGATAAGAACCCCCAGTACCGCCTCCTGCTTGAGGGCCACTGCGACTGGCGCGGAACCTCCGAGTACAACCTGGGCCTGGGCGACCACCGCGCCAGCGAAGCCAAGAAATACCTGATCCAGATCGGCGTTTCCGCGGACAAGATCGAGACCCTCTCAAAGGGAAGCGAAGAGGCCAAGAAGAACGCCGACGACGCGACGATGTCCAAGGACCGCCGCGACGAGCTGGTGATCCTCAAGAAGTCGTAATACCGGACAGGATACGTTTCGCAGTCTCGACGCCCTTCTTCATCACGTCGAGATTGAAGCTCTCGTTCGGAGCGTGAAGGTTGTCCTCGGGCAGGAAGAGCCCGAGCATGACCGAGTCGAGCCCCGTCGCCTTCTTTATGTCGGCGATGATCGGCACGCTCCCGCCCTCGCGCAGGTACAGGGGCGGGCGGCCCCAGACTGACGTGACGGCCGCGTCCGTGGCGCGAAACGCGCGGGCCAGTACCGGCGACTGGTCCTTCGGGGTGTTCGGGCGCCCCGGCGGCACCACGACGTAGGGATCCCCCTTGTGCTGGTCGACAAACTCTATCTTCACCCCCTTCGGAGCCCGCGCGAGGATCGCCTTCCTGACGAGATCCTTGATCCGGTCGGGCTCCTGGTTCGGGACCAGGCGGCAGCTGATCTTCACGAACGCCTTGCTGGGGATCACCGTCTTCGTCCCCTCCCCCTGGTAGCCGCCGCCGACCCCGTTGAATTCCAAGGTGGGCTGGAACCTCACCGACTCGAACGGCGAGAAGCCGGGCGAGGTGTAGAATGCGTCGATGCCCAGGAAGTCCATGTAGGCCTTCCCGTCTCCGGCAAGCTTCGCGAGCTCGGCGCGCTCCCAGGGCTCCACGTCGAGGACGCCGTCGTAGAATCCGGGGACGTTGACGCTCCCATCCGGGTTGTGGAGCGTCGCGCATATCTCCGCCAGGGCCTGGATCGGGTTGCGAAGCACCCCGCCGTGCAGGCCCGAGTGCAGGTCGCCCTTCGCCCCGGTCACGACCAGGTCAAGCAGCGCCAGCCCCCTTAGCCCGCACGTGATCACGACCTGCTGCTCGTTCGGAAGGGCCGTGTCCGAGAGGTACACGAAATCGGCCTTCCGCAGCCTGTCGGCGTAGGCCTCCAGGAACTTCGGGAAGCTCGGGCTTCCCATCTCCTCCTCGCCCTCCACGAGGAACGTGATCCTTAGCGGCAGCCCGGGGTTCTCCTCCAGCAGCTGCGCCACGGCCGCGATATTGGTCATCAGGGGCCCCTTGTTGTCCGCGGCCCCGCGCCCGTAGATGCGGTTGCCGATGATGGTGGGCTCGAACGGGGGGGTCTTCCAGAGCGCGATCGGGTCTGCCGGCTGGACGTCGTAATGCCCGTAGATGACCACGTGGGGCCACTTCGGGTCGCCATCCCTGCTCGCAAGGACGATCGGGTGAACGTCCGTCTTGACGACCTCGACCTTGAAGCCGAGCGAGCCCAGCAGGTCGGACACGAACTTCTGCGAGCCAACCATGCCCTCCTTGAACTTCGAGTCGGTCGAGACGCTCGGGAAGCGGATGAATTCCTTTAGTTTTTCAACGGGGTCGAACATCCGCCCACGATGCGAGATGGCGCGGCCCCTGCCAACTCCGAACGGTTCGGCGGAACCCTAGTGCCTGAAATGCCGGATCCCCGTGAAGACCATGGCAACACCCCGGTCGTCGGCGGCCTTGATGACCTCGGCGTCGCGCACGGAGCCGCCCGGCTGGATGGCCGCGGTCGCGCCGGCCTCGGCGGCGGCTATGAGCCCGTCGGGGAACGGGAAGAGCGCCTCGCTGACGACCACGGAGCCCTTCAGGCTAAGGCCCGCCTCCCCCGCCTTCCATACGGCGATCCTCGAGCTGTCGACGCGCGCCATCTGGCCCGCGCCGATGCCAAGCGTCTGCTCCCCGCGGCAGTAGACGATCGCGTTAGACTTCACGTGCTTGCACACCTTCCAACCAAACATCATCGAGTCCCACTCCTCGGCGCTGGGCTGGCGCTTCGTCACGACCCTGAAGGCCGAGCGGTCGCCGAGCACCCGGTCGCGGTCCTGCACGAGAACCCCCCCGATGACGGAGCGGATCTCCTGGAGCGCATCCGCGCCCAGGCCCTCGGCGGCGACCATGAGGCGCAGGTTCTTCTTCTTCTGCAGCACGGCGAGCGCCTCGGGGCTGAAGCGCGGCGCGATGATGACCTCGGTGAAGATGTCCGCGATCAAGGCGGCGAGGGCGCCGTCGAGCGTGCGGTTGACGATGATGATCCCGCCGAAAGGGGCCTGCCGGTCCGTCGCATAGGCCTTCTCCCAGGCCTCGGTGAGTGTTTCGGCGCTCCCCAGGCCGCACGGGTTCGTGTGCTTGAGGATCGCCACCGTCGGCCTCTCGAATTCGCCGATCAGGTAGGTCGCCGAGGTGATGTCGAGGATGTTGTTGTAGCTCAGCTCCTTTCCCTGGAGCTGCTTGAAGTGCTCATGGAAGGTGCCGTAGAGGGCCGCCTTCTGGTGGGGATTCTCCCCGTACCTGAGGGACTGCGCCTTGCTGAGCGAAAGCGTGAGCTTCGGGGCGAACCCGCTGAGTGCCTCCAGGTCGGGCGCCGCCTCCTGCGCCTCCAGGAACTTGGCGATCGCCGCGTCATAGGCCGCCGTCCGCTGGAACACCTTAAGCGCCAGGCGCCGGCGCAGCTCCCCGAGCGCGCCTGCGCCCGCCTTCATCGCGGCAAGAACCCCGTCGTAGTCGGCCGGGTCGCACACCACGGTCACGCTCTCGTGGTTCTTGGCCGCGCTCCTGAGCATCGACGGGCCGCCGATGTCGATGTTCTCGATCGCCTCCTCGAGCGAGACACCCGGCTTGGCGACCGTCTGCTCGAAGGGGTAGAGGTTGACGACCACCAGGTCGATGAGCTCGATCCCGTTGGCCGCCGCCTGCTCAAGGTGCTCGGGCTTGTCCCGCCGGCAGAGCAGGCCCCCGTGGATCTTCGGATGGAGGGTCTTCACCCTACCCTCCATGATCTCGGGGAAACCGGTGTGCTGGCCGACCTCGGTGACTGCGATCCCTCTTTCGTGGAGGAGCCTCGCGGTGCCCCCGGTCGAGAGGATCGTGTAGCCGTGGTCCTTCACGAGCGAGGCCGCGAATTCGGCCAGACCACTCTTGTCGCTGACCGATAGGAGGGCGAGTTTGCGCATGTTCCCCGCGTTTGTGCGGCCCCCTTAGCCGGGCATCAAGCGGAAAGCCACTTGCGGACCACCCCAACGGGCGCACTGTGTATCATAGTGAAGTGCGGCTCATCCCTGGAATTACCCGGCCTTACCGCCCGGCTCGACAAGCTTGTCCACCACCACGGGGGCGCGAGCCTGCCCGAGGACAAGCCGCACGCGTTCGTGTACTACATCACGATCCGCAACGGCTCCGACAGGAACGTGACGCTCCTTGGCCGCAAGTGGGTCATCGACTACGGCAATGGCAACAGGCAGGTCATCGAGGGCGACCGGATCGTCGGCGAGACGCCGCGCCTGGCGCCCGGGGAGGAGTTCTCCTACAACAGCCACCACGTCACCGGGTGCGACGCCCACGTGATCGGCAGCTTCCACGGGGTCGACGAGTCGGGGACCAAGGTGCACGTGCTCCTGCCGCCCTTTGACCTGATCGTGCCCCGCTGAGCAGTATTTTCGGCGATGGAGCCTCCCGCGCTTGAATACTTCGAATTCGCTCTCAACGATGTCGGGTAATAATGAAGCTCATTGATCTGAACCGCGATGGCGGCATCGGTGCCAACTCGCTGTTCGTGCAGCTGGGTGACCTGAATATCCTGATAGACTCCGGCCTGCATCCGAAAAAGGTGGGGCGGCGCGCCGCCCCGGACCATACGCCCCTGCGGGGAAAGCACCTCCACCTTATCATCATAACCCATTGCCACCTGGATCACATAGGGAGCCTGCCGGTGACGATGAAGGAGAATCCCGACACCCCCGTCATCATGTCGAGCTCAAGCCGGATGCTGATCGAGCGGATGCTGCACAACTCGGCAAGCGTCATGATGCGCCAGCGCGAGGACCAGAACATCCCCGACTACCCGCTTTTCACCCACGAGGAGATCGACCGCCTGTCCAAGCGCCTGACCCCCGTGAACTTCGGGGTCGTGAAGAAGTTCAAGGCGGGCCACGACGAGGTCGAGGTGATCCTGCATCCCGCGGGCCACGTGGCCGGGGCGGCCGGCGTCGAGATCCGCCACAAGCACCGGGCCATCTTCTTCACCGGGGACGTCCTCTTCGAGAACCAGCGCACCCTGCCCGGCGCCAAGTTCCCGGCCGGGCACTTCGACACCCTGGTGACGGAGACCACGCGCGGGACGACGGAGCGCCATCCCGACAAGACCCGCGGCTACGAGATGAAGCGCCTGGTCGAGTCGATCAACGACACGATCCAGCGCGGCGGCTCCTTCCTGATCCCCGTGTTCGCCCTGGGCCGCATGCAGGAGGTGCTCTCCATCATCCACGATGCGCGCAAATTCCGGCGCCTGGTCGACTGCCCCATCTACGGCTCGGGCCTCGGCATGGACCTGGTCGACTATTTTGACGAGATCAGCCGCAAGACCAAGCACATCCAGTTCAGCCGCGGGATCGTCAAGGAGCTGAAGGTGCGGCCCCTGCCGAGGGTCCTCACCCCGGGCGAGGACCCCCAGCAGAACGCCCTCTACATCATCAGCAGCGGGATGCTCGTCGAGCGCACGCCGAGCTACACGCTGGCCTCGGGACTCCTGGGGCACGCGCGCAACACGATCGGCTTCGTCGGCTACTGCGACCCCGACACCCCGGGCGGGATGCTTCTCGCCTCGAAGCCTGGCGACACCTTCCTCTTCAAGACGGCGAACGTTAAGACCAAGATCAAGGCGAGGGTCGAGCGGTTCGAGCTGAGCGGCCATGCCGACCGGGAGGAGCTCCTGCAGTTCGCCGTGCAGACCCAGGCGAGGAGCGTCGTGCTCACCCACGGCGATCCCGCGGCCCGCCAGTGGTTCGCCCAGCAGCTCGCCGAGAAGATGCCCAAGGCGAAGGTGGTCGATCCGGTGCCCCTGCAGCAGTACCAGGTCTAGCGGATCCCCCTGGACTGCGGGGCCGCGCGCCTCAAGCCCCGGTCGCCCGGGCGGGCTCGCCGCCCGCCGACCCGTCGAGCAGGGACGCCACGGCGGACCTCATCGTGTCGATGTCGAAGGGCTTCTCGAAGACCCGGGTAGCGCCGAGGACCTTCGCATAGAGCAGGTAGTCCTCGGCGCTGCCGCGGCCCCCGCCGGAGATCGCTATGATCGGGACCATCTGGCTCTGCCTGCGAAGCTTGCGGATGGTCTCAATGCCCTCGACATCCGGCATGATGATGTCGGTGACCACGAGGTCCGCAGGCTGCGCGGCGAAGGCGGCCAGGCCCTCCCGGCCGTTCGCCGCCTCCGCAACCTGGTGCCCGGATCTTTCCAGGGCGATGCGCAGGGCGCGCCGCAGCGTTGGGTCGTCGTCAATCAGGAGTATCTGGGGCATGGTGTCAGCGGGGAAGGACGGTAATCTCACGCGGAAGGTGGCGGCGGACCGCCGCTGCCAGCGCCTCCTTTGAGAAGGGCTTGCCCAAGATCTCGCGGACCCCCGCGGCTTCGACGGCCTCCGGGGTGAGGGCGTAGCTGTGGCCCGACACGAGCACGACCGGAAGGTCGGCCCTGAGCGCGCGGATTCTCTGGGCGAACTCCAGCCCGGTGAGCAGGGGCATCGTCTGGTCCGAGACCACAAGGTCGAAGGCGAATGGATCGCGCTCGAGGAGGGCGAGCGCCTCGAGAACCTGGCTCTCGCCGGTGGCGTCGTAGCCGAGCCGGCGCAGGGTGAGCTCGCCGGCGCGGGCTATCGTCTGCTCGTCGTCCACGACGAGGATGCGCTCACCGTGCCCCAGCGCGACCGTCCCCGAATCGGCCCTTTCCGACGGGGAGGACGCCGTGCCGACGGGCAGGAGGACCTCGAACGAGGAGCCGAGCCCCACCTCGCTCGCCAGGCGAATCGCGCCGTGGTGGCCGCGCACGATGCCGTGCACGACAGAGAGCCCTAGGCCCGTGCCCTCTCCGGGGGCCTTGGTCGTGAAGAACGGCTCGAACATGCGTTCCTGCGTCGCCGCGTCCATCCCGTCGCCGGTGTCGGAGACCGTCAGGCGCACGTGCGGCCCCGCAACGATGCCGGGCAAAGCACCCGCCTGCGCCTCTCCCACCACGCAGGCGTCAAGGCAGATGCGCAGGCGCCCGGGCCGGTCGCGCATCGCCTGCACGGCATTGGTGCCGAGGTTCATGACGACCTGGTGCAGCTGCGTCGCGTTGCCGTAAACGGCGGGCAGTTCAGGCGCGATCTCGGTTTCAAACTCGATCGTGCTCGGGCTCGTCGCTCGCAAGAGCTTAGCCGCCTCGGCGACGGCGGGCCCGAGCTGCACCGGCCCCTTGGCCTGGTCGCCGCCCTGCTTGCGGCTGAAGGTCAGGATCTGCCTTACGAGCTCGGCGGCCCTGTTGCCCGCCCTGCGAATCTCGTCCATGTAGTCGCGCAGCTCGTCGCTCGCGCCCGCGGACTCCCGCGCCAGCGAGGTGAATCCGTATATGCCCGTGAGGATGTTGTTGAAGTCGTGCGCGATCCCGCTCGCGAGGGTCCCGATCGCCTCGAG
>CAYPXZ010000020.1:0-64119 GCA_964414785.1 uncultured Opitutaceae bacterium
AACCTAGACAAAACGAGTCAGAGTCGTTTGTGCTACCATTACACCACCAGGCAGTGGGACTGTTTGCAAAAGTGGAGCCGGCGATGGGATTCGAACCCGCAACCGCGTGTTTACAAAACACGTGCTCTACCATTGAGCTACGCCGGCCCGGGAATCCGGAAGGGAGGTTCCTAATTTTGACTGGGAAATAACGCCGGGGAAAAGATGGTGGCTCCCCGGGGACTCGAACCCCGAACCAATTGATTAAGAGTCAACTGCTCTACCATTGAGCTAGGAAGCCATCAAGCTAAGGAATCAAAAGCTCAAAAATAGCACCCGCAAGTCAACTCGATTTCGAGGTATCGCTGCGGAAAGACAGGGAATGCGTGGTGGCGCCGGGGGAGGGGGCGGAGCCGCTGGGGGCCACGATGGGGTGTCCGGCGCTCCGGCGAAACGTTTCCTGGAGCCCAATTCAATGGTGGCCAGCCCTGGTGAAGCGCCGCGGGTCGGCACCCCCCTAGGGTGCCTATCAGGCAGCGCGGGAGACGCTTCCGCAGGAGCTAGGGCGCAACCTTGCCGGCGGCGACAAGCCATCCAAGGACCAGGTCGGGTGAGGCGAAGGCCGTGGAGGTGATTTCGCCGGTGAACCTCGACTGGTTGGTCGACCCGCCAATGCCGTCGAAACCGGGCGTGATGTGGTCGGCCCTTGAGGCGTACGCGCTGATCGGCGCCATGAGCACGGGTCTGCGGTCGAAGCCGATCACGGTCCAGTCCCTGAGCCTGAGCCAGCCCGGGTGCAGCGTGTAGATCGGGTCCGAAGCCGGTGGGAAGAGGGCACCGTTGGAAACCACGACCTCGTGCGGAATCCCCTTCGGCCCTATGTCGACCGAACCCGACGTGGGTCCACCGAGTCCCCAATGGTCGAGGCCGAAGCGCGCCTTGCCGCTGCCCTCGTAGCGCACGAACAGGATGTCGCCGGCTCCGGTGACCCCGGTTGCCAGGAGCGGCTCGGCGACGCCGGCGCGGTCGG
The DNA here is from genome assembly GCA_964414785.1 of uncultured Opitutaceae bacterium. GTDB lineage: Bacteria > Verrucomicrobiota > Verrucomicrobiia > Opitutales > Opitutaceae > Palsa-1447. Next base: position 1,010 of record CAYPXZ010000020.1, read on the forward strand.
GGAATTGCAGGTTAAGCAGAAGGGGGCCCGAGCTGTCGCCCAAGGGCAGGGCGGATTGCTGCACCTCCGTGCCGAAGCGCGGGATAAGGTCGATCGCCGCGGCCGGGGATGCGCTTTCAGCGATCTCAACCTTCCCGTTGAAGAAGGTCTCGACGCCCGCGATCCCGACCTGGTTCGACAGGAGCCGTATCTCGCTCGGAGTCGAGGGCGAGGGTACGATCCTGCGGGCGAGGATCACCTTTCCCTGCGCCTGCACGACGAGGTGGTCGATCAGCGGGCGCCATTCGGGGTGCGCGGAGTACAGCGGCGAAGCGTCGGGCGGCATCAGGCTTCCCATGGAGACGACGAGGTCGAGCCTGCGGTCCTTGCCCGTCTGGAGCGGCGCCGACTCCAGGGCGAGCGAGGTCTCGTGTATCGTCTCGCCGTCGCGGACGAACTCCAGGCGCAGGGCGCCGTGCTCCTTGAAGGAGACGCAGAGGCTGTCGGCGGCGGCAGGGCCCCCGGCCGTGATCAGGGGTTCGTACGTCCCTTCGCGCCCGGCCGGCAATTCCACGCAGAGGTGAAGCGGACCGGGGTAGCCCAGCCAGAGGGGGTCCTGCCGCAGCGAGTCCAGGCGGTCGTCCCGCGCCAGCTGCGCCATCTCGCGCAGGTCCACGCTCTCGATGCCGAGGACGGTGCCGAGCATGGTGGGCTCGGCCGTCCCGTTTGTGGTGAGGTTCACCCCGACGAAGATGTCGCCGGGCGCCGAGGGATGGCTTGCTGCCCGCGAGGATATGACGGTCTGCTCGTCCAGCCTCAGGAGCACTTTCTGCCGGAGATTGGGCCACGCCGAGCGGACCTCCTCGCCCGCACCCGGGGGCGGATTGGGGGGAAGCATGGAGCCAAAAAGGACGACAATGGAATGCTCCTTCGTCAGGTCCAGGGCCACCGGCGCGGAAACGAGGGCTCCGGAACCGTGGCAGTCATAGCCGAAGCTCACGTGGCCCTCGTCCAGGTAGCGAACGAATGCCGTGCACACATCCGGGCTCGTGCCGGTCGTCACCAGGGGATCCGCATACCCGGCGTGGCCCTGCGAAAGGCGCACCCGAAGCCTGAGCGGGCCGGGATACCCTCCCAGGGACGCGGGCGGCGTGAACGGAGTCCACTCCAGGCGCATCGCGATGTCGCTGTCCCCGACGTAGCGCCGCTGCTCCTCGTTGAACCCCTCGAAGAGGTAGGGCCGGAAGGCGAACGGGTGGCGCCGCACGAGGAGGAGCTTGCCGGGGTGGAAGTCCTCGTCGACGGGCTCCCCCGGGCGCAGGATCCGCGCATTGGTCATGTGGAAGGCGCCGAAGGGCGCCGCGCGGATGACGCTCTTTGCCTCGGCCAGGAACTGCCGGGCGAACACGATCCGGAAGGGTGCGTACAGGTTCAGGGACGCAAGCGCCGCGAACGCGGCGAGAAGGCCCAATGCGACCCGCGCGCTTGGGCGGCGCCTTGCCCAGAGGTCCTCCGCCGCCCAGGCAGACGAGAGGCACAGGAAGGGGGCGAGGATCCTGGCGGTCCTCCCGTAGACGACGAAGGTCCTTGTCACGTCGGCGGTGAACACGAGGCAGGCGTAGAGCGAAGCGGCCATCAGCACCCACAGGAGGGGCCGCTCCAGCGGGCCCCTTGCGCGGGTGCGGGTGATCACATAGGCGGCGCCGGCAAGCCAGATGAGCAGCACGGGGCCCTCGGTGCTCCAGAGGTACTGCCACACAAACACATGACCCCGGCCGAAGTCCCCCTGGAACACGGTCCCCGAAAAGCTCCTGAAGGACGCGACCAAGTCGGCGCCCAGTCCGCGCGCCGCGGCCACCGCGCCGAGGATCGGAATCGCCAGGCCCAGGCCCGACAGCGCGGCGCGAAGGGCGGCCCTTCCCGTCCCGCGGGCGCGGGCGACATGGACCACGAGGACGACCCCGCCGACGACCCAGTACCCGTTGTAGGTCAGGAACCCGAGGCCCGCCAGCATGCCCGCCAGGAAGCTTCTCCATGGGGCGGGTGGTCCGAGGGCAACGGCCAGCGACGCCATGCAGAGGGCGAGCGCCACGTCGTACGGGAAAAGGTGCCGCGAGTAGTAGAAGAGGCAGTTGGCGCACGCGCCGAAGAAGACCGCGAGCCACGCCTCCCGCCGCGAAGCCCCGAGCAGCCGGGCGCAGCGCCCGAGGAGCGCAAGGGTGGCCACGGAAAAGAGGCTGATCGCGCAGGCGGCGCGCACCGGGGAGTCCCCAAACCTGGCGTCCGCCCAGGCCAGGGGAAGGGCCAGGACCTTGAAGAAGAGGTGATCGGCCGTCCCAATGACCTTCAGTAGGCCGGCTTTGTTTTCGCCGTTCGAGAAGAGCTCCACGGCGCTCGTCGCGGCGTGGTACCGGCCCTCGTCGGACCAGTAGTTCTGGCCACCGCTTGCCGCCAGGAGGAACCTCAGCCCAAGGGCGAGGGCAAGGGTGCCGAGGGTCAGCCTCGGCCAGATTCGGGAGTCCGCGCCTAGGTCTGGGGTCGCGGGAGCGCTCATGCGGGGTTCCTCGTGCTCCAGGGGGATCCGTCTCTCGCTCGCGGTCTATGCGCAAGCGATCGGGAAAAAATCGAGGTAGGGGGCACCACGGGGGACAGGTCGCGATTCGGCAGGACCTTGCGAAAGTGGTCAAACATGATCTGCCGCTCGGTTGCCCCCTTTTGCCGGGTGCAAGGGGCAGGCGCCCCGTCCGGCGAAACCGCTCGTTTCGGCCCGGGAATTTCGGCCGGAACCGACGGGATGTGTCCTCAGGTCGCTCTCAATCATGCCCCTGGGGATTTTTCCCCTTGCAAACACGTCCCTCACTCTATGGTTTCGACCGCTCCTCTCATGCAAAAGACCAAGAAGTCCATTGCCAAGCGCTTCAAATTGACCGCCCGCGGCAAGCTGATGCGCCGCACACCCGGTTTCCGCCACCTGCTTTCCGCCAAGTCGACAAAGCAGAAGCGCCGCGCTACCAAGGACAAGCTCGTTGCCCCTGGCCACGCCAAGCCCCTTTTGCGCAGCCTCCCGTTCGGCCTCTAAAAGGGCCGCGGCCTGCGCCAATCCAAACCACGCCTGGCGGGTGAAATCCTAAGCCGACCCGCCGGCGACTAACCCAAGGAACAACACAACATGGCTCGTGCAACAAACTCCCCCGCGTCGCGCAAGCGCCGCAAGAAGGTGCTGAAATACGCCAAGGGCTATTTCGGCAACAAATCCAAGCTCTTCCGCTACGCGAAAGAGGCCGTCCAGCACGCCTGGCAGTACGCCTACCGCGACCGCAAGAAGAAGAAGGGCGAGTGGCGCTCCCTCTGGATCGTCCGCCTGAACGCCGCATGCCGCGCCGCGGACATGAGCTACAGCCGCTTTGTCGAGGGCCTGAAGGCCGCCGGCATCGGCCTTGACCGCAAGGTCCTCGCCGACATCGCCGTCAACGACCCCGCCGCCTTTGACTCCCTCGTCCTGCAGGCCCGCGAGGCCCTGAAGGCCAAGGCCTCCGCCAAGAAGCCCTGACGCGCTGAAGCAGGACAGAGATGCAAGAGCAGCTCTCCTCGCTTCTCACCAAGGCTAGCGCCGAGCTCCAGTCGATCCGGACCCGCCCGGAGCTGGAGGGGGCCAAGGCCCGGTACGTGGGCCCCAACGGGGAGTTCACGGCCTTGATGAAGCAGATGGGGTCGGTCGCGAAGGAGCTTCGCCCGGCCATGGGCAAGCTCGTGAACGAATCCAAGGGGCGCCTGCAGGCGCTCCTCGACGCGAAGCTGCGCCAGATCGAGGAGTCGGAGCTTGCGGCCCGCCTCGGCCCGCCGATCGACCCGACGCTCCCGTCCCCCGACCTGGGGCCCGGGACCTTCCATCCCCTGACCCTCGTGCGCGAGGAGGTATGCCGGATCCTTCGCAAGGTGGGCTTCGTCGTCGCCGACGGCCCCGAGGTCGAGACGGAGTTCTACTGCTTCGACGCGCTCAACACGCCGCCCGACCACCCGGCCCGCGACCCCCAGGACACGTTCTACTTCCCGCCGGCGGCGCAGTTCGGCAACGTCTCCCGGCACCGGCCGGGGGAGCGCTACCTCCTTCGCACCCACACCTCCTCGGTGCAGGTGCGCACGATGCTCAAGGGGCCGCCCCCGATCCGCATCGTCTCGCCGGGGCGCGTCTACCGCCGCGACACCTCGGACGCCTCGCACAGCGCCAACTTCCACCAGATCGAGTGCCTGTACGTCGACCGCAACGTCACGGTGCGCGACCTGAAGGCGCTCCTGGACTACCTCTTCGAGGCCCTGATGGGCCCCGGCACGAAGACGCGCTTCAGGCCGCACTATTTCGGCTACACCGAGCCGAGCTTCGAGGTCGACCTCTCGGCCAAGCACCTGCCCAAGGTGAACAAGGAGTGGATCGAGATCGGCGGCTGCGGGATCGTCGACCCCGAGGTCTTCAGGGCCGTCGGCTACGACCCCGAGGTCTGGACGGGCTACGCCTTCGGGATGGGGATCGAGCGCCTGGCGATGACGCTCTACGGGATCGATGACATCCGGGTTTTCTACCAGAACGACCTGAGGCTCCTGCGCCAGTTCGGCGGCGCAATCTAGGGGGCCCCGAATCCGAGGATGAAAATCTCGCTCAACTGGATCTGGGACTACGTGGCGCTCGACGCCCCGGTCGAGGAGCTGACGCGCGCGATCACCTTCCTCGGCTTCGAGGTGGAGCACGTCCTGCAGACCGGCGCCCCGGAGCTCAAGGGCGTCGTCGTGGGGGAGGTGCTCACCCGCGACAAGCACCCGAACGCCGACAAGCTGTCGGTCTGCACGGTGGACCTGGGGCCGGCGGGCGGGGTCAAGACGATCGTCTGCGGCGCCCAGAACTACAAGGTCGGGGACCGGGTCCCGGTCGCCCTGCCGGGGGCCGTCCTGCCCGGGGATTTCACGATCAAGCAGTCGAAGATCAGGGGACAGCTCTCCGACGGGATGATGTGCTCGGCAAGGGAGCTGGGCATGGGCGACGACCATGCGGGGCTGCTCATCCTGCCCGGGACCCCTCCGCTGGGGACCCCGATCAACGAGGTGCTGCCCCCGGGCGACACCGTCTTTGACGTTGAGATTACCCCCAACCGGCCCGACTGCCTCTCGCACCTCGGGCTCGCCCGGGAACTGGCGGCGTGGTTCCGCAGGGACTTGGTCTACCCCCAGGTGAAGTTCCAGGGCGAGACGGCGGGGCCCGCCCCCCTCGATCGCTTCAAGGGCGTCCAGGTCGACAACCCCGAGGACTGCCCGCTCTACACGGCGCACCTCGTCACGGGGGTAAGGATCGGCCCGAGCCCCGCCTGGATGCAGGAGCGCCTGCGGGCCGTGGGCCTTCGGCCCATCAACAACGTCGTCGACGCCGGCAACTACGTGATGCTCGAGTTCGGCCAGCCGCTCCACGCCTTCGACGCGGACAAGATCTCGGGCGGGCGCCTGGTCGTGCGCCGGGCGTTCGAGGGCGAGAAGATCACGACCCTGGACGGCAAGGAGCGCTCGCTCTCGGCGCAGACGCTCGTGATCGCGGACTCGGCGAAGGCCCTCGTCGTCGCGGGCGTCATGGGCGGCGAGAACTCGGGCGTCGAGGCGACGACGACCTCGATCGTCGTCGAGTGCGCTATCTTCCGCGCGTCGTCGATCCGCTGGACCTCGAGGTCGCTCGGCCTCTCCTCGGACTCATCCTACCGCTACGAGCGCGGCGTCGACCCCCACATGGCCATGGAGGCCGCGCGGCGGATGATCGACCTGATCAGCGAGACGGCCGGGGGCGTGCCGGCCGGCCCCGCGTTTGTCGCCGGCGGCGACGTCCCGTGGAAGCGGGAGATCGTCCTCACGTCGGGATTCGTGCGGGAGAGGCTCGGTTTCGACATCCCCCCCGCCGAGATGAAGGCCGCCCTCGAGTCGCTCGAATTGCACGTGACGCGCGAGAACCCGGCGGGGGACGGCGGCTCCGAGTGGTGCGTCGCGATCCCGAGCTGGCGCGACGACCTCGACCGGCCGATCGACCTTGTGGAGGAGATCCTGCGCATCCACGGCACGGACAGGATCCCCGCCGCGCGGCTTACCTCGGTCGGGCTTTCCGCCGAGGACGACCCCGTCGTCGCGTTCAACCGGGCGGCGATCTCCTACCTTGTCGGGCACGACTTCCACGAGTGCGTGAACCTGACGCTAAGGCCCGGCACGGAGCTGACGACCTGGGTGTCGGAGACGGCGGCCAAGGAGCTCGCCCTCGCCAACCCCTTCGTCGAGGACCAGTCCCACCTCAGGCCGACGCTCGTCATGGGGCTCTTGGACACGCTGCTCCTTAACCAGTCCCGCGGCGTCGCCGCGACCCGCCTTTGCGAGGCCGGCAGGATCTTCGTCGAGTACAACGGCCACAACTACGAGGGCGCCTCGGTCGCCTTCGTGATCGCCGAGGACACCACCCGCCGGTGGAGGCGCAGGGAGCCCGCGGACTTCTACACGGTCAAGCACCACCTGGCCGCGGTCGCGGCGTCGGCCGGGGTCGACCTGGACGCTGAGAGGGCGGACCCGGTCCTCGGCCCCGGCTACGGCTGGCAGGAGGGGCATTCGGTCGGCATCGCCTCGCAGGCGGGAGGCTGGGTCGCGCGCTTTGGCCTGGTCAACCTGGCGATGCTCAGGGCGCGGGGGATCGAGGGGAGCGTCCTCGCCGGCACCTTCACGATCCAGCCGGAGCGGATGGCGGCGTCGGCCGGGAGGAAGCGCTTCCGCGACTTCAGCCTCTTCCCCGCGGCCTTGAGGGACCTGGCGCTCGTCGTCGACCTGCAGGAGAGGGCGGGGGACGTCCGCACAAGGCTCCTTGCCGCCGCCGCCGGGGCGGCCGGCGACGCGTTCGCGGTCGAGGCGGTCGAGGTCTTCGACGTCTACCAGGGCAAGGGGCTCGCCGAGGGCAAGAAGAGCCTCGCATTCTCGCTCGTGTTCCGCTCAGCGTCGAGGACCCTGACCGACGAGGAGGTCAACCTGGCCCTCCAGAAGATCCAGGTGGCGATCGAGGCGACGAGCAATTACCAGGTCAGGAAGTAACCCGTACCGCCGTGCCCAAACCCGAAGACTTCAAGCTGGACCACGTCACGAACCTGGCGCGCATCAACCTGTCGGCCGAGGAGAAGGAGCGCTTCGGCGCCCAGCTGGGCGATGTCCTCGCCTACATCGCGCTCCTGAACGAGGTCAACGTGGAGGGCGTCGAGCCGACCGCGCACGCGTTCCCGGTCGTCAACGTCTGGGCCGAGGACGTGCCCGAGCCGGGCCTCTCGGTGGAGGACGCGCTGCGCAACGCCCCGGAGAAGCGCGACAACATGTTCGTCGTCCCGAAGGTGGTCGAGTAACCCCGGACCCCGCCGTGCCCGACGCGCTCTACAACTGCACCCTGGCGGACCTCTCGCGGCGCCTCGCCAAGGGCGAGCTGTCGTCCCTGGAGCTCATGCAGTCGGTCATCGCGCGGACGAAGGCGGTCGAGGGGCGGGTACGCGCCTTCAATTCCTACGACGAGCAGGACGCGCTTGCCCAGGCGCGGGCCTCGGACGAGCGCCGCGCGGCGAGGAAGGGCGCGCCGTCCCATCCGCTGGAGGGCATCCCGATCGGCATCAAGGACGTGATCTCGGTCGCGGGGCAGCCCCTGACGGCGTCGAGCCGCATGCTCGCCAATTTTGTCTCGCCCTACGACGCAACGGTGACCGCGAAGCTGAAGGCCGCGGGCGCCCTCTGCTGGGGGCGATTGAACCTGGACGAGTTCGCCATGGGCTCCTCCACCGAGAATTCGGCGTTCGGGGTGACCTCCAACCCATGGGACCTGGAGCGGGTGCCCGGCGGTTCCTCGGGCGGCAGCGCCGCCTCGGTGGCCGCGGGCGAGGCGGTCGCCTCCCTGGGCTCCGACACCGGCGGGTCCATCCGCCAGCCGGCCGCCTTGTGCAACCTGGTGGGGCTTAAGCCCTCGTACGGGCGGGTGTCGCGCTACGGGCTGATCGCATTCGCCTCCTCGCTCGACCAGATAGGCCCCTTTGCCCGGACGGTCGAGGACGCCGCGACCGTCCTTGGCGCCATCTCCGGGCACGACCGCAGGGACTCGACGTCGCTCAAGATGGAGGTGCCCGACTACAACCGGGGAATCGCGGAACTCGTGCGATCGGGGCGCAAGTGGAAGCTCGGGATCCCCAAGGAGTACTTCGGCGAGGGGCTCGACCCCGAGGTCGGCGCTGCGGTCCAGGCGGCCATCGATGCCTACCGCAGGATGGGCTGCGAGGTCCGCGAGGTCTCGCTTCCGCACACGAAGTACGCGATCGCCGCCTACTACATCATCGCGACGGCCGAGTGCTCCTCGAACCTGGCGAGGTTCGACGGCGTGCGCTACGGGCACCGCTCCAAGGACGCGAAGGACGCCCTCGACCTGTATTTCAAGTCGCGCGCCGAGGGGTTCGGCCCTGAGGTGAAGCGAAGGATCATCCTCGGCACCTACGTGCTCTCGAGCGGCTACTACGACGCCTACTACCTGCGCGCCCAGAAGGTGCGGACGCTGATACGCCGCGACTTCCTGGAGGCCTACAAGGAGGTGGACGCGATCGTGACGCCGACCTCCCCGACGCCGGCCTTCAAGAAGGGCGAGAAGGCGGCCAACCCGCTCGCCATGTACCTGAACGACATCTACACGATCGGGGTCAACCTGGCGGGGCTTCCCGGGATCAGCATCCCGTGCGGGTTCACCGGCGGCGGGCTCCCGATCGGGCTGCAGGTGATCGGCCAGCCCTTCAAGGAGACGGAGCTCCTCGCGGTCGCCAGCGCCTACGAGCAGACGACCGACTGGCGCAACCGTCACCCAAGCCTATGAACTACGAGGCCGTCATAGGGCTCGAGGTGCACGTGCAGCTCAAGACCCGCTCGAAGATGTTCACCCGCGCGGCGGCGGGCTACGGCCTGCCCGAGAACACCCTCACCGACCCCGTGGTCCTCGCCCTTCCGGGGACCCTCCCGGTCATGAACAAGGAGGCCCTCGACAAGATCATCAAGGCCGGGCTTCTCCTTGGCTGCGAGATCGCGCCCGTCTGCAAGTGGGACCGCAAGAACTACTTCTACCCGGACTCTCCGAAGAACTACCAGATCTCGCAGTACGACCAGCCCCTGTGCAAGGGGGGCTCGGTCGAGATCGAGCTGCCCGGGCCCGCGCGCAACGTCATGGGCGAGCACAAGAGGATTGCCCTCACGCGGATCCACCTCGAGGAGGACGTCGGCAAGCTGAACCACGGCGAGGGCGCCTCGCTCGTCGACTTCAACCGGGCGGGGACCCCGCTGATGGAGATCGTCTCCGAGCCGGTCATCCACAGCGCGGACGAGGCCTTCGCTTACCTGACGGCGCTCAAGACCGTCATGATCTACGGGGGGATCTCCGACTGCGACATGGAGAAGGGGCAGCTGCGCTGCGACGCCAACATCTCCATCCGGCCGGCCGGCTCGACGGGGCTCGGGACCAAGGTCGAGCTGAAGAACCTCAACTCGTTCTCCTTCGTGCGCGACGGGATCGACCACGAGGTGCGCCGCCAGAAGGCGGTCCTCGAGTCGGGCGGAAAGATCGTCCAGGAGACGCGCGACTACGACGGGCAGGCGGGGACCTCGCAGTCCCTGCGCTCGAAGGAGATGGCGCACGACTACCGGTACTTCCCGGACCCGGACCTGATGCCGGTCGAGGTGGGAGAGGAGTGGAAGGCGGCGCTCCAGGCGACCTGCCCCGAGATGCCCTTCGACAGGCAAAGGCGGCTCCAGGAGCAGTATTCGCTGCCCTACACGATCACCTCGGTCCTCGTTCCGGACCGCCAGCTCGGCGACTTCTTCGAGGAGGCCGCCCGCCTCTGCGGCAAGCCGCAGGCGGCCGGCAACTGGATCACGAACGACCTCCTCAGGGAGCTCGGCGCCTCGAAGACCGCGCTCGCCGACTCGAAGGTGAGGCCCCAGCACGTCGCAGGCCTCGTGAAGCTCGTCGAGGACGGCACGATCCTGAGCAACGCCGCCAAGGAGGTCTTCATCGAGATGTTCCACAGCGGCGAGATGCCCGAGTCCGTCGTCGCGAGGAAGGGCCTGAAGGCCGAGACCAACCTGGACGACCTCGAGCGCTGGTGCGCCGAGTCAATCGCGGGCAACCCGAAGTCCGTAGCCGACTACAAGGGGGGCAAGGAGAGCGCCCTGAACGCCTTCAAGGGCCCGGTCATGCGCGCCGCCAAGGGCAAGGCCGACCCGAAGAAGGTCGACGAGATGCTGCGAAAGCTCCTCGCCCGCTAGGGGAGCGGGTTCGGCGCGGGCGACTTGCAAGGCGGGGCGTTTGGGATACGATTGGCGCCATGACAAGACGCGAAGCGATCAAGGTCCTGGGCGGTGGCGCGGCGATGGTCGGTTTCGGGGCGGTCGCGCGCCTGAGGGCCGCGGAGTCAGCACCGGTATCGGGTTCGGGCGGCACGAAGCAGCCCTTTGTCCTTCCAAAGCTGGGGTATGCCTACGACGCCCTGGAGCCCCACATCGACGCCCTGACGATGGAGATCCACCACTCCAAGCACCACGCCGCATATATAAAGAACGCGAACAAGGCCCTGGAGGGGCACGCGGCGTACGCGGCCCTGACAGCCGAGGACATCCTCGCGAACCTGCCGGCGATCGACGAGTCCGTGCGCACGACGCTTCGCAACAACGTCGGCGGCCACGTGAACCACAGCTTCTTCTGGACGATCCTATCGCCGAAGGGCGGCGGGGCGCCCGCGGGCGCCCTGGCCGATGCGATCGCGAGGGACTTCGGGTCCTTGGAGGTGATGCGCACCAAGGTGAACGAGGCAGCGATGAAGCGCTTCGGGAGCGGCTGGGCATGGCTGACCTTCAAGGGGGGCAAGCTCGCCGTCGGCTCGACCGCCAACCAGGACTCGCCGATCAGCGAGGGCGCCGTGCCGATCATCGGCATCGACGTCTGGGAGCACGCCTACTACCTCAAGCACCAGAATCTGCGCGCGGACTATGTCGAGGCCTTCTGGAAGGTCGTCGACTGGGACCAGGCGGCCAAAAACTTCGCCGCGGCCACCGCGGCCTAGGCGCTCAGGTGGCCGGAACCGCCGGGACGGAGACTTCCGCCTGGGCGCGGCTGGCGACGGGGGACTTGCCGAAGAACTCGACGATGTGGCCCACGTCGGAATAGCCCTGCGCCCGCAGGGTCTCCTCGACCAGCTGCACCGCGCGGCGCAACTCAGTCGCGGAAGCGGTGTCGAGCTCCTCGACCTTGTTCGTCTGCTTGCAGACGACGTGGTAGCGGTTCGGGTCGCCCAGGTTAATCTCGTAAAGGCTTGTCCCGTTAATGAGGAATGCGCGGCGGACGAGACCGATCGTCTCGAATGCGGCCATGCAGCGGTACACCGTGACGATGTCGCAGGACTTCGGACCCAGCTCGCTATGGAGGGCGTCAATGCTCGTCGGGCGTCCGGCCTTGATGAGAGCGGCCAGTATGGCAACGCGCGGCTGCGTGATCCTGAGGCCGGCCTCCTTGAGTTTCAGACAGGCGAGGTCGACAGGATTTTGGTCCTTACCATTTTTAACCCCGGAGATAGGGTGGTTGGTCTGGGTGGAAGCTATCATTGTTTGGACCAATAGTGTCGGGAAACGGGGCGTTTTGCGAGCCCAGAAGCGATTCTTTTGCAACTCGCCATGTTTGACGCAGATAGAGTGCATTTGAACGCCGTAGTTGCGCCTGTAACGCGAGCCTGCCAACTTTGACGCCCTGATATGCACGATTCGGATTTCCCGCGCATTGTGGCGCTCATATGCAAGGAGGATGCGCGATTTGACCGCAAAGCCTATGATTTTGTGAGGCTTGGACTCGACCACACCGTGAAGGAAATCCGCAAGAAGGACGCCAGCCGAACGGGCAAGTCCCGGCATGTCACGGGACCGGAACTCCTGGACGGGCTTCGTGTTTACGCCCTCGAGCAGTACGGCCCCCTCAGCAAGACCGTCCTCAATTCCTGGGGGGTTCGCCGCTGCCAGGACTTTGGCGACATCGTTTTTAACCTCATAGAATATAACGCCTTCAGCAAGACCGAGAACGACCGCCGCGAGGACTTCGCGGACCTGTACGATTTCGACGAAGCATTCGTGAAGCCGTTCCTGCCGACGAAGCGCCCCCGGGGTGCGTCCGCTGCCGAGGCAGTCGGTTCCGCCTGAGGGAGCACCCTGATGCCCAAATCCAAACCCCCGCAGTCGGAACGCGCCCTCCTGGATGCGTTCTGGCGCGAACCCGTCGAGCGCGCGGTCCTGCCGAACGGACTCACGCTGCTCGTCAAGGCGGACTCGTCGGTCGCGCTCGCCTCGGTCCAGGTGTGGGTGCGCACCGGCAGCATCCACGAGGGCGAGCAGCTGGGCGCCGGGCTCTCCCATTACCTGGAGCACATGCTCTTCAAGGGGACGAGCCGCAGGAGCGGCCGGGAGATCTCCGCCACCGTCCAGGCAAACGGGGGCTACATCAACGCCTACACGACCTTTGACCGGACCGTCTACTACATCGACCTTCCGAGCGAGAAGCTCGAGGTGGCGGTCGACGTCCTGGCGGACGCCGTGCTCCACTCGACGCTCCCCGACGACGAGGTCCTGCGCGAGAAGGACGTGATCCTGCGCGAGATCGCGATGACCCGCGACGACCCCGACAGCAGGCTCTGGGAGGCCCTTTTTGCGACCGCGTTTAGGGAGCACCCCTACCGCCATCCCATCATCGGCCACAAGGACGTCTTCGCCGCGGTCGAGCGCGGGGCCCTGGTCGACTACTACCGAAGGCGCTACGTGCCGAACAACATGGTCGTGGTCATCACCGGCGACGTGGATCCGTCCGAGGCGAGGGCGCTCGTCGACCGGCACTTCGGCGAGGCGCCGCGCTCGCGCCTGGCCCCGGTCCTCGTTCCGTCGGAGCCGCTCCAGCTCGGCCCCCGCCAGGCCCACCGCTACGAGAAGGTCGAGGTCGTGCGCGCAGCCCTCGCCTGGCCCATCCCCGGGCTCACCGACCCGCAGGCCCCGGTCCTGGACCTCCTGGCGACGGTGCTCGGTGGCGGGGACAGCTCGGTCCTCTGGCAGGAGATCCGCGAGAGGCGCAAGCTCGTCCACTCGATCGACGCGTCGAGCTGGAACCCGGGCTCGAGCGGGCTCTTCTGCATTTCATTCACCTGCGACGCCGGCAAGCGCCAGGCGGCCGAGGAGGCGATCCTGGGGCTCCTCTCGGCCCACGCGCGACCGAAGGCGTTCAATGCGGCGCAATTGAGGAAGGCCTACCGGCAGTCGGTTGTCGGGGAGATCAACACCCGCAAGACCATGAGCGGCCAGGCGTCGCGCCTGGGCGTGGCAGAGGTCGTCGTGGGGGACCTCGAGTTTAGCCGGACGTATTTTGAGCGCCTGGCAAGGGTGGGGCCCGGCGACCTGAGGGCGGCCCTCGCCGCCCATATCGTCCCGGGGCGCCTGACCTCCATCTCGCTGGAGCCCGAGTCGCAGGGCGGCAAGGCCGGCAAGGCGTCCGCCGGCTCGCGTGCGGCCCGCCCGGATTTTAAGGAGATACGCCTTAAGAACGGCGCCCGCATCGTCTACCAGGAGGATCGGCGCCTGCCGAACCTGCACCTGCGGCTGCTGACCCTAGGGGGCCCGCTCTGCGAGGCCGCCGGGCGCCGGGGAAGCTCCGCGCTCCTGGCGACGCTCCTGACGAAGGACACCGCCAAGCGCACCGCCGCGCAGGTCGCGGGGCGGATCGAAGAGGTCGGGGGATCCTTCACCTCGTACTCCGGGGACAACACGCTTGGCCTCGCCGTCGAGGTGCTGCCGACCGACGCCGACCGGGCGCTCGACCTGCTGGCCGAGGGCGCACTTTGTCCGGCGTTCAAGGCCGACACGCTCTCGACCGAGCGCGAGGCGCAGCTGGCGGGGCTCCGCGAGGAGAAGGACGACGTCGTGTCCTGCGCCCGGCGCCTCTTGCGCCAGAAGTTTTTTGGAAAGCATCCGTTTTCGCTCAGCGCGCAGGGCGACGAGGCGGGGGTTGGCGCCACGCGAAGCGCTGACCTTGCGGCACTCTGGGGACGGCTCCTCGTGGGCCCGGGCGTCGTCGTCTCCGTTGCCGGCGATTTCGAGCCGCAGAGGCTCCTCCCGAAGATCGAGAAGCTCCTCCTGCGTATTCCCTCGGGCTCGCCCCTTCCCGCCGGCCCCGCGTTCGAGGGACCGGCCGAGGCCGGGGACTTCGTCGAGAAGCAGCCGCGCGAGCAGGCCGTCGTCCTGCAGGCCTTCCGCGGCGCTGTCCTCGACGCCCCGGACTTCTACGTCGGCGAGGTGCTCGACGAGCTCTTCAGCGGGATGGCCTCGCGCCTGTTCGAGCGCGTGCGCGACCAGAAGGGCCTCGCGTATTTCGTCCGCTCGGGCCGCATGGCATGCAGGACAACCGCCATGTTCTACTTCATCGCGGGGACCCAGCCCGGCAAGGAGGCCGAGGTCCTCGACGAGATCGGGATCGAGATCGCCCGGGTCCAGTCGGGCGCCGTCGACATGGAGGAATTGCGCCGCTGCCAGGTGCGCCTGAAGGCGGGCCACAGGAAGGCGCTCCAGACCAATTCCGCCCGCGCCATGCAGGCGGGCCTCGACGTCCTGCAGGGCCGGCCCGCCAACCACGGCAGGAAGTACGACTCGCTCATCGATGCGGTCACGCTTGAGGACCTCGCGGCCTTCGCGCGGTCCCACTTCGACCCCGCGCGCCGCACGCAGCTGGTCGTCAGGCCCTAGTCACTCTCGCTCGGCGGCGCCGCCGCTCCACTTGAGCTTCGTGCGCACGACCGCGAAATGCGAGTAGCCGCGCTGCTGCGCGAGCGGCAGGCGCATGCCCGCTATCGAGATCATGATCTCCTCGTCCATGGACGCCTTGAGGTTGCCCTGCCCGTCGAGCCCGACCAGGACCCGGGTGCCCTGGGTGCGGTTGAAGACGCGCAGCCTGACGGTGTCGCGGAAGATGATCGAGCGGTTCGTCAGCGTGTGCGGGCAGATCGGGGTCATCGCGATCACGTTGGCGGCCGGGTGGATGATGGGGCCGCCGGCGGAGAGGTTGTAGGCCGTCGATCCGGTCGCGGTCGAGAAGATGAGGCCGTCGCACAGGTAGTCCGTCACGAGCTCGCCGTCGGCGAACACCTCGAGGTGGACGAGGCCCGTGCTCAGCTCGTCCTTGATGAGGACGTCGTTCAGGGCGAGGCTCGCCGGACCGCCGCCGACGGAGCATTCGAGCATGGCGCGGCGGTCCAGGGAGAACGTGCCCATCAGCAGGTCCTCGAACCCGGCCTTGGCCTCGTCGGGTGAGAAGGTCGTCAGGAAGCCGAGGCTGCCCCGGTTTACACCGATGATGGGGACCTGCTCGTGAGCGGCCTCGCGGACGACCCCGAGGAGGGTCCCGTCGCCGCCGATGACGCAGCAGGCGTCGCATCCCCTGAGGTAGCCGCGCCGCAGCGGGAAGCGCGTCGTCTGCTTCAGCCTGATGCCCTTGGCCCGCGCGCAGTCCACAAGCGAGCGGGCGAGCTCCACCGCGCCCGGTTTCTCGGCGTTGATGACAAAGGCTAGGGAGCGGATGGGCTTCATGGCGGCGGACCCTCCTAGGTTGCAGCGCTTCGCCGGAGGCACAACAGGAATTCCCGGTTGCCGTCGGCGCCCTCGATGGGGGAGTCCAGGGTCCCGACGAGCCGGGCGCCCTTGAGGCGCTCGAGCGCGAAGTCGCGGACCGAGGCGAGGACCGCCTGCTGCACGGCGCCGTCCCGGATGACGCCCCGGCCCTTGTCGGCCTCGGCCCGGCCGGCCTCGAACTGCGGCTTGACGAGGGCGACCAGCGTGCCGCCCCGGCGAAGGAGCGGCCACACGGCCGGAAGCACGGTCTTTAGCGAGATGAAGGACAGGTCCATGACGACCGCGTCGAACTCGCCGCGCGGCAGGTCGCCGGGGGAGAGGTTCCTCGCGTTTAGTTTCTCGATATTCACGACCCTCGGGTCGCCCCTAAGCTTCGGGTGGAGCTGGGCGCGGCCGACGTCGACGCAGACGACGGAGGCGGCTCCCGACTGGAGCGCGCAGTCGGTGAAGCCGCCGGTGGACGCCCCGACGTCGAGGACATTCGCCCCCTTCAGGTCGATCGAGAACCCCTCCACCGCGGCCTGGAGCTTCTCGCCGCCGCGGCTGACGTAGCGGGGGGGCTGGGTGACCGAGAATTCCCCGTCATCGGGGTATTCGCGGCCGGGCTTGTCGAGGCGCAGGGTTCCGCTGAAGACGCGGCCCGACATGATGAGCGCCTTGGCCTGGGTCCTCGACTCCGCGAGGCCCCGGCTGACCAGGATCTCGTCCAGGCGACGCTTCATCGTAGCGACGCCGCAAAAGCCCCGAAGTCGTCGAAGACCGGCACCTTTCCCTCGGCGACCCCGGGGATCGCCTCCGGCGCCACCTTGCCCGTGCGCACCGCGGCCGCCCGGATCCCGGCGGCGAGCGCCGAGCCGACGTCCGCCGGCGAGTCCCCGACCATCCAGCAGGCGGCGGGGTCAAGGCCGTGCTCCGCGACCCTCTCCAGGATGAATTTTGGGGACGGCTTGCGGTAATGGGAGGGCTCGCCCGGGGCCTCGGGGGCGATGCAGACCCCGTCAAAGGCCGGCGGATCAAGGCCCAGGAGCTCCTCCATCCGCTCGTTCACGCGGCGGGTGTCCTCGATCGTGTGGTAGCCCCGGCCGATTCCGGACTGGTTGGTGAAGAGGAAGAGCATGAAGCCCAGGGCGCGGGCCCGGGCGAGCCCCTGCGCGGCCCCCGGCAAGAGCTCCACGCCCGCCGGGTCAGCGAGGTAGACCTTGTCGACGATCAAGGTCCCGTCGCGGTCTAGGAACAGGGCCCGCTTCACGGCGCGTGAAGGACGTGGTCGAGCAGCTCCTCCGGCGTCACGGTCGCCGTGCCGAGCTTGCCGACGACGACGCCGGCGGCGGCGTTCGCAAAGTGTGCGGCCTCCTCAAGCCCGGCCCCGCAGGTGAGCGCAAGGACGAGGCAGGCGAGGGCGGTGTCCCCCGCGCCCGAGACGTCGTAGATCTCCCTTGCCGCGGTCGGTATGGTCTTCATCACACGGCCCGCGGAACTCAGGAGCATGCCGTCCTCACCGAGCGTCACGACGACGTTGCGGGTCGCGAACTTCTCGTTGAGGCGCGCGCAGACGCGCGACTCGGGGAAGGCGGCCCCCGGGGCCAGCTCTATACCCGAGAGCTGGAGAGCCTCGCGCTTGTTGGGCGTGATGAGGTCAAGCCCCTTGAACTCGAGCGGGTTCTTCGGCTTCGGGTCCAGGGCGACGAACTTCTTCTCGGCCCTGGCGAGCGCGGTCACGCTGGCGACGAGCTCGTTGGTGAGGAGGCCCTTGGCGTAATCCGAGAACACCACGGCGTCGCAGGCCCTGATCGCCTTCGCCAGGAGCCGCCCGGCCTCGGCGGCCCCGACGGCATAGGCGCCCGGGCTCGACTCGCGGTCGAGCCGGCACAGCTGCTGGTGCTGGACCATGACGCGGGTCTTGAGGATCGTCATCGCCTCGCCCGAGGTCCCGATCGAGTCGACGCCCTTCTCGTGGAGGATTGCGCGCAGGCGCTCGCCCGGCTCGTCCTTGCCGAAGAATCCGAACACCGTGCACTTCGCGCCCAGGCCAGCGACGTTTATCGCGACGTTCGCGGCGCCCCCCGCGGTCCATGTGTCGCGCGCGATGTCGATGACGGGGACGGGCGCCTCGGGGGAGATCCGGGTGGCGTCGCCCCAGATGTAGTGGTCGAGCATCACGTCGCCGATGACGAGGATCCGCAGGCCCGTGATGCGCTTAAGAAGCGCCTTTGCCTTGTTGGGGGAGATGGACATGGGGTCGGGCCTTACCTGAGTTCCCAGGTGTAAGGGTAGTTCGAGAGCATGCGCGGGGCGCCGGCCGTCACCTGCACGACGTCCTCGATGCGGCACGCCCCGACCCCGGGGTAGTACAGGCCCGGCTCGACCGTGACGACCGTGCCCAGCTTCAGGGGGAAGTCGGTCTTAACGCCCATGCGCGGCGCCTCGTGAACCTCGAGCCCCAGGCCGTGGCCGGTCCCGTGGAAGAACCCCACGGAGCCCCGGGAGGTGTGCCGCGTCTCGAAGCCGCGCGAGACGAGCGTCTGCGACACCTTGCGGTGGACCTCGATGCCGTGAACGCCGGCCCTGATCGTGGAGAGCGCCGCCTTCTGGGCGGCCCTGACGGCCGCCACGATGGACCTCTGGGCGTCGCTCGCCTTCCCGCGCAGGAAGGTGCGGGTCATGTCCCCGTAGAACCCCGTCGCCGTGACGCGCGGGAACACGTCCACGATGATGAGCTCGTTCGCCCGGAGCGGGCCCGACCCCTGGTTGTGCGGATCGCACGCCTGGTCGCCCCCGGCGGCGATCGTCGAGAAGGAGATCGAGCCCTGCCCGATGCAGGCGGTCTCGATGGCGACCTTGAGGCGCTCGCTCGTCAGGACGCTGCCTTTGTGGACGAGGCGCCCTCCACGGATCTTGCAGGAGGCGAGCAGGCGCCGGGCGGCGTCGATGCCGGCCGCGCTGCAGCGGTTGCCCTCGCGGATGGCCTCCGCCTCCGCGCGGGTCTTTATCTCGCGCTCGGGGAAGAGGGGGCCGTCGGAGACGGCGACCTTTACGCCGATCGAGCGCAGCTGCCCGAAGAGTCCCGCGGCGAAGTCCTCGGGGACCGTGAGTGTCCTCGCCTTAAGCTCCTTGGCGACCAGGGCGACGACGCGCGCCACGGTCGGCTTCTGCCTGGGCCATGCCTTCTGGGCCTTCTCCAGGTAGGCCTCCAGGGACAGCACGCTGTCGAAGTCCGAGGTGCGCTTCACGCGGCCGAACTCGAGGGCGCTGACGACCGCGACCTTCCTGCCCCTCACCCCCATGGCGATGAAGGCGTCGGGGGCCTCGACCCGCCCGAAATAGAGGGCATCGGCGCTTCGCGCCGTGTCGGAATAAAGGAGGATGTCGCGGTCTTTCGTGGTGGGCATGATGCAGTCGGGGATTGTCTAACGGGGACTGCGGGAATTAACCTGTTTTCGCGTGAAAAATGCAAATCTGGTTTCGGGCTGCCTTGGGGCTGCGGCCTTGGCCCTCTTCTCGCTCGGCGTCGCGGGCTGCGGTACCGGCAAGCCGGAGGGCGCCGCAAGCGCAGCCAAGAAGACTGTGTTCGACCACTTCACGATCGACGTCGGGGGCCACCCCGCGAGCCTCCAGGTCGCGGTGCTCGGGCCCGAGCAGGAGCGCGGCCTGATGGAGCGCCCGGACCTCGGCGGGGACGACGGGATGATCTTCGTGAACCCGTCGCCGAGGAAGCTCGGCATCTGGATGCACGACACCCCGGAGCCTCTGGACCTGGGCTACCTGGCGCGCGACGGGACGATCGTCGAGATGTACGACCTGTTGCCCATGGACGAGAGGGTCGTGACCTCGCACAGCGACGACGTCCAGTTCGCCCTGGAGATGCCGAAGGGCTGGTTTGCGAGGAATGGGATCCGGCCCGGGGCCCGGGTGGATATGAAGGGGCTTGCCGACGCGCTCGAGGCCCGGGGTTTCGATCCGGTGGTTTTCCGGATCCGCGAGCGCCAGCTTGCTCCCTAACCCTTGGGGATCTCGTTGTCGGTTCGAAGGACGAGGACCGGCTCCTTGGTCTTCACCCAGAGCTCGGTCTCGCGGAAGAATTTCGCAGGCACGCCCTCCATCGCGTCGCCCACCGTCCGGGCCGGGTGGAGCCTTCCCTTCTTCGATGCGTTGTAGTCGTAGACGCCCTTGAGCAGGCGCTCCTGCACCGAGGCGGGGCTCTCGTCCTGGGGGATCTGGAGCACCCATCCGGTGAAGTCGACCTTCGGCAGCTTCTCGGCCGGGTCGCTCACGAGGATGACGTACTGCTTCTTGACCGGCGGCGCCTGCTCGCCCTCTCCGGGATCGGGCTGCACGGCCAGGTTCATCTCCTCGACCACGCGGCGCAGAACCGCGGGGTCGACATGGTTCTTCTTGAGGATCTCGGCGACCTTGTTGACGTCGATTTTGGGCATATGAAAAAGGGGTTCCTGGGGCTAAAGCTACCTGCGCTCGCGCAGGTTCCGGATTTCGTTGAACTGCTTCGGGGAGAGGAGACGCCTCGGGACCCGCCGCTCGGCCTCCGAGATGAGCTTGTCCCAGTCCTCCTCGCTCGGGCCGTGCGCCGCCCAGGACGTGAAGTGTCCCTGCTTGCGGAACCAGGTCAGGTTGCCCCCGTGGACGATGGCCTTCACCTGGTATTTTCCCTGCTCGGGATCTTTAACCCACCATCCGAATTCCATGCTCATGGTATGGGGAAGTCGGCCACCTTCGGGCCCAGGTGAAATTCGCCGCCGCGCAGCTCGATGCTGCGGATGCGGATCCTTTCGGGGGTCAAGTCTGCGGCCATGGCACCAAAGGGTCTGCAGAAGGAGCCGGTGTTTACGACAACAATGCCCGAGGCCGTCCTCCAGACGCCGGGCTTGTGGGTGTGGCCGATCAGGATGAAACCGGCCTTGGGGCGGTGCCGGCGGGCGAGGGCGGCGGCCCTGCCGGGCGCCTCCCTCCAGGCCTGCAGGATAGAGAGGAGCCGCTGGGGGGGCCAGACCGTGTCCCCGGCCAGCCGGATCGCGTAGCGAAGCGAATGGCGCTCGGACTGGTGGCGCTGGGGGATCGAGGCGGCCACCTTCCTGAAGGCCGCCAGGCGCCCGTCCAGCCGGCAGCTGCCGTCCTCAGGGAGCGCGGCCAGGGCCGCGATCACCCTCTGGCGGATGACGAGCGCGTCCTTCGACCAGGGGACCATGTTGTCGAAGAGGATGTCGCCGTGGGTGACAAGGATCCGGCCGCCGGCGAACTCAAGCGAGTGCTCCTTCGAGATGTCGGGGTCGTGGTTGCCGGTCAGGAAGGTGACGGGCACCCCGGCCGACCCGAAGAACTCAAGGACCTCGCGCCGCAGCTCGCCCGAGTGCTGCCCGTTCCGGTGGGGGCGGGTGTCAAGGGTGTCCCCGTTGAGGACGAGCGAGGCCGCGCCCTCGAAGAGCGGACGCAGCTGGCCGAGCGTGCGGACGCGGCTGCTGCGGTCCGCGTAATGCACGTCCGATATGATGCGGGTAGGGTTGTCGCCCACTCAGTTGTTCCCGTCGGAGCCGCGGCCCCCCGGGAAGCCCCCGGGGAACGCGCCGCCCATCATGGCGCCCAGGTCGAGCTTGCGCCAGCCCTCCGGGGCGGCGAAGAGGGAGTCGGGCAGCCTCGTCTTCTCCACCGAGGTCACCTCGAGCCTGAACTTCTCCGAGCCTCCCTGGGTTGAGACGACGCGCATGGGGAAGAAATTGTGTCCCTTGAGGGCCGTTTCCCAATCCTGCGGCGCCTGGGCCGGCCGGCCCGGGCCGCCCCCGCGCGCAAGGCCCATGAACGTGCCGAGCTGGTCCGTGACCCAGATCTCGGTCGTGTTGTCCTGGCCCTTGACGATGTACTTCGTGCAGACGTAGCCGAGGATGGTCTCCTTGACCCCGGTCTCCTCGAGGGTCGAGCGCGTGGGGTTGCCGGCCGCCTGGGGGACGCTTCCCGGCTGGGGAATCGGGCGCACCATGTACATCTTCTGCTCGGCCATGAGGATGATCATCTGCTGGTTCTTCAGGTCCGTGATCACGCTCGCCGCCCCCCGGCCGGCGCTCATGTCCATCCGGATGAACCCCTCCTTGAGGCTAAAGTCCACCGAGTGGCTCCCGTCCCTCGGGTTCTGGGACGTAATCTTCATCGATACCTTGCCTTCGAACGTTTCTGCGGGAAGCGCGCAGGGCAGAACAAGCGCGCAGAGGGTCGCGAGCGCGGGAATTAATTTCATAGCGGGCGCGATTATCGGGTTGCACCGGGCTGGTGCAATGAAAGAAGGCCAATGGGTTGAATTACAGACACGCCTACCACGCGGGCAATTTTGCAGACGCGCTTAAGCATGCCCTCTTGGTGCGCCTCCTAAGGGCCATGCAGCGCAAGGAGAAGGGTTTCCTTTTCGTCGACACCCACGCGGGCAGGGGAAAGTACGACCTGGACAGGGCCAGCGAAGGGGACTCGAAGGCGAGGCAGCCCGAGTGGCCGGACGGGATAGGCAGGCTGTGGGATCGCACGGACCTGCCCCCGGAGGTGTCCGACTACGTGGAGGTGGTCAGGGCGCACGACCGGTACCGGGGGAACCTGGCCGCCATGCCGCGCTTCTACCCGGGATCGCCTAGGATCGCCAAGGCGATCGCCCGGCCGCAGGACCGCCTGGGGCTTTGGGAGAAGCATCCGGACGAATGCGCGGCCCTTCGCGATGATTTCGAGGGGGAGAAGAGGGTCTCCGTGCACCTGGCCGACGGCTACGGGGCCCTGAGGGCCTGCCTGCCGCCTCCCGAGCGCCGCGCCCTGGTCCTCATCGACCCGCCGTTTGAGTCCGCCGGGGAATGGTCGGAGGTCTCGGGTGCGCTCGCCGAAGGAATCCGCCGCCTGCCGGGGGGGACCTTTGCCGTATGGTATCCGCTCTCCGATAGGGTCCCGGCCGGAGGGTTTATTCAGGAGATGGCTTCGTCGCCTTCGCCCTGCCTGTCGATCGAGCTAACGGTCGAGCCCGACGCCCCGAGGATGAGGGGATGCGGGATCCTGGTCGTCAACCCCCCGTGGAGGTTTGACGACGAGGCCCGGTCGATCCTCGCCTATCTGGCCATGGCGCTCTGCCGGGGCCAGGAGGCCCAGGGCTCGGTGCGCTGGCTGAATCCAGACTGACGGAAATCGGGGCGGATGGGCTGAATGTCCAACGGGGGAGGCCGGAAGATGGGCCTTGTCCAACTAACGTCTTCCCGGAGTGTTGCGCGAGCGGTCGCGTTCTCGGCAGTCTGCGGACTCGCGCGGAAGGTGTGCGCGTACGGTGTCATGGTAGTGTCTACGACACGCTTGCGGGATAAATGTACCAAAAAAAATGAAAAAAATGGCGGCGCCCCGCTGACGCCCGCGGGAAGCGACCTCCGCCGAAACGGAGGGGCCGCCCGCGGGCGCACAGGGGATGACCCGGCTTTAGGCGACCCTCCCGACGCGGAGAGCCGGCACCAGGGATTCCTGGAGCTTGGGCACCGCAAGGGTGAGCACGCCGTCGTCTATGCGGGCCTCGAGCTTCGAGAAATCGAAGCCGAGCCCGAGCCGCAGGCGTAGACGGTAGTCGCGCTGCGATCCCTCGAGGTTGAGGGCCTGCCAGTTCACGCGCACAAAACGGGTCTTGTTCGCGGTGATGACTAGGTCCGGCCCGGACGCCTCGATCTCCACTCCCGAGGCGCCCACACCGGGTACGTAGACGACGATTTGGACGGCGTCAGGGAGCTCGCGGCAGTCGTAGCTCGGCTGGCGGAACATGACGTTGGACGCCCTGTAGGCCTTGCGATGACGGCTGTCTGTGCTCGTGGTGTGGTATCTCGTGTTCATGGTGGGAAAGGCAGGTGCCTCCTGGGGGCTTTTGGCCTCCGGGCTTCTGGGTTTCTAAACGTCTTCCGGGTTGGGAGGGTTTAGGCCTTGAAGCCCGCGCTGGCCGTTTTGTTCCAATTGGAAATGGCGACCGGACGCACCATGGCGCAGCCCATAACGCAGGCCTTCGTAAACGAAGTGCCGGCGAGGCGCGTGTGGTGTTTGAGTGTCTGGGCCATTGGAACGGTCGATCAACATGCACAATGCAGGCCCCGTGCCAAGTGTATTTCAAAATTATGACTCGGGCGGTGCGCAATTGCGCTCGGGCGCGGCCCGGGGCAGGCTCGTCCCATGCCCGCACTATCCGACAGGACGACGACCGTTGCAGAACTTAGGGAGCGCATCCTCGCATTCGTGCGGGAGCGCGACTGGGAGCAGTTCCACGCCCCCAAGAACCTGAGCATGGCCTTGGCCGCCGAGGCGGCGGAGCTTATGGAGCACTTCCTCTGGGCCAGCCCCGAGGAGTCGCGGGCCGTGGCCGTCGATCCCGCAAAGAGGGCGAAGATTGCCGAGGAGCTCGCCGACGTCGTGATCTACGCGCTCGAGTTTGCGAACACGACGGGCCTGGACGTCGCCTCGAGCATCGAGGAAAAGATGGCGGCGAACGCTAGGAAGTACCCGGTCGAGAAGTCGAGGGGACGCTCCGCCAAGTACACGGAGCTGTGAAGGGGCGGCCCCTGCGGGGTCAGCTCTTGCCGCCGTAGCTCACGTAGTCGTCCAGGTCCAAGAGGTCGAAGAACCCTCGGACGTCGTCCCGGGTGTCCCCGTGCGCCTTGATGACCTCGGCGAACCACTCGTGGCCGCCCGAGCCGCCCGGGGTGTTCGACCGGAGCCAGAGGGACCACTGGGCGATCTCGCTGGGCAGGCGCGCGGTGTGTGCCCGGACCCACTCGAGCATCTGGGAGTCGGACCTGCCGAGCTTCGCCTCGGCGAGCAGCGCCTCGGGCGCGATGCCGGTGAACCTGAAGAAATGCTGGTCCATCGCGCAGTTGTACTTGTACTCGCCGATCTTCCCGGCGTTTTCGGCGCGCGCCTTGTCGAGGAGGCGCGGCAGGTGCACGTAGCCGCCGAGCTGTGCGTGGGGGCTGCGGGGGGGATGTTGGGTCAGGTCCGGTGAGGATAGGTTCATCATGGGTGAGTCCGAAACCCTCGGTCCCGCGCCGCGGGTTTGCAACCGCGCGCCTCAGGTCTTCGGCCGAAAGGCGCTCATGGCCTTCTCGTTCGTCTCGAGGCGGGGTCCCCCGATCAGGTCGATGCAGTAGGGGATGGCGGGAAAGACGGCCTCCAGGTTCTCGCGGATCGCCTTCGGCCTGCCGGGCAGGTTGACGATCAGGGTCCTGCCGCGGATCCCCGCGGTCTGCCGGGAGAGGATCGCCGTCGGCACGTAGGCGAGCGAGGTTGACCTCATCAATTCCCCGAACCCGGGCAGGATCTTCTCGCACACCGCCAGGGTCGCCTCGGGGGTCACGTCCCGGGGAGCGGGCCCGGTGCCCCCGGTCGTCACGACCAGGCAGCAGGAGGCCTCGTCGGCCATGCGCCGCAATTCCGACTCGATCAGGTGCCGCTCGTCGGGGACGACCTTGTAGTCGACGTCGAACGGGGTCGTGAGCCACTCGAGCAGGAGCGCGACGCACGCCTTGCCGGGCGTGTCCTCGTAGGCCCCCGCGCTGGCGCGGTCGGAGACGTTGATGACCCCGATCCGAACCGCCGCCGCGGGCCTCGCTCCCTGGGGATGGCTCTTCATGCGACCAAGCCGTTCATTTTGGCGAAGGGATCCCACCCCTTGTCCCGGTGCCACTCGTACTCGGCCCTGGCCGCGGCCTCGGCGCAGGCGCCGTCACCGTGGAGATGGGAAATGAGCCCGAGGGCCATGTCCATCCCGGCGGAGACCCCCGAGGAGGTGAAGTACTTGCCGTCCTCGACCCAGCGCGCCTCGGGGACCCAGTCGACCCGGGTGCCAAGCTTGGCCACGAACCTGAAGGCCCGCTTGTTGGTCGTCGCCCGGCGCCCTTCGAGGAGGCCCGCCTTCGCAAGGAGGGCGCTTCCCGTGCAGACGCTTGCGACGAACCGGGCGCGGTCGGCCCGCTCCCTGAGGGCGCTGAGGAAGGCCGGGTTCTCCAATTCGCGCCGCGTCCCCATCCCGCCCGGGACGAGCAGGATGTCCAGGGGGGCGCCGCCGGAGATCGGGGAGTCGGCGACGCAGGAGGGACCCTGGTTGCTTCGGATTGAGCCCGGGCGCTCGGCCAGCATTGAGATGACCGGGACGGGATCGAGCATGCCGAACATCTCGAGCGGGCCGAAGGCGTCCAGAAGCTCGAACCCGTCAAAAAGGACGGCGCCGATCAGGAGGGGGGCTGGGGCGGCGCTCACCGGCGGGAAAGGCCTACTTGGCGGGCAAAATGGCGGCGCTCTTAACGGCCGCGATCAGGCCCGAGAAGTCGGCGCCCTTCTCATCGTCTCCCGCGATGCTCACGGCAGCGATCACGTCGTCCTTGAAGCTGATGGCGCCGACCGCGATCACCTTGAAGACGTCGCGCACGATGGGCTGCCCGACCTGGGAGGCGTCGGTGAAGACGCAGTAGGAGCCGTAGGCTCCCCCCGCCAGGCCGAAGTCGCGCAGCACCTTCTTCTTCTCCACCGACTCGTTGACGAACTGCTCGCACATGCCGAGGACCTGCTCGTCGAGCATCTCCTTGGGCATGGGCTTCGGCTCGAGGACAAAGGAAATGTTGATCAGGCACTTGGCGTTGGCCGTTCCGGAAGACGAGAGCGTCACGGCGACACCGCTGTCCTCCTCCTTGTGAGAGGAGACGGTCCACCCCTTGGGGACGGCGATTGAAAACGTGCCGTGCGTGCCGAGGTCGACCGTTTCGGCGCGCGCGGCGAAGGGAAGCACGAGGAGGGCGAGCAGGGCGACGCGGACGAGGTGGAATTTCATGGGGGAATCGGTGCGGCGCATCCCTTGGGCCGCGCGCCTAGGGATACCAAGGCGACACGGCGGGAGGCAAGGAGGCGTTTGGGCTGACGGCGCCCACCTAGGGGCGCAGCGGCTCGAGCGCCTCCCACCTCGCGCAGATCGCCCCGGGGGACTCGCCGCGCAGGCGCAGGGTCCTTAGGCTCAGCGAGTCGTGGCGCTTCGCAAGCCGCGTGCCCGCCTCGTCCGCCATGAGGGGGCAGTGGTGGTAGGCCGGCGCCCCCAACCCCAGGGCCCGCAGGATGAGGAGCTGCCGGAAGGTCGAGCGGACCAAGTCCTCGCCGCGCACCACCTCGGTCACACCCATCTCGGCGTCGTCCACCGCGCAGGCGAGCTGGTAGCTCGGGCAGTCGTCCTTTCGCCAGACCGGGAAGTCGCCGAAGTCGACGCCGGCGACGGCGCGCTGCGCGCCGAGCCGGGTGTCCGTGAATTCGAGCCGCTCCCCGTCGGGGACCCTCAGGCGCCAGTTGACCTCGATCCGCTCCCCGAGGGGGGGCAGGGGGGCGTCGGGGTCGGGGCGCAGCGACGCCGGGTACACCGGCTCGTCGTCGCCCGCCCCCTCGTGCGGGGCGCCGGCCGCCTCGATCACGTCGCGCCGCGAGCGGGCGCACGGGTAGATCAGGCGCGCGGCGTGCAGGCGCTCAAGTGCGGCGCGGTAGAACGGCAGTCGCGTGCTCTGGGCGTAGGGGGCGTGGGGCCCCCCGATGTCGGGCCCCTCGCTCCAGCGCAGCCCGAGCCAGCGCAGGTCCTCGACCATGGCCTCGGCGAAGTCCATCCGGTAGCGCGCCGCGTCCAGGTCGTCGTTTCGCAGGATCAGGGTCCCGCCGGCGTTCGCGGCCCTTCGTGCCGCGATCCAGAAGGTGCGCGCATGGCCCAGGTGGAGGTGCCCGGTCGGGGAGGGAGCAAGGCGGCCGCGGTAGGGAATCGGAGATTTCACGAATTTTGGTTCATTTTCGCGCCGGGAAGCCCATCGTGGCGCGTATACCGAAAATGGCAAAGCTCCTGTGCGTCTACTGCGGCTCCTCGCGGCACCTCGACCCGAAGTACTATTCGGCCGCGGAGGCGGTCGGCCAGGCGATGGTGGCCAACGGCTGGGGTCTGGTCTACGGTGGCGGCAACGTCGGCATGATGGGCTCGGTGGCCAAGTCCGTAAAGGGGGCGGGGGGCCACGTGGTCGGGGTGATCCCGGAATTCATGAAGCAGCGGGAGCTCGCCTACCTGCAGGCCGACGAGCTGATCACGGTGCAGTCAATGCGCGACAGGAAGCGCGTCATGGAGGAGCGGGCGAGCGCCTTCCTCGCGCTTCCCGGGGGCATCGGAACCCTGGAGGAGCTGGCGGAGATCATGACGCTTAAGTACATCAACCGGCTCGACAAGCAGGTCGTCCTCTTCAACCACGACGGGTACTATGACGAGCTCCTGCGCTTCTTCGAGCGGATGACCGTGGAGCGCTTCAAGTCGGCGGGGATGCGGGACGTGATCGCCGTCGCAAGGCAGCTCGGCGAGATCTGGCCGCTCCTGGAGGCCGCGGGCTCGTTCGAGGCCGACCCGATTTGGACGAGGGCCCACTAGGAAGATGCACCGCACGAAAGCCCTGGAGCTTCTCCAAGAATATGGCCGCCGGAAGCTCGGGCCCGAGGAGGTCCGGTCCGTCGCGGAGACGGTCTCATTCGTCAGGAGGCACCCCGACTGCCTGCTCCGCTCGTGCCTCCCCGGGCACCTGACCGGATCCGCCTGGATCGTGAGCCCGGACCGCAGGCGGGTCCTCCTCACGCACCACCACAAGCTCGAGAAGTGGCTGCAGCTCGGGGGCCACGCCGACGGCGACCCGGACCTCCTGTCGGTCGCCCTCAGGGAGGCGCGCGAGGAAAGCGGTCTGTCCGCCTTCACGGTCGTCGACCACCGCCTCTTCGACGTGGACCGGCACTGGATCCCGGCCCGAGGGAGCGAGCCCGGACACTGGCACCACGACCTGAGGTTCCTCCTGGAGGCGGACCCCTCCGAGGCCCTGACGGTGAGCAGCGAGTCGAAGGACCTGGCGTGGATGGAGGTGGCCTCGGTCACCGCCCTCAACTCCGAGGAGTCGATGGCCAGGATGGTGAGGAAGACGCCCCCCGCGCTCGGTTAGATGGAACACGGGACGGATTTGGCTGACTCTTGTGGTTTCCAGTGTGCACAAACTAAGGCCATTTCGGGGTTTGGGTCCGGTGCTCGCCGCTTTGATCCTCGTTGGGGGCACGGCCACCTGGGCGCGGGCGCAGTTGCAAGGGGCCGACCCTGCGCAGGCTGCGCTCGATGGAAGCCGCCCCGCGCACCTCTTTAGCCTCGATTACGGGGACCTGGTACTGAAGGACACGGCCAGCGTGTTCACGGCGCCCGCCCGCTGGGATAGCGGCGACTGGATTGAGGCGGCGGCCGCGGTCTCGGCTGTCGGCGGCACGGCGGTTTTCGACAGGTCGATCCAAGCGCGGGTGCAGGCGGACCGCACTGCGGGTGAGGACACGTTCATGAGGCGCTGGCAGGAATTCGGCAATTACTACGCCTTTGGCGCGCTGGCTGCCTTTGACGCGTGGGGCGAGTTGGGGGGGGACGCCCAGGCGAGGAACGCCGCCATGGACGGCATTGCCGCGAGCATCATCGCCGGGGGTCTCATCACCCCGGCGCTTAAGATCGTGGTCGGGCGCGAGAGGCCGAGCACGACCCTGTCCACGTTCCGGTTCAGACCCGTCAGCTCGAACGCCTCGTTCCCCTCCGGGCATGCGACAGAGGCCTTCGCCGTCGCCACGGCCATCGCCGAGAACTACCATTCGCTCTGGGTGCAGTGCCTCGCCTACGGGACCGCGGGCCTGGTGGGCTACGCGAGAGTCGAGCAGAACGCCCACTTCGCCAGCGACGTCGTGGCCGGCTCGCTCATCGGGTGGTCGGTGGCGCGGGGGGTCGTGCATCGCAACGACGCCGCCGCGGATCCGCGCAAGCTCACCTGGACCCCCTACGCCACGCCGAACGGGTTCGGCGTGGTCTTCCGCAAGGAATTCTAGGGCGCTCGGGTCAGTCCGTCGGGCAGCGCCAGAGGTAGACCGCCTCTTTCCTGAGGATCCAACCGCTCTGGCCGTTCGGGAAGGTGACGCGTATCCACCGCAGGAACGACTTGTCCGCGACGGCCGTGCTTCCGGCGGCGAGCGTCGTCGTCTTCTGGGTCACGTCGGCCTCGGTCGGGATCGATCGAAGGGTCCCCGCGCTCCAGACGACGACCGCACGCGTGTCGGCCGTGGCCCCGTAGGCCCGGTAGCCGACGAAGGAAGAGGCGCCGGCGACGATCGACGCGGCCGCGAAGGCAGCCGAGGCCGGCACCGCCCACCTCCGGCGGCAGAGTCCGTAGGCGGACGCGAGGAAGAGCATGACCGCTGCGGCTAGGCCCGCGGCCGACGCGACCCCGATCCGCTGCCAGCCGCCCGGGGACGCGAGCCTGGCCAGGGCCGCGAGCGGGCCGGGGCGGATGAGGACGTCCAGGGGTTCGGGAACGAAGCCGGCCTTGTCGCAGGTGACGACCAGCTCCCGGGCCGTCGCCGGGTCGCCCGGATGCTGCACGAACGCGGCCGCGGCCTGCGCCGCCGCCTCGCCCCAGCGGTCCTGCTGGGCAAGGGCGAGGGAAAGGTTGTGCCGCGCCGTCCAGTCGAGGGGGTCGGAAGCCATCTGGTCGTGCCAGGCTTTCTCCGCCTGGGCGAAGTCGCCGCTCCTGTAGGCGGACGCGGGCTCGGCGGCGAGGGACCGCGGGGCGAAGACCGCCGCGGCGAGGAGGAGCGCCGGGAAAAGGTTGCGCGGCAGAAGGAGCCGCGCCGGGCTGAACGGGCGAAGGGTCTTCCTCTCGAGGGCATCTTCAGCCCGGGCGTTCCAGTCCGAGGGGAGGGTCGGGTCGGCGCTGTAAAGGAAGCGGTCGGCCTCGGACCAGAGGAGGGTCCACGCGGGATCCCCGATAGCCGCCGCGGCGGGCGCCGCATCGGCGATGTTCCAGAGGAGGGCGCTGTCTCGCTGCCAGGCGAGGAGCAGGGGGACCTTGTCGGCGGTCGGTGCGCTCCTCAGGGCCCCGAGTGTCGCGGCGAGGCGCCTTCGGGCCTCGCGTTGCGGCCGCAGCGGGTCCGTCGCCCGGGCCCGCCGCAGGGCAAGCGCCGCCCAGAAGAGGCCCGCCAGGAGGAACGGGACCGCGGCGGCCGCGGCAAGGGTGCGCCTTCGCATTGGCTCGGGGGCGGAGCTCGGGCCGGCCACGGGGTCGCCCAGGGCCTCGGTCGGAAGCTCGGGCGGCTTCGCCTCGGTGGTCGGGCTTGATAGGGTGATCTTCGGGGCGCCGGGAGCCGCCGCGGTCACGTCGGGGGCGGGCGTCGCGGCGGGTGCGGCCGAAGTGGCGGTCACCGTGGCGCCGGGGGCCGTGACCGTCTTGTAGGAGCCGCTCCTCGGGTCAAAGTAGGTGAACTCGAGCGGGGGAAGCTCGTAGGTTCCGGCCTGGGTCGGCACGAGGACGACGTCCTCGGAAAGCGTCGCCTCGAAGAGTTTCCCCGGGGGCTGGGTGCGCTTGGGTTTGGGCTGGATGACCTGGAACTCCTTCGGCACCTCCCTGGAAGGCAGCCCCCGGATCGCGGGCCAGTTGCCCGAGCCCGACAACTCGACCGTCCAGGTGATCGGCTCGCCGGTCCTCACCTCGCGCGGCACGACCTTCGAGGCCACCTTGAAGTCGCCGACCGCGCCCGAGAAGCCGGAGGGGGCGGGGGGAAGCGGGCGCACGTCGATCGAGGCGGGCGAGTCCGGCACGGCGAACTGCTGGTACTGGCGCTGCTGGAAGAAGCCGAAGCCGGTTACCCCGACGCTCAGGTTGATCAGCTGGCTTGTCGGGTTAAGGCGCACGTGGCCCGGGGTGGGAGAGATCGCGCGCGTGTGGTAGGAAAGGCCCGTGCGGCCCGGGGTGCCGCGCGTCGTGAAGGGCTCGGGCTGCGACCAGTCCTCGGCCACGAGCGGGTTCGGGTCCCATTCGAAGGTGCCGCGCCCCCAGCTCGGGTAATACCCGTCGGCGACGTCGATCGAGTACTTCAGGTCGAAGACCTCGCCGACCCACACGCTGTCGGACTGGGGGGCGAGCTGGGCCTGGGCGGCGTCGCCCAGGGAGACGCCGGTCGAGCCGACCGTGGCGCCGGCCGCCGAGAACCTCGCGCCCGGCACGTGGATCGGCCCCTTGTTCGTCTTCACGATGAATTCCGGGATGCGCACCTCCTGGGCCTTGGACAGGAGGACCGCGTAGGTCATCGAGACGTTGCGCGAGAACGTGCCGTTGATGATCGAGACGTTGCTCGACTGGCCCTGAAAATCCATGCGCAGGCCCTCCACCTTGGGCGGGGAGGGCGTGTCGTCGGGCGAGCAGTCGTCAAAGACGAGCTGCAGCGATGAGACCTCGCCTACCGGCAGCGTGCCGCCCGGCGGGTCCCAGTGGGCCGACTGCGCGCGCAGGAGCGGCGCGGCCAGGAGGCCGAGGGCGATGAGGAGGGTCTTTGCGGCTTTGCTGGACATGCGGTTCACCAATTCTTTCCCGTGTTCGCGGGTGTGGGGACGGGCTCCCCCTTGCGGAGCATCTCGAAGAGCTCGGCCGGGGAGTCCTCGGCCCTGATCTGCTCAAGTTTTTCAAGCGGCACGGCAAGCTCGGGGTCCTTGCGGGCCGGGTCGTCGACCTGGTCCTTCTTCACCCCGCCGACCTTCTTCATGGCCTCCTGCTTCTCGCGGCGCTGGGCGCCCGCAGGGGTGGGGGTCGCGCTCATGTCGCCGAACGCCTTCTGGCGCTGCTTTGCCTCCTCGGGATTCTGCTGCTGGCGGCTCTGGTCCCTCGGCTCCTCGGGCTTCTGGGGCTGGCCCTGGGAGCCCTGCTGCTGGGGGCTGTCCTTGCTCTGCTGCTGATCCTTGCTCTGGTCCTGGTTCTGGTCCTGCTTGTTCTGCGGGCTCTGCTGCTGGTCCTTCTTCTGCTGGGGAGTGTCCGTCGGCTTCCTGAGAAGCTCCTCGAGCTCCGACCTCATGTGGGCCCAATCCGTCGCCTTGGGATCGGACCTCTCGCCCAGGTCGACCCCCGCGAGGGCGTCGCGGACCGGGCCCTCGGGCACCTTCTGGTTGGCCGACTGCAGGTGCTGGCCCCAGGTGACCGTCTCCCGGCCGAGCTCGACCCAGTCGACGGCGCTCTGGCGCGGGTTGCCCGAGAGACGGGCGACGACTTTCGAGAGGCGGGCCGCGGGGTCGGGCGGGGTGTCCGGGGCCGCGGGCGCGGCCCGGGAGGCGACCGTGAGGAAAAGGACGACCGCAGCGGCGGCGGCGGCCTGGGCCCTTCGCGCCTTCGGGGCCGGGGCGGCCGTCAGCCGGACAGCCCGGGACTTCGGCCTCACGGGGAACTCAAGCCAGAAGCTCGCGACCAGGCAGATCAGGGCCTGCGCGAGCGCCCACTGGTAGCGCTCGACGTAGCGCACCGTGTTGTGCTCGACGAACCGGCCCTTGCGGCCCTCCTCCACGGTCGAGGCCAGCACCTTGGAGAGGTCGACCCACTCGCTGGCGTCGCGGTAGGTCCCGTGCGTCGCCGCGGCCAAGTCGCGCAGTGTGCCGCTTTCAAGCTTCGAGAGGACGACGGCGCCGTTCTCGTCCTTCATGAATGCGCCCGCACCGTCGGGGATCATGCCCCCGGCCGCGGTGCCGACTCCGAGCCCGATCACGCGGATCCCCTTCCTCTCGAGGTCCGGCACGCTGCCCTTCCAATCGTCGTCGGTCGCCTCCCCGTCGCTCAGGATGATCAGGTAGCGGTCGGCGGCGCCGCTCTCGCCGAACGCCTCAATGGAGGCGTCTATCAGCTGGCGGTAGTTGGTTCCGCCCTCGGGCAGGAAGTCCGGTGTGAGCGTCGGCAGGAACTCCCGCAGGATCTCATAGTCGGCGCTCAGCGGGGCCTGCAGGAACGCGGTTCCGGAGAAGACGACGAGGCCGACGCGCTCGCCCTTGAGCTGGTCGAGAAGCGACTGGACGAGGAGCTTGGAGCGGTCGAGGCGCGACGGCTTCACGTCGGGGGTCAGCATCGAGCGCGACAGGTCGAGGGCGATGATGATCTCGCGCGACTGGTCGAACACCGGCTCGTCGAGGCGCCCCCACTGCGGCCGCGCGAGGGCCACGACCCCGAGGGCGAGCCCCGCGCACAGCAGGAAGCGGCGCCTCGCCGCCGACGGCCGGCTTACGCCCTCCGAGGCGAGGCTCACGCTCCTTAGTCCCGCCTCGGCCCGGATTATCTTCGGGTGCTCAAACCCGGAGAGGCGCCGTGTGCGCACGAGCTCCCACACGAGCAGCCCAACGGGCAGCGCGAGGAGCCAGAGCAGGTGCGGCAGCGCGAAATTCATTTGGGTCGGGAAAGCCAGGCGCCGGCGCAGAAGAGCGCGAGCCCGGGAACGGCGAGCCACGAGAAGAGTTCCGTCGTCAGGAGGTAGCTCTTGGACTGGAACTCGATCTTCTGGGTCGAGTCGATGGAGGCGAAGGCGGACTCGATCGTGCCGGTGTCCGCGGCCCTGAAGAAGCGGCCCCCGGTCGCCTCGGCGATGTCCTTCAAGGCGCCCTCGTCGAGGTCGGCCTCGACCCAGCTGTACGAGACCTTCTTGCCGGTCTCGTCGAAGATGGGGAAGGGGACGAGCCCGTCCTTGCCGGCTCCGATGGTGTAGATGGGGATGCCGCGCGCCTTCGCGAGCTGCGCCGACTGCATGGGCGCGAGGGCGCCCATGTTGTTGGCGCCGTCGGTCAGCAGCACGATGAAGGCGCCCTTGCGCTTGCCGCCGGGCTCCCGGGCCGCCTGGTCGAGCCGGGTGAGCGCCACCCCGAGGGCGTCCCCTATAGCGGTGCCGTCCTTGATGAGCCCGATCTTCACCCGCTCCAGTTGCCTGGCGAGCCAGGCGTGGTCGGTCGTCAGCGGCGCCAGCGTGTACGCCTTGGACGAGAAGAGGACGACGCCGATCCGGTCGGAGGTCCGGCGCTCGATGAACGCCTGGACGACCGGCTTAATCGCCTGAAGCCGGTTGATCCTCTCGCCGCCCTTCTCGTAGTCCTCGCTCAGCATCGAGCCGGAGAGGTCGACCGCGAGGATGATGTCGTAGCCCTGGCTGCGGACCTCGCGCTTGTCCTCGACCCGCTGGGGCCGGGCCAGGGCCCCTGTGACGAGGACAAGCCCCGCCAGGGCGCACCCCGCCGTCCAGTTCGAGGCGGCCGCGATCGACGAGCGGTGCCACGCCGCGGCAAAGGGGACGAGCAGGACGGGCACCCTTGCGCGGCCGCGCAGCCACACCGTCATGGGAAGGAGCGCGATCGCCAATAGCCACAGCGGGGACGCCAGCCGGTAATTGAAGGCGGCGATTAGGAGCAGGGGCAGGGAGGGTGCGCTCATCGGTCGGTGCTACCAGCGGCTTCGGCTGCCTCCCGCGCGCATCCGGGTGTGAAAGAACCGCACGAGCGCGTCGAAGCGGTCCTCGTCCGTCCCGACGACCAGGCGGCTGAGCGGGTCCGGGAAGAGGGATTCCCACGCCCCGGTCCGCCAGGCCCTCCATTCGGCGTGGGCGGCCCGGTCGGCGCCGCTTCCCTCGAGCGTGACCAACTTGCCGGAGGCGGGGTCGTAGGCGGCGATCTGCCGCTCGTCCGGGAGCTCGCGCTCCCACGGGTCATCGACCCGGAAGCCCATGGTCTGGTAGCGGCGCCTGATCACCACCCAACCCTCGGGCTCGGCCCTGGGAGGGAAATCGCTGAGCCAAAGCAGGACGCTGTGCTTGGGGGCCGCCCGGGCGATGAACTTCCAGGGGATCTCGGGTGCGGCAGCGGCGGGGGAGGGCGCCGGCCGGCCGATCAAGGAGGCGGCCGCTTGCAGGATCGAGCCCCGGCCGCGGACGGGCTCCCGGAATATGGGGCCCTCGGGGGTCGCGTGGACGAAGCCCACGCGGTCGCCGTTCACGGCGCCTAGCAGCATCACCAGGCCCGCCAGCTCAAGGAGCGCCTCGCGCTTGGACTGCTTGCCGGAGCCGAAGTTGAGGGTCGGCGAGTCCTCGAGGACAAGCAGGAGCGTGACCTCGCGCTCCTCGACGAACTTCTTGCGGTACGGCTCGCCAAGGCGCGCCGTCACGTTCCAGTCGATGTCGCGCACGTCGTCGCCGAACTCGTAGCGCACGACCTGGTCGAACTCCATGCCCCGTCCGCGAAACGCCGAGCGGTACTCCCCGCTCAGGATGTTCTCCACGGCGTGGCGCACGCGCCATTCGAGCTGGCGCAGGAGCACCAGCGGGTTCTTGGCCTGGCTGTTCCCTAGGGCCATCAGGCGGGCGGCACCGGCGTCGTCGACACGACCTGCGCGATGACGGCGTCGGAGGTGATCTCCTGGGCCTCGGCCTCGTAGGTGAGCCCGAGGCGATGCCGGAGGACGTCGGGCGCCAGCTCCTGGACAAGGCCGGGCGAGAGATAGTCCATGCCGCGCAGCCAAGCGAGCGCGCGGCCGGCCTGGTAGAGTGCGAGCGAGGCGCGCGGCGAGGCCCCGAAGTTCAGGCGCCTCGCGGAGGCGTCCGGATTCTCGGCCAGGGCGCGGGTCGCCCGCACGAGGGTCAGGATGTAGTTCTGGACGACAGGGGAGACATGGATGCGGTCGACCTCCGAGCGAAGCGCGAGCAGCTCGGGCCCGCTCGAGACCGCGGAGAGCGCGGGCTGCTGGGTGATCTGCCCCCAGCGCTGCATCATCGAGGCCTCGTCGGCGGCGCTCGGGTAGGCCACGAGGAGCTTGAAGAGGAAACGGTCCGTCTGGGCCTCGGGAAGGGGATAGGTGCCCTCCTGCTCGATCGGGTTCTGGGTGGCCATGACGAAGAACGGGCTCGGCAGGGGGTGGGTCTGGCCGCCGATCGTGACCTGGCGCTCCTGCATGGCCTCGAGGAGCGCGCTCTGCACCTTCGCCGGCGCGCGGTTGATCTCGTCGGCCAGGAGCAGGTTCGCGAAGACCGGACCGCGGTGGGGGCTGAATTCACCCGTCTTCGGCTGGAACACCATGGTGCCGACGACGTCGCTCGGGAGCAGGTCCGGGGTGAACTGTATCCTCTCGAACTGCACGCCCAAGGATGATCCTAATGACTTTACCAGCAAGGTCTTGGCCAATCCGGGCATTCCCTCAAGGAGCACGTGGCCCCCGGCAAGCAGCGCCACGAGGAGCCTCTCGACCACGGCGTCCTGGCCGATGACGGCCTTGCCAATTTCATCACGGAGTTTCTGGGACCAAGCGGGACCTGAGGACATGTTATCGCGTAGGAGGTTGCGTTGAAGGGAAACGGGGTAGGTGAAGCGAGATTGGGGGGACGGGACCGCCGCGGCGAGAAAATGGTTCCCTCTTATTCGAGGACTTCGACAGGGTCGCCGACCCTCAAGGCCCCGGACTTCGTCTCATGCACAAGATTCTGGCCGAATTTGACATAGGTCGGCTCCGCGAGATCCCGGCGGTAGGTGGCAAGGGTCTTCAGGGGTTCCTTGCCCCGCTCGCCCGTCAGCTGGTCGGTCGTCGTCACGATGCACCGAAGGCAGGGTCCCGCGGCCCTTAGGACAACCTCCCCGATCCGGATCCGCTTCCACGAATCCTCCTCGTAGGGTCCGCACCCCTCGACGACGAGGTTCGGCCGGAAGCGGTTCATCGGCAGGGCCTCGCCCCCTTCCTCGGCCATCCGGTCGTTTAGGTCCCTTAGCGACGCCTCGCTGACCGCGAGGAGGGGAAAGGCGTCGGCAAAATGGACCACGTCGCCGGGTCGCGCCGCAGCCGGCCGCACCGGCCTGTTGAAGGCGGGGCCGATCCGGACGAGGCGGCAGGGAAGTCCCAGCACCCGGGAGAGCCATTCGGCGGCGGAGGGGCCGCAGTCCTCGGCCTTCAGGCCATCGTTCTTCCAGATGCTGACCGTGACCAGAGCCGAAGCCGGGTCGGGGTCGCGCCTCACCTTCACCTCTCCGAAACCCTCGCAGCCGAGCGTGAGCCACGCCGCGTCCACCGCGGTCGCGACCCGCGCCATCCTTGCCACGACGCGCTGCGTCAGGAAGACGCCATCGGGTCCGACCACCAGGAAGCGCCGGTCCCCCACGATTCCCAGGGCGTCGACCTCGGCGGACGAAACGCCGAGCCCGCGAAGGGACTTCACCGGGTGTATGTTCAGCGCCGCCAGGTGCATTCGTGCGTCGGGGTCAGCTTCGCTTCGCGACCTCGCGCACCTCAAGCTCGATCCTCTCGGGCTGGTTGAGCTCCTTCGTGCCCTTGGCGCCGAGTTCCGAGAACTTGCGCGCCCCGGGCAGGAGCGTCTGCTCGAAGGCCCCGACGGCCGCATTGAAGTTGCGCACGGCCGTCGCAAGGCCGCCGGCCGTCTTGTCGAGGTGGTCGGCGAAGCCGGAGATCCTGTCGTAGAGGTCGCGCCCGAGCTTGCTGATCTCCTGGGCGTTTCGGGAAAGGGCGTCCTGGGTCCAGCCGTAGTTGGCGGCCTTCAGGAGCGCCACGAGCGTCATCGGGGTCGCCAGGAGCACGCGCTGGTTGATCGCGCGGTCCATGATCGAGGGGTCGGACTCGATGGCCGCCGAGAGGAACGAGTCGCCCGGGAGAAACAGCACGACGAACTCCGGCGACGGCTCGATCTTCGCCCAGTACTCGCGGCTCGAGAGGGCGTCGATGTGGCCCCGCACCTTGGCCGCGTGCTCCATGAGTTTCGCGAGGCGCTTCGCGGGGTCGGACTCGGCCGCAGCCTCGCGGTAGGCCTGTGTCGGCGCCTTCGCGTCGACGACGATCTGCTGGCCCCGCGGCAGCCTCACCACCATGTCGGGCCGGCTCAGGCCGGATCCGTCCGAATAGACCTGCTGCTCGGCGAAGTCGCAGTGCTCCATCATTCCCGCGAGCTCGACCACGCGCCTGAGCTGGACCTCACCCCAGGTGCCGGCGGTGCGCGTCGTGCTGAGGGCGTTCGAGAGCTTCGTCGTCTCGGCGTGCATGCGCAGCTGCTCCGTGCTGAGGGACTCGAGCTGGCGGCCGAGGTCCCCGTAGGCGCGCTCGCGGCGCTGCTCAAGCTCGGTGATCTTCAGGTCGACCTTCTCGAGCGATTCCTTGAGGGGCTTCACGAGCGAGTCTATCGCCTGCTGGCGGCTCGTCAGGTCGCCCGCCGATTTGTCATGAAGTTGTAAAAATGACTGCTCGGCCAGCTTGAGAAAATCATCGCGATTTGAGCGAAGTGCCGCCGCGGAGAGCTCGGCGAACTCGGCCTTGAGCCTCTCGTGCGCGGAACGCAGCTCCGAGACCCGGGCCTCTCCCCCGGCCTTCTCCGCGGCCAGCTCGGCGCCGACGCGCGCGTTCGCAGCAGCGAGCTCGGCCCTTGCGGCCTTTTCCGCCGCGAGTTCGGCGGAAAGGCGCGCGCCTTCGGCCTCGCCCGCCTTCAGCCGTTCAACGAGCGCGGCCCATCGGGCGGTGAGGACGAGCCAGGCCAGGCCGAGGCCCGCGACAAAGCAGAGGACGTATTGGGCGGCGATCACGCGAGGAGGTTTGACAGTCGATGACTCACTCTGCAAACACACATCATGTTCCAGCCGTGCCTTAACGGGACGATTCCGGCTTGATGCTCACCGAACAGCAAACCGGCCAAGACGGGGCGACCCAGCCCAGGCGCGTGCTTGTCGTGGACGACGAATACGGCCCGCGCGAGTCGATCGCCTACACGCTGGCGACGTCCTTTTCGGTGGAGACGGCCGAGAGGGCCGCGGAGGCCCTTAGGAAGATCAAGGACCAGAACTACCACGTCGTCGTGCTCGACATCCGGATGCCCGAGATGGACGGGATCAAGGCGCTTGAGGAGCTCCGCAAGATCGACCCCCACGTCTCGGTCATCATCCTGACCGGCTACGGAATGCTCTCGACGGCGCAGCAGGCCATGGTGGGCGGCGCCAACCAGTACATGCGCAAGCCGCCGGATGTAGCGGAACTTATAGACGCCGTGCGCACCCAGGCCGAGGCGGCGCAGCTGCGCCGCCACCAGGCCAAGATGTCGAGCGACGCGATCGCCCTCAACAGCGCCCTCAAGAAGGAGATCGACTCGAACCAGCCGCAGATCTGGCAGGCGAGGGCGTCGGTCGAGCTCGTCCACGACCTGAACAACCCGCTGACGGTGGTGATCGGCTACTCCGCGCTCATCGTCGAGGAGGCCCACAAGCTCGCCCAGCAGGAGCCCGAGCTCGGCAAGCGGATGGCCGAGTACGCGGTCATCGTGGAGAAGGCGGCCGAGTATTGCCACCACCTCTCGGAGAACTGGCGGACGGCCTCCAAGAAGACGGCCGAGTTCACCCTGATCGACATGGTCTCGATCGCGGCCGAGGTGAAGAACGTGATCTTCTTCGGCAGCCCCGCCGTCCAGATCACCGGGACGCCCGACGCCTGGATCCGGGGATCGAAGTACGAGCTGATGCGCATTTTCCAGAACCTCATGAAGAACTCGCTTGAGGCCGGCGCGACTCGCGTCGTCACCGAGTTCGGCACGAACGGCAAGAGGCTCACGGTCAAGGTCAGCGACAATGGGCCGGGGATGGACGAGGACCGGATCCACCTGGTCATGCACGGGGGGTTCACCAGCAAGGAGAACGGGACGGGGCTGGGGCTTAGCATCTGCCGGCACCTGACCGGTGCGCACGGCGGGTCTTTCATGATCGAGTCAACGCCAGGAAGTGGAACGACGGTGCGCCTCACCTTCCCCGAGGCGCTGAAGAAATGACCGACCCATCGAGCCAAAACCGGGCATGGGCGACGCCACCTTGACCGAGGAGATCAAGTGCGCTTGGCCCGCCCAGTTTGGAACGTGGGCGGAGCGTGCGCCTGATCCCAAGGCACTCTGCAGGACCTCCCGGGAGATCCCCTGGAGGCTCAAGCCGCCCACGGTGGGCGATGTCCGCAGGGTGATCGCCGAGGCGGCCCAGAACGGGACGCCGTTGTGGCCCATCAGCAAGGGCTGCAACTGGGGCTACGGCTCCCACCTGCCGGCCAGGAGCGGCACGATTCTCCTGGATCTGAGCGCCCTGGACCGAATCGGCGACCTGGACAGGCCGTCGCTGAGCGTGCGGATCGAGCCCGGCGTCACGCAGCGCTCACTCTACGAGTACCTGCAGAAGAATGCCCCGGACCTCGCCTTCAACGTGACCGGCGCGGGCCTTGAGACGAGCGTCCTTGGCAACGCCCTGGAGCGCGGGATCGGCTACAACGGCGAGAAGGACAGGGATGTCTTTGCGCTCGAGGTGCTCCTGCCCGACGGCACGTCGGTCGGGCCCGCGCCTGGGCTCCACAGCAAGTCCCGGGCGACCCCGGCCGGGCTCTCCACCGACTCCCTCTTCTTCCAGAGCAACTTCGGCGTCGTCGTCGGCGCGCGCATCCGCCTGAGGATCCGCCAGCAGGCCGAGGACGCGATCGTGATCCAGGGGCCCTTTGACAGCGTGATCAACACGCTCAAGCGCGCCTACGAGCAGCAGGTGATCGTCAACCCGACCCACGTCGCGGAGCCCGGCCGGGCCCAGCGCCTGGGCTACGGCCTCTTGCGGATACTCTGGGGGCGCAGCCCCACGCCCGCGGAGGTCAGCTGGTGCTTCCCGGAGCAGCACACCTACAACGGGATCGTGGCCGTGTACGGGCGGCGCCGCGTCGTGAACGCGGCCTGGCGCGAGATGCGCCGGATGGCCGGGAGCGGGGTCAAGCTCACCCGCGGCAACGCGGGCACGCTCGCCCTGGCCTCCAAATGGCTGGGCCGGATCGGCGCGCGCAGCCAGGCGACGCGCCTTTCGGCCCTTAGACCCATCCTGGGCCTTACGCTCGGCGAGCCGAGCGACGCCGGGCTCGCGTCGCTCGACGGGTACGAGGGCGGGGACCCGGACCACGCGAGCAGCGGCGCCATCTACGGCAACGCCGTCTCAAGCGTCGGTCCCGAGGTCGCGCGGCGGGCCGAGGCGATCGTCAAGGGTCGCTGGAAGAACGCGGCCTTCACCTGGATCATCGTCGACTGCCGCTGCATGATCACGATCTACACCCTTCATTTCGAGGACACCGAGGCGGGTGCCGTGCACGAGGCGAACCGCGCGATCGTGGAGGATTTCCGCGCTGCGGGCTTCCCCCAATACCGCCTGGACGTCGACACGAGGCAGGCCCGGGGAGCCGAGGGGGTGGTGCGCCGCATCAAGGCGGCCTTCGACCCCCTGGGGGTCATAGCGCCGGGCCGCTACGAATCCTGATGCGCCGCCGAGTAAAGATCACGGGTCTGGGCCCCGTAACCCCGGCCGGCATAGGCCGGGAGAACTTCTACAGCGGGATCAACGAGCCCCTAAGCCGCGTGAGGGAGGTGACC
The DNA here is from genome assembly GCA_964414785.1 of uncultured Opitutaceae bacterium. GTDB lineage: Bacteria > Verrucomicrobiota > Verrucomicrobiia > Opitutales > Opitutaceae > Palsa-1447. The sequence continues at coordinate 42,965 of CAYPXZ010000020.1, forward strand.
CGCTTTGACAGCAAGGGCGGCCCCTTCGTCGCGGCGCACATGACCACCTTCAAGCTGGGCGAGTGGGCCCCCGATGTCGGCAACACGAAGCGGATCCCCAGGCAGACCCAGTTTGCGATCGCCGGCTGCGTCCTTGCCCTGGCCGACGCGGGAATCCCGATCGCCTCGCTCGCTAACGTGAACCCGGTCGTCGTCAACGGGAGCGCGTTCCCGGACCCGGACCTCACCTACCGCACCGTGGCGGGCGTCGTGACGAAGGGCCCCCGGTTCGCGGTGCCTGCCGCCATCGTCGACGCGGGCCCGAGCGCGATCACGGGTGCGATCACGAGGCTGCTCAACGTGAAGTGCCGCACGATCGCACTGCAGAGCGCCTGCTGCGCGGGGATGGATGCGATCGGCCACGGGGCCGAGATGATCGCAAGCGGACAGACCGACATCGCGATCTGCTGCGGGACGGACGCCCCGGTCTTCCACCAGCCGATGCTCGAGTTCGGCCTGATGAAGCTTTCCCCGCGCAACGCCAAGGAGCCCCACGAGATGGGCCGCCCGTTCGACCTGTGGAGGAACACGGGCGTCATGGGGGAGGGGGCCTGCGTCGTCATCCTCGAGGCGGAGGACAGCCCGCGGGAGGCCTACGCCTGGATCGAGGGATACGCCTATGCCAACGACGACTCAAACCTGTCCGGAAGCGGCCTGGCGGCGACGATCCGGATGGCTCTCGCCAACGCGAGGTGCTCGCCCGCCTCGGTCGACCTGATAAACGCCTGGGGCCCGGGCCACATGCAGATCGACGCCGTCGAGGCCGACTGCCTGTGCAAGTACTTCGGGGACCGCCTGCCGCTGATCCCGGCCGTTTCGCTTAAGGGCGCCATCGGCAACCCCCTTGCGGCCGCGGGCGCCATCCAGGTGGCGAGCACCGCGCTTTCCCTGCAGACCGGCAGGATCCCGCCGACGGTTAACTGGGAGACCCCCGACCCCGAGTGCCCGCTCAACCTGAGCACCCAGGCCAGGGACGTCGGCTGCTCGGTCGCCCTCGTCAACGCCCACGGCCTGGGCGGGACGAACGCCTCCATGGTCCTGTTCAGGGAATGAACCCGACCAATATCGTCGCCTTCATGGCGAGCCTCGGGGTCGGGTGCGGCGTCCTCTACGCCAACCCGAAGCGCGCCATCAACCGGGCCTTCTTCCTCGCCTCGCTCAACGTGACGGCGTGGCTCCTGAGCCTGGCGTGGCTCACGGACCCGAGCAACCCGAACCCGGTCCTTTGGATCCGCATAACGAGCGCCTTCGGCGCGCTCTTCCCGTTCCTATTGTGGATCATCAAGGACTGCGCGAAGGGCGGGGAATTCGGGTGGAGCCACGCGCGCCGGGGGTGGGTGTGGCTCGCCGTCGCCCTGGTCATGATCGGCGTCTGCTTCTCGCCCCTGTTCATCCCGAGTGAGTCCACGCGGGAGCACCCCCTGCGCGGTTACGGCTGGAGCGCCTTCGCGGTCGTCAACGCCGCCGCCTACCTGATCCTGCTCGTGCAGGCGATCGTGGACGTGAGGTCCTTCGAGGGGATCCAGAAGGTCGAGCTCCAGACGCTCCTCTTCGGCGGCGCCTCGGCCGGCATCGTGGCCGTCGGCCTGGCGACCCTCGGGCCGGTCTTCGGCATGACGACGCTCGCCAGCGTGCTCCCGAAGATCATCACCGCGTTCTACGCGTTCACGGCATGGGGGATCACGACCCAGAAGGTCTTCGACGCGCGCCACCTCTTCCGCTCGGGGCTAAGGCTCTGCCTGTCGATCGGCGTCGTGGCGGCCATCATCGGCCTCGCCATGGCCGTGCGTCCCGACCAGGCGCCCAGGGCCTTTGTCGTCATCCTGTGCGCGACCGTGATCACGCTCGTTTTCAACCAGTTCAACCTGAGGATACTCAGGGCGACGCTCCTGCGCGGCGACCGCGAGGGGGACGGGGTTAGAACGGCGATCCACGCGGCAGGCAGGGACGAATTCGACGGCGAGGTCCTCCTGCGGCGATTCCGCGGGATTCTCGAGACCTGGGGCAGGACCGAGCACGCCTATTTCCTGATCGCAACGAAGGACCAGTACACGAGCGGCGAGATCAAGCTTCCCTTCGCGAGCGCGGCCGCCGGGGAGCTCCTTGCCGGCACGTGGGCGACCCCGGAGAGCCTTCTCAGGCAGCGCGAGGCCGGTGGGCGGCGAGAACTCGCGGCCTTCATGAAGGAGCACGGGCTCGGGGTGATGATCTGCGCCCCGACCGACGAGGGGCTCGTGCCCTTCATCCTGGCGCTCGAGATCCGGCGCGACCGCAGCCCGTTCACCTGGTCCGAGATCAAGCTCCTGCAGGATTGGGCGACCATCATCGAGAACACGCTCTCCAGGATCAGCCTCACCCAGCAGGCGCGCGAATCCGAGCAGCTGAGGACCGCGGGTCTCCTCGGCGCAAGCCTGGCGCACGAGATCCGCAACCCGCTGGTGACCCTCAAGACGATCGCCCAGTCGGCCAAGGCGCGCTTCAACGACCCGGAATTCCGAAGGCTCTTGATCGAGCTCGTCCCGGCCGAGATCGAGCGCATCGAGGGTCTAGTGAGCGGGCTGATGGACCTGGGCCGCCCCCAGTACCCCCACTTCGAGAGCGTGCCCCTGAACGAGGTCGTCGAGACGAGCGTAAAGCTCGTCCGGCCGAAGGCCCTCGACGAGTCGGTCGTCCTCACGTGCGTCCTGGAGGCCAATCCCGACGAGATCAACGCCGACAGGGCCTCGATGCGCCAGGTGATCCTCAACCTGGTGATGAATGCCATCCAGGCGGTGACGGCCAACACGGGCGGGCGCGAGGTGCGGGTGCGGACCTCGTTTGACGCGGGCAAGGTGGTCCTCGAGGTGGCGGACAACGGCCCCGGGATGCCCGAGGACATGCGCGAGAGGCTCTTTCAGCCCTTCACGACCAGCAACAAGACGAGCGGGATGGGCCTGGGCCTGGCGATCACGGCCGATTTGGTAAAGCTCCACCACGGACAAATAGTCTTGGTAGAGGGGGCCAAAGTCGGCACAACATTTAGGGTAACCCTTCCATGTCAGCAACCTTCATACTAACGACGCCGGATTCGGGCCTGGCGTCCGAGTGGGCGCGCCAGTTGCCGGCGCCGCCGTTGGCGATCGCCGGGGGCGACGCCCTTGCAAGGGAGCTGATAAGGCCGGGGGCCCGGGTCTGGATCCGCGACATCTGCGATCCCGACGCCCATTGCCCCGCCCATCCGGACACCGTGCTGGTCCTTGTCGGGGAGCCGAGGAGCCAGCCCTACGAGGAGGCGCGCATCGGCCGCTCGAACGCCTTTTGCCTCTCCTATGAGGAGAGCCGCACGCAGCTACGCCGGATTGTCCCGGCGGCCGCGGAATTGGCCCAGGGAAGGGCCGTGCTCACGGTCCTGCAGGAGCGCCCCAGGCGGGCGGACCCGGCCGCCTCGGAGCCCTCGGATTGGGCGAGGCGCGGCGGGGAGGACCTGGAGTTCCTTGCGGCGGCGATCGACCACCTCGATGACCGCAGGCGCATTGTCGAGGAGTTCCGCCGCGGCGTCAGGGCGAGGATCCGCTCCGCGAAGGTCTGCGTCTTCCTCAGGGACGGAAAGCGTTACGTGGCCGAGGACGAGAAGTGGGAGTGCTCGGCGGGGCACGACGTCGTGCGGTGGCTCCAGGAGCACGCGGCGATTGTGGACTCGGCGACCCTCGACTCGATCGAGAACGCCGCAACCGAGGCGGCCATCCGCCAGAAGCTGGGCGAGTGGAACTCAAGGCTGCTCGTCCCGCTCGAGGTTTACGGTGCCCTGGAGGGGTGGGTGGCGTTCGGCCCGCGCGCCGACGGCCGCAACTACTCGAACTCCGACCGCGACGACGCGCTCATGCTCGTCAGGCTCTTCTCGCGCCTGCTCGGCCAGCACCGCCTTCTGCAGAAGGCCATGGCGGCGGAGCGGGACGTGGCGCTTCTGCACAAGTTCGGCCCGAAGTTCTGCGTGATCGGCGCCTCGGGCAAGACGGACGAGGTCCTGCCGGTGGAGGCCCGCGAGATGGCGGCCCTCGCGCTGCGCGAGGGCAAGCGGATCGAGCGCGAGTACGGTCGCATCCGGGTCGCGGCGGGTCCCATCCCCGGCGCCGGAGGCTGCTGGGTGTGGTGGGACGAGTCGGCGATGACGGCCGAGTCCTCGGCCCAGAAGCGCGAGTCCGAGCGGCACCAGATCCTCCACGACCTGGGGATCATGATCTCCCACGAGCTCGCCAACGCGATGTTCTCGGTGAGCACCTACTTCCAGCACCTCAAGCGCCAGAGGGCGCCCGAGGATCCCGTCCATCCGCTTATAGAGAGGGTCAGCCAGGACATGGAGCGGATGAAGGCGATGCCGCACCTGCTCAGCACCCTCTACGAGATGAGCAAGCAGCCGACAGGCCAGGTCGACATGAAGCGGGTCGTCAACGCGGTCGCCAAGGAGGTGGGCGGCCACGCGAACACGCCCGAGTCGGGACCGGTCATCTGGGGCCACGAGAAGAACCTGCACGACGCCCTGCTCTGGCTCTGCCGCGAGATCCTCGAGACCAAGGACACCATGGAGCCGATCGCGCGCGACGCGAAGATCACGCTCTCCCTGCAGCAGCGCCGGCGCGGCGACGAGTCCATTTGCCTGGTGACCATATCCTATCCGGGCCTAAGGATGGACCAGATCAAGGTCGGGGAGGCGACCTCGACGGAGGAGTTCCCAACGGTGCCGGTCTACCTGGCACGCGAGGTCGTCCGGTTCCACTACGGGACCGTGCACGTCGGGCAGGGGCTCGACGGGCCGGAGCTGATGATCGCCCTGAAGTCGCGCCGGGTGAACGCCATCGCCGAGGTCGGCCAGCCGAAGCGCCAGGACTCGAGCTCCGCCACCCCCTTCGGGCCGGTCGGCGGCGTCACCCCCCCCGACCCTGAGGAATTCCCGGCCTCGGCATGAGCGGGACGGCTGACGCCTGGGACTCTGCGGTCTCCTCGTGGGCCAACGCCCGGGCCGACATCCAAGCCCTGGTCCAGATCGGCTCCCGCGCGCAGGAGCGGGGCGCCGTGGACGCCTGGTCGGACTACGACTACCACCTGGTGACATCCGATCCGGGCCGGTACCGGGACGGCGCATTCGCCCGCGAACTTGGCCCCTGCTGGGCCCACGGGGCGCAGGTCGCCTTCGGCAACGCCGTCAAGGTGACGGCGGTCTACGAAGGGGCCCTGGAGGCGGACTTCGTCATTCTGAGGCACCTGGACATGGTGATCGCGACCCTGGCGCTTCGATTCCCGTCGACCTCGGGTCTGTGGCCCCGGGTGCTAAGGAGCGGGACCGAGAGCCTGCGGATCGTGGCCGCGCCCGGCTGGAGGGTCATAAAGGGCGGCGCCCCCTGGCGGGAACGGTACTCGCGCGTGGCGGCGCTTCGCCTGGCGCTCTCCGAGGCGCAGTTCCGCGCGCTCTGCGGCGAATTCTGGACGCAGGTCATCTGGGCGGCGAAGAAGGCCGCGCGCGGGGAGTACCGCGCAAGCGAGCGGGCCCTGCACCTGGTCCTCCTGGAGAACAGCCTGAGGATGTTCCAGGAGGAAGCCCTATTGGAGGGGCGTGCGGCGCGGCCCTTTGCCCGCGGGGCCGAGGGCTGGCTCACGGCCGGGCAGCTCGAGGCGACGAGGTTCGGGCCAGGCCCCGACCGGGGTGCGCTCCTCGCGGCGATCCGCAGGATAGCCGGTGAGTTCTCGGCCTCCTCGGCCGCCGTGGCCCGGCGCAATGCCTGGGCGACCGAGCCTCACGGCGAGGTCATCGCCTGGCTCGCCGCGCTCCCGCTCACCTAGACTGGAAGAGCTCGGCGATCACGTCCTCGAGCGGAACGTCCTCGATCGTGATGTCGGCGACCGGGCCCGTAGCGAGGACCTCCTGGGCCACCGCGACCACGTCGTCGCTTGAGACCCGCAGGGTGAACGTGCCGTCGTCCGAGCGGGTCGTGTCGCCGTAGCGCGAGCGCCAGCCCTCGCTGAAGGTGGTGTCCTTCGGGACGAACCGCACGATCTTCTTGCGGCTGCCGGAGCCCGCCTCGAGCCTGTCGAGGGCCCCGTCGTAGATCTTGCTCCCCTTGTGGATCACGATGACCCGCTCGCAGAGCTCCTTGATGTCCGCCATGTAGTGGCTCGTCAGCACGATCGTGACCTTGTGCCGCCGGTTGTAGTCGCGAAGGAAAAGGCGCACGGCGCGCTGCGAGACGACGTCCAGTCCGATCGTCGGCTCGTCGAGGAAGAGGACCCTCGGCTTGTGGATCAGCGCGGCGATCAGCTCCATCTTCATCCTCTCTCCAAGGGAGAGCTCGCGGACCATCACGTTGAGCTTGTCGGTGACGCCGAGGAGCGTGACGAGCTCGTCGAGGTTCCTCTTGTAGTCGTCGGCGGGCAGGCTGTAGATGGCCCGGAGCAGGGCGAAGGACTCTATTGCCGGAAGGTCCCACCAGAGCTGGTTCTTCTGGCCGAGGACGAGCGCGAATATCCTGCGGTAGGCGTTCTCGCGCTTCGTCGGGTCGAAGCCCGCGACCCTCGCCGTGCCCGAGGTAGGGAAGATGAGGCCCGAGAGCATCTTTAGGGTCGTCGTCTTGCCGGCCCCGTTGGGGCCTAGGAACCCGACGAACTCGCCCTCGGCGATCGAGAAGGTGACGTCCTTGGCCGCCGCGGTCTCGTCGTACGTGCGGCTGACAAGGCCCTTAACCCCTCCCCAGAAGCCGGGCTGCTTCTTGTAGGTCCGGAAGATCCGGGTCAGGTGCTCGACTTCGATCATGGGAGCCACGAAGCAAGCACAACCGGGCCGCTATATCGAACCCAGCTTTGCGAAATCGAGCACCGAGTGGCTGATGAAGCCCATCTCGAGGGCCGCCCTGTCGGTCAGCGGGGTCTCGGGCGAGGTGTCCTCCCCGAGATGGAAGACCAGGCGGTGGCAGCCCTTCTCGCTTGGCGGGCTGAAGAGCCCGGGCAGCATGACCCTGGCCGGTATGGTCCGGCGGACCTCCGCCGCCGCCGTGCACGGGTAGGGGAAGTTGAGGTTGTGCACGATGAAGCTCCTTGGCGGCGTCGCCGCGATCAAAGAGGGCGCCAGCCGGGCGCAGTGGGCGGCGCTGGCCCTTAGGGCCGCCATCAGCTCGCCGTCGGGCTTCCCCCCGTGCTCCTTCAAGGCCTCATACATGGGGATGTCCATGCTCTGGGACAGCGCGATCCCGGGAAGGCCGTGCATGGCGCCCTCGCAGGCGCCGGCGACCGTCCCGCTGCCCAGGATGAAGCCCAGGCTCGCGTTGAGGCCCACGTTGATCCCGCTCAGGACCGCCTCCGGCTCCTCGGGAAGGAGGTGGTCGATGCCGATGTTGACGCAGTCGCTCGGGGTGCCGTCCACCGCCCATGCGGGGCAGCCGAGTCCCCAGTCGCCGCGCTCGGATCGGACCTCGCGGTTGCGCGACTTGGAGGCGCCGGTCCAGCTCTGCTCGACCTTCGGCGCCACGACAAAGACGCTGTGGTCCGCGGCGATGAGCGCGCGGACCAGCTCGTGCATGAAGACGGACTCGATGCCGTCGTCGTTCGTTACGAGTAGCCTCACCCCGTCAGGACTGGATGGGCGCAGCCGCCGGGGCGTCGCCCTGCTTCTGTGCTTCCATCTCCTTCATGGCGGCCTTGCGCGAGAGCCGCACCTTGCCGGAGCGCTCGTCGACGCCGATGCACTTCACCCAGATCATGTCGCCCATCTTGACGACGTCCTCGGTGCGGCGCACGCGGAAGTCCGCGAGCTCCGAGATGTGGACGAGGCCCTCCTTGCCGGGCGTGCACTCGACGAAGCAGCCGAAGTCCTTGATGCCGGTGACGCGGCCGTTGTAGAGCTTTCCGATCTCGATCGGGGCGCCGCCGCCACCGCCGCCGCCTCCACCGGCTCCACCGCATAGTCCGTCGATCTCCTGGATCGCGCGGGCCATGGCCTCGCCGTTGTTCGAGTAGATGAAGACCTTGCCCGAGTCGTCCTCGGCAATGTCGATCTGGGCGCCGGTCGTCTCGGTGATGCGCCGGATGGTCTTTCCGCCGGGCCCGATGAGCAGGCCGATCTTCTCCGGGTCGATCTGGATCGTCTGGATGCGGGGAGCGTACTTGCTCAGGTCGGCGCGGGGCGCCGGCATGACGGCAAGCATCTTCCGCAGGATCTCGATGCGCGCGTCGCGGGCCTGGAAGATGGCGGCCTTTGCGATCTCAAACGGCAGGCCGTTGATCTTCAGGTCGAGCTGGAAGCCCGTGATGCCCTTGGTCGTCCCGGCGAGCTTGAAGTCCATGTCACCGAAGTGGTCCTCTTCACCGATGATGTCGGTGATCGTGACCCACTTGGCGATCGAGCCGTCGGCGGCGTTGTCCGTCATCAGGCCGCAGGAGATGCCGGCGACCGGGGCGATGATCGGGACGCCCGCGTCCATGAGGGACAGGCAGCCGCCGCAGATCGAGGCCATCGAGGTCGAGCCGTTCGAGGCCATGATCTCGGAGACGACGCGGATGGAGTAGGGGAAGGCGTCCTCCGGGGGGAGGATCGGCACGAGCGAGCGCTCGGCCAGGGCCCCGTGGCCGATCTCGCGGCGGCCTGGGGAGCCAAAGCGCCCCGTTTCACCCACTGAGAACGGGGGGAAATTGTAGTGGAGCATGAAGCTCTTCGAGGTGGCGCCGCCGGTCAGGCCGTCCATGTCCTGGGCCTCCTTGGTGGGCCCAAGGGTGGTGATGACCATGGCCTGGGTGTCGCCGCGCTCGAAGATGGCGCTTCCGTGGACCATGGGAAGGACGCCGGCCTCGCAGCCGATCTGCCTTAGGGTCTTGGAGTCACGGCCGTCGGCGCGCACCCCGCGCTCGAGGACCGTCTTGCGGTAGGCCTTGTACTGGAGGTCCTCGAAGACGACGTTGAGGTCGACGTCGGTGAACTTGCCCTCGCCCAGCTCGGCGACGAGAGCGGCCTTGGCCTCCTCCTTGATCGCCTTGACGTTCGCACCGCGGGCGGCCTTCTCCTTGCCGAAGATGGCGTCAGGGATCTTGGGGCCGGCGACGCGCTCGATGATCGCGCGGGCCTCGGGTGAGGCGCCGACGATCGGGAAGACGGCCTTCGGCTTGCCGGCGAGGGAGACGAGCTCCCGGATCGCCTTGATGATCGGCTGGATCGCCTTGTGGGCGAATTCCAGGGCCTCGATGAAGCGCTCCTCGGGGAGCTGGTCGGCGCTGCCCTCGATCATCAGCATGTCCTTCTCATTGCCGACGTAGATCAGGTCGAGCGAGGACGAGAACATCTGCTCGATGGTCGGGTTGGCGACGAACTGGCCGTCGACGAGCCCGATGCGCGAGGCGGCGATGGGGCCGTTCCACGGGATGTCGGAGATCGCAAGGGCGGCGCTGGCGCCGTTGACCATGGCGATGTCGGCCTCGTTCTTCTGGTCGGCCGAAAGGAGGATGCCGACGATCTGGACCTCATTGAGGAAGCCCTCGGGGAAGAGCGGGCGGCAGGGGCGGTCGCACAGGCGCGACGTCAGGATTTCCTTCTCCGTCGGCCGGCCCTCGCGCTTGAAATAGCCGCCCGGGAAGCGTCCCGCCGCGTGGTACTTCTCGCGGTAGTCCACCGTCAGGGGGAACCAGTCCTGGCCCGGCTTGGTGGTTGAGGCGACGGTCGCTGCGACGAACACGTTGGTGTCGCCGACGGTCACGTTGACGGCGCCGTTGGCAAGTTTGCCGATCGAGCCGGTTGAGAATTGGATCCCGTATTCCGGGACGGTGACGTTATGTTTCTGATTCATGTCTTTGATTTCGGTTTTCTTAAGTGACGTCCGACGGCGGATTCTTTTGGGATGCCGGCGGGTGGGGTTGGGATTGCCGTCCGGCGCGCAGGCCGGTCGGGCTTTCGTCGGTCTCGCTACAAGACTCGAGAGATTTCCGTTTGCCGCCCCGGGATCGAGGGCCCAGGCGGCAAACGGAAATGTCCCGGTTCTGTGTCGAGCGTCCTAATGACAACAGGCGACCCGCGGATCGGGTCGCCTGTGTGGCGAAAGCGTTATTTGCGCAGATTTAGCTTCTGCAGCAGTTCGTTGTACTTGGGCAGATTATGGTGCTTGAGGTAATCGAGCAGCTTGCGGCGTCGGCTCGCCATCTGCAGCAGTCCGCGGCGGGAGTGGAAGTCCTTCCTGTGGGTGCGCAGGTGCTCGGTCAGGTGGTTGATGCGTGCGGTAAGGAGAGCGATTTGCACTTCGCTCGATCCGGTGTCCTTCTCGTGGGTTTTGTACTCTGCGATGATTTCTGGCTTAACGACTGTAGGCATTTGTTATGTAGTTGGGTTGCATGACTGTAGGGAGCCCTTTTCAAGGCCCCGTGCCGCCCGCCTCGCCTAGGGGAGTGCCCCGGGCTCAGCCGGCGTCACCGTTCCAGCCCGGCGGGATGCCGGACCAGTCATGGCGGGCCCCTCAACTGACGGGAACCCACTGACGCAAGGGAATAACTTCAAAAACCGGGGTCCAAGGCGCAAGGCCAAAATGAGGGCCCTTTGGGTCACCCCTGGATGAGGTGAAGCTGCTTCACCCCGGCGCATCCCGGGATCCGCTTGATGCGCTCAAGGATTTCGGCCCGGTTGAGGAAGAGCTCGTTGCGGACGACGGCGTGGGTTGCGTGGACGATGAGGCGCCCGCGCTCGTCGATGCGCACGGCATTTGAGTAGGAGGCGTTTGCGGGCCCGACCACCTCGGACCAGTGGTCCCGGATCGCCTGCTCCGCGGTCGGCATCCCGATCCCGTACTTCGCCTTCAGCCCCTCGATCAACTCGGCGACCCCCTGCGACGGTTTCCTGCGGATGCCGCGCGGGTCCTCGGAGGGTATCCTCCTCAAGGAGGAGATGAGGTCCTCGGCAATCCTGCCAAACCTGTGCGGTTCGTCGGCCATGGCTCAGGAGGGGGCGGCCGCCAGGGCCGCCCTGACGGCGCCGAAGACCTGGTCGACCGTGTGCCTTCGCACGCAGAGGGTGCGGTAGGAGTCGGCGGGGACGCATTTTCCCGGGGCGACGCATTCGGTGCAGGGCATTGGGGGCACAAGCTGGGTATGGCCCTCGCCGTGGGGCTTGAAAAGCACCGGATTCTGCGAGCCGTAGAGGGCGACGACGGGCGTTCCGACCGCGGCGGCGACGTGCATGGGTCCGCTGTCGTGGCAGAGGAGGACCGAGGAGGCGCCGGCAAGGGCCGCGAACCGTTCGAGCGACGGCGGGTCCTCGACCACGAGCAGGTGGGTGCGCGCCTTGGAGCGGACCGAGGCGACCAGGTCCCGGTCGCCCGGGCCGCCCACCAGGACGGCCTGGACGCCGAGCTCGTCCTGGGCGCGGTCGCAGACGGCCGCGAACCGGTCCGCCTGCCAGATCCTCCAGGGGCTCCTGCTGCCGGGATGGACGAGGAGGGTCTTGCCCTGGGCGCCCACGAAGCGCCGCCACTCAAGGACGTCGGCCTCGCGGGGGACGAGGCGCACCTGCCTCGAGGCGATCGGGACCCCCGCGGGCGCCAGCGCCTTCAGGTAGTACTCGCTGATCGGCTGGTTCTCGTGCTCGGCCTCCGGCTCATAGACCACGTGGCTGTAGAGGGACGGAAGCTTCACCCGGTGGGATCCGTGGTGGAGCGTGACCCGAAGGGGGGCCCCGCTCAGCCGCGAGACGAGCGCCGTCTTCTCCGTGTTGTCGATGTCGAGGACGTGGGTGTAGCCCGCGCGGCGGATTGCCGCGATGAACCCCGGCCACTGCGCGAGGCCGCGGGGAAGGCATACGACCCGGTCCACGTCGGGGTTGAGCGAAAGGATCCCAGCCCAGCGCGCCTCGACCAGCGCCTCGATCTGCGCCTTGGGCCAGTAAAGCCGCAGGTTCCTTAGGAGCGAGCCCAGGAGCACGATGTCCCCCAGGTACCGGCGCCGGATGACGAGGATCCTCGGGATCTCGGGCATGGGTTCTAGTTGTGGGGCGCCGATCAGGAGGCCTCGGTCCGCTGGCGGTCGTACAGCGCGCGGTAGAGCCCGTCGACCGCGTAGAGCTCGGAATGGGCCCCCCGGGCGACGATCGAGCCCTTGTCGAAGACAAGGATGAGCGAGGCGTCGCGTATCGTGCTGAAGCGATGGGCGATAATCAGGACCGTCTTACCGACGACCAATTTCCGGAGGGCGTCCTGGATCATCTGCTCGCTCTGCGAGTCGAGGGCCGACGTCGCCTCGTCAAGGATGAGGATCGGGGCGTTGCGCAGGAAGGCGCGGGCGACCGCGAGGCGCTGCTTCTGCCCGCCGGAGAGCCGCGCTCCGCGCTCGCCGACGATCGTGTCGTAGCCGTTCGGAAAGGAACGTATGAACTCGTCCGCGTGCGCCTGGACCGCTGCGGCCCTCACCTCCTGCGGGGTCGCGTCGAGGCGGCCGAGGAGCAGGTTATTGTGCACGGTGTCGTTGAAGAGCATCGGGTCCTGCGAGACCAGGGCGATGTTCCTCCTCAGATCCGCAAGGCGCATCCTGCGGATGTCGATCCCGTCGATCGAGATCGTGCCCTTGTCCGCGTCGAAAAAGCGGGGCACGAGGTTCGCGAAGGTCGTCTTTCCGGCGCCGCTCGGCCCCACCAGGGCGCATACCGTGCCCGCCGGGATTTCAACGGAGACATCTTTAAGGACGGGCTCGTCGGACTTGTAGGCGAACGTCACGCTCCCGAAGGTGAGGTCGCCGCGGACCCGCCCGACCGTCGCCGGGTTTGGCGGGTCCCGCAGGGTCACCGGCTCGTGGAAGACGACCTCGAGGCGGTCGAGGGAGGCCTCGCCCCGCTTGATCTCGTTGTTGATGGCCCCGAGCTTCTTCACCGGGTCGTAGCTCATGTAGAGCGCCGCGACGATCGTCAGGAACGACTTGAGCTGCACCCCGGCGTAGAAGGCGTAGATGAAGACGACTGCGATGCCGAAGGCGGAGATGATCTCGATCGCGGGCGTCAGGGCCTGGGCGTACTTCGCGACCTTCAGCTGCACCTTGATCAGGGCGGAGGTTTCCCGCGCGAAGGCGACGGCCTGGCGCTCCTCGAGGCCGAACGCCCGGACCTCCTTCGCGGCGCCCAGGTTCTCGGCCAGGCTGTTTGTGACCGAGCCCATCTGCGTCTGCATTTGGTAGGCGCGTTTAACGAGCTTCTTGCCGACGTAGCGGATCGGGAAGACGCACAGGGGGATGATCGCGAGGCACGCGACCATGAGGGCGCTTCCCTTCTCGTGCGAGGTCACGTAGACGACGGCGCCGAGCGCGAAGATCAGCGTTGCCGGCTGCTTCATGCCGTCGTTGGCGACCGTCGTCATGGTCGTCTGGAGCTGGTTCGTGTCGGCAAGGCCCCGCGAGATCAGGTCCCCCGTCGTCTGCCTCTGCAGGAAGGCGAGCGAGAGGACCTGCAGCTTGCGGAAGTAGTCGAGCCGGATCGCCTCGAGGATCCGGACGCCGGCCGACTGGATCAGGTAGCTGTTCAGGTAGCCGGCCACCCCGCGAACCGTGAAGACGAGCGGCAGCCACATGGCCACGGCGACGATCTTCCAAACCGACATGGCCGCCGGGGCGTCCCCCCAGACGCGCGGGAAGACGTAGTTGATCATCAGGGGCAGGCCCGCGCCGTTGGTGGCCCCGTAGACAACCCCGGCGAGGATGGCCCAGAAGAGCGTGCCCCGGACCGGCTTCAGGTAGGGGAGGTAGGGCTTGAATCTCTTGAGCATGGGGGTGGGGGCGGGTCAGTCCTTGGAGGCCCGCACATCCAAGGCGTCCCGGAGCCCGTCGCCGAGGAAATTGAGCGAGAAGAGCGTGAGCGAGAAAAGGGCGCCGGGAAAGACGAGGAGCCACCAGAACTCCTCCATCTTCTCGGAGCCGTCCTTGATGAGGACTCCCCAGGAGCTCATCGGGGCCTGGACGCCGAGGCCGAGGAAGCTGAGGAAGGCCTCGAGCAGCATGACCGCCGGGATCGTGAGGGTCGTATACACGATGACCGGCCCGAGGACGTTCGGGATCAGGTGCCTGAAGATGATGCGACGCCGGCCAAGGCCCAGGGCGCGCGCTGCCTCTATGAATTCCATGCGCTTAATGGACATCACCTGGCCCCGGACGATACGGGCCATCGTGAGCCATTCCACGGCGCCGATGGCGAAGAAGAGCAGGAAGATGTTCCTTCCGAAGAACACCATGAGCAGGATGACGAAGATCGCGAAGGGCAGTGCGTAGAGGATGTCGACCAGGCGCATCATGACCGAGTCCACCTTCCCCCCGATGAAGCCCGCGACGGCGCCGTAGGTGACCCCGATCGCCAGGGCGACGAACGTGGCGACGAGCCCGACCGTTAGGGAGATGCGGCCCCCGTAGAGGATGCGCGAGAGCAGGTCGCGGCCGAGGGTGTCGGTCCCGAGCCAGTGCTGCGGCGACGGGGGCACGGCCCCCAGGTCCAGGTTCTGCTCCTCATACGACTGGGAGAAGATGGGGCCCGCGGCGCAGGCGAGAGTCAGGACGATAAGGAGGATCCCCCCGGCGATGGCCAGCCGGTTGCGCCTAAGCCTGTGCCAGGCGTCGCTCCAGAGGGAATGGCCGCGCTCCGCTTCGTCGGGCTTCATTCGAATTTCAGCTTCGGGTTGAGCCACACCTGCACGACGTCGACGACCAGGTTCATCCCGATGATGAACCCCGCGTAGAGCACCACGGTCCCCAGGACGAGCGTGTAGTCGCGGTTGAAGGCCGAGTTGACGAACTCGCGTCCGATGCCCGGGATCTGGAAGATCGTCTCGATGACGAATGAGCCCGTGACGATGCCGGCGATCGCGGGCCCGAGGAACGAGACGACCGGGGTCAGCCCCCCCCTAAGGGAATGCTTCAGGATGACCCGGGCCTCGCTGGCGCCCTTGGCCCGCGCGGTGCGGATGTAGTCCTGGCTCAGGACCTCGAGCATCCCGCCGCGGGTGAGCCTCGCGACATAGGCCGCGTAGACCATGCCGAGCGTCAGGCTCGGCAGGACGCGGTCGATCGGCCCGTACCAGCCCGACGCGTTGAACCAGCCGAAGTGGATCGCGAAGAGCAGTATCATGAGCGGGCCCATGACGAAGGTCGGGATGCAGATCCCGACCATGGCGAAGGACGAGCACACGTAGTCGATCCAGGTGTTTCGCTTGATGGCCGCGATGACGCCGAGGGGAAGCCCTACCCCCAGGGCGACCGCGAGGGAGAGGAGCCCCAGCTCGACCGAGACGGGGAGCTTTTCGGCGATGATCTCGTTGACCGAGCGGGTCGGGTACTTGAACGAGGGGCCGAGGTCTCCGTGGAGGATCTTCCCGCAGTAGTCGAGGTACTGCTTGTAGAGGGGCTTGTTGAGGCCGTAGTGGGCCTCGAGGTTCCTCATGATCTCCGGGGTCACGGCCTTCTCGGCCGTGAACGGCCCGCCGGGCACGAAGCGGATCATGAAGAAGGTCGCCGTGATGATGACCCACACGACGGGTATGGTCTGCAGGAGGCGTTGGACGACGAAGCGGATCATGGATGGGCCGGCACCGGGAGGGGCGCCCCCCCGGGGGTTCGTTGTCCGGCACGTGGTTGCGGCATCCGGGGAGCTTTGTGCCGATGGCCGCGCGGCGTCAATGCGGTGCGCCTGCCAACATTTCGTCGCGCCGTTGCTTGAACTCGCAGCCCGGCTTCCACTGCGGCCACTCGCTCGCGCGCGACAGGCGAAGCCCGAGGCGGAAGAGGACATCCGCGTCCTGGGCGGCACCGCGCATATCCCACCACGGCTTGATGACGTCCGTCACCTTGTGGTAGTCGCCGGCCACATAGGCGTCCCTGCGCATGCGCCCGTAGCCCTCGGGCTTGCCGATGATGTCGAGGCCGGGGTTTTCGTAGAAGGAGGGGACCCCCACCTTCGCGAACTCGAAGCTGTCGGCGCGGTAGAAGAACCCCTTCTCGGGGTCGGCCTCCGGGGTGAGGCGGCGGCCGAGCGTTTCGACGACCTGGGCGGCGTCGTCGTCAAGGGTCGAGTTTCCGAACCCGACGACCTCCACGTTCCTCGCCGGACCCGCGTTCTGGAGGCCGCCGGTCCCGTCGAGGTTGATGTCGGCGAGGGTCTTCGTGATGGGGTAGAGGGGGTGCTGGCAGTAGTACTCGGCGCCGAGGAGCCCCTGCTCCTCGGCCGTGAAGCCGACGAAGACGATCGAGCGCGGGGGGCGCTCGGTCGCGGGCAGGAGCGAGAACGCCCGGGCGATCTCGAGGATGCCCGCGCACCCGGAGGCGTCGTCGGCGGCGCCGTGGAACACCGGGTCGCCCTTCAGGCGCGGATTCTTCCCCAGGTGGTCCCAGTGCGCCGAGTAGATGACGACCTCGTCGCGCCGCGCGGGATCGGAGCCCTCGAGGCGGGCGACCACGTTTCGCGATGCGAGGGCGCGCGTCTGGTTGGTCACCTGGAAGCTCGCCTTGGCCGCGAACTCGACCGGGCGGAAATCCCTGCGTGCGGCCGCGGCCTTCAGGAGGTCGAAGTCCTGTCCGGCGGCCGAGAAGAGGGTCCGAGCGAAGGCGAGGGTCAGCCAGCCCTCGACCGACACCCGCCCGCCGTTGCCGTCGGGCGACTCGAGGACGAAGTTCTCGCGGCCCCAGCTGCCGGAGACGACGGCGTAGGGATAGCCGGCAGGCCCGGTCTCGTGCACGATCAGGCACGCCGCCGCGCCCTTCGCCGAGGCCTCCTCGTACTTGTAGGTCCATCGGCCGTAGTAGGTCATGGCCTTTCCCTTGAACATGGCCTCGTCGAGCTTCGTCGGGTCCCTGGGGTCGGGCACCGGGGGATCGTTGATCAGCATGACGACCGTCTTGCCCCGCACATCGACCCCCTTGAAGTCGTCCCAGCCGTACTCGGGGGCCACGACGCCGTAGCCGACGAAGACGATCCCGCTGTCCCTGACCTCCACCTTCGGCGCGATGCGCCGGGAGACGGCGACATAGTCGTTGAGGACCGCGGGGGTGAGGGTCTTCCCGCCGGCTTCGACGGTGAACCCCGCCGAGGAGACGATCCCCACCATCGGCACCTTCTGGATGAAGGTGCCGTCGGGATTGCCCGGGGCTAGGCCCAGCTTGATGAACTGCCCCTGGAGGTACGCGACGGATTTCTCCTCGCCCGGGGTCCCGGGGCCGCGTCCCTCGAATTCATCCGAGGAAAGGACCCTGATGTGCTCGAGGATGCGGGCGGCGGAGGCCTCGTCCGCGGCCGCCGGCGGCACCTGCGCCGACAGGGTGACGGCCGCCAAAAGCAGGCAGGAAGGGGCGACAAGATTCATCGCGCGATTCTCCCGGACGGGGCCCAAATGGCAACCCCGCCTTCGCGCGCTACGGCTTCCTGCACAGGAGCCGCAGCATGGGCCACCACCAGCTGATCTTCCCTCCGTCGTCGCAAAGGCGCAGCGCCCGCCGGACGGTCTCCGGGGCCGAGCGGACGGCCTCCAGGACGAGCGCCCGGTTCTCGCCGGAGGTCGCCGCGGTCTCAAAGTACCAGTCGAGGTCGGGCTGCTTCTTCGCGTGCAGGGCGCTGGAGACGACGGTGAGCCCCGCCTCCCCGGCGAGGTCCTCCCAGGCCGACCTCGAGAGGAAGCGCCCGTGGCTCGGGTCGCGCCATTTCTCGACCTGGTGGAGCCACTCCTCGGTCCCCGGGTCATCGTCGGGCACGCTGCCGTCGATCACGAGGAGGTGCCCGCCCGGGCGAAGGACCCTTGCCGCCTCGGCGACGAACCGTCGCGGCGAGCTGAAGTGGTGCGGGGCGACCCGGACGGTGACCAGGGCGAAGGCCGCGGCGGGGAAGGGGAGTTCCTCGGCGGGGAAGAGGAGGGTTTCGACCGGGAGCCCCGCCTCCCGCACCAGCCGGCCCGCGTTCTCGAGCATCC
Source organism: uncultured Opitutaceae bacterium (assembly GCA_964414785.1). Taxonomy (GTDB): domain Bacteria; phylum Verrucomicrobiota; class Verrucomicrobiia; order Opitutales; family Opitutaceae; genus Palsa-1447. Next base: position 60,919 of record CAYPXZ010000020.1, read on the forward strand.
GCGCCGAGATGTCGCCGGCCGTGACGCTCCAGCCCATGCGGGCGAGGAGGAGTGCCGTGTGCCCGCCCCCGGTTGCGACGTCGAGCGCCCGGTCCCCGGGGGACGGCGCCAGGCCCCCCAGGGCCTCGGCGACATCGGACGTGTCGGCGAGGATGTGGGACTTTCCATAGCGGTCGCTCTGCCGGTCAAATTGCGCGGCGGAGGCCGCCTGCGCGGCGTCGAAGTTTGACTGTCGCTCCTGTGGCATGGCAGCTTCACCTTGATACGTTAGCCCAGGCGCGGCCATGCCGATCTACGAATTCTACTGTCCCGAGAACCACCGCATCTACCAGTTCTACGCCCGGACGCTGGCGCAGGGGAAGGTCGTGCCCAAGTGCCCCGACAACCCGAAGTTCACGATGCGCAAGGTCGTCTCGTCGTTTGCGGTCGTGGGGCGGGGTCAGGCCGGGGGGGCGCCGGGCGGGCCGGCGGGCGAGCCGCCTGGGGGCGACCCCGCGGATTCGCGGATGGAGGCCGCGATGGGCCAGATGGAGCGAGAGTTCTCGAGCGTCGACGAGAACGACCCCAGGGCGATGGGCCGGATGATGAGGCGGATGGCCGACCTGACCGGCGAGCGCCTTGACGGCCCGATGGAGGAGGTCGTGCGCAAGCTCGAGGAGGGCGCCGATCCCGACTCGCTGGAGGAGGAACTCGGAGCCGATCCCGGTGGGGATCCGCAGGCGCCCCAGGCGCCGGGGGAAAAGGCGGCGCGAGGGCGAGCCCGGGCGGGGCGCGCGGCCCCCGTTCGCGACCCCAAATTGTACGACTATCCATGAGCGAATCCCCGAGCGAGATCACGAGGCGAATTGAAGCAGCGAAGGCCGCGGTTACCGCCGAGACCGGCCTCCTGCACCGGGAGTTCGGGCGGGCCGAGAGCCGCTGGAAGGGCGACGGCACGCGGGTCACCGCGATCGACATCGCGATCTCCGAGAACATCTTCAGGGCGCTCCGCGCCCAGTTTCCCGAAGACCAGATGCTCAGCGAGGAGCTTCCCGAGGGGGAAGGGCCGATCCCGGTCACATCGCGCTACGGCTGGGTCCTCGACCCGATCGACGGCACCAACAATTTTGCCCTGGGCATCCCGCACTGCGCGATCTCGCTGGCCCTCATCGAGCGGGGCGAGCCGGTGTACGGCGTCGTCTACGACCTGAGCCGGCGCGTCCTCATGCACGGGGGGCCGGGGTTCGGGATGTTCGACGGGGAGCGCAGGGCGAGCGTGTCGACCGAGAAGCCGACCGTGGACACGCTGATCGGCTTCCACAGCCCCAGCGACAAGGCGCTTGTTCCCGCCGCCGACGCCGTGCTCTCGCACTTCAAGATCAGGGGGCTCGGAAGCGCCACGCTCCACCTGGCGTACGTCGCCGCGGGGCTCTTCGGGGGCGCCGTCGATTTCAACGTGAAGATATGGGACCTGGCGGCCGCAATCCCCATGTGCCGGGCGGCGGGCGGGCGGGTCATCTTCCTCAACGGGGAGCAGCTTCCGATGAGGGTCTTTAACCTGAAGATGGGGCGCATTATGTACGTGGCGGGCGCCCCGGCGATGGCCGAGCGCCTATCGGGCCTCGTGGCGCCCCGTCTGGGCCTCGTCTAGGGGTCGGGGTGCCCCGGCCCGGGGAGCCCCAAAAATGCGCTAAAATCGGCGCCGGAAGTGCCGATGGGGAAACATCTTCCCCAGCATTGATATAGGCACGGTATACTTTTTTGGCGCCCTGCTCGGCATCCTGCTGGCGGGATTGATGGGCTTTGTCTACCTGCGCCTCGCCACCTATCCGGGCTACAGGCTCTGGCTGGCCTCCATCGCGTGCTACGGCGCGGGGCTGTTCGTGAACTGGCTGTACAGCGTGCACAGCGCCCTGCCGCTCGTGGTCATCGGCAACCTTTTCTTCATAGGGAACACCACCCTGGCGCTCCTTGGGACGAGCCGCTTTGTGGGGCGGCGCCTCGGCGCCTGGGTGATCTACGGCCCGCTGGTCCTCGGTGTTGCAACCACGGTCGTCTTCTCCGTTGGGGCCGACTACCGCATAACCCGCATCGTGGTCCTATCGGCCGCGCTCGCCCTGAACCAGGTCATCCAGATTCGGGTCGTGCGCTCGGCGCGCCTGGAGGCGACAATCGGCCACGCGGCCAACTGCCTCGTCTTCTTCGCGCAGATCTACGTCGTGTGGTCGGCGATACGCATGGGGTACCTCCTGGGCTTTGAGCCCACGAGCGTCGCGGGGATCAACAAGCTTTTCCAGGTGGTCACCTACGCGGTGATCTCCTCGTGCAACGTGGGCTTCGCCTTCGCGTACCTCGCGCTCACGTTCGCGCGGACCGAGACCCGCTCGCGGGAGTTCCACCAGAGCCTCTCGGAACTTAAGCGCTCGATCGACGAGCATGCGATCGTCGCGGTGACCGACCGGACGGGACACGTCATAGAGGTGAACGACTTGTTCTGCGGAATCTGCAAGTACTCGCGCGAAGAGCTCATAGGAAAGACCTTTCGCATGATCAATTCGGGAACCCACTCGAAGGCGTTCTTCGCCTCCCTCTGGACTGAGATCCTTGCGGGCCGAAAATGGAGCGGCGAGATCTGCAACCGGGCGAAGGACGGCTCGCTCTACTGGGTTGCCAGCACGATCGTTCCCATCGCCGACGCCAATGGGCGCCCCGAGCGATTCATCGCCATCGAGGCGGACGTCACCCAGCGCAAGAAGGCCGAAAAGGCCCAGCACGAGACGGAGCAGAGATTCCGCGACCTTGTGGACTCCACGGATGCCGTGGTCTGGGAGGCCGACGCCGTCACGTTTGCCTTCACCGAGGTGAGCGCGAACGTCGAGCGCCTGCTGGGATACCCGGTCAACGACTGGCTGCAGCCCAATTTCTGGGCGAGCCACATCCATCCGGAGGACCGGGACCAGGCCGTGCAGTACTGCCTCGAGCGGACCGGCCGCGTCGAGAACCATGCGTTCGAGTACCGCTTCATGAGCCAGGACGGCCGGACGGTGTGGATCCGCGACGACGTGACGGTGATCGTCGAGGACGGGAAACCCAGGTGGCTGCGCGGGCTGATGATCGACATCACGGCGACGCGCGACCTCGAGCAGCAGCTTCGCCAATCGCAGAAACTCGAGGCGATCGGGACCCTCGCGAGCGGGATCGCGCACGACTTCAACAACATCC
>CAYPXZ010000021.1:0-37916 GCA_964414785.1 uncultured Opitutaceae bacterium
CGCACTCACTGCGCCGGCGTCGGGGGATAGCCCCTCCACACCCACTCCAGGGCCTCGGGAAGGGTCTGCTCCCTGGCGTGGCGGTCAACGTGCCCCGCGTTGAGGCAGAACACGTATTGGTAGTGGTAGCCCTTCGCCTTGAGCGCGACCGCCATCCGGTTGTTGGCGTCAACCCAGTCGTGCATCCCGTCGCGGAGCGAGTTCGGATTGTAGAGGTCGCGGTCGCCCACCTGCATCCAGAGCCGGATGGGCTTGCGGGGGCCCTGCGGGATCAGGTGCTCGTGGTATTCCCAGGCGCCGTGGGGTGCATCCGGATTAAAGGGCGAGGCCTGGTTCACGTAGGTGCCGGAGTAGGTGATCACGCGGTGGTACAGGTCCGGTCGGTACCACGCCATCGTGAACGCTGCGGCGCCCCCCGAGCTGCCGCCCATGGCCGCGCGCCCATCGGGGTCCTTCGTGATCGCGATGCCGCAGGCTGATTCCACCAGCGGGAGGACCTCCGATTCCACGAAGTCGGCGTACTTGCCGGACATGGTGTCATACTCCAGCCCGCGCTCGCTGCCCTGGGCGTCGCCTCCCCCGTTCTGGATCATCACCGCCACCATCGCCGGCACCCGGTGCCGGGCGATCATGTTGTCGAGCACCGTCGGAAGGGTGCCGTCGGGACCGTCCTGCGTCACAATGAGGGGGGCCTTCGTCCCCGGGGAATACTGGGCCGGGATGTATACGGTCACGGTCCGGGTGTAGGGCTTGGGGTAGGTGGTCACGTGGGTCAGGTCGGGCGGCCTGAAATCCGCCGGCCCGCCGGGCGGGACCTTGGTGATGCCGGGATAGATCCTGCTGTCCTCCGAGCGCATCGTCAGTCGGCGCACGACACCCTTCGGCACCTCGTCGGTCGGTTCCATCTCGGGGGCGCGGACGTAGACGGGGCCGATGAGGAAGTCCCCGTCCGCGTCGGAAGGTGGGTTCATCCCGGGTGCTCCGCGCAGAACGGCGCTGCCCCCTGGTTTCGAACCGACCGGAGTCAAAGCGGGGGTGCCAGGGGCGTCGGGCAGGCGTGTCGGCGGCTCGGGCCGCGGTTGGCCGCCGGACTCGGCTGCAAGGAGAACCGACAGAACAAGAAGGGTGTAGGTCCTGAATCTCATGGGGTGCGGGCCCTTGCCCGTCCGAACGTGACCCTCCCTCCTGCGCATGCACAGCCGAAAATGACGGCCTTCGCGGTATCCCGGTCCGTCCGGCCGCCCACGGGCCGCCTGTAGGCTAGGGTTTCTCGTCCGGCTGGGTGATGAACACCAGCGCGGCCGTCCATGCGACCACGGTGGCCGAGAGCACGTGGATGATGGCCATGGGGAGAAGGCGGTGCATGGCTTCCATACCAACGCCGTAGATGGGAGCCATCCACACGTCGAGGCGCCAGTTAAGGATACCGAGGAAGACAAGGCCGCAGATCGAGACATACCATCCTCCCGCCTTCGCCTCATCGACCGGGCGCGGGTTGTTTCGCGCGAGCAAGAGAGGAATCGCCCCGAGGAGGAATACGCCGGCCGCGATGCCTCCCGCCACGGCGCGGTCGCCGGTCTGCCAGGCAAGGAAGATCAGCACCCAGAAGGCCGCGGTCAGGAAACCCGCGGTCATGGCCACGCGCTTCTTCATCGATACCGGCGCCGGCGCGGAAGACAGGATTAGGCCTTCGGCAACCATTTGACGACGCAGGGCGGCCTTTCCCCTGAGCATGAACACGATCAGGGTCATGGTGATCATGGTGTAGCCGAACCAAACGGCGACCATCGGCGCGGTCGCCGTCCAATCCTGACGGTGTTGGAACTCCGCCGACCTTTCGAGCGAGGCGATTCCATAGATGGCCGCAATGAGTCCCAGGACGGAAAGCCAGAGCACGAGCGTCCAGCGCGCGGCAAACCTGCGTTCGCGCTTGGTGGAAGCCTGGGAGATCTCGGCCCACGACATTCCGATCGCGGCGAAGACCCCGACCAAGGGGGCGGCCCAAGTCAGCAGGAAGCCGAGCAATCCGCTCTTGGCGGCCGCCCCGCCCTTTGCGACGGAGCCGGCCGCGACGGCCGGTCCCGCTCCGATCAGGAGGGGAAGGGCCATCTGGACCTGGAGCGCGAACTGCGGGCCAGGGTTCGTCCTCTGAAGCGTCGATTCCACGAACGCAAGCATGCGCTCCTGCAGCTGCCGGCGTCCGCGGGTAAGCCGCTGCATGACTGCGTCGGGTGTCACGCCGAGTGCCTCCGCGACATGCTCGACCGACTTGTGGTCGCGATAGAACAGGATCAGCGGCTCGCGGTAGATCTCCGGCAGGCTCCCCACCTCGCGCCATAGGATGGCCATCTCCTCATTGCTGACCGCCTGGGCGCTGGGAAGCGGCTCCGCGGAGGAAAGTCCCATGTCGCCATCGAGCTCGGCGGCCTCGTGGGCAGGCTGGCGGCCGAGGCGGCGGAGATCGCCGTGAATGACGTTTCGGGCGATGCCGCAAAGCCATCCGCACAGGCGGCCGGGCTCGTGCAGGTCGCGCAGCTTCTGCCAGGCGGCGATGAAGGTCTCCTGCGCCAGGTCCTCGCTGTGGCTGCGGCTGCCGGTGGCGCTATAGGCCAGCGCGCAAACCAGCGACTGGTAGCGGGCTACGATCCGGCCGAAGGCCTGGCGGTCCCCGGCAAGGCATTGCTCAACCAGTTCGGTGTCGGTGCTCTCGGCGGCGGATAGGGCGATCGGTGTCATGGTCTCACCGCATAAGTGGTCGGAATCGCCCCGGACCTGACAGGAAATCGGACAGGGCGGGCCGAAAGGGCTGCCTATGCTTCTAGGCGCGTTGCGCCGTGACTCAACGCGGAATTCGCGGCGAACCGAACGGGAAACCGAAAATCGAGGATTCTCTCACTCGATTATTCAACCGCGGCCGCGGCCTTCAGGCGCGCCTGCCGAAGGCCCCTGATCAGCCAGTCTGGCCGGACGTGTCAATTCCCACGAGGAGGACGATCGCTGACAAAATGAAAGGGAAGAGTATCATTGGACACGGCTCAAGGGGTCCCTTGTGCGCGGTCCAGGTCGTTTTGAACTGTGGACCGGCGTCGGGCGCCCCGGGAGACTTTTGGAAAAGCCCCAGGGGCTCAGGCGGCCTCGCACCGGGCGTTCGGAACGCAATGGGCAGCCCTGAAGGGGATGACCTCAGCTTGGACGCTGAGAGGCTTGATCGTGCGGCCGTAGTCGGCGACGAAGACCGCGAGGATCCCGGTTGCCACGATGGCGCTGGATGCCGCGACCGAGCTCACGGGCAGGATGCCGATGGCCGCGATGGCGGCGAGGACTAGGCTGATGGTGATGGAGGAAGTCTTCATGTTGTAAGGGTTGTGTTGCCCTCAAGAACACGCCTCCGGGCCAAAAGTTGCGGCTTTCTCCAGATCGGGCCGCGCCGGGGGGCCCGGTCACTCGGCCCGCAGGGCGATCATCGGGTCAACCCGGGTCACGCGAAGCGCCGGGACGATCGTGGCGACGAAGGCGACGGCCGTCAGCAGGAGCGCCACCGATCCGTAGGTGAGCGGATCGTGCGGGGTGATGTCGACGAGCTGAAGCAGGTTCTCAATCGCCTCCGAGAAGAGCACGCCGAGCGTCGCCGTGAGGCCCAGTCCCAGCACGAGGCCGGTCACCAGCTGCACCGCCCCCTGCCTGAGGATCATCACCAGGTTGCGTTTGTGGTCGGCCCCGAGGGCCATCCGGATCCCGAACTCCTGGATCCTCTGGCTTACGGAGAACGACATGACGCCGTAGAGGCCGACCGCGGCCAGGATCACGGCAACCCCTCCGAATGCCGTGAACATTGTGGCGATGACCCGGTTCACACCGAGGAAGCTGTCCTGGTTCTCCTTTGCCGTCCCGATGAAGTAGAGCGGCAGGTTGGGATCGACCTTGTTGACCTCGCGCTGAAGCACCGGGCCCAGCGAGCCCGCCTGGGCCAGGCCGCGCGGGTGCACGACCACGGTTGAGAACTGCTGGGTGACGGGCTCGGACTGGACCGGGCCGAACACCGCCGAGAAATACGGGATGTAGAATCCCGTGTCATCGACCTGCGGGTTGTTGAAGGGCCCCAGCATGCGTATGGTCGGCACCACGCCGACGATCGTGCGCCAGGGGCCGAAGAGCTGGCCGTTGTTGCCCACGGTGCGGAAGCGCCGGCCGACCGCGCTCTCGTTACCGAAACGCTTGTGCGCGAACGCCGCGTTCACGATCGCGACCGGCAGGCGGCTGTCGTTGTCGGTCGACGTGAAGTCGCGGCCCTCAAGCAGCTTTGTACTGAGCGCGTCAAAGTAGCCTTCGGTGACCTGCTCGACGTTGGAGTTCGGCCGGTCCTCGTCGGTCTTGTAGGCCTTGCCCTCGATCTCGATCCGGCTCGTGCCCGAGAACGCCATCCGGAAGCGGGTCGTCAGGGCGGCCGCGTCGAACTCGGGGTCCGAGCGCAGCTCGCGCACGAGGTTGTCGAAGAACATCTTTCGGGCGGCCGGCGTCGGGTAGGCGCCCTCCATGAGGGCCATGCGCGCGGACAGGACCGCCTTGTTGTCGTAGCCCCAGTCGATCTTGTTCCGCCTGAGGATGGACTGCAGCTGGAGCAGGGCCCCGACGAGCAGGAGGCAGGTGACGAGGATCTGCAGGACCACGAGCCCGCGCGTGATGATGGAGACGGAGCGGCTGGTGTTGCCGCGGCCCGATTCCTTGAGCGCGTCGATCGCGTTGGAGCGGGACGCAAGCCATGCCGGGATGAAGCCGGACCCCACGGCGGCGAGGACCGTGGCCGCGACGACGAAGGCGAGGACCCGCCAGTCGAGGTCGAACGTGATGTAGGCGGGGATAGGGAACTCGGAGTTGTGGGTCACGGCGTTCAGGTAGCCCGTGGTCCAGCTCGCGCCGGCGATCCCGACGGCGGCGCCGATGACGGCCAGCAGGAGGCTCTCGGTGAGCATCTGCCGGATGAGCCTGACGCGGGTGGCGCCGAGCGAGGAGCGGATCGCAAGCTCCTTGCCCCGCACCGTGGCGCGCGCGAACTGCATGTTCATCACGTTGACGCACGCGATGAGCAGGATGCCCGTGCAGAAGGCCATCATGATCCAGAGGAGCCCCTGTATGTTCGGGGGCGTGAAGGTCTTGATGAGCGGCTCGACTACCGCGGTGTCGAACTTCTTGTTCGTGTCGGGGAAGGCCTGGGAAAGGCGCCGCGCGATCGTCGTGAATTCGGCGGTGGCCTGGTCGAAGGCGATCCCGGACTTGATGAGGCCGAGGACGGCGGGCGTGTTGCCCTGGGCATTCTGGTCGGTGCGCCGCGCCGGCGGATACTCGCTGTAGAGCGGCAGCCAGACCTGCTCGTTCACGGGGAACGAGAAGCCGGGCGGCATGACGCCGACGATCGTCGCAGGCTTGCCGTTGATGTTGACGTTCTTCCCGATCACGTCGCGGCTCCCCCCGAAGTCGCGGCGCCAGAGCTGGTCGCCGATGATCGCGACCTTCTCGGCACCCTGCCGGTTGTCCGCGGCCTCAAAATTGCGACCGATGACGGGCGCCACGCCGAGGATCCGCAGGAAGTCGGAGGTCACATAGGCTCCCGTGTCGCGCTGCGGGTGCCCGTCCACGGTCATGTTCACCGTGGCGCCAGCAATGTACGCCGCGAGCATGTCGAACGACTTCTGCTGCTCGACCATCGCCTCGTAATCGAGCGTGAATATCTGCCCGCCGAAGCCGTTGGCATTCGCATTGCGCTGTGAGACGTCGATCACCTGGATGCCCGCCAGGCGGTTGGCGTTGGGGTAGGAGAAGCCCCGCAGCATGGTGCCGTTCACGACGCTGTACATGGTGGCAACGCCGCAGATCCCCAAAGCGAGGACGATGACGGCAAGGGCGCAGAATCCCTTCTCCTTGAGGAGGACCCGGGCGCCGATACGGAGGTCTTGCAGGAGGGTCTCGAAGATCATGGGGGGAACGACGACGGTTTCCGATTAGCACAACTCCTATGGGATATTCGAGAGACTAATTGCATCGCGCATGCCAGAATTCGATGCCTCCATAACCTATTAAACAATAATGAATAGCGGATCTACTTGAGCAGGCTAAGTATCCTGGAAACCTCGAATCCGGGACGTTGATTTCCCGATTCCGGGACTATCCAATGTTAAGGAAACAAGCCCGAGCCCAGCCTGTGAATGCACCCGAGGCGCCCCCGTCAGAGCTGGGAGAAGACGATGCCGATGAAGCCCAGGAGCGTCGCGAGGTAAGTCAGGGCGATCGCCATCTGGACCCATTTTGCTCGGATCAGGAAGGCGCCGACGCAGAGCGCCGACTGCAGGAGCGGCAGGGCGCTCGCTATGCCCAGCCGCCATACGCCCGAGCTCACTCCGGACTCCACAAAGCCGATTGCGCCCACTGCAGCCAGCATGGCGAAGAACCACCGGCGGTTGTGGTTGAACTCCTTCTCAAGGTCATAGTTCGGCTCAAGCTCGAGCTCGATCTCGGGAACAAGGAGATAACCCGGCACCGAGACGAGGATCGGAACCAGCAGGTACAGGAGGAAGCTGAAGAACGTCCAATTCGTCGATTCCCGTCGCTGGAACGCCAGCCACCAGACGAGCACCTGGAGGAGGAACAACGATGCCATCCAGACCAGGGTCGTGCCGTAAATGCGCACGTGGTCCCGGCGGCGGATGAGCCGCATCGCGCTGGACAGGATGTACGAGATCCCGAGCGCGATGATGATCGAGACAAACACCGAGAGGAATTCGAACTTGCTCATTGGGGGATTGATGGGCTGCGCCCGTTGGGTCTCCTCGCATGCGATCCAAGCACGCGGCGAGGGGAACCGCGATGTTTCGGAAGGAGGTTCCGGCAAGTCTTCCCAAAACAAATGCCGACGATTCAGCCGTCTAATGCCGTTGGGAGCCTGCCGGTTCTAAGGAAGGGAAGCTGGCGGGCTCGCACGCCGGCAAACCGACTAGGTCCAATCATCCGGACGCGAGAACCAGAGTCGGATGAATCAAGTGAACCCTAACCTGGGCCTATGAGTTTCACGTCACCTGAAATCTGACACAGGATCTATTTCTTTGGCTGATTGTTTGGGAAACTTACGCCGGTTCCAAAAAAACACTCGTTTGAGACTATCTTTCCTTCTTTTAGCCTGAACCGCTCCGTGTTCCGAAACAATCTACCGTCGTTGGTCCAGCCATTGTAGGTCACATAGGCATCATCCCCATCAACTATGACTCTTTCCAAATCAAAATTCCGGGTGTTGGCCGCATTCGGCCAGCACCTCTCCTTGTATTGCTTCAAGTTGATATGATCATCGCCTGCGGGGCTCGTGAAAGTGAATCCGTCAGCGAGAATCAGCTCTAACATATGCCAATCCTTCTTCTCGTAGGCGGTGTAATATTGGCGAACGACCGTTTCGTTCGTGGCAACGTCAGGTGATTTTTGGGCGAAACATGCAATGGTGGACATGGCTATCCACGCCGAAATGAGCCTAGCAAAGAGCTTAGTTGTTTTCATGGTCTGATGGTGAATTGACGCGTCGAACTACTGAATTGCTAGAGTGAGCGATTCCGCAGCCGGCTGTCCATATCGGTGGGGGAGTGGCATCGGTTGAAGCGGAAAGTGGGCTCCCTTGATCATGGAATCCAAAATCCCTTTGCGATCTGAGCACTGTTCGACGATGGACACCGGCCCAATCGACACGGTCAAAGGTATTTGGGGTACTGCCCGGTCAGCTATGTCCGCGAAAGGTGAAGGACTGCGGCTATTGCGGCAGCAACGGCCACAAAGCCGAGAAACAGGATCGGTAAGGGAACCCGGGGCTCCCGTTTGCCGACGTATTCGCTGCTGCTTTCTCTTACTCTTGGGCTGCCCTCTCCTCGAGGCTTGAGCGACTCGGTGACGGGTTCATTTGACGGGGCTTCCGGATTTCTTGCGAGCATGGTTTCAGATATCGGAATTATCGGGGATTTGAGCTGCCGGACACCCGCATAACACCGCGCGGGCGCTTGTCCCTGCTCACAATCCTGCGTGGACGAAAAAGGGTTCCTTTGAAACGTGCCAATTCGTTCCGACCAATCGGCCATTGATGTACGTCTCGGCCGCTCTCTGGTGTTGGTTCGGCTTCATGTGGTTTAATAGCCGCGGACGGCCCTCTCACGATTTCACTTCTTCACAGGGGCCAAAGTGTGGGCATCGCGGGCCAGAAGCCAGCGGCCGTCGGGCTGTTTGCGGTATACCGTTATACGATGGCCTGCCAGCTGCGTCACTTCCCCGTCGGCGCGCCGGGTCACGGACAACGCGTCTCGGCTTCGCGTGTATGCGATTTCGCCGATAACCACGACCTCTTCCAACTCGCTGATGCAACTGATCCGCCCGTTTTGGTGGCCGGCCGAAAAGGCGCAGGAAAATCCATTCCGGCCGAACGGCGCTTGGCCCGGATTGAGAAACACGGCATCGTCCGCCATTAAGGTGAGCAATCGGTCAAGATCGCCGGCGTTGACGGCATCGATCCAGGTCGAATGCACCTCGCGGATTTTCCGTTCATCAGATTCCATCTGCAATCTCCGTTTCCGAATAGATGATCACGCAGCAATTAGATTGCCGGTGCCCATCTTGTCGAGAAGCGGTGAGCAATCGCTCGCCGGGCCGCTGAGCCATTTGAATTAGGCACGCGCGTGCAATAAAGGCGTTGCCGGATTCTCCGGAATGAGCCTTTGCAAAATGCGTCCTTTTTTGGACACTTCGCAGGATAGACTGTCTCCAGACAATCTCCGATGCATGTGCCTAATCGGCGCGTAGCGCGACCATCGGATTGACGCGCGCTGCCCGTAGCGCAGGCATCCATCCTGCAAAAACCGCGACCAGCAGGAGCAGTACTCCTCCAGCAGCAAATATTCCGGGATCAGTTGCCGAAAGGCCGAAGAGCAGGCTGGAGACGACCCGTGTCGCGGCGTAGGCGCCTATAAGACCGAGGCCAACTCCAATTCCGACCACCAGCATGCATTCGCGAACGATCATCCAGACAACCTGAGTTGGCCGCGCCCCGAGCGCAATGCGCAGGCCGATCTCGCCCTGGCGACCGAAAACGGAATAGGACATGAGCCCGTACAGGCCCAGCGATACGAGGCCGACCGCTAGGACGCTGAACACCCCTGAAAGCCAAGCAAACATGCGCTCGGTCGCGGATAGTTCACTAATCTGAGATTGTTGCGTCCGTAGGTCATCAAGCGGCAGCAGGGGATTGACGCTGTGTACTGTCTCGCGGATAAGCGGGACAAGCATCCGTGGATCTCCTGAGGCGCGCACCGCAAACGTGGCTTCCAACTTTGCCGACGCCTGCGAATAGTAGGGGAAATAGATTGTCGGCGGCGCCGGGTCCCTGACCGCCGAGTAGCTTGCGTCTCGCGCCACCCCGACGACCGTTACCAATGCTGGCATGTTCCCGGCATCTGGCCTTTGAAGGATCCGACCGAGGGGATCCTCACCTCCGAAGAATTCCCGCACAAAGGCCTGGTTCACGACGGCGACGGATCCACCCCGCGCCCCGTCAGCCATATCAACTGCTCGCCCCGCAATGATCGGGATTCCGTATGTCGAGAAAAAATTCCCGGCAACGAAGTTTACCATTGTCGTGTCATGGCCGTCGTCGCGAAGGGGCCGGCCCACGACGCTAATTCGCGTGTTCCAGCCCATGTCGCTCAGGAGGGGCATCCGTGAAAACGTGGCTGAGGCGACGCCAGGGACCGCGCGAAGCCGCGCGGCCACCTCGTTGTCGACGGCGAGGCCGGCCATAAAGCTAGAGCCGTCCGGGTTTGGGTTAAGATGAAAGAGCAGCAATCCCCTGCTATCAAAGCCAACGTCCACGGAGGCGAGATTGCGAAGAGTGCCGGCGAAGAGGCCCGCGCCAACGAGGAGCATGAGTGTGAGCGCCACCTGGACTACCAGAAGTGACTTTCCCAGGCCCGACCGAGACCCGGCGCGGTTGCTGGTGCCGCCCTGGAATTCGGCGCTGATATTTATCCGTGAGGCCCGAACGGCCGGCACCAAGCCGAAGATGACCCCAGTGAGCACCGAAATCGTGGCGGCGGTCAGGAAAACCCCCGGATCGAGTTGCGGGACCAGGGACAGCGTGTGCCCTTCGACCCGGGGCTGCATGGCCACTAGGCCGACCTCAACCCATACGGCAAACGGCACGGCAAGCGCGCCGCCGAGCCCGGCCAACAGGATGCTCTCGGTGAGAAGCTGCCGCACGATGCGGCCCCGGCCGGCGCCCATCGCAAGGCGCACGCCCATTTCCCGCTGGCGGGCCGCGCCCCTGGCCAGGAGCAGGCTCGCCAGGTTGGCGCAGGCTATTGCTAGGATCGCGATGCCAAGTCCCGTGAGGATCTCCCATCGCTGCCGATACTCATTTCGGAGCTCGTTGAGCCCTTGTCCACCGGGGCCCGCCTTCAGCGTCGGCTGGTCGTCCGGGGACTTGGGTGGAGGAGCCCCGGCAAGCTTGAGGCTTTCTAGCGCCGATTGTTGGAACGCCGGTCCAAGTTCGGAGAGCGCCTGCAAGGGGCTCATTCCGGCTCTCAGCCGGCCAATTATCTGCACCCACCAGAGCGCGTCAGGCTTGTCGATCATCTCGAAGGCACCCATGCCCCGGGCGAGGACGAGCGGCAGGAAAAGGTCAGGGGCGTCGCCTACCTGAAGCGAGCCCGGGAATCGCCGCGGCACCACACCCACTATGGTAATCGGAACGCGATTCACGAGTATCGCCTTGCCGATCGTCGACGGATCTCCGCCGAACCGGCGCATCCAATAGCCATAGGAAACCATTGCAACCCCCGGGGCCCCGGGGCCGTCGTCAGTGGCCTCCAGCAGCCTTCCGGCTGCCGGAGCTATCCCCATGACCGAAAAGTAGCTGCCGGAGACCAGCTGCCCCAGCCCAACCACCTCAGCCTGCCCGTCGGCGACAACCGTCAAACGGGAGATTGGCGCGAAGGCCGTGATTCCGGACAGCGCCTGATTCCGTCTCCTGATGGCCTCGAATGCGGGCAAGGAGAACGAGGTACACGTCGTCTGCTGGGTGACGGGATCCCTCTCCCACCTTCCGCTGGTCGGCACCGGCAGATCTACCTTCGAGGACCAATGAAAAAGGACCAGATCGCCCGGATCTGTCACGTGTAGCGGCCTTAGGAGAATCTCGTCAACGAGGCTGAATATCGCCGTGTTGACACCTATCCCCAGGGCGAGCGTGAGCACCGCCGCGAGGGTGAAGCCCGGGGAACGGGCGAGCATGCGCCAAGCGTAGCGCAGATCCTGGCCCAGCTGGGAGACCCACAGGATTCCACTCTCGTCTCGGCACCTCTCACGAATGCCATCCATGTGGCCGAATTCGCGCCGGGCCTTCATCTCCGCCTCGTCGGCCGTCATTCCCGTCTCGCGAAATTCCGCAGTCTGCAGCTCGATGTGCAGGCGCATCTCCTCCGCCATCTCGGCCTCAATCTTGCTCCTGCGAAACAGGAACAAAAACCGGCGACCGAGCCGGCGCAGACGGCCGCTCACAGGGGTTGGGTCATGCATGGCCTAGGACTAGGTTGATTGCGGACGACATCCTCGCCCAATTCGCGGTCTCCAGCCTGAGCTGCGATCTGCCTGCAGCCGTCAGCTCGTAGAATTTCGCCTTCCTATTATTTTCGGAGATTCCCCATTCCGAACGAATCCAACCCTCCGCCTCCAGGCGGTAGAGCGCCGGATAGAGAGAACCCTGCTCCACTTGCAACGCGTCCTTGGAGAAACGTCGGATGACCCCCGATACGCCGAATCCATGAGATGGGCCGGCCTCAAGTGATCTCAAGATCAGCATGTCGAGCGTTCCCTGCAACAAGTCGGCTTTGTCCTTGGGCATGGAGCTCTCCTAGACGCTCTAGGAGTCGCCTGTCAATCGTTTCCTGTAGACCATCTAGGAAAGCATCGACCCACCGCGTGAACCCGCCGTCCGCAGGGTTCGCGCCTGTTTCACAACCGGTCCCTTTAGGAACATTCGGGCCGTGTTTGACGCAAAGAGACCATCCGGCTGGCCAAACGCAGCTAATCCATGAGCTTCTTCGTGAAATAGGTGAATTCCAGGGCCCCCGTGTGCGCGCGCTCCTTGAGGTTGGCCCCCGAGCCATGGCCGCCCTCAATGACTTCAAAGTAATAGTAGGGAATTCCAAATTCGGAGAGGCGCGCCGCGAACTTTCGCGCATGCTGGGGCCCCACCCGGTCATCCTTGGTCGTCGTCCAGATGAACGGCTGGGGATACGCAACCCCGCGCCGGATATTCGCATAGGGCGATATCTTTGCGAGGAAGGCGGCCTCCTCGGGAACGGAGACACTTCCATACTCTCCCACCCATGAACTGCCGGCGGCAATCTTTTCATAGCGGACCATGTCGAGGAGCGGCACCTGAATATCCACGGCATTCCAAAGCTCAGGGTGTTGATTAAACTCCACGCCCATCAGGAGCCCACCGTTGGAGCCGCCCTCTATACCTAGCCTGCGAGGACTCGTGATGCCGCGTGTTATCAGATCCTGTGCGACGGCTGCGAAGTCATCATAGATGACCTGCCGATGTGTCTTTAGGCCAGCCTCATGCCACGCGGGGCCGAACTCGCCTCCACCCCTGATATTGGCCAGCACAAATACGCCTCCTCGTTCAGACCATAGCTTTCCGGTGGATCCCAGATAAAAGGGCGTTCTCGATATCTGAAAGCCGCCGTAGGCGGTGAGGACGGTCGGGTTGCTCCCATCGAGCTTCATGTCCTTCGGGTGAACCACGAAATACGGGACCTTGGTCCCGTCCTTCGACGTCGCCTCGAGCTGTTCAGACACGGAGTGCGACGCATCAAATTTTGCGGGAAGGGATTTTACTTCAGCAAGACCCGCATTCGAGCCAGTAAACAGCCAAAGGCTGTTTGGCTGCAGGAATCCAGCGACGCTGAGGAAGACGCCGTCGCCGTGAATTGACGCATCGGCGATCGAGATCGTTGTATTGTCCGCAAGGCCAAGGCGCTCGGTGGTCCATTTTCCGTCTGCCGCTGGTTTGTAAACAAACGCCCTGCCCCGAACATTGTCGAAGGTTGTCACGATCAGCACTCCCTTGGATGAATCTACTTCGTCGAGCGTCTCGCGAGGCCCAGGCACGAAGAGAGGGGTCGGCCTAAGGTGGACAGGGTCCTCGCCCAGAGCCGCGAGGTCCAAAGCAAGCAAGGAGCCTGACGTGAACGGTATGTCGGCAGGCTTCCAGTCCTCGGCCACGCTGACGATCAGTTGACCCGCCACGAGCGCGCGGATTGTAGATTTTTTCGGCAGGTTCAACAGACGCACCTGTGCACCTGCGACCAGGTAGGTTTCAGCCTCAAAGGTTGTCGTCGGTCGATGGATCAATTCAGCTCGGTTTCCCAGCGAGTCATGGAGCACAATCGGGGTCACTCCATAGCCGCCGTCATCCGGACGCCCACGAAAGATCTCCTTTGCATCAGCGAGCGGTGTGCCTCGTTTCAGGCGCTTCACAATGAACGGGTACCCCGAGGTCGTCAGCTCGCCCGCCGACCACTCGCGCGAAACGAGGAGCGTATCCTCATCCTCCCATGCAAAACGCTGTTTCTCCTTGGGCAGCACGAAGCCTCCTTCGACAAATGAATTGGACGTAAGGTCAAATTCCCGGACCGTGACAGCATCCTCGCCGCCATCGGATAGGCTGATCAGGCATTTGTTCTCCTTCGGCTCCACAGGATCGATGTTCTTGATAAACCAGTTCGCCTTTTCGGACAGGGCGAGCTCGTCGAGATCGAGCACCGTCATCCAGTCCGGACTCGCGGTACGATAGGAGTCGAGCGTTGTCTTCCTCCAATACCCCCGGGTATGCCCTTTGCCCTGCCAGAAATTGTAAATCGCCCCACCGATCGTCGATGGCATTGGTATCCGGTCCTCAGCCTCGGCAATCGCGAGCGCCTCCGAATAGAGTTCCGGGTAGTGCGAATCCTTCTCGAGGACGGCTAGCGTCTTTTCGTTCTCAGCCTGAACCCAGGACATGGCCCGAGCGCTGTGAACGTCTTCGAGCCAGAGGTAGGGATCATTCTCAGAATCCGCAGCCCTAGTGGATTTGAGGATCATCAGCGAAGCGAGAAGTGAAAAGGCAAAACGCAGGTGGTATTGCATAAGTTGAGATGTCTGGAAGCTTACTGAGGAGAGTTTGCCTGGCAACGCGTTACCCGGGATTTTCCAACCGAGCACATCTGCCGTGCGAACCTAAATGGGTGCTTATCGGGACGCGGCGGTTCGACGCGGAAACCTTAGTTCCGCCCGGCATGAGGTCGACCCTGGTTCAGCGATGGCCGGCCGACTCGCTGGATGGGAACAATGGGCGGCTACTTCTTCTGGCGACCGAGATAGTCGAATGCGGGTCAGTGATTCCGACGAGGCTCAATCGGTTCGGTTCAGCTCCAGTTCGCGGGAGAGCCAGGCAACGCGGTCGGCTGCAACCGCGGCCGTGTGCATGTCGTGCCCTCCTGGATAGGTGGCCCTCTGCTTGCGTGGTCCGGCGGCGGCGTAGAACTCGGCGGCTTGCGCGGCACTCACGAAGTCGTCCTTTTGCGCGAACTGGAAAAAGACCGAGGCGGGCGAAAGGCGACCGACGAAATTCGCCGGGTCGAGCGGCGCAATTTGGCGTCGGTAGGAAGCCGGGTCCTGCGGTTGGCGGGCGAACAGGAACCAATCGATGAAATGCGGCACCCCAGCCATGAAAACATAGGTTCTGGCTCGGTGGTCGAGCGCACCCGCCAGCACGCCATACATCGAGCCGAAGTCGTGTCCAACGAGGGCAACGCGATGCGGATCCACGCCAGGCTGGGCCATCAGCAGATCCAGGGCGCGGCGCAACTCGATCACCTGGCGGATCGAACGGGCGTAGTCCTCCTCGGGAACGCGATGGCCATACCACTTGGGCTCAGCCCACATCGTGTCGACGAGCAGCGAAACGACACCGTGGTCGGCAAGTGCGATCGCCTCGTCGAGGAATTCGGTGCGGTTGGTGGTGACGGGCTCACCCAGCCAAT
Source organism: uncultured Opitutaceae bacterium (assembly GCA_964414785.1). GTDB lineage: Bacteria > Verrucomicrobiota > Verrucomicrobiia > Opitutales > Opitutaceae > Palsa-1447. The sequence continues at coordinate 15,105 of CAYPXZ010000021.1, forward strand.
GAACGTAGAGGATAGCGGCGTGCCCGCCAGCGCCGGCAGCTGGGGAGACGAGAAAGGCCTTCACCGGTGGGTTGACCGGAGTGAAGGTAATATCGCGTATCAGGACGGACCCGCGCGTTTCACGACCGACTTCATGCAGTCCAAGCGGCGCGGTGCGATCATAGTCGAAAATTGAATCAGCCTGGTTTGCCGCCACCGTGAGCGCGGCGGAGCCTAGCCAAAGCGCAGTGACGATCAGGCGCGGGAAGTTCATGCAGGATTAACAGCGGACGGCTCAGGACACACGAAAAGGAGGAAGATCTGGATCTATTCCAGGTGAGACTCGATGGGTTCGACCTCGACCACAAACTCGATCCGATACAGGCGGGTGGGATTAAAACGGCCGGCAGCGGCAAGCTGAAACAGAATTGGCGGTTCAAGGGTATTCAATCGATAAGGAATGGGAAAGCTGGAGGGGGTACCTGGCTGGAGAATCCAGGAACGCCGATGATGGGATGCTTGGTGAAATAACACCGCACCGGGCGATACTACATCAAGGATTTGCAGGCTGGTGAGATTAACGAGCTGGCCCGACCGGCCAACCCCCGCCGCCGCTTGTTGCTCACTCCGGATCATTTCGAGACAAAGCGTAGTTCTGGAACGCGATCGATCGCTTACGCAGCCAACCACGTTGCACATTGAGTTGATGCCTCCATTGGACCAAAAATGTCGCTCTTGGGAACCGCTGAGCCGCTATCTCCGCATGCCTTTCGGGCGCTATTGAAGTCGTCAAGTGCTCCGCTTTGGAAGCCCCTTCACCTTGAGACACCGGGGCCGAATGCCTGCCGCACCTCCTGCTCGGACAAGATGCGGCCCTCATGGAACTCGATTTCGGTATCATTCCAGCGCGCCAAGATCCATCCGTCCTTGGCCTGGGCCGTGAAGCCATAGCGGACCGAGCCCGTCCACAACGCCCGGGGCGCCACGCCGTCCATGCTCGTTGTGCGGCACATGAAAAGCGTCCGGATCGCGGCCAGCTTGTCATTGATCCTGAAGGCAAACCCCGGGGTGAACGTCGCGGCCTGGTTGGGCGGGATATAAAGCGGACTCAGATTCGGCCATAGCACCACCGAATTTGTGGCCGGCCAGAAGAGGTACCATTGGCGCGCGTTCCACGACAGGCCCTGGACGAGGAGGGCGTGGGTGCCCTGCTCGTCGACGAGATCGTACTCGTGCCTGCCGAAAACGCCGCGTATCTCGGAGATCTCGTTTACCTGGTGCCCCGCGATGACGTAGAGGCGGCCCGCAAGGTTGCCCTCGGCCTTGGCGGGGAGGCGCAGCGCGGGGGCCTGGATCGGCGGCGGGGGCTCGACGGTCGGCTCCGACGATCCGCCGCCACCCTCGAAGAAGGCGAACCCAAAGATGGCGCACGCGACAAGGATCGTTCCCGCAAGCTGGCTGTTTCCGTCGAGCCAGCTGTCGAGCCCGCCGCTCCCCCCCGAGAAGATCCCGGCCAAGAGCGACGGATTCGGAAGCCCGAAGGCGCTCTCCACCTCGCCCCTCGGAAGGTTCTGGCCCTCATAGAACTCGACCTCGTCGCCGGTCCAGCTGACCACGAACAGCTTATTGCCCACCTCGGCGTTGAAATAGTGCGCCTGGCTTCCGACCCGGTAGCCCTCTGGCGCCGTTCCCTCGATGAAGGCGACCCGGGACTGGCCGACGTAGTTGACGTTGGCGGTCCTGCCCTGGAAGGTGACCTGGTCGCCTATCTCGGCGGCCGCGGCGTCGCTGGCGCTCATCGCGGTGTCGGGATCGAAGAGAGCGAACCGCTTCCAGACGCCGCTCTCGTACACCAGCGTGGTGTCCTTCCCGCCGGCCAGCTTCAGGTGATACTCGTTCCACTTGTAGCCGTCCAGGGACTTGAGCACGGACCGACCGGTGACCGTCGCATGGTGCCCGAAGATGAGCCCCTCCTGGCCGACCTTCAGGGCGGTTGGATTGCCTGATCCGAGGCTAATCATCTTTTTGAAAGAAATGGGGCACGAACCGGCTCAGGTTGCCCGTGATCCGCCGGCTGTCCTCGCGGATGCCGAGGCCCGCCGGCTCGTGGTCCACGATCCAGACGCCGCATACCGGGTGGTTCCCCTCCAGTTCCGGTATGGGCGCCAGCGCCTGGTAGACGCGGCCCTCGGAGCCGTAGCCCCCGTCGGTTTCCTCGACGACGACCCCGCCCTCGACTCGGGCGATGTTGGCCCCCTCCCGGCTGAGCTTGGGCTTGGCCACGTAGGAGGAACCGAGGCGCTCCGGGCTGTCGTAGGCGGGAAGGAGGTTGGGGTGGTCCGGGTAGAGCTCCCAGAGGACCGGGAGCAGGCCCTTGTTGCTCAGGAGCATCTTCCACGCGGGCTCGAGGAAACGGACCGGCTCGGAGGGAAGGTGGACCGCGAACTCCTCGTTCCAGAGCCACTCCCACGGGTAGAGCTTGAAGCAGTTCTCGATCCGGACGTTCTCCAGGTCGACAAAGCAGCGCTTTCCCGGATCCCACCCGATGTCATCGACGAACACCACCCGGGTCTCGATCCCTGCCTGGACGCAGGTGTCGCGCAGGTAGAGGACCGTCTGGCCGTCCTCGGCGTGCTCCTTGATGCCGCTGAAATGGATGCTCCGGCCGTTCCAGCGGCGCCAGGCCTCGATCAGCCGCTCGTGGATGGAGTTGAACTGGTCGGCCCAGGGCCGGGTGTCCTGCAGCCAGAACCACTGGACGACCGACGCCTCGACGAGGGCCGTAGGCGTGTCGGCGTTGTACTCAAGGAGCTTCGGAGCCGAGGCGCCGTCATAGGCAAGGTCGAAGCGCCCGTAGAGGCTGAAGTCGTCGCGCTCCCACGAGTTGAGGATTGCGGGCACCGCGGCGGGGGGGATCGCAAGGCGATCCCACCAGTTGTTCCTGATCACGGCCTCCGCCGCGTCGATGCACAGGTAATGCAGGTCGCGCGCCGCCCGCTCGAGGGTGTCGACCTCGGGCGCCGTCAATTCATAGCACGCCGACTCGTCCCAATACGGGCCCGTGTCGTGCGAATGGTAGGTGAGGCCGACTTCCTCGACCTTCGCCTTCCAGTCGGGCCTTGGTGTGCAGGTGAGGCGTCGCATCAGGACCAGGTGGAGAATCCGCCGGACGAGCTCCCGAAGCCCCCGCGCACGACGTCGGTGCGCGAGGCCTCGGCCAGCTTCGCCGCGTCCTCGGTGGGGGACGAGATGTTGATCGGGCTCTGGTGGGGGAACAGCGCCCACTGCCCGCCGTAATAGTACATCTTCATGCGGGGATCATAGCTGTTGTAGCGGTAGGCGTAGAACCTGTGGAACGGCGCGTGGTAGAAGCCGACCCCCGGCACGTAGTAGTCGTTCATGTAGACGCACTGGGAGCTGATCCGAACGGGCCTTCCGATGCCCGACTCCGAGCAGCCCGAGAACGCGCCGGCTGACGCCCCGCCCAGCAGCACCAGCACGATTCTGTGGCTTCGCTTCACCCGTTTAAGGTGCCGCTCAGCCCAGCATTGCCGCCGCGATGATGATGCACACGCCTAGGATGACGGAGCCGCCGATGATGGCGGCGGCGACATTGCGGTGCTCGATGATCTCCTTGTGAAGGTGTCCGGGGGTGCACCGGTCAAAGACCTTGTAGCCGATGATCGCGAGGAAGATGCCGATGCCGGTGAAGAGCCCCAGGTACGCGACGGCCTGGCCGAGCGTCTGCGCGTGCCATCCCGGGGGCGGCGCGACCGGGTCGGCCCCGAATAGCGCCGCCGGTCCGGCTGCGAGTGATAGGAACGCAACTCTGAGCAGGGATCGGATCATGGGGGTATCCTGTTCTGGGCGCAGCCTGCGGACCGCGCCCTGCGATGTCAACGGGGCGGGGCGGTCGGTGGCCGGATTATCGGAGGCGAGCGCCCTATAGCATCCCTGTAGGCTCCAATATAAGCCCACGGTGGCACCCCGGGGTTCTTCCGCTTGCGCCGGACGCGGTTTCCCGCACGTTTCGGGGCTATGAAGACCCACGGGACCCTCAGGCGCCTCGGCAGGCATGTGCTCCGGGAATGGATCATCCCCTTCGGCCTCATGCTGGTGATCGTCGCCCCGCTCAAGTCGGCCATCGTCGACTGGGAGTACGTCCCCACGGGGTCCATGATGCCGTCGATCGTCCCCGTGGAGCTCGTCCTCGTGAACAAGCTCGCGTATGACCTGAAGGTCCCGTTCACGACCCGCCATGTCGCGGAATGGGGCGACCCTCAGCGCAACGACGTCGTCGTGTTCTTCTCGCCGAAGGACGGGACGCGGCTCGTGAAGCGCATCGTCGGCCTGCCGGGCGACGTGGTCTCGATGGACAGGGAGCGCCTCACGATCAACGGGAGGCCCGTCGACTACACGGCCGCCCGGGACAAGGGCCTGTCGGACCTGGTCGGTGCCGGCCCCGGGAACGAGGCCCTGTTCGCCGAGGAGCACCTCGGTGACCGCCCGCACAAGATCATGGTCCTGCCGCGGCGCGCCGCGCTCAGGACATTCGGGCCCGTGCGCGTGCCGGCGGGATGCTACTTCGTGATGGGGGACAACCGCGACAACAGCAACGACTCGCGGTTCATCGGCTGCGTGTCCCGGGAGCGCATCGTCGGGCGGGCCTCGGCCATCGTCGCCTCGGTCGACATGCAGAAGTGGGGCGAGCCGAGGTTCGGCAGGTTCCTGCAGAGGATGCCGTAGCACCGGGGCGTCTCGAGGAACTCCGCTGGCGCAGTGGCGCGGCTAATGATCCCGTGACGGCGGCGGATTCCCATTGTTTTGGCGGGGCGTTGGGCGGAAAATTCCCGCCCCCTATCATGGACTCAACGAACCTTGGGATGCGTCGGATCGGCGGAGCGGCGTGCAGGAGGGCCGGGCTCCTGGCCCTTGCCTTGGGCCTCGCGGCAATCCCCGCCCGCGCCGGCATCGCCGAGCTCGTCGACCCGGCGATCGGGACCCGGGACGGCGGGAACACGACGATCGGGCCGTCGCTCCCCTTCGGTATGGTCAAGCCCGGCCCGGACACCGGCGCAAACGACCAGAATTCAGGGTATGCATTCGGGGCGGACATAAACGGCTTCAGCCAGCTGCACGTCAGCGGGACGGGCGGCGGGCCCAAGTACGGGAACATCCTCATCCAGCCGACGGTGGGGGGCCTCGCCATCGAGGACCTGGGTTCGCCTCCCGAGAACGAGGAGGCACGGCTCTGCTACTACGCCGTCACCCTCAGGCGCTACGGGGTTCGGGCCGAGGTGACCGCGGGGGCCCGCGCGGCCCTCTACCGCTTCACCTATCCAGCGGTCGGCCCGGCGCACCTGCTGTTCGACTCGGGCCATTGCCTGACCGGCGGAATCGCCTACGGCGAGGGCCAGATGGTGACGTCGTCGTCCGTCGAGGTGGTGTCCCCCACCGAGGTCTCCGGCTCGTGCACCCTGGTCGGAGGGTGGAACCAGCAGACGCGCCCCTTCACGGTCTACTACTACGCGGTCTGCGACACGCCGGCCGCCGCCTTCGGGACCTGGAACAGGCAGGACGCCCACCCCCTGCACCCGGGAGGCCGGCGGGAATCGGGCGGCCAGATCCTGACGGGGGCCTGGCTGGATTTCGTCCCGGGGAAGGTAGTCAGGGTCAAGGTGGGCGTCTCCTTCGTGAGCGTCGCCAAGGCGAAGGCCAACGCCGGGGAGATCGAGGGGTTCGACTTCGGGAAGGCGCTCGCCGCCGGCGTCGGCGCATGGGAGGAGGCACTCGGCGGCGTCCAGGCCTCGGGCGGGACCCCCGGACAAACAAAACTTTTCTACACCTCGCTCTACCACCTCATGCTCATGCCGGTGGACCGAACCGGCGAGAACCCGCTGTGGACCTCCAAGGAGCCGTCCTACGACGACTTCTACACCATCTGGGACACGTTCCGGGTCTCGAACCCCCTCCTGACCCTGATCGCCGAGAAGCGGGAGTCGGATATCGTCCGGTCGCTCGTCGACATCTCCAGGCACGACGGATTCCTGCCCGACGGCCGCTCGGGCAACTCCAACGGCCGCACGCAGGGGGGCAGCGACGCCGACACGCTCATCGCGGACGCCTTCGTGAAGCACCTGCCGGGCGTCAACTGGGACGATGCCTACGCCGCGGTCGCGAAGGACGCGGAGGTGCCCCCGGTCGACCCGTTCAAGGAGGGCAGGGGAGGCCTCTCCGACTGGCACGGCCTCGGCTACTGCACCATGGAGGGCACCGACCGCTCGGCGTCGAAGACGATGGAGTACGCCTACAACGACTTTGGGATCGCCCTCATGGCGCGTGGGCTCGGCAAGGACGGCGACGCCGCGAAATACCTGAAGCGCGCGGGCCAGTGGGTGAACCTCTGGGATCCAAGCCTCTCCGACGGCGGGTACTCGGGCTTCATCCGCTCCAGGCACCGCAGCGGCGCCTGGATGGAGCCCTTCAAGGCGACGGAGGGCTGTTCCTGGCACGGTGACACGTTCTACGAGGGGAATTCCTGGACCTATTCCTTCTTTGTGCCGCAGGACGTGACGGGGCTCATCGCGAAAATGGGAGGCGCCAAGACGTTCGTCGGCCGGCTCGATGCGCTCTTTGACACGCCCGGGCTTTGCGACGTGACGGACGAGCCCTTCTTCCTCACGCCCTACCTCTACATCTGGGCCGGGCGCTACGACAGGACGGCGGAGCGCGTCCACAAGATCGTGACCACGAATTATGCCGCGACGCCAGGCGGCCTTCCCGGCAACGACGACTCCGGGGCGATGGCGGCCTGGTATGCCTTTAGCGCGATGGGTCTCTTCCCGAACGCCGGCCAGGACGTCTATCTCCTCGGGACCCCTGCCTTCCCCTCGGTTTCCCTCAGGCTTGCGAACGGCAGGACGTTCACGATCAGGGCCGACAACCTCTCGGACAGGAACATCTACATCGTCTCCGCGGCGCTCAACGGCCAGCCCCTGGACTCGGCGTGGATCCGGCACGCCAGCATAGAGGCCGGGGGCACGCTCGCGCTTCAGATGGGAGAAAGGCCCTCCTCGTGGCCCACGGGGCCTTTGCCTCCCTCGCCCCTGTCGGACGGCCCCAAGTAAGGGGCCGACCCAATCTGCGCGAAACGACGCGCGGGCCCCCTGTGGCGGTTGTTTCCGTCGCCTGATTCGTTGTCCCCTACCTGCCCGCTTTGCCCTTCCTTAGGCTTCGCAGCACGGTGGCCAGGCCCTCGATGCCGTTGTGTATCGCGCGGTCGTCGGCCGAGGCGACGCCAAGCAGCATGGCCGGTGGCATCGATCTATTGAGGGTCAGCGTCGAGAGGGCGACCGAGTCAATTCCGTTCACTGCGGCCAGCCGGCAGGCCTCGGCGTCATCAATTCCGTCGGCGAGCCATCCGATCGCCTGGAGGCCCGTGTGCACCGGCGACAGGTCCATGAGGCCCGACAGCTTCTCCCGCGCGTCCTGGACCATGGCACCCAGGCGGCTTGAATACATCTCCCTCATCCGGCGTATGTGGCGGCCAAAGTGGCCTTCGGTTATGAAGTCGCACAATATCGCCTGTTCCAGGAACGGGGGGAAGCGCTCGATGACGGACTTTGCCGCCGTGACGGCATCCACCAGGCGGGGCGGCACCAGCAGGAACCCGAGGCGAAGCGTGGGGAAGAGGAGCTTGTTGAAGCTGTTCGAATAGATCACGCACCCGCTTGCATCCAGGCTCCGGAGGGCGGCCAGGGGTCGGCCGGAGAACCTGAAGACTCCGTCATAGTCGTCCTCAAACACCCAGGCATTGTTCTCCTTGGCCCACGTGAGCAATTCGAGGCGGCGGGACAAGGACATCGTCACGCCCAGCGGGAATTGGCAGCTGGGGGTGACATACGCCATTCTCGCGCCCCGGTATCTGCCACGTCCCGCCGCGCAATCGAGGCCCTGCTCATCAACGGGTACCGCTACGACTCGGGCGCCGGAAGCCCGGAACAGGGAGACCGCTCCGGGATAACCGGGATCCTCGACCAGGATCCCGTCTCCCGGATCGAGAAGAAGCCTCGTTACCAGGTCGAGCGACTGCTGGGTGCTCGTGGTGATCACCACCTCGTCCTCCGTGCATTTGATGCCGCGCGCGAGCCCGAGATACTGAGCGATTGCGCTTCGCAGAGGCCTGTATCCCAGCGTATCGCCGTACGACAACATTGACGGCGTGGACTGCCGGAAACGCCGCGCTCCGATCCGGCTCCACAGGCCCGTCGGGAAGGCGCCCAAGGCGGGCAGGCCGATCCGGAAGGCCGGCGCAGAACGGTTTGACCATATCTTCGGGAAAGGATGGCGCGCCAGGCACGACCCCCGGGAGGAGAGCGAGGCGCTCGATACCACCTCCGCGTTTCTTGAATGGGGCCTCCTCGGGTCTGTTCGGCCTTCCGGAAGCATGCGCCTGACAAAGGTCCCGCTTCCCACGCGGCTCTCGACGACCCCCTCCGAAAGGAGCTGTGCAAAGGCCGCCACGATCGTGCCTCGCGAAACACCATATTGCCGCGCGATGCCTCGGCTGGATGGAAGCCTGATCCCCGGGGCGAGCCTTCCCTCAAGCACGGATGTCCTGAGCTCATTGTGGATCCAGCGGTACAGCTTCTGGTTCGGGGTGCGGGGCCGTAGCGCCAGGTCGGAATTTTGGGCAACTTTGGGCATGGGAGGATTGAATAATGGTCCAATTAATAAAACCGAATATGGACCTACTAAAGAGTCCATTGTGGTGTACTATTGCGGGACAATCAAACCGAAGGTGTGCCCCGTTCACGACGACTTGATCATGACAATTCGCCACGCTCATCCCCTCCAGCCGGATGCAGGCCCGAATCACGGGGCTGCGAGCGCAACGGGATCGGGGTCGGTGCGTCGCCAAACTCGGTTTGCGCGGCTCTTGGCGATCGTGGTTCTGCAGGCGCCCCTTGTCCCCGCATCCGTTGCGGGCGATAGCGACGAGGCGGTTGCGATTTCCGCCGCGGCGAGCGGCGATTACACGCGCACGAGGCTGCCGGACGGAAGCTACAAGCCGGAGACCTTCGTCTTTGGCAACGGCGGCGTCATCAGGGGCACCGAAGGCGGCACGAAGGACCTTTTAGATTTCATGGACGTCGCGAAGGTGATGGCGCCGCACCTTGCGAGCCAGGGATACCATTCAAGCGCGGATCCAACCCGGACCGATCTGCTGATCATGGTCTATTGGGGAACCACGCGCACCCCCGAGAGCCGCACGAACTCGCAGGCGAGCCAGAACCTGGCGAGCGCCAGTGCGGCGGCCCTGGCGGCGAACCATCCCGAGCAGGTGCATTTCAACCCCAATGACACCATGGCCCCGCAGCAGATGGCCACGTCGTCGACCGGCACGTACGCCTTGAGGTCCCCCGCACAGGTTGATCTGGACAACGCCTTTTCCGCCGCCCTTTCGGCGTCCGCGGCGGAGGACAAGCAGCGTTTGATGCTCGATTACGAGAATGCCAAGATGCTCGGGTTTGACTCCGACTTGGTCCCCGAGGAGCAGTCCCGCGGCACGGCCCTTGAATTCCGGACTCAGGATTTGATCGGCGAGCTCGAGGAGCACCGCTATTTTGTCGTCCTCATGGCCTACGATTTCTCGGAATTGTGGAAGCACAAGAGGCACAAGTTGCTCTGGGAAGTGCGCTTCAGCATCCGCGAGAGGAATGATGACATCAGCAAGGCCCTGGAGGGCATGGCCGCCAGCGCCTCGGCTTACTTCGGCAAGAATACCGGCAGGCTCGTCAGGGCGCCGATGCCGGAGGGCCACGTGGAGGTGGGACCGCTAAAGACTATCCCGATGGAGCAACATCAATAGCCGTGACCCATTCACGGGAGAACCCATCAGGCGGCACGGGATTGGGCGCAGTCGACCCGGGACAGGTTCTTCTCGCTTCGGGCTTGGCCGGGCTGGGTCTTGTCAGCCTTGTCTCCGGCGACTTCTCGTTCGTGTGGCAGACGTTTCAGGAAACGGTGGAAAGGCGCGAAGTCCTCGCCCGCCTCTCGGGTGCATTTCTTCTGGTATTCGGCCTGGGCATGCTGGCAAGGCGGACCGCCGCGGGCTCCGCCCTCTTGATGACGGCCTACCTCCTGAGCTGGGTGCTTATCCAGCAGGCCCCGAGGGTCGCCCATGCCCCGGCGGACATCGGCGTTTTGCTCGGAGCGGCCGAAAGCGTCATGATGGTGTGCGGATGCTGGATGATTCATACATCGATCGCGCAGCGAGAGTGCGCGGAAGACCCGGGCCTGGCAGGCGCTCGCCGCTTCGCACCGTGGGGAATTCGGACGGCCCGACTTCTGATCGGCATTTCGTGCCTGATCCTCGGCCTGTCGCATTTCAAATACACCCAGATAACGGCAAACATGGTGCCGGGCTGGCTGCCCGGCCACGTCTTCTTTGCCTACCTTACGGGCGCCGGACACTTCGCGGCGGGACTCGGAATCCTGCTTGCGATCGCTCCGCGCCTGGCGGCGACGCTCGAGGCGGTCATGATCGGCTGGTTCGCACTCCTGGTGCAACTTCCTGGGGTTATCTCGGCACCCGCCAGCGGGCAGCAGTGGATGAAGCTGCTTGTGACGACGGCCCTCTCCGGCTCGGTCTGGGCCGTCGCCCACTCGCTCCGGGGAACCCGATGGAGTTTTGCCAGACGCCGCGAGATCGAGGTCAATCCCTGACGGCAGCCGTTCGCCCAACCCTCGCTCCATTCCAATGAAGACCGCCGCAACGATGGCATTCCTGATCGCGGTCGCCAGCGCGGCGGCGGATCCGACCCGGTTCTCGAGCGGCACCGCCCAGGTGGCGGTGATCGAGCTCTATTCGAGCGAAGGCTGCAGCAGCTGCCCTCCCGCCGAGAAATGGCTTGGCGAACTGCGGGACAAGCCGGGCCTCTGGAGAGATTTTGTGCCCATGGAATTCCACGTGACGTTCTGGAACGGGCTGGGCTGGAACGATCGCCTGTCGAAGCCCGAGTTCACGGACCGTGAATACGCCTATGCGTCCATTTGGGGCACGAAGACGGTGTACACACCCTGCTTCGTGAGGAACGGGGTCGAATGGAGGCCGCAGCATGCCTTCGCGGACGCGCAGGGAGGGATGACGGGCGAGCTCAAGGTGAGCATAGGCGACGACCATGTCTGCGGAATCAGCTTCATTCCGGGTCATGATCTGGAGGGCGTTCCCGCAATGTATGAGGCGCATGTGGCGCTCCTGGGCGGGGGAATCGCGTCAAAGGTGATGGCGGGCGAAAACAATGGCGCCACCTTGAAGCACGAGTTCGCGGTCCTTTGGATGAAGGATGAGCCGTTCTCCACCGAGAATCAGGGGCCCGCATTGCGGGCGTCGATCCCGATGCCCCAATCCGAGGGAAAGGATGCCGCGCGGTTCGCTCTGGCGGCTTGGGTCACCCGCTTTGGCGAGCTCGCACCGATCCAGGCCACGGGGGGCTGGCTGCACTAGCCCACCGCATCGACGGGCTGGGAGGGGCCGGCCTTCCCCTATGGCGTCGGGGTGGCGCTCGAGTTGTTCCGGCTAACGCGGCGGCGGGGCAGAAGGGGCCTGGCGAACCCAAGCTTCACCGTCGGGAGTCCTGCGCCAGGCGAAGTAGGCGTCGAGAACCTCGAGTTTCCGCCGGTTGGGCAGGTCGCCAACGTGGGGGCCGTCAGTGAAGTACATGGTCCGCGTTGAGGCGTCGCTGAATGCGGGCCAGTCGGGCAGACCGTCGCCGTCTGGGGTGCCGAATTTTGCGAAGTTGGTCCAGTACGTGGAGACGTCATGGCCAAGCTTCTGGTCCTGCGGCGTCCAAACGAGCGTCGGGTCGAAATTACCGAACACGTAGGGTTCCTCCTCCGAATGGGCTGCACCGATCGCATGGGCCCACGGCAACACCGGCGAGCGCGGCGGAACGTGGTCGAAATAATACAGGTAGACGCGGCCCTTGCCCGTCCGCGCCTGCAGGCGCGCCCATGACCACGTGTTCCAGCCAAAGCCGGAATCCCGGACGATATCCATGCCGGACTGGCGCCAGGTGTCGGGTCCGGCGGGATACTCACTTAGGATCTTTTCGGCGAAGGGGCCGAAACGGCCCTTCACCATGGCGATATAGGCCTCACGGCTCGGGGGACCGCCGAAGAGCGCTCCTTCGTCGGAGTTGAACCCGACCAAGATGTTCGTGTCGTTCTGCCGGCCGTCCTCGTACACGCGATAGAGGTCGCCGGGCACCACCCACCCGTCGACCGTGGGCCAGAAGCGTCCCAGTCCGGGAGAGGCGTCCAGGATCTGCTGCGCGGGGAGTTGGCGCAGCTGCGACAACGACGCCGCCCCAAGACCACGTTCGAATCCCAGGCCGTCCTGTTCGACGGCGGAGAGAAGCTGCATGTTCTCGCCGAAGACAGGCGGGGTTCGGGTGGGGCCCACGGATCCGCCGCTCTCGGAGATGGCACCCTGAAACAGCCCGTGGGCCAGGGGCGACGCAGCGAGGAGATTGACCGCAATGCCTCCGGCGGACTCGCCGAAGATCGTCACCCTGCGGGGATCGCCGCCGAAGGCGGCGATGTTGCGCTGCACCCAGCGAAGGCCCGCGATCTGGTCGAGAAGTCCGTAATTGCCGGAAACGTGATGGGGCGATTCGGAGCTGAGCTCAGGCAGGGCAAGGAAACCGAGCGCCCCGACCCGGTAGGCGATGCTCACCACCACGACTCCATGCCGGGCCAGGGGCTCGCCGTGGTATTGGCCGATTGCCGTCGACCCGCCCGCGAATCCGCCGCCGTAGATCCAGACCATCACCGGAAGTCCCTCGTGCGACGATTTTGCCGGGCTCCAGACATTCAGATAAAGACAGTCCTCGCTCACGTGCAAAGGCCCCTCCCAGGCTTCCAGTTTCTGGATGGGTGTCGCGGCGTATTCCTTGGCCGGCCGCACCCCCGTCCAGTCGGCGGCGGGTTCCGGCGGACGCCAGCGCAGCGGGCCCACCGGAGGGGCCGCGAAGGGGATGCCAAGGTAAACGGCCAACTCCCCGTCCTTCGTGCCCTCAACCCAGCCATTTTCAACGTGGACGGATGGGGGCGCGATCGCGGCAAATGCCGGTGCGCCGAGAACCATTGCGAGGGCAATCCGACAGAATTTTTTCGACATGGGGGTGGGGAGGGGATCAATCGCGGCGGACGGGGAAATTCAGGCAAGGGTCGACGCGGGTCCGGGGTTTGGCGCTGCCTGACGAGACGGCCTGAGGCTAGGGAGAAGTTTCGGATGACGAAAGGGGAAAGGAATGAGCCCCGGGAGATTATTTCCGTCCCGGCATCGGGAATGGGGCGCCGCCAAAATCACTCTGCGCCAAATTGCAGGCCCATTTTACCATGGGATGGGCTTGCATTCCGACCCGATACCGTTCATATGAACGCCATTCAATCGAACGCTCCCTGCCCGCAACCCTAAAACCACCCCAGCCATGGACCAGGCCAACAAGATCTACTACGTCGAGTACCACGCCACCGATCTGGAGAAGACAAAGGCATTCTTTGAAAAGGTGTTCGGCTGGCAGTTCACGGACTACGGACCGGACTACACATCGTTCACCGACGGGAAGATGGCCGGGGGCTTCGCCCGCTCCGACAAGCGTGCCTCGCAGGCCGCGGGAAGCGCCCTGGTCGTGATCTTCAGCGCGCAGCTGGAGAAGACCCGCGGCGAGGTGGTGCAGCACGGCGGCAGGATCACCCAGGAGATCTTCCCCTATCCCGGCGGCCGGCGCTTCCACTTCACGGAGCCGAGCGGCAACGAGCTGTCGGTGTGCTCGGAGCCCTGAATGAAAGGGAATTCCTAATTGACCATCACGTTGACTCTTTCCCGAAAACTCAGACTTCATCCGCGACTCAAATAAGGAATCAGTTGGTGACTAATTGTCACCGACTGAAATTGCCGGCTCTAGGGGATACGGACGATGAAACATGCACCAATCGCAGAAATTAAATATAGGCCATGATGACCGAACGCCAGGAGCAGATACTCGACTTCATCCGGCAGTTCCAGCGGGAGAAGGGCGTGCCGCCGTCCTCCCGGGAGATCCAGAGGAAGTTCCGGCTTAGCAGCCAGTCGACCGTGATCGGGCACCTGCGCGCGCTCGCGAACAAGGGGCAGATCGAGCAGCTGGCCGGCCGCACCTGGGGGCTGAGGGCCTCCGCCGTGCAGGCGCAGCTCTTCGAGATGCCGGTCTACGGCTCGATCCCGGCCGGGCTGCCGGCGATGCAGGAGCAAACCCCCGACGAGACCCTGTCGGTGGATCCCTCCGTCTTCGGCGTGCACAAGGCGGGGCCCCACCGGGTGTGGGCGCTTCGCGTCCACGGCGACTCGATGGTCGACGCCCACATCCTGGACGGAGACCTCGTGGTCCTTGAGCGGCGCGAGCCGCGCGAGGGTGACATCATTGCGGCGCTCGTGGACGAGACCACGACGACGCTCAAGAGGCTCATCCACCTGCGGGGCCGCCCCGCGCTCCGCGCGGCGAACAAGCGCTACCCAGACATCGTGCCCGAGCGGCGGCTGGAGTCGCAGGGCGTCCTGGTGGGGCTGATCCGCCGGGGCGTCGCCACCTTCGCCTGAAGATGATGAACCCCGGTGCCCGGCCCCTCCCAAACCGTCTCCGCGCTGCGGTCGCTCCTCGCCGCCCGCTTCCCGGAAAAGTCCCGGAGGACGGGCAGCGGCGTGTCTGCCGCGGTCCGGGCGATCGATGACGCGCTCGGGGGCGGGCTGCCCGCGGGGCGCCTGACGGAGCTCGTCTCCGCGGTCCCGAGCGGCGGCGGGCAGACCGTTTTGGCGAGGCTGCTCGCATCCACCCAGGCGGCGCGGCAGAGGATCGCGCTCGTCGACGGGTCGGACGGCTTCGCGCCGGGGGCCGTGCCGGACGACATGCTGCGCCACCTCGTGTGGGTGCGCTGCCGGGCGCCGGACGAGGCCTTTGCGGCGGCGGACATCCTGGTGCGCGACGGCAACTATGCCGTGGTCGTCCTCGACCTGCGCGGGTGTGCGGAGCGCGTCCTTCGCCGGACCCCCGCCTCCACGTGGTACCGCCTCCAGCGGGCCGCGGAGGGGGGCTCCGTCGCGGTCCTTGTCCAGACGCAGTCGCCGCTGGTGCCCGCGGTCCCCTGGCGGCTCATCCTGGACGAGCCCCTGTCCCTGGCCTCGGCTGGCGCGCCGCGGGAGGACGTGGCTGCCCGGCTGGCCGTGCGGACCGAGCGCAGCCACGCCGAGGCGACCGAGGCACTGGCCGGATGAACTACGGGGTCCTGTGCGTCCCGGACTTCGCGCTGTGCGCCCTGCGCAGGAGCGACCCCACACTCTGCGGCCGGACCGTCGCGCTGGTGGCGGGCGAGGGGCGTAGGGCCCGGGTCACGGAGGTTTCGCCCGAGGCGCAGGGCGTCGCGCCGGGGCTTGCGTCGACGCTCGCGATGTCGCGCTGCCCGGGGATCATCCTTAGGCCGCGCGACCCGGGGGCGGAGGCCGAGGCCCACAGGCTCCTCGTCGCCGCCGCGTTCACGCTCGCCCCGAGGGTCGAGTCGACGTCCCTGGGGTGCTGCACGGTCGACCTGCGGGGCGCGGACCGGCGGCGCGCGGAGGCGCTCATGCGGCTGCGCGCCGCGGAGCTCGCGGGGGCGGGGCTGCCGCTGAGGATCGGCGCCGGGGAGACGCCGTTCCTCGCGTCGTACGCCGCGCGGTGCGCCGAGCCGGTCCTCATCGTGGCCGACACCGGGGGCTTCCTCGCGCCGCTGCCCCTCTCGTTCGCCGACCCCACGACCGAGGAGGAGGCGATCCTGAAGGGCTGGGGGATCACGACTCTCGGGGGGCTGACGGCGCTGCCAAAGGCCGAGGTCGCCAGGCGGATGGGCACCGGGGGGGTGCTCCTTTGGGAGCGGGCCGCGGGCGAGGCGACCCGCGTGCTGCGCCTCGCCGAGCCTGCGAGGAGCTTCGCGGCCGAGTGGGCCTACGAGCCCCCGGTCGAGTCCACGGAGCCGCTCCTCTTCAAGCTCCGCCGGTTCGCGGAGCGGATCGCGCTCGAACTGCGCGGGGCGGGCTTCGTCGCCGAGAAGCTCTCCCTGACGCTCCTCCTCGAGGACGAGACCGACCACCGGCGCGAGTTCCGGCTGCCGGAGCCGGGCGCCGACGTGGAGGGGTGGCTGCGCGTCCTGGGCGGCCACCTTGCGACCGTGCGCACGCCGGCGCGGGTCGCCGGCGTGCGGCTTGTCGCCGCCCCGGCAAGGCCCCCGCAGCGGCAGGAGGGCCTCTTCGACACGGGGCTCAGGGACCCCGCCTCCTTCTGGGAAAACATCGCGCGCGTCGCCGCGATCGTGGGCGACGACCGGGTCGGAACGCCCGTCCCGTGCGACACCCACCGCCCGGACGCGTTCGCCATGGAGAGGCCCGCCGAGTCGGTCGAGCCCCCCGCGGGGGCGCCGGTTCATCCCCCCTTTGGGCCCACGCTGCGGCGGTTCCGCCCGCCGTGGCCCGTGCGCGTCACCCTGGAGGCGGGCGCGCCCGCCCGGCTGGAGGGCGGTCGGCTCGAGGGCGGCGTCCGCGCAACCCTCGGCCCCTGGCGCGGGTCGGGCGACTGGTGGAAGCCCGGGTCGTGGGCCGTCGAGACCTGGCAGGTCGAACTTTCCGGGGGAGGCGTCTACCAGCTCGCCCTCTCCGGGGGGGACTGGCGCGTCGAGGGGATGCTCGACTAGCCCCGCCCGGGGCCCGAGGCCATGACCTACGTCGAGCTCCATGCGCGCAGCGCGTTCTCGTTCCTGCGCGGCGGGTCGCTGCCCGAGTCCCTGGCCGCGGAGGCCGGACGGCTCGGGATACCGGCGCTTGCGCTGTGCGACCGCGACGGGGTCTACGGCGCCGTCCGGCTGCACATGGCGGGCAAGGAGGCGGGCGTGCGGGCGCTGGTGGGCTCGGAGCTCACGATGGAGGACGGCAGCGTCGTGCCCGTCCTCGTCGAGACGCGCGCGGGCTACCAGGGATTGTGCGGGCTCCTGACGACGGCGCACCTGAGGGCCGAGAAGGGCGAGGGTCGCGTCGCCTGGGCCGAGCTGGCCGAGGCGCACGGGGGGCTCCTGGCGCTCACGGGGGACGAGGAGGGGCCCGTGCGCCGCGCGTGGACCGAGGGCGGGGCGGCCGCCGCCGCCGAGGCGGGGGCCCGGCTCCTGAGGATCTTCGGGAGCGGGGGCCTCCACGCCGAGATCCAGCGCCACCGGGTCCCCGGCGAGGAGCGCTGGAACGCCTTCATCGCCGACTGGGCGGGGGCCGTCGGCGTGCCTCTCCTCGCGACGAACGGCGTCCTGCACGCGGCGCCCGAGGACGGCGGGGTCGTCGACGTGTTCACGTGCCTTCGCCACCACACGACGCTCGACGGGGCGGGGCGCCGGCTGGCCTACAACAGGGAGCGCCACATGAAGGGCGCCCGCGCGATGCAGGAGCTCTTCCCGGACCTGCCGGAGGCGGTCGCCAACTCGGTCAGGCTCGCGGAGCGGATCGGCTTCACGCTCTCGAACCTGGGTTACCGTTTCCCGGACCACCCGGTGCCCGCGGGCGAGACGCAGGACTCGTTCCTGCGCAAGATGACGCTCTTCGGGGCGCAGCAGCGCTACGGGAGCGTCGTGGGGGCCGTCAGGCGCCAGATCGAGCGCGAGCTGGCGCTCATCGCGAAGCTCGGCTTCAGCGGGTACTTCCTGATCGTCTGGGACCTGTGCTCCTTCGCGCGCGAGCGCGGCTCGCTCGTGCAGGGCAGGGGGAGCGCGGCCAACAGCGCGGTGTGCTACGCGCTCGGGATCACGGCCGTCGACCCGATCGAGAGCAAGCTGCTCTTCGAGAGGTTCCTCTCGGAGGGCCGCACGGACTGGCCCGACATCGACCTCGACCTGCCGAGCGGCGAGCGGCGCGAGGAGGTGATCCAGGAGGTGTACCGGCGCTACGGCCGCAGGGGGGCGGCGATGACCGCGAACGTGATCACCTACAGGGGGCGCAGCACGATCCGGGAGGTCGGCAAGGTGTTCGGGTTCCCGGACGACGCGCTCGACCGGTTCTCGAGCCTGTACCACGGCGGCGACCTGCCCCAGACCCTGCAGCTGGCGGAGCAGCTGCGGATGGCGGGGGTCGCCGACTCGCACCCGAGGCTGGGCGCCCTCCTGGACACCTGCCGGCGGGTGCGCGGCCTGCCGCGCCACCTGGGCCAGCACTCGGGGGGGATGGTCCTGTGCGCGGGCAACCTGGACCAGTTCGTGCCGCTCGAGAACGCGCGGATGCCGGGGCGCTCCGTCCTGCAGTGGGACAAGAACGACATCGAGGACATGGGGCTGCTCAAGGTGGACCTCCTGGGCCTGGGGATGATGGCCGCCCTCCAGGACGCGGTGGAGATCTGCGCCCGGCGCGGGCAGCCGGTCGACCTGGCGCGGCTGCCGAAGGACGACCCCGCCGTGTTCCGGATGCTCCAGGAGGCCGACACCATCGGCATCTTCCAGGTCGAGAGCCGGGCCCAGATGTCGACGCTCCCGCGGATGAAGCCCGTGAACTTCTACGACCTGGCGGTCGAGGTCGCCATCATCCGCCCGGGCCCCATCCAGGGGGACGCCGTCAACCCCTACCTGAAGCGGCGCGCGGGCGAGGAGCCCGTGACCTATCCCGACGAGCGCGCCAGGCCGATCCTGGAGCGGACGCTCGGGGTCGTGCTCTTCCAGGAGCAGATCCTGCGGCTGGCGATGGAGCTCGGGGGCTTCACGGCCGCGGAGGCCGACGAGCTGCGCAGGGCCATAGGGTTCACGCGGTCCCAGGAGCGGCTCGACCGGATGAAGGCGAGGCTCACGGTCGCGTTCCGGGAGCACCATGTCGCCGAGCCGGCGGTCGAGTACCTGATCAAGTCGCTCGCGTCGTTCGCGCTGTACGGCTTCCCCGAGTCCCACGCGATCAGCTTCGCGCTGATCGCGTACTCGAGCGCCTGGCTGAAGGTGCACCACCCCGGGGCGTTCTACGCCTCGCTCCTGAACTGCCAGCCGATGGGGTTCTACTCGCCGTCGAGCCTGATCCAGGACGGCCGCCGTCACGGGGTCTCTTTCCTGCCGGTCTGCGTCCAGGCCTCCGACGCCAGGTGCCGGGTGGACTCGGACACGACGGTGCGCCTCGGGATGGCCAGCGTCCGCGGGGTGCGCGCCGCCGCGCTCGGGTCGATGCTCGCCGCCCGCGGCGAGCGGCCCTTCTCGTCGCTCGCGGACTTCCTGGGGAGGACGCAGTTCACCGCGGCCGAGCGCCGCGCCCTGGCCGGGGCGGGGGCGCTCAATGCCCTCGCGGGCCACCGCAGGTCCGCGCTCTGGCGGGTCGAGGCCTTCCACGGCGGCGACGACCTGTTCCGGCAGGCGGCGGACCCGGGCGAGGAGGAGCTCTCCCCCCTGGAGCGGATGACGCTCCTGGAGCGGCTGCAGGCCGACTACACGCACCTCTCGCTCACCACGGGGGCGCACCCGATGAGGCTCGCGCGGCCCCTCCTGCCGGGGGTGCGGACCGCGGGGGAGCTGCGGGAGGTGCCGGCGGGCGCGCGCGTGAAGATCTGCGGCTCGGTCATCACGAGGCAGCGGCCCGGCACGGCGAAGGGGTTCTGCTTCATCACGCTCGAGGACGAGACGGGGCTGGCGAACGCGATCGTGCGGCCGAGGCTCTTCGAGGAGGCCCGGCTCGTCATCAACCTCGAGCCGGCGCTCGTCATCACGGGCCGCCTCCAGAACGAGAAGGGCGTCATCCACATCATGGCCGAGGAGATAACGGGGATGCCCGGGCTCGGGCTCCCGGAGCAGGCGTCGCACGATTTTCACTAGGCGGGCGCTTGCGTCCGCGCGGCCCGCCGGCAGGAAATAGGGCCATGAGAGCCCGACCGGTCGTTGCAGCCCTGGCCCTGCTGCTTGGCGCGCAGGCGCGTGCCGCCGACGCCGTCGCGTGGGAGCCGTGGGGCGACGGGGCGTTCGCGAGGGCCAAGCGGGAGCACAAGTTCGTGATCATGGACCTCGAGGCCGTCTGGTGCCACTGGTGCCACGTGATGGACGAGACGACCTACAGGGATGCGAAGGTCGTCTCCCTCATGGGGTCGCGCTACGTGGCGGTGCGGGTCGACCAGGACTCCCGCCCCGACCTGGCGAACCGCTACGAGGACTACGGGTGGCCGGCGACCATCGTCTTCGCCGCGGACGGGAGCGAGATCGTGCGGCGCCGGGGGTACATCAATCCCGCCCAGATGGCCTCCATGCTCCAGGCGATAATCGACGACCCGTCGCCCGGCCCCTCGGTGACCGCGCAGGGGGGGCAGGGGGCCGCTGTGCCCGCGGGGGACGCCCAGGCCTCCGCGCTTCGCGACAGGCTCGTCTCCGGCTACGACCGCGTGGACGGGGGCTGGAGCGACGAGCACAAGTTCCTGGACGCCGACAACGTCGAGTACTGCCTGCGGGCCGCCCAGGCGGGGGACGCCGAGGCGGCCCTCATCGCGCGCGACATGCTGCGCCTGGGGCGCCAGTTGATCGACCCCGCGTGGGGCGGGGTCTACCAGTACTCCGCTGAGGGAGACTGGGTAAACCCGCATTTCGAGAAGATCATGTCGATCCAGGCCGACAACCTGCGGATCTACTCCGTGGCCGAGTCGCAATGGCCCGGCTGGGGCTACGGGAGGGCCGCGGCCTCGGTCGAGGGCTACCTGCACGCCTTCCTCCTCGGCCCGGAGGGCGCCTTCTACACGAGCCAGGATGCGGATTTGGTCCCCGGGGAGCATTCGGCGGGTTATTTCTCGCTGGACGACCGCGGCCGGCGAGGCCTCGGCGTCCCCCGCGTCGACACGCACCGCTACGCGAGGGAGAACGGGTGGGCCATCGTCGCGGAATGCGCCTACCACGCGGCCAGCGGGGACGCGGCCGCCCTTGCGAGGGCCGTGGCGGCCGCGGACTGGGTCGTTGCGCACCGCTCCCTCGCCGGCGGGGGGTACCGGCATGACGAAGCGGACGCCGCGGGGCCCTTCCTCGGCGACACGCTCTCCATGGGCCAGGCCTTCCTGGCGCTCTACCAGGCGACGGGCGACCGGAAGTGGCTCGCGCTCGCGACGGCGGCCGCCGACTTCGTCCGGGGGCATTTCTCGAGGGGCGGCGAGCCGGGCTTCGCGTCCTCCGACACGACGGCGGCCTCATTCCCGAGGCCCATCCCGGAATTCGACGAGTCGGTCAGGCTCGCCCGATTCGCGAGCCTTCTCTCCCGCGCCTCGGGGCGGCCCGCAGACCGCGAACTGGCCGAGTCGTCATTGAAGTGGGCCCTGTCGCCCGAGGCCGTCTCGCGGCGCGGGCCGTACGTCGGGGCGCTGCTCCTCGCCATGGAGGAACTCCACAAGGAGCCCCTCCACGTGACCGTCGTGGGAGGCAAGGACGATCCCGTCGCCCGGGCCATGGTTGCCATCGCCCTTCGGGCGCCGACCGCAAACAAGCTGGTCGAGTGGTGGGACAGGCGTGAGGGGCCTCCTCCCCGTGGGGAGGACATATTCCCGGACTCGGCGCATCCCGCCGCCTACCTCTGCGCCAACGGCGCCTGCTCCGCGCCCCTGGCTAGCTCAGAAGCGCTCTCAGCGCGCCTGGCCAGGGTGCTGGGCATGGCAGCGGGCAAATAGGCGCCCCCGCCCGGGCCATCGCGCACGGGGGCGGCCCGGGAGATTCGCGGTGCAGCGCGGCGACGGCGGCCACCACCGCGACCAAGAGCGCCATCGCGAGCGACTTGAGATCCGACCTGCCGTCGGGTGCGGGAGGGCGTGGATCCTTCACGACGCGATCCTTTCGGAGCCGAAGCGGCTTCGGTAGCCCGTGGGCGTGATCCCGAAGCGGCGCTCAAACGCCCGCCGGAACGAGTCGGAGCTCGCAAAGCCGACCGAGTCCGCGACGGCCTCGATCGAGCTGCCCCCGGCGGTGAGGCGCCGCCTCGCCTCGTCGAGGCGCATCCCCTCGACAAACGCGGCGGGCGTGCTGCCGAAGGCGCCCTTGAAGCGGCGGCAGAGCTGGCGCGGGCAGAGGCCGGCCCTGGCGGCGAGCGAGTCGATCGAGAGGTCCTTCTGGAGATTCGCGCTCATCCACGCCGCGAGCTCGGAGAACCGGTCGCTCGACTGGGTCTGGAAGCGCAGGGGCTCGGAAAACTGCCCCTGGCCGCCCGAGCGCTTCATGTAGACCACCATCATCCGGGCGACCGCGAGCGCGGCCTGCGGGCCCAGGTCCTCCTGGACGAGCGCCAGCGCGAGGTCGATACCCGAGGTGACGCCCGCCGCCGTGTAGAATCCGCCGTCCCTTATGAACAGCGCGTCCGGCTCCATCTTGAGCCTCGGGAAGGCGCGCGAGACCGCGGAGGCATATTTCCAATGGGTGGTGACGCGCCGGCCGTCCAGGAGCCCGGTGGGCGCCAGGCCGTAGATGCCCGTGCACACCGACGCAATGCGGCGGATGCGGCCGGCTCGCGACTTGACCCATGAGGAGACTCGCTCGTTCGTGCGCGGCTCCCTTAGGCCGTGCCCTCCCGGTATAATGAGCGTGTCGAGCTGGGGCGCCGCACTTAGGGAACAGGCGGGCTTCAAGACGAGGCCCGCGTCGGAGGTGAAGGGCCTCCCGGTCACCCCGATCACGACCGTCTCGTAGGCCTGGGCGCCGCCGGCCCCGAGGTCTCTCGCCGTCGAGAAGACGTCGAGCGGCCCGACCAGGTCGAGGGCCGTGAGGTTGTCGAATCCCAGGAAGCCGATGCGTTTGCGACTCATG
>CAYPXZ010000021.1:38016-63530 GCA_964414785.1 uncultured Opitutaceae bacterium
GTCGAGGGCCGTGAGGTTGTCGAATCCCAGGAAGCCGATGCGTTTGCGACTCATGTTATTGATGCCGATGTGGCCCATGTTAGCCCTTATCGAGGGTGTCCACCATGACATATTTCCGACAAAAAAGGACATTCTGCATCCCGCGCCATGCGGCCTTTGAGGGCTGGGGTTCGGGACGGGGATTGCACTCGGCCTCCGGTGCGGCCAATAGCAGAGCCACGGCATGGAATTCCGGCTAGCCTCCGCGGCGTTCATCGCGGTCTTCGCTACTTACCTTTTCCTTGGGGGGATGGGGGTGAGTGACCGCGGCAACCTGGAGCCGAGGGACGTCGCCTACAACCAGCTCGTGAGGGGACTGCTCTCCGGTCACTTGTACCTTGACGCTGAGGTGCCCCCGGGACTGGCGGCGCTCAAGAATCCCTACGATCCGACCGCGAGTGCGCCCTTCAGGACGGACTCCCGCTACCGGCTTCACGACCGGAGCTATTTCAAGGGCCACATCTACCTCTATTTCGGGATCGCCCCGGCGCTGTTCGTCTTCCTGCCCTGGCATGTCTTGACGGGCCTGTGGCTCCCCCACTGGGCCTCGGTGATCTTTCTGTGCGCATTGGGGGTGCTCGTGAACCTGTCTCTCGTCCATTCCGTCAGGGTCCGGGTTTTCCCCGCGGCGCCCCGGTGGATGTTGGCGGCGGCGGCGCTTGTGCTCGGCCTCGGATCGTACGCGCCGGTCGTGCTTTCTCGCCCGGATCTGTGGGAGATCCCGGTCGCGTTCGGGTACGTGGCCCTTTCAATCGCGCTCAGGTGCCTGTGGGAGGCTCTCATCACCCCAGGGGGGTCGGGCAAATGGATCGCGCTGGCAAGCGCCGCGATTGGGATCGGGTTTGCGGCCCGTCCGACGGTCCTGCCGGCCGCGGCGATCCTCCTCGCTCCTCTCCTCGACCGGGACTGCCGGAGGAACCCGTGGAGTTGGGTCGCCGCCATGCTGCCGCTGGCGCTATGCGGCGCGGGCGTCGCCCTGTACAACGATCTCCGGTTTGGGAGCCCATTTGAATTCGGCAGGAGCTACATGCTCTCCGGGGAATCGCGCACGGCGTTCCCCGACTTCGGCACGTCCTATTTCTGGACGAACGTGCGGATCAACCTGTTTCAGGGCGTCGACTGGCAGCCGGTGTTTCCGTACGCCCACGAGCTGGAGAAGGGGGCCCTGCGGCCCAACGTCGCGGGGGCGGAGCACGTCGCCGGTGTCCTCGTCTGCAGCCCATTCCTGTGGGTTGCACTCGCCGTCCCCGCGTTCATCTGGATCCGCCGCCCCGAGCGCGTTTTCGTCATCCTGGGCGCGTCCGCTGCATGGACCGCAATTAGCACGCTTTCTCTGATCCTCTTCTTTTGCGGGGCGAGCGACAGGTACCAGATGGAATATGCCTCCGGGTTCGCCCTGCTGGCGGCGATCGGGTTAATGGCCATTGAAGGCCTGCCGGCCGGGCTGCCACGCGTGGCGGCCCGCTGCGTTTGGATTCCGGCGCTCGTCGTCTCGCTCGCGTTTCCCGTGCTATACGGGATCGACTGGTGCGTTTCTGGGCACAACTCGAACGCTGCGGCCTTTCTTTCCCGCGGCGACCTGCTCGGCGCGGAGACCGAGCTGCAGACCGCCCGGTTCCTTTCGCCCGGCAACCCGATGTCGAGGCTGACGTCGGGAATAATCCTGTCCGCGGTCGGCAAGCGCACGGAGGCCCGGGGCGAATTCGAGTCGTTAGTCCGGGACTTCCCGGCTAACGCGATGGCGCACTTCTGCCTGGCCAACGTCCTGTCGGGAGAGCGCAGGCGAGGGGAGGCCATCGAGCACTTCAGAATCGCGCACGCGCTCAGGCCCGAGGACCCGGTCTTCAAGGCGGGCCTGGACTCGGCCCTCTCGAGGCCGAGATAGGGGGCCGGAAAGAATTCGCCCGGGCTCCCGGGAATTGCTCTGCTTTGGCCATGAACCCCGCACGCGTCCTCCTGGCGTTGTCGCTCCTCGTCCTGGGCCCCGGCCTCTCGCGCGCCGCTGGCGACGCGTCCCTCTCGCTGCCCCGCGCCACGCCGGAGGAGGAGGGGGTGTCGTCCGCCGCCCTCCTGGCATTCGTCGACGCGGCCGAGCAGAAGATCGACGCCTTCCACAGCTTCATCCTCGTCCGGCACGGCCACGTGGTCGCCGAGGGATGGTGGTCCCCGTATGCCGCCGAGGAGCCCCACGTCCTCTTCTCGCTGAGCAAGAGCTTCACGTCGACGGCGGTTGGGCTGGCGATCGCCGAGGGGAAGCTCAGCCTGTCGGATCCGGTGCTCTCGTTCTTTCCCGGGGAGGCCCCCGCCAACCCGAGCAAGAACCTCGCCTCGATGAGGGTGCGGGACCTCCTCAGGATGTCCACGGGCCAGGTGGCCGAGGACGTGGCGCACTTCCCGTTCACCTCGCAGGAGGACCTGGTGAAGCGCTTCCTCGCTATCCCGGTGCCCTACAAGCCGGGCACCCACTTCGTCTACAACACGGAGGCGACCTACATGCTGTCGGCCATCGTGCAGAAGGTGACGGGCCAGACGGTGCTCGACTACCTGGGGCCGCGGCTCTTCGAGCCGCTCGGCATGGGGCACCCGACGTGGGACGCAAGCGCCCAGGGAATCTCCCTCGGCGGCTTCGGCCTGAGCGTGCGGACCGAGGACATCGCGCGCTTCGGCCAGCTCTACCTCCAGAAGGGCCGGTGGAACGGCAGGCAGCTTGTCCCCGCCGGGTGGATCGACGCCGCGACATCCCTTCAGACCTCGAACGGGAGCGACCCGGCGGGCGACTGGGATCAGGGCTATGGCTACCAATTCTGGCGCTGCACCCACGGGTTCTACCGCGGGGACGGGGCCTTTGGGCAGCTCTGCATCGTGATGCCCGAGTTCGACGCGGTCCTCGCTGCCACGGCCGGCACGGGCGACATGCCGGGTGAGCTCAGGGTTGTCTGGGACAAGATACTCCCGGCGTTCAGCGCTTCGCCCCTTCCCCCGAATCCCGAGGGCGACAGGAAGCTGGCGGACAGGCTCTCGGGCCTAAAGATGGCGCCGCAGGCGGGTCAGGCGTCGTCCCCTGTGGCGGCCAAGGTCGCCGGCAGGCGCTACGTGTTCGCAAACAATCCCGATGGCGTTGCCTCCCTCATGCTGGACACCACAGGCCGGGTCGCGCGCCTCACCCTCGGCGAGGAGGGAGGGGAGCAGGTCATCGAGTGCGGGAGTGGGACCTGGCTGAAGGGCGCGGCGAAGCTGGACCCCGAGGGGCCGAGCCCGGTCGGCGTGAGCGGTGCGTGGACCAGCGATGACACCTACACGGCATTGCTGTGCCAATACCGGACACCCTTTGTGGTGAGCGTGCGCGCGCAGTTCACGGGCGACCAGGTCGACCTCACTCTGCGTCGCAATGTCGGCTTTGACGACAATCCTGCCATCCGCTTGGTCGGCAAGGCGCAGCCTTAGGTGGCCCCAAGCGGGGGTCATTTCTTCGGTCCCAAGGTGAGCTGGACTGCCACGAAGGTTTGGTAGCCCGAGGGCCCCTGGATGACAGGTCCCCCCGAGGCGAGCACGTGCCAGGTGTCGTTCAGGTCCCAGGTCAGGCCAAGGTTGGCCCTCGTGTCCGAGGTGCCTGCGACCGTCCTCGGCGTCTCGTGGTAGATCTCGGCCCCGATGGCCAGGGTGGGGAGGACTTGCTTTTGGATGAGCCAGCCGGTGAACCACCAGTTTCGGTTGCCGGCGCCGGGATTGACCCAGTAGCCCCCTCCACCGTAGGTCGTCCAGGAGCCCATGCTCTTCTGGATCCAGACGGGCAGATAGACCTGGGTGTGCCCCGTCCCAAGTCCGCGGGAGCCGTCTCCTGTCGGGAGTTCAACTGTCGGAAATACCGCCACCTGAGGGCGGCCCACTGCCTCGTCAATGAACCGGTATTTGATGCCGAGTTCCGTGTCCCCGTAGCCGTACTGCCTCGCTCCCCCCTCCGGAGCGTCAAACGCGGCGGGTGCCAGGAGATGCAGCTGAACGTTCGGGGCCACGCCGTAGTTGAATTCGACGAAGGGCAGCGTCCCGTTTGAGTCGCCGGCACCGTGCTGGTAGGTGGAGGCGAGATTGATCTCGCAGTGCTGGTACTCGACCGGCTCAGGATCGTCGGTCAGGAACGGTGGGCCGCCCCGCGCGAGGCTCGCGGCGAACAGGCCGCCCATTAAAATGAGCGCGCATCGGGTCACTTCCCAGGATTAATTGTAGGGGGCCGGCGTTGAGGGGCCTGATTCATTGGTGGAC
This sequence comes from uncultured Opitutaceae bacterium, assembly GCA_964414785.1. Taxonomy (GTDB): domain Bacteria; phylum Verrucomicrobiota; class Verrucomicrobiia; order Opitutales; family Opitutaceae; genus Palsa-1447. Next base: position 42,316 of record CAYPXZ010000021.1, read on the forward strand.
GCCGGCACGCTGCGGGCAAATCCGACTATTAGCAAACGCGAGGCGCGCATGACCTATGAGGACAGGATACCCGCGACTAGAATTCGACATGGGCGCGGATGGCGCAGACTGGCACCGGACCCCGCGCGGAATTGTACCCTGGGTTGCGGATGTATTGGACGTCCGGGCCGAGCTGAAGCCAGCGCGTCGCCTGGAAGGCGTAGTAAACCTCGAGGATCTCCTCGGGCGCGTACGCCAGGGCACCGTCGCCGAGGATGAGCCCGGTTCCCCCCTCCGCGAGGTAGTGGCGGTGCTCCGATGAGATCCCGTCCACCGCCAGGGACACGCCCGCGGTATCTCCGGGCCTTCCCCACGCCTTTCCGCTCCAGGCGAGACCGGCGGCGATCGACTCGTCAATTTCCGTGAAGGTGAAGCTCTCCGCGTGGCCGTCATTCCAACTGAGCCGCACGAAGCCTCCGAGCGCGTCCGTGAGCTGCTGGTCCCAGCTCACTCCGACACCCGCCTTGGACCGATACGCGCGAGTCAGGGTGACATTCTCCGGAGCCGCCTGGCTGGCTGCCTCTGCATACGAGCCCATGTTGGCCTCGTTCCAGTAGACAAAGGCGCGCACTGTTCCAGGGAACCCGCCCAGGGAATACCGCCTGTCGTATTGGAGCACCTCGGAATGGGCCTTGTCGATATGGGGGTCCAGGCGGAGTCCGTTCGCCTCGTGGGGCTCCATGAAGACGCCGAAGTGCCACTCGCAGTCCGGCATGTTCCACTCGGCCACGGCGCCCGCCGTGAAACCGACGATGTCCGCCGGGTAATCCCACGCAGCGCTCTCCCACATCGCCCAATTCATGAACTGGGTCCGCGGGTCATGGCTGTAGGGATTGTCGTCGAAGTAGTCGTCTGCCGAAAACGTCCCTGCCGAGAAGACGAGTCGGTTTATCTCCTCCTCGCCCCCGAACTGGTTCGCGGCTTCCTCGATCTTCTCCTTGGCCCCCCCCAGGCCGATCACCTTGCGGACAAAGAGGCGCGAGACGTTGAGGTGGAGGTTGGCGTAGCCCGACTTGACGGCTTCGCCATTGGGAAACCCAGCGATCCCGAGCGTCTGGCTCAACCCGTGGCCCTGGAATACCTCGGGATCGCAGAACACCTCGAATCCGCCCCAGAGCCTGCGACCAAGGTAGAGGCTGAAGGAAAAGGTGTGCTCCTCTTCGCTCCGGCTCCCAAAGCTGTTGGGCCCGTCATAGGCGGCAGGGAAGGAGCCGTTGACCTGGTCGATGTACGTGGCCTGGGTGTGGAGGCTCCATTCCGCCGTTGTGCCGACGAGGTCCTGGACAGCCCCCGGCGGCGCCTCGGCGGGCGCGGGGCGGCAGAGAAGCGCGGCGCATGCGGACATGGCCAACGCAGGTGCTCGGAATGGATTCATCTTCTCGTGCCGTGCGGGTCAACGCCCGGCAAACACGCTTACGGCGTCATGCAACGCGTCGGGCAAGCCGAAAACATCCAAGATGGTTATGATCGCGCAGGACGCCCAACCTGCCGTCATCAGGAATCCCCCGATCCGACCCGTGCCCATTCGGCGCTTAGAGCCTGCGAAGACGAGGAGGGGGACCATGGCCAAGGGAAGCTGGATCGCGAGGATCACCTGGCTGAGGGTGAGCATGTCGGTGACGCTGTTGTCACCCCTCAAGGCGATGAGGACGATGGCCGGCGTGATCGCGCAAAGGCGGGTGACGAGGCGCCGCATCCACGGTGCGATCCTCCAGTGCATGAAGCCCTCCATGACGACCTGTCCCGCCAGCGTCCCCGTGATGGTGCTGCTTTGGCCGCTTGCAAGGAGCGCCACGGCGAAGAGGACGCTCGCTGCAACCTTGCCGACGAGCGGAGCCAGGGTCACGTAGGCGATCTGGATCCAGTCGGAGTCCGCGGTGAACGCGATCGTCTGGCCCGAGGGCAGGGTGACGTGGTCATGCCCGTAGAAGACCACTGCCGCCAGGACCATGATCGCGGCGTTGACGAAGAACGCGACCGTGAGGGCGACCGTGGTGTCGATCGTGTTGTAGCGCACGGCGCGCCGCAGGGACGCCCCGTCGCCCTTGATCTGGCGCGTCTGGACGAGCGCCGAATGCAGGTAGAGGTTGTGCGGCATCACCGTCGCCCCGACGATCCCTATCGCGAGGTAGACCAGGTCCTTGCGGTGGATGAACGAGGGGAGGTCCGGCGCGAGGAGCCAGCGGGCCAACTCCGGGAAGTTGGGGTGCGTCTGCGGCAGCACGAAGATCTCGATGAAGTAGCAGACCCCGATCGTCGCGATGAGCACGAAGACGACCGCCTCGATCATCCGTATGCCGAGGCGCTGGAGCGAGAGCAGCAGGAGCACGTCGAAGGACGTGATGACGACGGCGGCCAGGAGCGAGAGCCGGGGAAAGAGCAGGTGGAGGGCGACCGCGCTTCCCAGGACCTCCGCAAGGTCGCATGCGGCGATCGCCAGCTCGCAGCTCAGGTAGTTGGGCCAGCGGGTCCAGGCGGGGAGAAAGTCGCGGCAGCATTGGGCCAGGTCCTTGCCCGTGACGATCCCCAGGCGCGCGGCGATGATCTGAAGGAAGATGGCCATCAGGCTCGACAGGCCCACGACCCAGAGGAGCGTGTACTTGAACTGGGCGCCCGCCTGAAGGTCCGTGGCCCAGTTGCCGGGGTCCATGTAGCCGACACTCACCAGGAGCGCCGGTCCGGCGAACGCCAGGTACTGGCGCCAGGGGCGCGCCGTCACGGACGGGAGCACGACCGTCCGGTGAAAGCCCTCCAGCGAATACCCGTTGCGCTCCCCGTTGGGAGGTGCTTCGGGCGTAATCGTTGGTTGATCCATTGAATTGGAGATTGCGATTTATAGAAATAAACTCTTTGAGTCGTCAAAGACAAAATACGTTTGTTTTCAAAAACTTCTTCGCTTCCCTCTAACCCATGCCGACGAGCACGGTCGAAAACTACCTCAAGGCCATACTTGTCCGCTCGTCGGGGGAGGATGACGTCGTGGCGACGGGGGCGCTTGCCGAGGCGCTCGGCGTCACGCCCGGGACGATAACGACCATGGTGAAGTCGATGGCCGCCCGCGGGCTTCTCGAGCACCAGCCCCGGGAGGGGGTGCGCCTGACCCCGGAGGGGCGCACGCTCGCGCTGGCCGTCGTGCGAAAGCACCGCCTCGTCGAGACGTTCCTCGTGGAGGTGCTCCACATGGACTGGAAGGAGGTCCACGAGGAGGCCGAGGCGCTTGAGCATGCGATCTCGGACCGGGTGCTCCTTCGAATCGACGCCATCCTCGGGCATCCCGTCGCGGATCCCCACGGGGATCCCATCCCCAGCCGCAAGTCCCACCTGCTGGAGCGCGGCAGGGGCGTCACGCTGGCGACCTGCGAGGCCCAGAGGCCGATGCGCGTCGAGCGCATCCTCGACCAGAGCGCCGTCTTCCTCGAATTCATCCAGAGGACGGGGCTCATGCCCGGGGTCCGCGTCCGGGTTCGCGAGCGAGATCCCGCGAGCGGGGTGGTCCGGTGCGAGCTTAAGGAGGGCGAGGCGACGCTCGGCCTGCCCGAGGCGGCGAAGATCGAGGTCAGGGCGTCCTAGCCCGCCGGGTCGTTCCTGTGCGCGTTCGGCCAGGATGCCGAGACGCCGGGGCCCGTCTCGCGCAGCTCCTCGTCGTCATGGACGCGCTTTCGCGCTGCCAGGATGTCGGTCCGGCCGAGATAGCCGACGACCTTCCCCGAGCCCTCCCGCTCCACGACCGGCAGTCGCCCGACGTCGCGCTTGAGCATCCTGCCGATGGCCGCCTGAAGCGTCTCGTCGGGATAGGTGACCTCGACGTCGGTGGACGCGGCCTCGAGGACCGTCCGTCCGGCCGCGTCCCCCTCATGGAGGGCGCGCATGATGTCTCCGCGGGTGATCACCCCGGCGAGCCTGCCGGTGTGGTCCACGATGATCGTGGCCTGGCGCTTCGACAGCGGGGAGTCGGCCCTGGCGATCCAGTCGGAGAGTGCGCCAACGGCGACCGAGGACTCGACGATCGGAGGGTCGGGATCCATCGCATCCGCGACGCGCACGAGCTCGAACAGGTCAACGGAGTATTCGCGTGCGACATGCTGGCCGCGGCGCGCCAGCTTCTCGGTGAGGATCGAGCGCTTGAGCAGGAGCACCGTGACGCACAGTGCGGCGACGCTTCCGATCAGAAGGGCGGGAAGGGCGTTGAGGTCGTGGGAGACCTCAAGGACGAACACCGTGCCGGTGAATGGCGAGCGCATCGTTCCGCCCATGATGGCGGCCATGCCGACCATGGCCCAAAGGCCGGGGTCGCCGACACCGATGCCCGCTCCGAAAAGGGCCCCGATGGCGCCGCCGATCATGAGGAGCGGGGCGAGGACTCCTCCCGACGTGCCCGAGCCGAGGGCCACCGCCCATGCGACGCTCTTTGCAACGGCGAGGCCCACGAGGGTGGCTCCGAGCAGCTGGCCGAGCATCAGTTGGTGGATCGTGCCGTAGCCGACTCCCAGGACGAGCGGGTTGACGTAGCCTATGACGCCCACGACGAGGCCGCCAAGGGCCGGCCACCACATCCAGTGGATCGGGAGCTTGGCGAACGAGTCCTCGCAGAAGTACACGAGGGCGGTGAGGGCGCCGGAGCCGAATCCGGCCAGGATCCCGACGAGAAGCGCTATGCCGAGGGCCTGCGGGGTGAGGATGGCGTGGAGGGTCACAGGGAAGATGGGGCCCGACCCCAGGAGGGGAACCCGCACGAGCGAGGCGATCATCGCGGCCACCGTGACCGGGATGAAGCTCCGGGGCTTCCACTCGAACAAGAGCAGCTCCACGGCAAGCAGAACGGCCGCAACCGGCGTAGCGAAGACGGCCGACATGCCGGCCGCCGCGCCGGCCACAAGCAGCGTCTTGCGCTCCGAGGCCGTGAGCTTGAACAGCTGTGCAAAGAGCGAGCCGAAGGCTCCCCCGGTCATGATGATGGGTCCCTCCGCGCCAAAGGGGCCGCCGGTCCCAATCGCCAGGGCCGACGACACCGGCTTGAGTATCGCAACCTTCGGGTCGATCAGGCTGCGGCCGAGGAGGATCGCCTCCAGGGCCTCCGGTATCCCGTGACCCCTGATCTTCTCGGAGCCGTAGCGGGCCATGAAGCCTATGGCCACGGACCCGACGACGGGAACGGCGATGACCCAGAGGCCTAGATGGTTCGTCTCGGGGGTCGCCGCGGTAGCCGACAACCGCAAGAAGAAGGCGGCGTTCGTGATCACGGCGATCAGCCACAAAAGGGCCTTGGCGACGAGGGCGCCGATGGCCCCTATCGGCACGGCCAGGAGGCAGAGAAGGAGCACGCGCCGGTCGGTGCTGAAATCGGCGAGGTCGCCATGGGATGGGGCCTGCTCGGGACTTTTCGGTTTGTTCATCGGGAATGAGGGCCCAAAAAGTATCGTACTACGATATAAAGAGCAATAGCATTGTCACCGGCCATGGGCCCCTCTTCATGGGGGAGGTCCCAGGATCCACGCCGTGCCCAGCCCCCGAATCACGAAGTCACACTTTGAGCTGCTTGCGGAATTTAGGCATTCCCTTCGCAGGTTCCAGCGCTTCAGCCAGGAGGCGGCCCGCTCGGCGGGCCTGACGCCGCAGCAGCACCAGGCGCTCCTCGCGATAAAGGGCTTTCCGGGGAGGGACTTTGTCTCGATCGGGGAGCTCGCCGAGCGCCTCCAGCTGCGCCACCACAGTGCGGTCGGCCTCGTGAACCGGCTCGTCCGGCGGCGCCTCGCCCGAAGGACGCTCTCCTCGGTCGACCGGCGCCGCGTCGAGGTGCACCTCTCTCCGCAGGGCGAGGAGAAGATCGAGATGCTGTCGGCCGCCCATCTCAGGGAGCTGCGCCAGCTAAGCCCCGGAATACGCAGGCTACTGGAGACGGTTGCGAAGCGCTGAAGCAGCCCGGGAATCCCGGCTCATTCCTGGTGCGCCATGGTGACCCGGAAGGTCGTGCCCTCCGGCCCGGTCGACAGGAGCACCATCTCGGCGTTGATCTGCCGCGCTAGGAGCCTGCTGATGGCCAGCCCGAGGCCCGATCCGCCGGGCCGGCCCGTGCGGCCCGGCTTGAACAGGTGCTTCTGAATCTCCTCCGGGATGCCCGGTCCCTCGTCGCGGACGGTCAGGACGACGGCCCACCCGGTGTCGACCAGCGAGACCGACACCTTCCCGCCCTTGCTGCTGGCGATGATGGCGTTCTGCACGAGGTTGCTGGCTATGAGGCAGAGCAGGCTGCTGCGGTGGCTGTTGACCGTTGCATCGAACCCACGGTTCACCTCCAGCTCGACCCCCTTCTCATTGGCAAAGGGCCTGTTCCTGTCCCGGATTGTGGAGGCCAGGTCGCGGCCGGAGAGCTCGTAGCTCGCGTTCGCGCTGACGTCGCCCAGGAGGGCGACCGTCTCCCGGATCATCGTCTGCAGGCGCTCCGTGTAGCCGGCCGCGGACTCCCATGCCAGGTTCGCGGGGTTCGCCTCGTGGCTGGCCACAACGGCCCTGAGGCCCTCGACGGAGCCTTGGAGGCCGTGGATCAGGTGCGAGGTGATTTGCCCCACCGCCGAGGCCTTGGCGGCGAGCGTGAGCTCGAAGTTGGCCCGCGTGAGCCTCTCGTTCCGCTCGGCGACCGCGCGCTGGGCCCGATGGATGCTGAAGGCGGCCCCGGCCACGACCGCCGCGATCAGCACGATGCCGACGAGGAGGGTGACCGCGGTCTGGCGGTCGATGCGTGCATCAATGAGGGCCAGCTCGCTGGACAGGGGCCTCGCATCGATGAAGTACCGGACGAACCCGCGCGCGGCCGCCGGGGTGGGGCCGGGCAGCGGCAGGAGGACCTCGAGCACGGGTTCTTGGCGCTCCTGCGGCGAGATCCCCGTGAAATACTGGTCCAGGGGGAACGAGGGGTGGTACCTGCTGATGGGTGCGCCCCGTTGCAGGACCAGAAGGTCGTCCGTGGGCAGCTCTACGAAGAGCTGGTTTGCGGGCACCGACTCGATCGTGTTGCCATCCCTGTCAAACACGTCGACGGCCAGCATTCCCTTTTGGCGGGCGCTCTTGAGGAGGGCCGTGAGTGGGCTCGCTGCGCCCGGCAGGCCGCCCGCCTCGCCCTCCGACACCTGCTCGAGGGCCATCGGGTAGAGGACGGCGGCGTCCCTCTCGATGATCTTGAGGTGGATCTCCTCGCGCAGGTCGGAGCGGAACCAGACCACCAGCGCCGAGAAGATTCCGACAAGCAGGACTCCCGCCGCCAGTGCGGCGATCGGGTACCTGAATCCGGCCCTGGGCGGCGACTCGTCCGGCAAGGTCGTCACCGGGTCCTTTCCCCCCCCGGAAGCGCGAGGCCAAGCTCCTCAATCCCGGCGTCGAACAGCACTCGGCGCTGCCCGGCCGACAACCCCGGCACAAGGACCGCCGCCTGGTAGTCCTGGTACCTGTCCCAGATCTCCTGCTGCTGGCGGGCCTCCTCGAAGTCCCTGAGGAGGTCGTTTATCGACTTGCGGTCCGCGGGTGCGTTGGTCGTGCGGACGTAGTCGGCCAGGCTCTCCCGGATGCCCGACTCCTCGCTGTTGAGGGAGGCGATGAGCTCACGCTGCAGACGATCGAACTCCGCGACGGAAACTTTCAGGCTCGAGGGCTGGATTTCGGTCTTGCTTGCGCCATCGTGAAGCCACGACTGCACGCGGCTGCTTGCATCGTCCGGCCTGGAGCCGGATTTTGCGTCGGCCGGCTCCGCCGACGGGGACGGAGCCACCAGCATCGCCCGAAGCCTCTTCAGCAGCTCAACCTTGTGCATTCGGTAGGCGGCGATCCGCGCCGTGAGCTCCGGAGGCAAGGACGGCGGTGGCGGCGCACCCCGCAGGCTTGGGATGTCGGCCAGCTCCCTGCGGATGGCCTCGGCCTGCTCCTCAAGGGACCCAATCCGCGGAGCCTGGACCGCGGCAAGCCTTGCCATGGACTTCCTGCGGGCCTCCCCAAAGGTGTCCCCGGCGGCGTGAAGCGCATCCCTGAGCTCGGACTTTAGGGCAAGCTTCGCGGAAAGGTACCCGTTGACTTTTATCAGCAGCGTCGACGGCAGGTCGGCTGGGATCACGATCCGCGACGGTTCGGGGGAGAAGGCGATGAGCCGTGTCCCCGGCAAGGCCTGAGCCTGCGCACCGTGGGCATCTGCACTGGCCTCGAGATCATCGGCAACCTCCTCGAGCAGTTGCCGCTGCTGCAAAGACAGGCCGTCCTCAAAGTAGGCTTCGCCCCGGATGGCCTCGGCCTCCCTCCTTAGTTCGGACGGGTCCGAGGGCGTCTCCGATGCGGCGCGGACCTTCCAGCCAAAATTCTCGGGAGTCGCAGGGTTCTCCGCGGGCAGACCTAGGATGCCCGTTGGCCGCAGGTCGAGGCGAATGCCCTCCGCATCGGCCTCGAGCGCCGAGATCCGGGCCACCTGGTCCGCGGCCAGTGCGGAAAGTTGGCGCGCCCGCGTGTCCTTGTCGGCGTCCTTCATCTCCCGCAGCCGGAACCGCAGTTCGCTCTGGATCGCGACCTTCGCGTCGCGGTAGGCGACGATCCGAGCCCTCAAGGCCTTGGGGAGGTCGTCCGAAGCAAGGCGCGCCCCGAGAAGCGGGTAGAAGGTTTCGCCCACAAATGAGGCAAGTTCCTGGGGCGCCGGAGGACCCGCGTCGAGGGGCGCCAGGACCGGGATCTCGGAATCCAGCGGCGGGGGCACCGGTGGGAAGAAGATGAGGGGGGTCTGGGCCGGGTTGTACTGCTTGTAGATGAAATGCGACGACGCCATGTTCATGAAGCGCACGCGGTCGAACTTGTCGCGGGCCTGCCAGGGAAGCTCGACGCTTCCCCCGTTCTGCGGCTCGTTCTCGCCGGTCGAAAGCTGGGTCAGCTGGGCCCGCGCCGGCATCTGGCAAAACACCAACGAAAGCAGCAGCGCGGCCAGCATCCGGTGGGGGGCGGGAGGGGGACTCACCCTGGATTCAACCGTCGTCATGGGGTTTGGCGTGTGGCGCGAACGGCCGGCGATCGCCAAAGCATGCCCCTTTGCATCCCGAGTGCCAACTCGATCCTCGTCACCACAAGATATGGGAACCTAGAGCTTTAGAGGGGCTGGGGGGTTTATGAGCCCCGGCCGGTTCCCCCAATTTCGGTTCACAGCAACCGGCAAGGGGCCGGATTGCGACCGCGGCTCTACTCTTTCGATTCCCCTCCCTTCAACCGGTACCTGAGGAATTCCCGCGTGACCCCGAGCCTCCGGGCCGCCGCCGATATGTTTTGGTTCGTATCCCGGAGCGCCTCCCCGATGAGGTCCGCGACCACCGAATCGATGGAGAATCCCTCCTCTGGTATCCGCCAGATGGGATTGCGCCACCCCATGGCGCCAGCCGGCGGGTCCCCCAGGCCCGCGAAGTCGAGCTGGGGTCCCCTCGCGAAGATCAGCTCGCGCTCGATGACGTGGGCGAGCTCCCTCGCGTTTCCGGGCCAGCGCTGCGCGAGAAGGCGGGCCTCCCCCGCCGGTGAGATTGAGACGGCCTTCAGCCGGTGCCGCCGGGCGATCCGATCGAGCAGGTGCTTCGCAAGGGCCAGCACATCCAGGCCGCGGTCCCTGAGCGGGGGAAGCGTGATATGGATCAGGTGGAGCCGGTGGTAGAGGTCCTCCCGGAATTCGCCGCCGGCCACGAGCCCCTCGAGGGGCTCGTTGGAGGCCGCGATGAGGCGCGTATCGATCCGCACCTCCTTCGACGCCCCCAGCCTGCGAATCGCATGGTCCTCCACGGCCGAGAGCACCTTGGACTGCGTCGATAGCGCGAGAGTCCCGATGTCGTCGAGAAGGAGGGTGCCCCCGTCCGCGGCCTCAAAAAGACCGATCCTTGCGGTCCTGGCGTCGGTGAAGGCCCCTCGCTCGTGGCCGAACAGCTCCGATTCTGCGAGCATCTCGGGCAGCGCCGCGCAGTTGACTCGGATGAACGGCTTCGTCGCCCGGGGCCCCTCCCGGTGGAGCCAGCCTGCAAGCAGGCTCTTCCCGGTTCCCGTCTCACCCTCAATCAGGATCGGCGGGAGCCCCTTCTCGAGCCTTCGGTCCGAGGCCAGGACCATCTCCAGGTTCGAGCGGACGCCCGCCAGGCTCTCGCCAAAATGGAGCTCAAAGCCCTCGCCGGAGGACTGCCCGCTGGCGCGAAACTCGTCTCGCCGGGCCGTGCTCCGCCGCTCGCGGCACCGCATGAAGGCGATCGGCAGCTCTGCGGGCTCAAAGGGCTTCGAGAGGTAGTCCCCGGCGCCCTGGCGCATCGCCTCCACGGCCTCCTTGATGCCGCCGTAGGCCGTCATGACGACGACTCCCGTGTTCTCCGAGAATGCGCCGTCGCGCAGCAGTTCGAGGGCGTCCCCGTCGGGCAGGTGAAGGTCGACCAGCGCGAAATCGAAGTGCAGGCCCGACAGCGCCCGGCGCGCACCCTCGATCGTTGATACCTCGGTCACCTCGGCCCCCAGGCTGCGCAGGTGCGCGGCGAGGCGCTTCCGTAGAATTGAATCGTCTTCCAGCAGGAGGACCTCGCTCCCGGCGGGTGGCTCGATGTCAGCGGCCATGTAAGGCAATGCGAGCCAAGCTGAAGCCGGCATCAACATTATTCGTTGACGGGCGCGCGGACGCACCAAAACCCGCGGTGGTTGGCTACATCCAAATAGGGGTCCGGGCCGTGCGTCGGGACGGGTGCATGCAACCACGTGGCGGGGCCCCGGCTTGGACGGAGTTTGGAGTAAGGACCGTTACAGCCCTTGCCCAAACGCTTTAGGTTGCTCTTACTGGGCATGGCATGATGCGTGCAAGGATTGTGCCGCGGCACTTACCCTTGCCGGTCCGAGGTCCCCAGCTTTGAGCCAAAATCTTTCACCTACCCAAGACCGCGAGGTTTTCGGCTGCCCATTTGCATGGCGGTTTCCGACACTCCTCGGAACGTCGGTTCGCTGCGCAGGCGCCGAGTACCCCCCCCTTACCTCACCATGATCATACCCCGATTGCGCCTCTTTCTGAGCCTTGCTCCTTTGCTCCTCGCCGTGCGGCTCGGAGCGGCGCCCGACGCCGACCCCCTCGAGCCGGGGACTAAGGTGGCGAGCGAATGGATCAAGACACGCCTCGAGACCGCGCGAATCGAGGGGGAATGGCTATCCGAGAAGCCGCTTCTGGAGTCCACGGTGAACGGGCTGAAGGAGCGGGCCGAGACGCTCGAGGAGAAGCGCGACCACCTAAAGGCCAAGACGGCCAAGGACCGCGAGGACATCGAGGCGATGCAGGCGAAGAACGGTGCCGCCGTCGGCGACCTCAAGGAGGCGGAGGGCCGGCTTCGGGAGCTGTCGGCAAAGCTTGCCGAGCTCCGTCCGATGCTTCCGCCCCGTCTGTCCGAGGCCCTCGAGCTCTCGTTTCGCAGCCTCTCGAACCCGGGCCTGGCCGCCGGAGAACGGATGCAGCTGACCATGACCGTGCTCAACCGCTGCGCGGCGTTCAACCGTGCGGTGACGTGCGGCGAGGAGGTGCTCTCGATCGACGGCGAGCAGGGAACGAGGTCGCTCGAGGCCATCTACTTCGGACTGGGCCACGCCTACGCGCTGGACCGCGCAGCGGGCAAGGCGTGGTACGGGTCCCCGGGCCCCAAGGGCTGGCAATGGGAGCCCCGGGCCGACGCGGCCCGGTCGGTCGCCGCGATGATCGCGATCTACAACGACAGGGCCGATCCGGACTTCGTGACGGTTCCTGCGACGCTCGGGCAACCCGTGGCGGAGGGCGCCAGCAAATAAGTGCCCATGAAAACACGAATCCATTTGGCCCTAGCCTCGGTTTTCCTAATGGCGGCCACCCTGGCGCCCGCCGAGACGCTGGCCGAGGCGTCGCAGCGCACCGCGGCCGACTACGGCGAACGCCTTCGCAAGGCGGCCGACGAGTTGAACGGCGCCCGCAAGCGGATCGCGGACGAGAAGGCCCCCTTCCTGAGGGAGATGCGCGCGGCGGAGGACAGGATCGTCACGGCGCAGAGCCAGATGGAGCGCATGGAGACCGGCCAGGAGGACGCGACGGAACAGCGCCGAAAGCTCCTGTCGGACATGGACGCCATCCGCAAGAACACGGCCTACATGAGCACGCTTGCGCACGACGGACTGTCGTCCTTTGGCGACGGCCTTGCACCCGGGGAGGGCCAGCTCCTCTCGGACAGGATCCAGGCGCTGGGGCAGAGGATTGACGACGCATCCGCGGGGCCAAGCGGCAGGGCTGCCGTCGACATCGCGGATTTCCTGCTGGAGCGCGTGAGGCACTCCCTCGGGGGGTACGCGGCAAGCGGGAGCTCGTTGTTCGCCGGGAGCAACCAGGTCTTCAAGGGAACGTTCGCCTTCATGGGGCCCGAGACCTTCTTCCGGGCCGAAGAGGGGGGGCATGCCGGCACCGTGAGGCCGCGCTCGGGGTCGACCTATCCCGTCTGCTACGAGGTTCCCTCGTGGAAACCCGAGGAGGCCGCGCTGTTCTTCCAGGGAAAGGTGGGGATGATCCCCGCCGACCCGTCCGGCGGGAAGGCGCTTCGCCTGAAGGAGACGAAGGGGTCCCTGATCGACCACGTCAAGAAGGGCGGTCCCGTCGCCTATGCGATCATCGCGGTCGGCCTCCTGGCCCTCTTGATGATCGGGCAGAAGGTGAGGGACCTCATGGGCCTCGCGGTGGACGACCCCCCGGCCGTCCGGTTCTTCCTTGAGAACGTGTACACGGGCTCCTGGTCGAAGGCGGACCAGGCCGTGAAGCTGCTCAAGGCTCCGACGCGGGAGCTCTTCGAGGTCGGCCTCCAATACAGTGAGAGCCCGAAGGAGATCCTCGAGGAGCACCTCCAGTCGGTGCTCCTCAGGCAGCGGCTCCACTTCGAAAGGAGGCTGCCGCTGCTCGCCGTGATCGCCACGGCCGCGCCCCTCATGGGACTTCTGGGCACGGTGGTCGGCATGGTGAAGACGTTCGCCCTGATCACCGTCTTTGGCACGGGCAATGCCGGCAAGCTCGCGAGCGGCATCTCGGAGGTGCTGGTCGCCACCGAGCTCGGGCTCATCGTCGCCATCCCGACCCTGATAGCGCACGGGTTCCTCTCCCAGCGGATCCAGAAGAACCTTTCGCTCCTCGAGCGCTATGCGCTCGAGTTCATGACCGCGGTGGAGACGGCCAGGGCGAAGGGAAGGGCCGTATCCGCATGAAGGCGCTCGTCGAGCTCGTTCAGAAGGGAGGGCCCGTGATGATCGCGATCCTCACGCTCTCGGTCGTGCTCTATTCCCGGTGCTTCAGGCTGCTTCTCTCGCTCTGGCAGTCGAGGAAGCGCCTCGACGTAATAGTTCCCGCCAAGGAGAGCCAGCTGCCCGTGCTGCGGAGGGCGCGCGGCGAGATGGAGGAGGCGTTCAGGCAGCAGCGCATCGTCCTAGGCTCCATGATAGCCGCGGCCCCGCTTCTCGGGCTCCTCGGCACGGTCAGCGGGATGGTGACCACTTTTGAGAGCCTTGCGGGGCATTCGGCGGAGAAGACGATGGAGGGCCTTGCCCGCGGCATCTCCGAGGTCCTCGTGGCCACGGAGTCGGGCCTCGTCGTCGCCATACCGGCGCTGCTTGTGGTCCACCTGGCGCACAGGAGCCTTCGCAAGTACATGCAAAGGCTGAACGAAATAGAGCGGGGCGTCTGGATGGACGCGCAGCCATGATCGGCAAAAACAACAGGGGCCGGTTCGAGGTCACGCACATCGACATGGTGCCGATGGTGGACTGCATCATGGTCTTGGTGATCTTCCTGATGGTCAGCAGCGCCTTCGTGAACGATCCGGGCATCGAGGTGGAGAAGCCCGACGTGAGCGGCCAGGTGAACGGCGACCAGAGCGCGCTTCTAATAGCGATCTCGTCGGACAGCCGGGTCTATTTTGACGGGCAGGAGGTCCGGATCGACCAGGTCGCGGGCCTTATCAAGCAGGCGGCCATCGGGAGGTCCCCGGCCCTGATCATCCGTGGTGATCGCTCCTCGAACCTCGGGGTCTTCGCGGCGGTCTACTCGGAGGCCAAGCGGTCCGGGATCCAGCACGTGGAGTTCGCCACGACGAGGGCGGACGGCCGCTGAATGCGACGCGATGTCTGACACGCTCCCCATTATCGACTTCAGGCACGGCGCCGCCAAGGCGGCCGACGAGACCCTCTGCCTTCTGCTGGGGGCGGGCCTCACGTTTGCGCTCTTCTTCGGTGTCGCCCATTTCGAGTTGGCGAGGCCGGCCGCGACCGCCCCCGACATCGAGGACCTGCGGGTGATGTCCGCTTTCGTGGAGCCCCCGCCGCCGCAGGTCGACGAGCACCCCGACCAGGTCAGCCTTTCCGAGCCCCTCACCGGCATTGAGATCGGGCCGTCCGACAGCTCGGTGAAGCTCTCCGTCGTGCCGCCGGACCTCGACAAGATCATACCGCCCTCCGACGTCCCGCCGCAGGCGACGATCCAGTTCAACCAGCTCTTCTCCGACCTGAAGCCGAGGTCGGGCGCCGTGGGTGACCTGCAGCACATCTACCAGCAGAACGAGGTCGACAAGGTCCCCGAGGCGGTGGTCAAGACGATCGCGCACGTGACGAACCGCACCCGCGAGGGCGCCCCGTCGCTGCGGGTCACGCTGCTCGTGGTCATCGACACCGAAGGGGCGGTCACGAGCCTGCGGGTCCTCAAGACGTCCGGCAACGCGGAGTTTGATTCCATCGTCCTGAAATGCGTCAGGGACGAATGGGTCTTCACGCCGGCGGTCCGCAAGGGGCGGAAGGTCCGCTGCATGGTGCAGCAGCTGATCTGGTACAAATGGACCGAGGGGTCGAGGTTCACGATTTAGCCCATGAGATTCCCCAAGCAACTCCTCCTGGCACTCCTGGCGCTCGCGCTCACGGGCGCCGCCACGGCTGCGCCGGCCCTCGATCCCAAGCGGATCATCAACGAGTCGAACTCCTTCCTGAAGGAGCGCGAGCCCGAGATGTCGGAGGAGGAGTACGCCCTCTACCAGAAGGTCGTGACGATGCTCTCGGCCAACCCGGAGTTTGCTCTGAAGCTCCTCGAGGCGATGATGTCCGACAAGGAGCAGCCAAGCCCCGCGTTCCAGTTCATCCTCGGCAACGCCTACTACGCGGTCGGACAGAACGACAAGTCGGAGTCCTACTACCGCGCCGCCGTGAACAGGTACCCGACGTTCCTGAGGGCCTGGGTGAACCTGGGGATCCTGTACTACTCCTCGGGGCGGTACGGCGAGGCGGTCCCGTGCTTCTCGAGGGCGGTTGTCCTCGGCGACCGCGACTCCGCGACCTTCGGCCTGCTTGGGTACTGCCTGCAAAAGCAGGGGGACCTCGTCTCGGCGGAGATGGCCTACATGCAGGCCCTGAGCGGGGACCCGGGCAATGTCGACTGGAAGGAGGGGCTGCTCGGGATCTGCATCGACGGCAAGCAGCTCACCCGTGCCGAGTCGCTGGTGAAGAATCTCATCAAGGAGCATCCGTCCGACACGAGGTACTGGCTCACCTATGCGAACATCCTCCTCTCGGAGGGCAGGAAGCTGGAGGCGACCGTGCTCCTGGAGACATCGTCGGGGCTGGGCCTGGCGAACGTCGAGGAGCTCTCGATGCTGGGGGACCTCTATGCGGAGCAGCACCTCGTCCCCGAGGCGGCTGGCATCTACAGCAAGGTGCTCGCCGTGGCTCCCGACATTGGCGAAAAGAGGCTCGTCAAATACGCCGGGGTGCTGATTTCGGCGGGGAAGCTGGACGACGCGCAGCGGGTTCTGGTGTCGGCGAAGCCCGGCAGCGACGACCAGAGCAGGATCGATCTCCTCCAGACCAAGGCGGACCTCCTCGCCGCGCAGAGGAAATGGCCTGAGGAGCGCCACGAGTTGGAGGAGCTGCTGAAGCTTGCGCCGCTTGACGGGCGGGCGCTCATCAGCCTCGGCCGCGCCTACGGCGGCGATGAGGACACCCCGAGGGCGACCCTGGCGTTCGAGGCTGCATACCGCATTGAGAACAGCGCCTACATTGCGAGCCTCGAGCTTGCCAACATCGAGCTCAAGAACCGGCACTACTCGAAGTGCGTGGAATACCTGCAGAAGGCCCTTAGCATCGAGAGGACCGATGCCGTCCAGGACTTCCTCACCCGCGTGAAGACGATGGTCGTCAAGGACAGCTGAACCCGGCTCCGGACGCGCAAATGAATGCCCAGCCCAAGGCCAGCACCGCGCTGCGGCGGTTGGCTTCAATCCTCGCCCTGGCGGCGGTCGTCGCGCCGTTGTCAGCCGCGTCCGATGACGGCGCGAAGACCCACACGCTCTTCATGGGGGCGGATATTTCAGTCGGCAAGGGGAAGGAGCTCTATCCCGTCAAGGATGTGGTGGGCTCGTCATGGATCGTCGATGTCCACGGCAACGACCAGTCCATCTCGACCAAGGAGGGCCCCCTCAACATCCGGGTCCTTCCGTCCCTAAAGCTAACGGAGGCCTCGGCCACGGTGGCCAACCTGAAGAGCGAGAAGGGCTATACCTTTGAGAACGATCCGACCACGCGGCAGACCAGGGCCCTGGCGCATGCTGCGGACCTCAATGCGGGGTACCAGGCGTCGCTCAGCCAGACGCAGGCGAGCGTGGTCCAGGCCCAGAACGCCGCCACGAGCCTGAGAAGCGCGTCCGGCGTGTCGGGGGACGCTTTCAACGCGGCCCACGCCCCGGGCTCCGCGGCTGGGTACGCCTTCGCGACCGGCCATCAGACCCCCTCCGACGTCACCACTCCCGGCATGGTACAGTCGATCAACCAGGCCGCCTCCTCCGCCGGCTCGGACCTCGAGATGCCGGCGGGTTCGGCCGGCGGGTTCGACGCGATGGATGTGGCCTTTGATGTCTCGTCGGAGCGCCCGCTGAACAACCCCTACCTGGTCACCGTCACGCGATTCCACCCCAATGGAACGGGTCCGGGCGTCGTCCAGAACATGGTCTATTCCAAGGCGCTGGACCCGATTGGCACGCAGCCCACGCACGTCCACCTTGTAGAGGGAGGGTTTCCCGGGGGATTCGAGGTGGTCGATTTCCAGGTGCACCTCTACGACCGCGGCCAGGAGATAGCGACCACCGTGTCCCCGAAGAGGGTGCCGCTCACCCGCGACGAGGCGTTCGAATACGTCAAGATGGAGTACGAGGGCGCGCACAAGGCCGACACGCTGCCCGCGGCGGCGGTGATGGGCAGGCTGCCGCCGGACCTTCCAGCACGACTGGCCGAGGGGAAATACGGCGGGACCTATTATGCGAGGGTCTCGAAGGAGGGGATTGCCGGAGAGGTCTTCCTGGATGCGGCCTGCACCCGGAGGGTCGCGGACCCCTACCTGGAATCCCTCGTGAAGGACATCCGCTTCAAGCCGGCG
Source organism: uncultured Opitutaceae bacterium (assembly GCA_964414785.1). Taxonomy (GTDB): domain Bacteria; phylum Verrucomicrobiota; class Verrucomicrobiia; order Opitutales; family Opitutaceae; genus Palsa-1447. The sequence goes on from CAYPXZ010000021.1 coordinate 59,783, forward strand.
CTCGCGAAGGGCAAGCCAGTCGACAGCGTGGCGCCGCTGTCGCTCGCCGACCTGAGGATCTAGGGGGCCCGTCAGTCCTCGGCGTAGCCGGAAATCCTGGCCCGTTCGTGCCTGATGACCTGGAGCAGCAGCTGTCTGTCGAGGCCGAAGGTCTCCGGCGTCGGCTGGAACTTGAATGAATCGGGCGCGGCGGCCGGGTGCGCCTCCAGTGTCGCATCGAGCATGGGGACCTCGGCGAGATCCTGCCCGAAATAGGGAGCCCCCTTCGAGATCAGGGGTGGGATCACCTGCAGCATGTCGCCGCTCGTCTCCTGGGCGCTGAGCTTTGCCCTCCACACCAGCTTCGCCTCGTGCCGTCCCGAGAGGGCCTGGTAGTCGTAAGCGGAGACGACCACGAAGATGCGCGGAAGGCGCGCGTGGGCGACGACGGTGTCGAGGGGCGGGACGAGGAACCTCGGCGATGCCGCGCTAAGGTCCTGGCCTCCCGCCTGTTCGCGGTCCCTGATGAGGTTCTCAATCTCGGCATCCATCTTCCTCGTGGAGACCAGGTTGAGGCGCGCCGACAGGTTCTTCCTGATCTCGTAGGGCACCTTGATTTCAAGGTGGTCCGGGCGCAGGACGCCCCAGTGGTAGATGATCACGAGCGCGGGCGATCCCTTGCTGTCCTGGAATCCCTGCGAGGCGAGCGCCGACGTCAGGTCCTGCCGGACCTGCTCGGGCGTCGGCTCGGTGTCGCCCGCGATGGGATCCCCGGCCTCGATGAAGCCTCCGTCGAACGCGACATAGGAGCAGGGCTTGCACAGCTCGGCGGGCGCGTCCTTCGCCTTCTCGGCGACGATGAGCGCCTGAAAGTTGTCGGTGAACAGGTTGGCGTGGGCCCGCGAGGCGGTACCGGCGACCAGCAGGGCCGCGAGAAGGGGGGAGGTCCAGGACAGGGATTTCATGGGGGCTTTCTTGGGATTGGGATCGGCCTTGCGAGCGTGTGGAGGGGGTGTTTTCCGGTCCCTCGTCACGGTACGGCCAGACGGCGAATGACGGTCCCGTGTTTCATACATTGGGTCATATGGCATGTACGCATGGGGGATGAACGGTTCCCCCCTAGACCAATATACGCTGTTCCTCGCAAAATGGATTCGGGATCGGCAATGCAGCTTCCCAACTTATTGCTCTCATGCATCTTGTGATGCATCAAGTCTGCCAGGGTCAGGGGCCGGGCCTTCCGCTGTCCCCTGGAGAACCCAGCAGCGCGGCAACCTCCCTTAGCCGCTGGAGCTGGGGTCCGGAGATCAGCCCGTCGCGGTCCGGAGGCACGTCGAGGAGGTAGTTGGCGTTCCTCTGATTGCAGGTGTGCAGTCTCTCCACGATCTGCGCGGCCGACTGCAGGTCCTCGGGCTTATTCACCTCGGTCCAGAACCAGCGCTGCCTGGTTTGGATGACGTCACAGACTTCCGCGGGAGAGGTGTTGTCCGTGAGCGGCAGGTCGCCCTTCCAGGGATACTCGAAGCTCAGGACATCCGAGTCGCGGAGGTTCTTGGCATTGTTGGCGAGCACGATGCAGCGCGGCTGGAGCGACCTGATGTAGGCGAGCATCTCCGTCCACCGGTCCCCAGTGTACTTGTTGGCGTACTGGTCGATCCAGAGCAGGTCTATCGGACCGTAGAGGGTCAGCATCTCCGCGAGCTGGCGCTTCATGAACCCGACGTAGTCCCCGGCCGCCTCAGGGGGCAGGCCGTGGAGGTTGGGCATGTTCGGCGGCGGCGCGTTGTGGTGGGCCTCGTCGGAATAGTCGCCGGGGAAGCAGTAGTACAGGCCGACCTTCAGTCCCCGCGAGCGGCAGGCGTCCACGAACTCGCGCACGATGTCCCCCTTTCCGTTCCTGAACTTCTTGAAGAGGGTGATGTCGTGGGTCGTCACGGCACTGTCGTAGAGCGCGATGCCCTCGGTGTGCTTCACGGTCAGCACGAGGTAGGTCATTCCCGCGGCCTTCGCCGTGTCCGCCCATTGGCCGCAGTCGAGCTTCGTGGGGTTGAAGAGCCCGGGGTCCTCGTAGCCGCCCGCCCAGTCCAGATCCGCGAATGTCCCGATGTTGAAGTGCACGAACATCCCAAAGCGCCATTTCATGAAATCGCGCTGCTGGTCGGAGAGGGGAGCGGCGACGGGGGCCTGGGACTGCGGAGCGTCCGCGGAGGCGCGCGAGGTCAACGCAAGTGCAAGCAGCACGAATGCCGACAACAGGGGCCTGATCGGGAGTCTGGAGCTCATCGGGGTGGGGCGGGGGTCCCAGAAGGTTGCCGCAAGGCGCCATGATTGCAACGGCCTGCTTGGGCGGGCCCTTGGGGGTCCGGGGCGACAGCTAAACCTTGACCTGACTGGCGCGCCCGGCGACGGTTTCCGCGTGAACATGAAAACCCTAGGCAAGATTCTTACCGCGGCATTCTTATGCGTTGCTTGTGTTGGATATGCCTCATCATCGCGCGAAAAGGTGACCCCGATGGGAAACGACACCTTCTCGATCACCCGTGAGGCGCGGACAACCTTCACCCGGAGCACGGACAAGCTGAAGGAGGAGGTGACGGCTTCGGCGGAAAAGTTCTGCCAGGACCAGGGAAAGCAGATGCGGCTGATTTCGCTCACGGGGAAGGTCCCCATGATCGGCCTGGGCTACGCCACCGCGACGATCGTGTTCAGGGCCCTCAATGCGGGAGACCCGGGCCTTACGAGCCCGCTTCCCGTCGAGGGTGCCGCCGCGGCCCCATCGGGCTATGCGGCCCCTGCCGGCTATGCGGCCGCGGCCGAGCCGGCCCCGAGGACGCTCACCAACACGACCGACGACCTTTACAACGCGCTCACCAAGCTCGATGACCTGCGCAAGAAGGGCATCCTGACGGACGAGGAATTCCAGGCCGAGAAGAAGAAGATCCTTAGCCGCTCCAACTGAGCGGGCAGGCGGGCCGCGGGGGCAGCGGGTGCCGCCCCCACGGCAGCCGAAGGGTTACAGGTTGATCGTCGCCTGCAGGTAGCCGTAGTTGCCGTCCTTCGAGCCGACAACGCGCAGAGACTCCTTTACGTAGTCGCCGCGGAAGAAATGGCCCACGCCCACCTCGAGCAGGAGGCCCTTCGTCGCGGTCCATCCCCAGATGAGGTCCGCCTCCTGGCCGATGTCCGATTTGTAGCCGGGATTGATCCCGAAGCCCTTGCCGCTTCCCACGGCGGCCCCGGGGGTGTTGCGCGGGACTCCCGCAACATTGTACCAGAAGTCATGGTTGTTCTCCAGGTACTGCTGGTGAAGGTCCACGGCGACACTGGTCGTCGTGCTCGGCTTAGCAGTGAGAGAAAGGCGGTAATCCACGATGTTCTGAAGGCTGGAGAGGTCCATGATGCCATAGAGCCCGTGGTTGGAGGGCAGGATGTTCATGAAGGTCTGGCTGTCCTGGTCGCCTGAGTTCTGGTCTCCGGAGGCGGCGCTGATGATCACGGCTGCGCGCGGCTTGCAGGGCAGGTCCTTCCACGTGTAGCCGCCCTGGGCCACGAAGGCCCAGGCATTCTGGTCGAGCCTTGGGGCCGCCTTCGCAGCCGCCAGGGCAGTCGCCGGAAACACGGCCGTCCTGTTACCGACCTGCCACATCAGCTCAAGGCTGTAGTCCCACGGTCCGTACGCCGCGGGTTTGGACTTCGATCGGTAGCCGAAGGTGTACGTGTCCTGGGGCGCGGTGAAGCGGAAGGGTGCGGGAACGAGCGTCCAGTTGTC
>CAYPXZ010000022.1:0-63373 GCA_964414785.1 uncultured Opitutaceae bacterium
AGTTGACGGCCAGGCGGTACACGTGCCCCGGCCTCATGATGAGCGGGTGGTCCCTGATCAGGTACTGCAGGTAGTGGATCTTGCCGAAGTTCGTCCGGTAGGTCGGGTCCGCGGTCACGACCTCGGTCTCCTGCCAAGTGCCCTGGAAGTCGTCCTTGATGACGCTGCAGCGGTGGCCGAGGGGCCCTAGGGTCGGGGAGCCGGCGGTGCGGTACTTGGAGTGCGGCGAGGCGACGACCAGGACGTAGCGGAACTTGTCGAGCGTCACCTGCTGCTTGACCGTGTAGGCGAACTCGCACGAGACATTGCGGCCTGCGAAGTTCCACTGGACCTTCACGCTGCCGATGTTCTTCACGATCTCCTCCTTCAGGTTGATTAGCTCGGGCTGCTCGTAGCGGAAGTAGAAGCTGTTGCGCATCCCGAGGCCCGTGACGCAGTTCTTGCCGTAGAAGGCGGGCAGCGTCACCTGCTCGCCGAACGTGAGCTCGGGGAGCATGACCGGCAGGTAGACGTTGTTCGGCCAGTCAAAGACGCCGGGCGAGTGGGGGAAGGGCAGCGCGTCGCTCGAGAGGCTCTTGCCGCAGCTGATCAGCGGGATCGACAGGTGCAGGCCCGACTCGGCGTCCCTGTACATGAACAGCCCCTGCTCCTTGCGGTTGCACTTGTCGAAGATGACGAAGCGCCCCGAGGTCTTCGGGGGCTCGGCCCACGGGGCGCCGGCCGGCATCTGGACCGTCTTCATCAGGCGCGACCACTGGCAGAGGTAGCGCGCGGCGTCGAAATTGGCCATGCGCGTCGTGTGCGCCTTGTAGGCCGTGCGCTCCTCGTCGCGCAGGTCTAGGAAGCCTTGCTCCTGGTCCAGGTAGGTCTGGTAGAAGAACATGAAGAGCCGCCTAAGGATATCGAAGTACTTCTGGCGCTGCTCGTCGGGGATCCAGCCGTCGCGAAGCCCCTGCAGGATCAAGCTGACGCAGTGCATCTGGCCGTACGCGCCGGCGGCGCGCCCGAAGGCCCACCCGAGCCCGTCCTGGCGGACCAGGTCGGGCATCATGCGGATGTACTTCTCGGCGTAGGTGCGAAGGGTGGGGAGCTTGCGGTCGCGCACCCCGCTGTTGGCGTGGAGCTGGAGGGCGCTGCGGGTGAAGACGAGCGCCATCACCCCGTAGAGGTTGAAGTTGCCGCCCAGGCCCTCGACGGAGTCGTCGAAGAAGCCGGCGGAGCTCGTGTGGTTGATCCGCTCGACCATGCGCTCTATCAGCCGCGAGGTCTCGTCCTTCTTGGACAGGCCGAAGCTGAAGCGCGCCACGGCCTTCGCGATGTTGAAGGCCTGCCAGTGGTTGTCGTAGTCGCTTCGGTGGAGCAGCTGCTTGTCGATCCGGGCCTGCGTCTCCTCGACCAGGCGCTCCCACACGGGGTTGCGCTCCTTGGAGGGTCCGAAGCAGAGCAGCCCCAGGGCCGCGTACGCCAGGCCGTTCTCGGCGGCCGGCTCGGTGAACATCTGCGCCGTCACGCAGCGCGCGGCCAGGTCGACGATGTCGTAGCCCTTGAGCGTCAATTCGCCCGTTGCGCGGTAGTACTCGCCGAGGGCGAACGCGACATGCCCAGGCTCATCCGGCCGGGCCTCTTCGCCTTGTGCGGGGAGAACGGTGCCGTCGGGTTGGATTGAGTCTAGATTGTGGCCCAGGATGGAACGGGCCATGTCGAGGCATTGCTCGGAGAAACTATGCATGCGTGGTGATCGGGCGGTAGGAAGGAGAGGAAGGTTTACAATGCTGGCTGGGTGCAGATTCGGGCAAGAGCGAAGTTCGCGGGTGCTAGCGGGCTATGAGCTTAAGGAACTCATCGTTGGTCTTCGTCTTGGAGAGGCGGGCGATCATGGTCTCCGTCGCCTCCTCGATCTTCTGCTGGACGAGCGCGCGGCGGAAGAAGTGGATGCCCTCGAGCTTCTTCGGGTCGATCAGGAGCTCCTCCTTGCGGGTGCCCGACGCGGCGACGTTGATGGCGGGCCACAGCCGCATCTCGGCGCACTTGCGGTCGAGGACGAGCTCCATGTTGCCCGTGCCCTTGAACTCCTGGAAGATGACGTCGTCCATCCGGCTGCCGGTCTCGACTAGGACCGAGGCGATGATCGTGAGGGAGCCCGCCTCCTCGGTGTTGCGCGCGGCGGCGAAGAGCTGGCGGGGCCTCTCCAGGGCTCGCACGTCCAGGCCGCCCGAGCCCGTGCGGCCGGAATTGCGCTGGGTGTTGTGGGCGCGCGAGAGGCGGGTGATCGAGTCGACGAACAGGACGACGCTCTTGCCGGCCTCAACGAGGCGCTTCGCCCGCTCGATGCACAGGTCTGCGATCCGGATGTGGTTCTCGATCTGTTCGTCATTGGACGAGGCCCAGATCTCGGCCGGGACGCTGCGCTTGAAGTCCGTGACCTCCTCGGGGCGCTCGTCGACCAGGAGGATCATGACGTGGCACTCCGGGTTGTTCTCGAGGATGCCAAGCGCCATGTCGCGAAGGAGGATCGTCTTGCCGGTGCGCGGCGGGGCGACGATCAGCCCGCGGGTCCCCTTGCCGATCGGGCAGAAGAGGTCGACCGCGCGGGTCGTCATCCTGCCGTCCTTCATCTCGAGCTTCAGGTGCTTGTCGGGCGAGACGGTCGTCAGGGAGGCGAAGTCAAGGAGCGTGCGGCGGTTCTCGAGCGCCATGCCGTCGACGGTCTCGATGAAGCGCATCTTCGGGTTCGGGAAGCGCCCCTCGGGGGGGAACGCCGTGCCGCCGATCAAGGAGCCGGCCTTCAGCTTGAAGCGCCGGATCAGCTCCTTCGGGACGAACGTGTCCGTCGGCCGGCGCTTGCCGGTCTTCGACATGTCGAGGAGCTGGCCGTTGCCGCCCTTGGTGACGTCGATGTCGAGGATGCCCTCGACGTGGATCGTGTTGTCCACGGGGGCCGCGGCCGGGGGCGGCGCCACGGGGGAGGGGGCGGGCGAGGGTTCCGGGGTCGCCGCGGTTTCCTTAACGGGAGCCGCGGACTGTTCCGCCTGGGCGGAAAGGGATTTCTTTTCCATACAAAATTGTGACGTGACGCTCCTGCGCTTGACGCTCAAAACTCAAGGGAGGATAAGTGCCGCGTCTTTCGAGCGTCCTTAACCCCAAATCAGCCACAACGTGACCGATCAGACGATTACCTCAATTTCCCGGGAAACCCGGGTTGTCAGGCCTTCGGCCGAGTTCAAAGCCCAAGCCAATCTTGGGAGCGAAGCCCAATATAAGAGGCTCTACGCAGAGTCTGTCAACACTCCCGAGAAATTCTGGGGGCGGCAGGCCAAGGAACTGCTCGCCTGGAGGAAGCCCTTCAAGAAGGTGCTCAATTGGAAGTTGCCGCACGCCAAGTGGTTCGAGAGCGGAAAGCTGAATGTCTCCGAGAACTGCCTCGACCGCCACGTGGCCTCGGCGAGGGCTAACAAGGCCGCTATCATCTTTGAGGGCGAGCCCGGCGACATCCGGACGCTGACCTACCGCCAGCTCCACCAGGAGGTGTGCCGGTTCGCGCACGCCCTGTCCGGCCTGGGGCTCGTCAAGGGCGACCGGGTGGCCATCTACATGCCGATGGTGCCGGAGGCCGCGATCGCGATGCTCGCCTGCGCGCGCCTGGGCGTCATCCACACGGTGATCTTCGGGGGATTCTCGAGCGAGGCCATCAAGGACCGCGTGAACGACTGCCAGGCCAAGGTCATCATCACGGCCGACGGCGGGTGGCGCCGCGGAAAGATCGTCGAGCTGAAGGCGAACGTCGACCGCGCGCTCGCGGGTACGCCGAGCGTCCAGGCGGTCGTCGTCCTCAAGCGCACGGGCCAGCCGGTCACGATGGCCGAGGGCCGCGACCATTGGTGGCACGACGTCGTCGCGGGCAAGGCCGCGACGCACAAGGCCGAGGCCTTCGGCAGCGAGCACCCGCTCTTCATCCTCTACACGAGCGGCTCCACCGGGAAGCCGAAGGGGGTCCTGCACACGAGCGCGGGCTACCTCCTCGGGACCACGATCACGATGAAGTACGTCTTCGACCTGAAGGAGACCGACGTCTACTTCTGCACCGCCGACGTCGGCTGGGTCACCGGGCACAGCTACGTCGTGTACGGCCCGCTCTCGGCCGGGGCCACCGTCCTCATGTACGAGGGCGCGCCGAACCATCCCGAGCCGGACCGCTTCTGGCAGCTGATCGACCGGCACAGCGCGACGATCCTCTACACGGCGCCGACCGCGATCCGGGCCTTCATGCGCTGGGGCGACCACTACGTCACCCGCAACAGCCTCGCCTCGCTCCGATTGATCGGCTCCGTCGGCGAACCCATCAACCCCGAGGCCTGGATGTGGTACCACACGGTCGTCGGCAAGAAGCGCTGCCCGATCGTCGACACGTGGTGGCAGACCGAGACGGGCATGATCATGGTGACGCCCCTGCCGGGCGTCACGGCGACCAAGCCCGGCTCCTGCGCGGTCCCGTTCTTTGGCGTCGTCCCCAAGGTGCTCGACGAGACCGGAGCCGACGTCCCGAAGGGAAGCGGGGGAAGACTCTTCCTGGCGAAGCCCTGGCCCGCCATGCTGCGGACCCTCTGGGGCGACGACGACCGCTTCAAGCGCCAGTACTGGAGCGAGCTGCCCGGGTACTACTTCGCCGGGGACGGGGCGCGCTTCGACAAGGACGGCTACCTCTGGGTGGTCGGCCGGATCGACGACGTCCTCAATGTCTCGGGCCACCGCATCGGCACGGCCGAGGTCGAGAGCGCGATCGTCTCCCACCCGTCGGTCGCCGAGGCGGCCGTCGTCGGCCGGCCCGACGACCTGAAGGGCCAGGCGCTCGTCTGCTTTGTGACGCTAAAGAACGGGATCGAGCCCTCGAGCGAGTTGAAGGAGGTCATACGCGCCCACGTGGCGAAGGAGATCGGCTCCCTTGCCCGGCCCGACGACGTCCGTTTTGCCGCCGGCCTGCCGAAGACGCGCAGCGGCAAGATCATGAGGCGCATCCTCAAGGAAATTGCCGCCGGCGGGACGGTGAAGGGCGACACGACGACCCTGGAGGACTTTACGGTCGTGGCGACGCTCCAGGCCGAGGAGTGATCCCGGGTTCAGGTTCCAAATTGTTTTCCCAAAATGGGTTGCGCCAATAATTTGGGAGCATCCCAGGGAACTTTGAGTAACCCTTCGTGTACTGTATTCGTCAGAACCTACGAACATGCATACCAAGTCGATCCTCGCCCTTTCCCTGGCCGCCGCGCTCTGCGCGGGGTGTGAGGGGACCGGGCCCAACACGCAGAATGGCGCCGTCGCCGGAGGTGCCCTGGGCGCCCTCGCGGGCGCCATCATCGGCAACAACAGCGGCGGCCACAATGGCGCCGCCGGCGCCCTGATCGGCGGCATCGCGGGCGCCGTAGCGGGGGGCACGCTCGGCAACGCGGCCGACCACCAGAACGGGACCATCTACCACTCGGAGTACGAGGCCACGACCAACGTCGCGGTCCCGTCGGTCCCCCCCCCGCCTCCGCCCCCGTCGGAGCTCATGACGGCCCAGCCGACCCCGTCGGCGGTCTGGATCTACGGCTTCTACGACTTTGACGGGTACCGCTACAACTGGGTGCCCGGCCACTGGGAGATCCCGCCTCCGAACTGCATCGCGTTCGTGAGACCCCACTGGCGGTACAGGGGCGGGGCCTACGTCTACGTCCGCGGCTACTGGCGTTAGGCCGTTGCTTGGCCTGGGCGTGTAACGTTTCGCCGCAGCGAACGGTATACGGTGGATGCGGCAGGCGTTTGCCGGACCCAACAGCGTACACCTGAAGAGCCCGGCGGCGCGCGCGCTTCCTCTTTCGCGCAACTCCGCGTTCGACTTCGGGCGCGTGAGCACCTCTGATCGTGCGCCCCAAGGACCGGGGCGCATCCCGTGAGCGACCTACTGCAGGATATCAGGTTCGGACTGCGGACGCTCTGGAAGAGCCCCGGGTTCACGATCGTGGCGCTCCTGACCCTGGCGCTTGGCATCGGGGCGAACGCCGCGATCTTTAGCTACATCGACGGGATCATGCTGCGGCCGATCCCGTATCCGGACCCGGACCGGATGGTGCGGGTCCTCGAGAAACCCCCCGGCGGGTGGCGAAACGGGATATCGACGCTCAACTACCTGGACTGGGCCCGGGAGAACACGGTCTTCGAGTACCTCGCCGCGCAGCGCTGGGGAAGCGACGCCCTGACCGGGATCGAGAAGCCCGTGCAGATCGTCTGCGAGCGCGTCTCGGTGCATTTCTTCGATGTGTTCGGGACGAAGCCCGCGCTCGGCCGCGCGTTCGTGGACGGGGAGGACCAGGTTGGCAAGGAGCACGAGGTCGTGATGAGCCACGCCTTCTGGGTGTCCCAGTACGGGGCGGACCCGGGGATTATAGGGCGCACGATAGACCTGAACAGCGAGCCCTACACGGTCATTGGCGTCCTCCCCGAGGGCGCGTTCGACCGCACGGGGACCAAGATGTGGCGGCCGCTCTCCTTCGTCCCCGAGAACATGACCCGGGACTTCCACTGGTTCGGGGCGTGGGCGAAGCTGAAGCCCGGCATCTCGATCGAACAGGCCACGACCCGCATGGACGCCCTGGCGGCGCGGATCGCCCACGACTTCCCGAAGTCCAACAAGGGATGGGGCGTCGGGATCGACAGCTTCAAGTCGGTCCTGGTGGCCGACGAATTGAAGCAGTCGCTCTACATGCTGATGGGGGCCGTCGGGATGGTGCTCCTGATCGCCTGCGCGAACCTGGCCAACCTGACCCTCGCGCGCGGGTCGGCGCGCGAGCACGAGGTGGCGATCCGGGCCGCGATCGGCGCCGGCCGCGGGCGCCTCGTGCGGCAGTTCCTGACCGAGAGCCTCATTATCTCCATAGGCGGCGGCGCCCTCGGGGTCGGGGTCGCCTACGCGGGCCTGGCGGCCCTCAAGGCCAACATCCCGTCCAACATCCTGCCGCCGTCGACCCACGTCGAGATGGACGGCAGGGTCCTCCTCTTTATCCTCGTGCTCTCGGTCGCGACCGGGCTCATCTTCGGGCTCGTCCCCGCCATGAAGGCCTCGCGCCCGGACCTGACGGATTCGATCAGGCAGGCGGGCCACGGGACTAGCGGCGGGCGCCGGCGCCACGGCGTCCAGGGGACGCTCGTCGTCGCCGAGGTGGCGCTCGCCTTCGTGCTCCTCTCGGGTGCGGGGCTCCTCATCCGCAGCTTCTTCAAGATCCAGTCGGCCGAGCTGGGCTTCGACTCGACGAACGTCGTCACCGCCTACCTGCCGATCTCCGACACGAAGTTCCACTCGGTCGAGGAATTCACGCTCTACATGCACAGGATCGAGGACCGGATCGCCTCCCTTCCCGGCGTCCAGAACGTCGCGCTCACCTCGGCGCTGCCCATGCAGGGCTGGGGCTACGGGATGCCCTTCCAGATCGAGGGCACGAAGGACGTGGACCCGGCGCACAGGCCGGCCTGCTTCTTCAAGATGGTGACGCCAAACTACCTTCGGACGCTCAGGATGAAGCTCATCCGGGGCCGCTTCCTCGACGACAAGGACAAGAAGGGCTCCCAGCCGGTCACCGTCATCAACGAGACCATGGTGAAGAAGTTCTTCCCCGGGGCGGACCCGATCGGCAAGCGCATCCTGATCGACGAGATCGCGTTCGGCAGGACGCAGCTCGGGGCCGAGATCCCGTGGGAGGTCGTCGGAATCGTGGCCGACGAGAAGGTCGGCGGGCCGAGCTCCAACAACGACTGGAACCCCGGGATCTACGTGACGAGCGAGCAGAGCCCCCAGACGGGCCAGGCGCTCGTCGTGCGCTGCTCGATGAGGGCCCAGGCCATGGAGCGCTCGATCGAGAGCGCGATCCACGAGATCAACCGGGACCAGACCGTGGACGCGATGAAGACGCTCGAGGAGGTCAAGGTGGAGCAGATGAGCGGGGAGCGGATCCGCTCGATCCTCCTGGGGATCTTCGCGGCGATTGCGCTGCTCCTCTCGGCGATCGGACTCTACGGGGTCATCTCCTACTCGGTGACGCAGCGCACGCGCGAGATCGGGATACGCACCGCGCTCGGCGCCACCTCCGGCAACATCATGGGGCTTGTCCTACGGAGCGGGCTCCTGCTTACCGGGCTCGGGCTCGTCATCGGGGTCGCGGGAGCCCTCGGCTTCGCGCAGGTGCTCGCGTCGATGCTCTTCAACATCGGCAAGTACGATCCCCTGACCCTCGTGTTCGTCGCCGGTGTCCTTGTGGCGATGGCCGGCCTCGCGTGCTACCTGCCGACCCGGCGCGCCCTGAAGGTGAACCCGATCGTAGCGCTTCGCTACGAGTAGGGCCCGTCACTCGGACCTCAAGGCCGAGAGCGGATCGATCCGGGTCGCCCGGCGCGCGGGGATGTAGCACGAGAGAAGGGCGACCGCGACGAGGACGAGCGTCACCACGCCGAGCGCGGCCATGCCGCCGCCGGGGATCGCGGGAGGGATCGAGTTGAGGAGGCGCTCCATCCCGACGGCGCACGCGAGGCCGAGGGCCGTCCCGACGAGCGCAAGAACCATGCCCTGCCTTAGGACCATCCAGACGATCTCCCGGGCCTGGGCGCCGAGCGCCATGCGGATCCCGATCTCAGGGGTGCGCTGGGCGACCAGGTTCGCAATGACCCCATAGATGCCGACGGCCGAGAGGGCGAGCCCCAGGAGCGCGAAGGCGCTCAGGATCTGGCTCACGAGGTTGAGCCCCGCGGTGAAGTTTTTGATGGATTCAGGGGCGGTGTAGAGGGCGTAGACGGGCTGGTCGGGGTCGATCCCCGCGACCGCGCTCCTTAGGGCCTTGCCGACGACGGAGGCGGGCGCCGTGCTGCGGACGGACAGGCTCAGGTAGTGGGCCGTGTGCGCGGGCACCTGGCCCAGCGGCCGGTACGTCTGGAAGGGGGTGTCGGAGGGGCGGTAGATGTCGACCAGGGGCCGCACGTCGGAGACGACCCCGACGACGGTCCTCCAGTCGGGATTCGCCGCGTCGACCTCGCCGATCCGCATGCCGATCGGGTCCTCTCCCGGCCAGAGCGCCTTCGCCATGGACTCGTTGACGATCGCGACCTGCTGCTTGCCGGGGCGGTCCGCATCGTTGAAGTCGCGCCCGCGCAGGAGACGTATCCCGAGCGTCGAGAAGAAGCCCGGGGTCACCGGGTTGTAGTAGGTGAGGGGCTCCTTGCCGCGCGCTGGGGCCGGCCGGCCCTCGACGGCGATGTTGCCCGACGACCAGAAGCCCGTGATCGGGAGCGTTGCCGAGACCGAAGCGCCCTCTGTGCCGGGGATCTCGGATAGCTTGCTGCCGAGCTTGTCGAAGAAGGCCCGGCACTGCTCCTCGGTCGCATAGCTTGCATTGAAAGGGAGCGTGAGGCTCGCGGTCACGAGCCCCTCGGGCTTCCAGCCCATGTCCGCGCGGGTCAGCCTCTGCATGCCGCGCACGAAGTGCCCGGCGCCGCCGAGGAGGATCAGGGTGAGCGCCAGTTCGCCGACGATCAGCGCGTGGCGCAGCCTGTGGCGCGAGCGTCCCGGGGTGGACCCGCGGCTCGTCTGCTTTAGGGCCGAGTTCACGTCGGCCTTGGAGGCGAGGAGCGCCGGCGCCGTCCCGAAGATGACCCCGGTGACGATCGCCGCGGCGAGGCTGAAGAGGAGGACGTGGCGGTCGACCGGCAGGTCGAACCCCGTGACGCCCGAGATCATGATCTCCGAGCCCACGAGCCTCGTCGTCCAGACGGCGACCCCGATTCCGGCCACCCCGCCCAGGAGCGAAAGCAGGAGGCTCTCCACGATGAACTGGCGGATCAGCTGGGCACGCGACGCCCCGAGCGCCATCCGAAGGGCGTACTCGTGGAGCCTGTCGGCGGTGCGCGCCAGCTGGAGGTTCGCGAGGTTCGCGCACGCGATCAGGAGGACGAACCCGGACAGCCCCATAAGGAGCCAGACCATGCTGCGGGTCGTCGGGTCGATCCTCACATTGTCCCAGAGGACCAGGTGCACGCCGTTCTGGGCGTTGGTGTCCGGGTGGTCGTGCGCGAGGCGCGCCGCGATCGACGCCAGCTCGGACTGGGCCTGGGCGAGCGAGACGCCGCGCTTCAGGCGCCCAATGGCGCTCAGCCAGTTGTTGTCGCGGACCTGCCACGTCGAGGCCTCGTAGGCCAGCGGCTGCCAGACGTCCACCCGGCCGAAGAACATCGGCTCCTCGAACTTCGTCGGCATGACGCCGATGACGGTCGCCGGCTGGCCATCCAGGCGCAGGACCCTTCCGATGACGGACGGGTCACCCCCGAAGTGGCTTTGCCAGAGCTCGTCGCTGATGAGGACGACCTTGCCGACCCCCGGGCTGTCCTCTTCGCGGGTGAAGAGGCGGCCGATCACCGGGGAGACGCCGAGCTGGGTGAAGAATTCCGCGGAGGCCTGGAGGGAGCCCAGGCGCTCGGCCGGCTGGCCGGGCTCGGCGAGGTTCGCATTCGCCCAGGTGTAGGCCGCCACGCTCTCGAACGACGTGTTCTGGTCCCTAATGTCCCTGAAGTTCGCCGGGGAGAAGGGCCAGGTCTGCGACTGGGGGGAAGTCCGGAATATGGAGACGAGCCTCGACGGCTCTGGCGCGGGGGACGCCTTGATGATGATGTCGTTGACGAGCGTGAACATCGCCGAGTTCACCCCGATCCCGAGGGCCAGCGTGATGAGCGCGACGATCGTGAACCCCGGGCTCTGGACGAGCTGGCGCAGGGCGTACCTCAGGTCGGAAAGCATGGTCCGGTGTCCCCTGGGGATCAGCTCTTCGGGGCGGCGCTCTCCTCGACGACCCGCCCGTCAAAGAGGTGCACGGTGCGGTCGGCGTGGCGGGCGAAGCGCGTGTCGTGCGTCACCATGAGGATCGTCGAACCCGTCCGGTGCAGGCTCTGGAGGAGCTCCATGACGGCGTCGCCGTTCTTCGAGTCGAGGTTGCCCGTGGGCTCGTCCGCAAGGAGCACGGCCGGCTGGCCCGCCAGGGCGCGGGCGACGGCGACGCGCTGCTGCTGGCCGCCCGAGAGCTGGGAGGGGACGTGCTTGGAGCGGTGGCCCATCCCGACCTTCTCCAGGGCCTCCTCGACGCGGGCCTTGCGGTCGGCTGAGGGAAGGCCCCGGTAGGTGAGGGGCAGCTCCACGTTCTCGTAGACCGTCAGGTCGCCGATCAGATTGAACGATTGGAAGATGAAGCCGATCTCGCGGTTCCTGATGCGCGCGCGCTCGGCGGGCGTCAGGCCCTGGACGGGCCGGTCGTTGAGGATGTAGGAGCCGTCGGTCGGCGTGTCCAGGAGCCCGAGGATCGAGAGGAGCGTCGACTTGCCGCAGCCCGAGGGCCCGGCAATCGCGACATACTCCCCCTTGGTGATCTCTAGGTGGATCCCCGAGAGGGCGTGGGTCTCGACCTCGTCGGTGAGAAATACCTTGGTGACGTTGTCCAGCTTTAGCAGGGTCTGTGACATGGCTTTGTTTTCCTGTTTTCTTTAGGGTTTAGGTCCCGGAAGCGGGGAGTGCGGGGGGAAGGGAAGGGGGCTAGTTGAGCTTGATCCGCTCGTGCGCGTCCCACTGGGACATGTCGGAGAGGATCACCTTGTCGCCGGGCTCCAGGCCCTTGACGATCTCGATCGAGTTGACGGAGCTCCGGCCGAACTGGACCGGCGTGCGGCTGGCGTAGACCCCGTCCTGCTCGAGCCTGAAGATGTTCGTCGACTGGTGTTCCTGGCCGAACGCGGGGCGCCCGACGAAGACGACGTCGTCCAGGTGCTCGAGCTCGACGACGCCGTCGACCGAGAGGTCGGGCCTGGCGCCGTGGGGCAGTTCGCCCGCGAGGGCGACCTCGACCGTCACCGTGCCGTTCTGCACGGAGGGGGCGACGCGGGAGACCTTGCCGGTGGCGATTCCGTTGCGGGTGTCGATCTCCGACACCTGCCCGATCTGGACGTCCTTGGCCTGGGTCTCGGCGATCTGGATCTCGGCCTTAAGGCGGGTCGGGTCGGCGACGCGCGCCAGGTTGGCACCGGGCTGGACCTGGGCGCCCACCTCGACCGGGACGACCTGCAGGATGCCCTTCATCCCGGCCCGCACGTTGAGCGCGTCGGCCTCGGCGAGCTTGAGCTTCGCCTGGGCGCGGAGCCGGTCGACCTCGGCCTGCTTGACCGCGAGCTGCGAGACGACGGAGTCCTTGGAGAAGGTGTAGCGCTTCTGGGCGATCACGTTGAGCTCGGCCGCCTGCTCGGCCGTCACCTTGGAGAGTCGAAGGTCGAGCTCCGAGACGAGCCCGTCGGTGAAGAGCTGGTCGTTCACCTGGGCCTTCAGGCTGCTCTGCTCGAAGTTGGCCTTGGCGTTCGCCGCCTCGGACTCCGACTGGAGCACGTCGCGCTGGACCGTGACCTTCAAGTTCGCGTAGTCGGCCTCGCCGGCCTTCAGCTGCGACTCCGTGTCGAGCGCGGCCTGGGTGACGTCGGGGTTGCTCAGAACAAGGATGACGCTGTCGGGTTCGACGATGGCGCCCGGCAGGAGCACAATCCGCTCCACCCGGCCCTGGGTCCTTGCGGCGATCCAGCGGATGTCGACCGGCACGAGGGTCCCGGGCCCGTGCACTTGGCGCACCATGGGGCCGCGCTTGACGGCCTCGACCCAGACCAAGCTGCGGTCGACGGTCGGCACCGCGGGCTTTAGCCGCCCCAGGACAACGGTCACCGCGATCAGCGCGGCGCCGACCAAGCCTCCCATGATGAGACGCTTCCTTAGCTTTTCTTTGGCCTGAGATGGGCGCTGGATATCCATGGATCTGGCTTTCCAATTGCAGAGCCTGTGCCAGCTTGTTTGGAAAGTTTTAAGATGGTGACAGGCAATGTATAACGTTTTTTTCAGGTCGCGCGAAAAGGAGGCTTTCAAACCGGTAACGGGAATATGCCGTCCCAAAAATGGGAAATGTGTCGGGAGTGCCTGGCGCGGAGAATCCTAGGCAGGCGCGGGCTCCCGCGCATTTGACAAGGTTCGAGGCGGCAGTTCGTCTCGCGCTATACCCATGCCGAGCCGACCTGCCTTTCTTGCGAGATGGATTCCGGTGCTGCTGCTCTGCGGTGCGCCCCTTGCCTTTGCCGAGGATGCCCCGAAGAAGAAGGTGGCGAGCGAGGCGGACCTGCCCCGCCACAGCTACCCGGTCTGGGGCCTGGCGTCCAAGCTCGTGCAGGCCGACAACGCCACGTTCGGCGCGTTCGCCTCGAAGGTCCGGGCCGACATCGACGCCGAGCTTCGCGACTACGACATCAAGGACGGGGCGACGCTGCGCGACCTGCTCTCGACAAGGCTCGGCCTGCAGATGGTCGCCGGGGATTACCAGGACGCGCTCGGGACCGTCGAGACCCTTCGTGCCCTGCAGGACAAGGCCTCGACGAGGCTGACAAGCGGCCTCGTCAGCCGCGCGTTCCTTAAGACCGCGATCGCGACGAAAACGACCGAGGGGGCCGCGTTCGACAGGGCCTTCGCGCAGCAGCTGGGCGAAGAGTTGGCGCCCCTTCCCTGGGGAATCGTGCAGGACTGGGCGAAGCGGGTCTACGCGGGGGCGCGCCTCTCGGCGCCGGCGAGCGCGCTTGCGAGCATCATGTCGGACATCGATCCCGCGGTCCAGAAGTCGAACGCGCTCAACGACGCGGAGGCCGCCGACCTGGTGCAGGCGAGGGCCTACATCCAGATGTTCATCCCGATCGCCACGGCGGAGGCCGCTGTCCTGAAGGGCTACATCGCCGCCCACGAATCCTTAAAGCCCGACATATGGGCGGCCCGCGAGGTCACGTTTTCCTCGGAGCAGAAGCTGACCCCGGTCCTTGTCGCCGTGTGGGACGGGGGCGTCGACGTGGACGTGTTCCCGAACCAGCTCTTCACCGACCCGAACCCGACCGCGAGCGGCACCCACGGCCTCGCGTTCGACGAGGAGGGCATTCCCTCGGCGACCTGGCTCAATCCCCTGACGCGCGAGCAGCTGGCGACCTATCCGGAGGTCCGCGACGAGATCAAGGGGCGCCAGGACATCAGGGAGGGCCGCGACTCGCCCGAGGCCACGGCGCTCGAGAAGAAGATGAAGACGCGCTCGCCCGAGGAGCTCCACCAGTTCGTCGAGATCGAGAGGGTCGTGCATCCCTACATGCACGGGACCCACTGCGCGGGGATCGCCGTCAGGGGCAACCCCGCGGCGCGCCTGGTCGTCTTCCGCTTCAACGACTCGCTGCCGTCGCTCAAGTTTGCTCCCACGGTGGAGTGGGCCCGCCGCCTGGCGGGGGACTTCAAGCAGATGTCCGACTACTGCCGCACGCGCGGGGTGCGGGTCGTCAACATGAGCTGGGGCGACGATCGCCAGGAGTTCGAGCTCTGGCTCTCGAAGACCGGGGGCGGCGGGGACCCGCAGGAGCGCAAGGCGCGCGCGGCCGAGCTCTACGCGATCTGGCGCGCGGGCATCGAGGACGCCATCCGGAGCGCCCCGGGGACCCTCTTCGTGGCGTCGGCAGGCAACAGCGACAGCAACACGGGCTTCACCGAGAGCGTGCCCGCGGCCCTGCGGTTCCCGAACCTGATCACGGTCGGGGCCCTGAACCAGGCCGGCGAGGAGACCTCCTTCACCAGCTACGGCGAGTCGGTCGTCGTTCACGCGGACGGCTACGACGTCGAGAGCTTCGTTCCCGGCGGCGCGCGGCTGCCGCTCTCCGGCACCAGCATGGCGGCGCCGGGGGTCGTCAACCTGGCCGCGAAGCTCTTCGCCCTGGATCCGTCGCTGACGCCCGAGGAGGCCATCTCCCTGATCGAGAAGGGGGCCGACGCCTCGGCCGACGGCAGGCGCCACCTGGTCAGCGAGCGGCGCTCCGTGGAACTCCTGGGGAGTCGCCGGGCGAACTGAAGCCCCCGCGGTCGCCGCTAGGTCCCCGGAAGGGGAAGGCGCAGGATCGCGATGCAGCCCGAGCGGTCGTCGCGGTTGTAGAGTGCCAGCGATCCCCCGTGGTTTTCCGCGATCTGCTGGCAGAGGACGAGCCCGATGCCCGAGCCCTCGGGCTTCGTCGTGAAGAAGGGGACGAAGAGGTTGCCCGACTCCTCGATCCCGGCCCCGTTGTCCTCGATCCACACCTCGACGGCGCCCCGGGAGGTCCTCCAGGAGACCCTCACGGCGGCCGCCGCTGGGTCCGGGGTCGCCTCGACGGCGTTCTTGACGAGGTTGATGATCGCCTGCTCAACCTGGGACTCGTCGGCCATGACTTGCACCCTGGGGCCGGGCTGGACGCTGACGTGCGCGCGAAGCTCGAGCGCCGCCGCGCGCTTAAGGAGCGCCTCCAGGTCGAACGCCGCCACCTGGGGCGGGGGCAGGCGCGCCAGGCGCGTGTAGCCCTGCAGGAAGCGCTCCAGAGTCTCGGCGCGCGAGGCGATGATCCCCAGGCCCGACTTCATGTCCTCCTCCCAGTCCTGCGCCCGGGGGCTCTTGTCCATGGTGGTCCGAAGCGTGGCGGCGATCGACTTGATCGGGGCCAGGGAATTGTTGAGCTCGTGGCCGAGGACGCGGACCAGGCGCTGCCAGGACCGCAATTGCTCCTCCCTGAGCGGCCGGCTCAGGTCCCCGAATACAACCAGTTGGTGCGGCCGGCCGTCCTGGCGGAAGGACGAGCGGCGCATGCTCCAGCGCCCGTAGGCCCGCGGCAGGGCCGTGGGGCCGAGGATCCGGTTGGGCTCGCCCTCGAGGCACTCGTTGAGGCCGATCTCGGAGGCGTCCCTGCCGAGGAGGCGCTCCGCCACCTGCCCCAGGAGCACCTGGCCGGCGGGGTTCACGAGCCTTAGTATCCGGTCGGAGTCGAAGGCGAAGATGGCGACGTCGATCTCCTTGATCGCCGCCGACAGGAGGGCCGTCGCCTCGAGGGCGCCGCGCCTCTGGGTCTGGAGCGTGTCGCTTAGCCCGTTGATCTCGGCCAGCACGTCGCCCAGGGGGTCCTCGCGCCTTGCGCCGCGCGCTCGGAAGGAAAAGTCGCCCTCACGCAGGGCAAGGAGGAGATTGGACATGGTCTGCAGGGGCCGGACGACCCGCCCCAGGGCCGCAAAGGCGAAGCCGAGCCAGACGCCGACAACGAGGAGCGTCACCGTGCCGCGGGTCTCCGGGGTGTGCTCGCCGCCCCAGACCCAGGCCAGGGCAATGACGACCGCGGGCAGGCCGCCGGCCAGGCAGTAGACGAGCACCTCGCGCTCGTGGCTTAGTTTCCGGGACCGATTGGCCATGCGGGCACATTGGCCCTTCCTTGGGAAAAGCTACAGTCCGTATTTTTCGAGCCTTCGGTAGAAGGCGCTCCTGCTTAGCCCCAACACCTCGGCGGCCTTCCGCGCGTTCCCGTCGCAGCGCGCCATGGTCTTCTTGATGAGGTAGGCCTCGACCTCCTCCATGCTCATGTCGTCCAGGCGCGGGACCGAGGTCGATGCGTTGAGCGCGAGGTCCGAGGCGCGGACGACCTTGCCCTGAGCCATGAGGACGGCCCGCTCGACGGCGTGGTTCAATTCGCGGACGTTCCCGGGCCAGGCGTAGGCGCGCATCGCGGCCGAGGCGTCCTCGTCGAAGCCCGTGATGACCTTCCTGTAGCGCTCGACGTGCTGCCTGAGGAAATGCTGGGCCAGGAGGTCGATGTCGTCCCTTCGCTCGCGAAGCGGCGGCAGGTGGATCTGGATCGTGTTCAGGCGGAAGAGCAGATCCTGGCGGAACCGGCCGCTGGCGACCTCGGCGGAGAGGTCCGAGTTGGTCGCCGAGATCAGGCGCACGTTGGCGCGGATCGTCCGCGACGAGCCGACCCGCTCGAACTCTCCGCGCTCCAGGGCGCGAAGGATCTTCGACTGCTGGGCGGCCGGGATGTTGCCGATCTCGTCCATGAAGAGCGTGCCGCCCTCGGCCAGCTCGAAGCGCCCCGCGCGGTCCCCCTTGGCGTCCGTGAAGGCCCCGCGCACGTGGCCGAAGAGCTCGCTCTCGAAGACACCCTCGGGCAGGCCGCCCATGTTGACCGAGATGAAGGGGTGCGAGGCGCGGCTTGAGACCGCGTGGATCGCCTGGGCGACGAGGCCCTTGCCGGTGCCGTTCTCGCCCGTGATGAGGACGTTGGCGTCGGAGGGGCCGACCCGGGCGATCAGTTCAAGGATGGGGCGCATCGCGGCCGACTGGGCGATGATCGAGGGGCCGCTCTTGCTGCGCAGGAGCTGGTTCTCCTGCTCGAGCCGGCGGTAGGCGCGCATCGCCCCGCCGAGCTCGATCTGGCTGCGCACGATGGCGAGTAGCCGGAGGTTCTCCCAGGGCTTGGCGATGAAGTCCTTCGCCCCGCGCCGCATCGCCTCGACGGCCAGCTCCACGTTGGCCCAGGCCGTCATGATGACGACCGGGAGCGTCGGGTCGATCGACTGGATCCTCGAGAGGAGATCCAGGCCCTCCTTGCCGCTCGTCGTGTCGCGGGCGTAGTTGAGGTCGACCAGGGCGAGCGAGTAGTCGCGCGCCTCGACGGCCTTGATCGCCGCGGCCGGCGACTTCACGGCCTCGGTCTGGTAGCCCTCGCCCTTGAGGAGGAGGCGCAGCGCCTCGATGATGTCGGTGTTGTCCTCGGCGATCAGGATGCGTGGGGACGGGGTGCCGGGCATGGGTGTGATTTAGTCCCTATCGGGAGCGGCTGACGAGCGCCAAGAGGTCACTCGTCGGCGAGCTTGATGTGGTAGCGCTCGAGGGTGTTGCCGAGCACCTGGTCGTAGACCGCCACGGCCTGGCGCTCCGCGGCGACGGCGTAGGAGATGCTGCTCTCGATGTTGACGACGAAGTTCTGCTGCTGGGCGACGGCCAGGGTGGAGCTCGTGCCGGCCTTCTTCTTCTTCTCCTCGGCCTCGAGCGCCTTGAGGGCGAGGGCATACGCGGCGCGGTCGGCCGTCACGCGCTTCCTCGAGGTCTCGATCTGGCCGGCCGCGTCGGCAACCGCGACGGCGATGTCGGCCTCGAGTCGCTTCATGTCGGCCTCCGCCTGGATGCGCTGGAGCTTGGCGGCCCTGAAGCCGCCGCGCCCGGCCGAGAAGGTGAGGGGGATCGTGACCGTCAGCCCCGCGGAGACCGACGGGTTCATGTGGTCCTGCACCATCTGGCGGCTCGCCGAGAAGGTGCCTGCGGAGCCGTTGTAGCCGTAGCCGCCGACGAAGTCGACCTGGGGCAGGAGGCTGTTGAACGCGGCGGACTCGAGCGCCCGGTTCTTGGTGATCAGGAGCTGCTGCTGCAGGTAGTCCGGGCGGACCGCGAGGGCGCGCTCCAGGTCCGTCCTGCGGTCGACCGCGACGTCGGGGATGTCCATGGGCGCGAGGACGAGCAGCGGCTCGTCCTCCAGGAAGACCTCGTCGCCGATCAGCTTCCTGAGCTGGTTCTGGGCGTCGCGGATCGCCCGCTCGGCGATCAGGATGGATTCCTCGTACTGCGCGGCGTAGGCGCGCGAGGTGAGGACGTCGCTCTGGGAGTTGCTCCCGACCTTGAACGCCTTCTCGTTCTCGGAGAGGAGCTCGGCTGCCTGCGCGCGCGCCTTCTCGGCGGAGTTGAGCTGGTCGTGCGCGAGCTGCAGGTTGCTGTAGGCGACGATGACGTTCGTCACCGTGTCGATCGCCGACTGGCGGTACGTCAGGTCCGAGATCGCGCGGTTGGCCTTGGCCACGCGGACGTTCACCAGGTTGGCGGAGAACCCGAACCCCTTGAGGAGGGGCTGGTCGACCTGGAAACCCCCGAACGTCTGGAAGTTCTTGGTGATCCCGTTGTAGGTGTCGCGCACCTCGATCGTGCTCCCGGTGATGCTGTACAGGGTCCCGAGCGGCAGGATGCCCTGGATCCCGCCGCTGAACGTGTCGGTCTTCGTCTGGTCGAGAACGGGGATGGGACCGAAGGAGGTCGTGAACTGCGTCGAGGTGTAGTTGCGGTTGAACACGAGCGCCGGGTCGAACTGCCCTCGCGCCTCCAGGAGGAGGGCCCGCGAGATCCCGCGGCCGTACGACGTGACCTTGAGCACCTTGTTGCGCTGCAGGGCGAGCCGGATGGCGTCGTCAAGGGTGAGGGTGGGGCTCGGCTCCTGGGCAAGGGCCGCGCCGAAGGTCGCGCACGCCCCCGCGAGGAGCAGGAGGGTCTTTATCCGGTGCATGGCTACTTGAGGAGGAGGCCGTCCGCCAGCCGAAGCACGCGATGGCCGTAGGAGGCGTTGGTCTCGGAGTGGGTAACCTGCACGATCGTGACGCCGTCGTCCGTGTTCAGCTTCTTGAAGAGCTCCATGATCTCGCGACCCTGGTCGGAGTGGAGGTTGCCGGTCGGCTCGTCGGCGAGGATCAGCTTCGGCTTCGCCACGAGGGCCCGCGCGATCGCGACAAGCTGCTGCTGGCCGCCCGAGAGCTGCGCCGGGTAGAGGTCCTTCTTCGCGACGATGTTGAAGCGGTCGAGCATGTCGCAGACGATCGTCTGGCGCTCGGCCCTGGGGACGTCGCGGTAGGACAGCGGGATCTCGAGGTTCTCGTAGACGGTCAGGTCATCCAGGAGGTGGTAGCTCTGGAACACGAAGCCGATGTTCTTCTTCTGGACGTCCAGGCGCTGCTTCGTCGACAGGGCCTTGATGCTGGCGTCGCCGAAGCGGTACTCGCCCGTCCATCCCGAGTCGTGCATCCCGAGGATGTTCAGGAGCGTCGATTTCCCGGAGCCGGACGGCCCCATGATCGAGACGAAGTCGCCCTCGGCGATTTCGAGCGTGATGGCCCTGAGCGCGTAGAAGGGCCCCCCTTTCAACGGGTAGACGCGATCGATGTTCTTCAGCTGTATCATTCGGGCATCCCTATCGCATGGGCTGTGCCATTCCGGCGATTGTGTTATAACAAGCTTATCCAAGGTATGTTAGCGTTATGGGTCCTTTCGTGAACGGGCCCCGATCGATTCGGAAGCGAAACCGCGGCGTCCCGGAAATGGGACGCCGCCATCCAAGACCGAATCCTACCCAGGCCCTTGGTGGATGTCCCATTCGCGGGAACCCCGGGTGCCAATTTTGGACATTTTGCCGAACCCAGAATTCGCCGGGGGTGCCTTTATATCATAACCGCGAGCGAGATGCATAACCCGTGGCGTCTGGCACGTCCCCTGCGATGGGTGGGGAGGTCGCGCCCCAATCCAATTCCAAACCATGTTCAACGACATCAGGCTCGCCGCCCGGAAACTCACCAGATCGCCGGGCTTCACCCTGACCGCCCTGGCGACGCTCGCGCTCTGCATCGGGGCCAACCTCGCCATCTTCGCCGTCGTCGACGCGATCCTCGTTCGGCCTCTCCCGTTCAGGGACTCGGGGCGGCTCGTCACGATCTTCAACAGCTACCCGAGAGCCGGGAAGCCGCGCGACGGCGCTTCCCTGACGAGCTACTACGAGAGAAGGGGACAGATCCCCGCGTTCTCCAGCATGGCGGCCCTCTCCTTCAGCTCCTCCATCGTCGGGGAGGCTGGGTCGACCCAGCGCGAGGACCTGGCGCGGGTGAGCCCGGAATTCTTCGAGACCCTCGGCGTGGCACCGGCCATGGGGAGGGTCTTCACGGACGCCGAGATGACCTACCAGACCGATCACGTCGCCATCCTCACCCACGAATATTGGCGGGACCAGTTTGGATCCGACCCCAAGATCCTCGGCAGGTCGATCCGCACGGACGGCCTCTCCCGCACGATCGTCGGCGTGATGCCCCCGGGCTTCCACTTCCTCTCCTCGAAGGCCCGGTTCTTCATGCCGCTCTCCTCGGAGGAGGGGGAGCGCAACCTGGAAGCCCGCCATCATGGGAGCACGACCCAGATCGCCCGGCTTAGGGACGGGGCCACCCTCGCCGAGGCCCAGGCGCAGATCGACGCCCACAACGCGGCCCACGCGGCCGAGTTCCCGTACGCCAAGGAGGTCGCCGCCTCTGGGTTCCATTCGATCGTCGCTCAACTCCACGCCGACCACGTGGCGCCGGTCAGGCCGACGCTTCTGCTCCTGCAGGCCGGCGCGCTCTTCCTGCTTCTTATCGGCTGCGTCAACCTGGTGAACCTTCTCCTCATCCGCGCGGCCGGGCAGTCGAAGGAGCTCGCGATCCGCCAGTCCATGGGCGCCGGCGCCCGGCATATCGTGGGGCTCGTCCTCATGGAGACGGTCATGCTGACCCTGGCGGGCGGCCTCTGCGGCCTCATTGTCGGCGCCTGGGGGATCAGGCTCATGGCGCTCCTCGGGGCGAATCAACTTCCCCTTGGCGCGGAGATCTCGTTCGACGTGAGGGTTGCGGCCGCCGCCCTGGGCGTGTCGGCGGTGCTCGGGGCCGCGATCGCGGTTCCGGTGGCGTGGTTCAACCTGCGTCGCAACCCGGCGGGCGCCCTCAAGTCCGAGTCACGCGGGGGCACGGCAAGCCGCGCGGCCCAGCGGATCCGCCACGGCTTCATCGTGGTGCAGATCGCCTCGGCATTCGTGCTTCTCGCCGGGGCGGGCCTCCTTGCGCTCAGCCTGAAGCGGGTCATGGAGGTGTCGCCGGGATTCCGCGCCGACCATGTCATCACCGGGCAGTTCAGCCTCCCCTGGAACAGCTACCGCACCGGGGAGGCGTTCCTCGGGTTTGCCGACAAGCTGGCCGAGGCCGCAGGCCGCCAGCCGGGAATCGTCTCGGTCGGGGTCGTCACGAACGTCCCCGTCCACGACGACGGCCGCAACGACGCCTTGACGGCCGTGGGCTACAAGCCCGCGCCCGGCGAATCGGTGGTCCTGCACCGCGAGTACGGCGTCTTCGGGGACTATTTCAAGGCGATGGGGATACCCCTTAGGGAGGGCCGGTACCTGACGACCGCGGATTCTCGCACGAAGGAGGTCAATTGCGTCGTCGACGAGGTATTCGCGCGGCGCTACTGGCCCAAGGGTGGGGCGGTCGGCCAGCAGATCACCGCCGTCGGCAGCCATGGATTATACACGGTCGTCGGGGTCGTGGGGTCGGTCAAGGGGGCTGACCTGGCCGAGAAGGGGTCGAACGGCTCCGTCTACTTCCCGTTCCTCTATGTCTTCCAGAGGGACTTCTTCATCGTCGCCCGCACGGGCCTCCCGCCCGAGGCCTTCGCGCTCACCTTGGGTAAGCTGATCCGCGAGGCGGACCCGGAAATCCCGGTCAGCAGCCTGCGCACCATGGAGGGGCGCATCGAGGACGACCTCGTCGCGCGCAGGTCGCCGGCGCTCCTCGGGGGGATCTTCGCCGCGGTCGCGCTTCTCTTGGCTTCGATCGGCACGTACGGGGTGCTTGCCTACGCGGTCGAGCAGCGCCGCAGGGAGATCGGCGTGCGGATGGCGCTCGGCGCGCTTCCCTCGCAGATTCTCTCCCAGTTCCTCGTCCTGGGGATGCGGCTCCTGGCGATCGGCACCGTGATTGGCTTCGCCGGTGCATGGATCGCCGGCAGGGCCATGCGGGGTCTCCTCTTCGACGTGCCCGCGCTACCGCTCGCGACGCTCGGCTTCACCGCGCTCCTTATGGGAGCGGCCTCGCTTGCCGCATGCCTTATCCCGTCGCGCCGCGCATCCCGGATCTCGCCGTTGGAGGCGCTGTCGTCCGATTAGGGGGCGCCGCCTAGCGCTTCGGCGCGAATTCCCGCACCGCGGAGTCAAGACCCCGGCCGTAGGCGCCCAGGAGGCGGTCCCAGAGCTGGCATGACTCGGAGTCGACGGCGCGGCGCACCGGGTCGGCGTCGAACCACGCGAGCGTGCGCGCGATGCCGTCCCGGTAGCGCGTCGTGGCGACAAAGTCGGGCACGAAGCGCCGGATCTTCGAGTTGTCGAAGACGGCCGTCTGCGACTTGTCCCCGAGGAGGGTCCCCGTCATGGACGGGACGCAGGCCGTGATGAAGTCCGAGGCGATGTGGACGAGCTTGGGCGCGGGGACGCCCGCGGCCTCGGCCGTCATCTGGTAGATCTGGTTCCAGGTCAGGGCCTCGTCGGAGGTGATGTGGAACGCGTGGCCGATCGAGCCGGGGTGCCCGAGGAGCCCCACCAGGCCCTTCGCGAAGTCGGAGTTGTGGGTGATCGTCCAGAGGGTCAGCCCGTCGCCCGGGACGATGAGCGGCTGGCCCTTCCTCATGCGGTCGACCGCCGTGTAGCTCTTGAGCCAGCTGTTGATGGCAAGCGGGATGATGTGGTCGCCGTAGGTGAGCGACGGCCGGATGACCGTCATCGGGAACGCCTCCTCGCGGTAGGCCCGCATGAGGCGCTCCTCGCTTGCGATCTTGTTGCGCGAGTAGTCCCAGAGCGGGTTGGCGAGCGGGGTCGACTCGGTGACCAGGTAGTCGGTCAGGGGCTTCTGGTAGGCGCTCGCCGAGCTGATGAAGATGAACTGCCCCGCCTTTCCGCGGAAGAGGGCCAGGCGCGACTCGATGTCGACCGGGGTGAAGGCGATGAAGTCGACGACCGAGTCCCAGTTCATCCCCTCGATCGCCTTTGCCGTCGCGGCCGCGTTCGATATGTCGGCCTTGATCGTCTTTGCCCCGGCGATGGGCGCCCGGTTGGAGCGGTTGAGCAGCGTGACGTCGTAGCCGCGCGCGACGGCAAGTTCCGTGCAGGCCGTGCTGATGTACCCGGTTCCACCGATGAATAGGACTTTCATAAGAGCGCCACAGTATAGGGGGAAGGCGGTGGGCGTACACGCAAGAAATGTCCCTGTGCGCTTGCCCGCCCTGCGGGTATCTTGTTACACCCTCTCCTGCGATGCGAATCCTGGTGCTCGAAGACGAGAGGCAGCTTGCCCGGCACATCACCCAGGCCTTGTCGCGCCACGGGCACGAGGCCTCCGCCCAGTTCGACGGGATCGCGGGACTGAAGGTGGCGCTCGAGGCGACGCCGGACCTGATCGTCCTCGACCTCGGGCTTCCCGGGATGGAGGGGCTTTCGGTCCTTGCGGGGCTGCGGCAGGCGGGAAGCCCCTCGAGGGTCCTCGTCCTCACCGCCAGGGGCGAGGTCGAGCAGCGGGTCAGGGGACTTAAGGCGGGCGCCGACGACTACATGGCGAAGCCCTTCTCCATGGACGAGTTGGTCGCGCGGATCGAGGCGCTCGGGCGCCGGGGCGCGACTCCGACCGCGGCCGACCTGCTCGAGGTCGGCGACCTCCACATGGACGTCCACCACAGGCGGGTCAGCCGCAGGGGCAAGCCGATCGCGCTCTCGCCGAGGGAATTCGACGTGCTGCAGCTGCTCATGCAGGAGCCCGGCCGCGTCTTCTCGCGCACCGAGCTCTGCGAGCGGGTGTGGCAGCGCGACCACCAGTACGACACCCGCACGGTGGAGATCTTCATCACGCGCCTTCGGAAGAAGGTCGACTCGGGCTTCCCGGTCTCCCTCATCCAGACGGTGCGCTCCGTGGGCTACACGGTGCGCCCCCCCCCATGAAACCCATCGCCTTCCGAGGTCTCGTCCTTTTCACGGCGGCCCTCGCGATCTGCGCCGAGCCCGCCCGCGCGCAGGCACTCATCGAGGGCAGGGTGGAGCTGCCGAAGGCGCTTCACACGCCCGTCATGAACAAGCGCTACGGGATCGTCTCCTACGGGGGCGTCCTGACGCCGTACCCGCCGGTCGCGGTCGTCTACCTGGAGGGGGCGTTCCCCCCCGCGGCCGCGCCCGCCACGGCGAGGATGGTCCAGAAGGACCTCAACTTTTCGCCGATCCTTTTGCCGGTGCAGGCGGGGACGAGGGTCGAGTTCCCGAACCTGGACGACACCTACCACAACATCTTCTCCTACTCGCCCGCAAAGCGGTTCGACCTGGGCCGCTACCGCTCGGACGAGAGGCCCATCCCGTCCGTCCTCTTCGACACGGCCGGGATGGTGACTGTGCGCTGCGACATCCACGAGCACATGAGGGCGATCATATTAGTCCTCGACACGCCGCACTTCGTCCTGAGCGACGTGGACGGGCGCTACAGGCTGGAGGGGCTCCCGTCGGGCCGTTTTGTGCTTAAGGTGTGGCTCGACAGCCGGACGACCCTCTCGCGGCCCGTCGACCTTGAGGCCGCCTCGACCCTCCACGCCGACTTCCCGTGAGCGCGCAGCCGAGGGTTCCCGCCGTTGCGAGCTTCCGGGTGAGGCTCTTGGTCGCGATGATGCTCGTCGTCTCGGTTGTCGCCGTCTCGACGCTCATCTTCACCCAGCGCAGCCTCGCCGAGCGCGAGCGGCTCAACTTCCTTCGCGAGTTCCAGGTGGAGCTGTCGGCCCTCCACGACCTGCAGGAGTTCCGCGACGCGGCCCTTGCGGAGCGCTGCCGGATCCTCTCCCGCAAGCCGAGGATCCATGCCGCGCTCGAGGACGGCGCGCTCGACCTGCTTTACCCGAGCGCCCGCGACGAGCTGCACTCGATCATGGAGGTGGGCGAGGCGGCGGGCAGGGAGCCGGGTGCCACCGGCGCCCTCTTCTACCGGTTCCTCGACGCCAAGGGCCGCGTGATCACCCCGCACGACCCGCGGGGCGTCGGCACCCTTAGCGCCGAGGAGGAGTCGCAGCTGGGCCTATCGGCCCTTCCGGACAGGCCGCAGACGGGCTACGTCGTGCGGGACAGAGGCACGCCGCGCGAGGCGGTGGACGAGGTGATCGCGATGCCCATCATCTCGAGCGAGAACGGGGAGACCATCTCCGCGATTGTCCTCGGCTTCCACCCGCCGGCCCTGGGCGGGCCGGGCTCCGACTCCGGTTTCCTGGGGGGCATCTGGCTCGGCGGAAGGCTCGACATGGGGGAGTTCCCGCGGGCCGCGAGGGAGGACCTCGCGGGGCAGCTCACCCGGGCGATCGGCGCCTCCGACGGCGACCGGGGAGGGTTTGAGTTCCGCGCCACGGGGATGCCCTTCCTGCTCTTCTTCAAGCGCCTCAACCCGGGCTCGGCGTACCCGCCCGCCTTCGAGGTCTCGGTGCGGCCGCTGGCGGAGGCGCTCTCCCGCCAGCGTCTCCTCATCTGGGAGTTCGTGGGAGCCGGGTCGCTGGCGCTTGCGGGCGCATTCTTCGCCAGCCAGTTCCTCTCCAGGCGCCTCTCCCTGCCCGTGGAGAAGCTGGCGGTGGACTCGGTCGAGAACCGCGAGCACTGGCAGCGCGCAGAGGCCGCGCTCGAGTCCACGAGCCAGGAATTGCAGCGCTCGGCCCGGTTCTCGGCGGACGCCTCGCACCAGCTCAAGACCCCGGTGACGGTGCTGCGGGCCGGCCTCGAGGAGCTGCTCGCCGGCGAGGACCTGGGGACCGAGGCGCGCGAGGAGGTCTCCAGGCTTGTCCACCAGACCTTCAGGCTCGCGAGCGTCATCGAGGACCTCCTGCTGCTCTCCCGTATGGACGCCGGCCGGCTCAAGATCCAGTTCACGAGGCTCGACCTCTCGCTCCTGTTGGAGCGGCTCAGGGACGACCTTACGACGGTCGCGGACCCGCACCCGCTCCAGGTGGAGTCGGACATTCCCCCGTCGCTCTGGGTCACGGGGGAGAACCGCTTCGCCGAGCTGATCGTTCAGAACCTGCTCGAGAACGCGCGCAAGTACAACCGCCAGGGCGGCAGGATCAGGATCGCGGCGCGAAGCGAGGGCGAATGGGCGGTCGTCACGGTCGGCAACACCGGGCCCGCCATCCCGCGCGAGTCGCAGGCGCACATCTTCGAGCGGTTCCACAGGGGCGCCGTGGGCGAGAACGTGCCCGGGCACGGGATCGGCCTGAACCTCGCGCGGGAATTGGCGCGCCTTCACGGCGGCGACCTGAGGCTCGCGCGCTCGGACGCGGAGTGGACCGAGTTCGAGCTTCGCCTGCGCCTGGCAGGGGAGGGGGCCCCGCAGTCCCCATGAGGCCGGCCCGATCCCTGCGCCTGGCCGCGGTGGTCCTCGGCCTGTTCACCGGCGGCGTTGCCGCGCGGGCGCAGGGGGGCGACGAGCTTATCGACCGGCTCGACGACCAGCTTTCCTTCGGGTTCTTCGGGGACGCGGTTCGCGCGCGCCTGAGCGGCACGCTCGACCTGGAGGGCTACTACATGAGCCAGTCCGAGCCGGGGCTCATCTTCACGGATGGCAACACCCTCTTCACCCCGAGGCTGAGCCTCTTCCTCGATTTGCAGGCGGGTCGGCACCTCTACGGGTTCGTGCAGGCGAGGGCGGACGACGGGTTTGACCCCGGGGAACCCGGCCCGCACGTCAGGTTGGACGAATACGTGCTGAGGCTGACGCCCCTCGACAACGCGGCCTTGAACCTGCAGGTCGGGAAGTTCGCCACGGTCGTCGGCAACTGGACCCTGCGGCACGGCTCATGGGACAACCCCCTTGTCACGGCCCCGTTGCCCTACGAGAACGTGACGGGGATCTGGGACACGAACGCCGTGCGGTCGGTGCCCGAGCTCATGGTGTGGGCCGGGGTCCTTCCGAGGCCGGACCGCGGAGGGAACTACCTGATCAAGTACCGCAACGTCCCCATCATCTGGGGGCCGAGCTACGCGAGCGGCGCCTCTGTCTTCGGCGCGTCGGGGATCGTGGACTACGCGTTCGAGGTGAAGAACGCCTCCCTCTCGTCCCGGCCCGAGACGTGGGCCCCGAGCGCGACGCAGTGGCAGAACCCGACCTTCAGCGGCCGCGTGGCGCTCGTGCCGAACGAGATGTGGACCGTGGGGGTCTCGGCGAGCACGGGCACCTACCTGCAGCCGGTGGCGGCCATGGGTCTGCCCATGGGCGAGAGCCTCGGCCACTACACGGAGGTGCTCCTCGGGCAGGACGTGAGCTTTGCCTGGCACCACTTCCAGGCGTGGGCGGAGGCGTTCGAGGCGCGCTTCGACGTCCCCGGGGTCGGAAGCGCCCAGACCCAGGCCTACTATGTCGAGGCGAAGTACAAGTTCACCCCGCAGCTCTTCGGCGCCCTGCGCTGGAACCAGCAGGCGTTCTCCGCATTGACGGGACCCGGGGGCGTCTCGAGCCCGTGGAGCCGCAACACCTGGCGACTGGACGCTGGGCCGGGATACCGGTTCACGCCCCACACCCAGGTGAAGGTCCAGTACAGCATCGAGCACCAGGACGCGGACAGCGGCGCCTGGAGTTCGCTTGTCGCAATCCAGCTTACCGCGCGGTTTTAGGGGCCTTTTCGCCCGGTGCGGGGCCACCGTAACAACCCCGTTACTGTAGGCTACTTCAATATGCGCAGCGGGTGGCTGACAGTCTGGCCATGCACGAATTCCGCGATCATCGTCCGGGTGCGGGGCCCGGCCCGGAATGCCTATGAGAAGAAGGGCACTCGGCACGATTCCCGACAGTGCGCTGCTCGCTGCGGCGCTGGCCCTTGCGCTGCCCAGGCCCTCCGCGAGGGCCGAGGATTTCCTTCAGTACAAGTACGAGAACTACCGGGAGGAGGACGGCAGGATAACGGTCGTCACGCAGAGCGGGTCCGCGGACCAGGACGTCGGCACGTACGGCCACCTGCGGCTCACCGGCACGATCGACGCCGTAGCCGGGGCGACCCCGACGGGAAGGCCGGCGCCTGCCGGCAGCGACCAGGTCGTCCTTACCGAGATCCACACCCGGCGAAAGGCATGGAGCGGCGACTACTCGCAGCAGGTCGGCATCGTCAACGTCGACGCGGGCTTCGCCGCGAGCCGCGAGAGCGACTACGTCTCCCTCGGCTGGTCGGTCAACACGCTCACCGACTTCAACGAGAAGAACACGACCCTGCGCGCGGGGATCGCCGGGACGGACGACCGCGTCGAGGTCTTCTTCGAGCCCGCTTACCTGCCCAAGCACACGAACGACGCCATCCTCGGCGTCACGCAGGTGCTCGATCCGCTCACCTTCGTGACCGTCAACCTCTCGGTCGGCCGGTCGACCGGCTACCTGTCCGAGCCCCACAAGTCCGTCGAGAAGGGCGTCGAGCTGCTGCCGGGCCTCGTCCTTGAGGAGGCGTTCGGCGAGAACAGCCCGAACGAGCGCACGAGGGAGACGCTCTACGGCGCGATCAACCATGCGTTCCCCAAGGCGCGGGGCGCCATCGAGGCGAGCTACCGCCTCTACTCGGACAGCTACGGCATCGTCGCCCACACCGTGGAGCTCGCGTGGCTCCAGCACGCCGGATCAAAGCTCGTCCTCGGTCCCTCGGTGCGCCTCTACCGGCAGTCGGCGGCGCGGTTCTACTACTACAACCTCGACGACACGTCCGTCGTCCCGGTGCGGATCCCTCAGGGCCTCGCCCCCTACTACACGTCGGACTTTCGGCTCTCCGCGGAGGACAGTGTCAGCTACGGCCTGAAGGCGACCTGGAAATTGTCCGAGCGTTTGTCGCTCGACGCCTCTTACGAGCGCTACGTGCTTCGCGGGCGCGACGGGGTGACCCCGGCGAGCGCCTATCCGACGGCCGGCATCTCAAACCTCGGGGTCAAATTCACATGGTAACATCCCGGCGCACCTACCTGCAGTTTGCCATGGCGATCGGCGTCGCCGTGGCCCTCGCCGCCTCGGCGCTTGCCCAGGTGGCGCCGGGTGCCGCGTTCCCCCCGCTTGCGGCGGACGGCCTCGCGGGAGGACCCCTGCCGGACACCTCCGGCAAGGTGGTGATCGTGGACTTCTGGGCGTCGTGGTGCGCGCCGTGCAAGGCGTCGTTCCCGGCGTATTCCCGTCTCCAGGGCGAATTCGCGGCCCGCGGCCTCGTGGTCGTCGGGATAAGCGTCGACGAGAGTCCCGCGGCGTATGCGGCCTTTGTCGCAAGGCTCAAGCCGTCCTTCGCGACCCTGCACGACTCCAAGCACGCCCTGGTCGCCCTCGTCCAGGTGCCGACCATGCCGACCAGCTACCTTGTCGACAGGGAAGGGAAGGTTCGATTCGTGCACGCCGGGTTCCATGGGGACGCGACGGAGCGGGAGCTGCGCAGCGAGATCGAGGGCCTCCTGGGCGGGAGGGCCGGTGCGCCATGAAGCGATTCCCCAAGAAGCTCATCGTCCTCGCGGGCCTGGCGGCCATGGCGCTCGCCGCGGGCGGCTGCTCGACCTCGGCGGTGCGGGTGCGCCCCTGGGAGCGGGCCGCGCTGGCCGACGAGGTCATGAACCCCAACCCGGACCCCCTGGGTGCCGCCATGTCAGAGCACGTCTACTTCTCACGCGCGGCCGCATCGGGCGGCCAGGGCGTCGGTGGGAGCGGGTGCGGCTGCAACTAGGCGCCGGCCATGCGACCAGAGAATTTCCAGCAATTGAAACCGGAAAATTGAAACCAAATATACGATGAAAATAACAGCATACCTCCAACGCCATGGCGCCTGGGTGAATATGTCCACGGCGACCTTGGTCGCGCTCCTGCAGCGCACGCCCCTGCTCCGCGTCGCCGCGGTGGCCGACGAATTCATGGCCTCGTCGCCCTTCGGCACACTGCTCAAGTCAGCGGCCGTAGCCGCCGCCTCCCTGGGGACCATCGATTCCATGGCGGGCGCCACGGTCCTGGCGACAAACCTGACCCCCAGCCCCTCGGGCAACCTCCCCACGCTCAACGCCACGGTGGGGGTCGCGATCGCCCCGGTCGGCTTCACGATCACGAACGCGTTGAACATCGGGTCGTGGACCGTGACCGGGCAGATCCCCCCGGGCCTCGTCCTCACCACCAAGGAGCCCAACGGCGGGTCGCTGACCGGGCCCGGCAACTTGGACGCGACGACACCCGGCAGCTCCGGCGACCCGTGGACCCCGAGCACGAGCGGCAACACACAGACGACGCCGATCCTCGAGGGGACGCCAACCGCGGCGGGATCCTACACCTTCAACCTCCAGGGCTTCGCCCTGGGCGGGGAGAAGGGGGGCAACGGCGGCACGTTTGTCGGCACCGGCATCTCCGCAATCTTCCCGTTCACGGTGGTCGTGGCGTCGGTGGCGTCGGCGCCTCCCTCCTTCACGACGCAGCCCTTATCGGTGAGCGTCACCGGGGGGTCCGTCGCCTTCGACGCGTTTGCGTCCAATGCGACCTCCTACCAGTGGATGTGGAACGGTTCGACGCCGGTCTCCGGCGCGACCTCCCCGATCCTGCTCATCAGCAACGCGGCCGCTTCGGCGGGGACCTACACCTGCGTCGCGACCAACGGCGGGGGTTCGGTGACGAGCAACCCGGCCACGCTCTCGATCACCTCGACAAATGACATCGGGCGCCTGGTCAACATCTCCTGCCGGTCGGGGGTGGGCACCGGGAGCAACATCCTGATCGCGGGCTTCGTGAGCGGCGGCGCCGGAACCTCGGGCACCCAGCCGGTCCTGATCCGCGGGACAGGGCCCGCCCTTGCCGCCTTTGGCGTCGCGGGAACGCTGGCGGATCCGCAGCTGCAGCTCTACAAGAGCAACTCCGACGGTAGCTCGGCCCTGCTCCAGACCAATGCGGGATGGGGCGGCAGCGCCTCGATCACGACCGAGGACTCCGCCGTCGGCGCCTTCGCTCTCACCAACCCGAGCAGCTTGGACTCTGCCCTCTATGTCCCGACGCTCGCCGCGGGAGGCTACACGGCGCAGATCGCCGGCGCTTCCGGCGACACGGGCGTCTCCCTGGCCGAGGTCTACGACGCAACACCCGCGGGCACCTACACGCCTGCGTCCCCAAGGATCATCAACATCTCGGCCCGGGTTCAGGTGGGAACGGGCACGAATATCCTGATCGCGGGGTTTGTTATCGGCGGCTCCACCGCCAGGACCGTTCTGGTCCGGGCCTCCGGTCCCGCCCTTGCCGCCTTCGGCGTCTCGGGAACCCTGGCGGATCCTCAGCTCAAGCTCTACAAGAGCAATCCCGACGGGAGCTCGACGTTCCTGGAGAGCAACAACGGCTGGGGCGGGGACGCCTCGATCAGGGCGACCGCTCCCAACGTGGGCGCGTTTGCCTGGACCAACTCCACGAGCGCCGACTCGGCGCTCCTCGTGACGCTGCCGCCGGGCGGCTATACGGCCCAGGTCTCCGGCTTCGGCGGCGACTCGGGCGTGGCGCTTGTCGAGCTCTATGAGGTGCCGTAAGGCATACCTCCTCTTCGTCCTGGGTATCCTGCCCGCGGTCCGGGCCGGGGCCACCGCGCTCTCCGCGGTGGCCCTGCCGGACCCGCGCGTTCCCGGGTTCAACTTCCCCGAGAGCGAGGCGACGATACTGACCTGGGTGAACGCGGTCGGCTTGGGCTCGCCCGGCGCCGCGGCCGCCTCGCAGAACATCACGCTCCACGGTTGGGGCCTGTGGACGGCGCTCACCCTGCCGACCTCCCAGGTCGACAACGGGGAGCCGCTGCGCGTCTTCGAGACCTGGTACACTCCCCAGGAGGTGGAGCCGCCGGTAAAGCCCCTCGGCCAGGCGCAATCGGGCGCGCCGCTGGCTCCCCGGGTCGCCGTAGTGCGCCAGCGCGCCCCGATGCAGAACTTCGTGCAGTTTGAGCACGGGCTTGAGCCGCGCGACCGCGAGCTCCTCGCGCAGGCGAGCGGCTCGGAGACCGTGTTTGGGTACGTCAAGTTTGACCCGACGGCGGCCGCGCACGTCGTGTCGCAGCAGCTGCTGAGCATGTCGACGCTCAACCAGCTCCTCGCCGGGGGGGCGCAGGGCGTCCCCCCGTTTCCGCCGACCTCGCTCACGCTCAAGTCGGCGTTCCAGATCATATCCCAGAACAAGCTCGTGGGAGGCCGCTACTACAGGCTCAACGTCTGGACGGGGCCGCCCGCAACGCCCCAGGCCTGGGCGCCCTACCAGTGGCCCGGCGTCGTCTGGATCGACGTCAAGGGGGGCGGCAGCGGCAGCGGGCAGGTCGACCTCCTGGCCTCGACCGACGGCGGGTCGCGCACCGACCAGACGACGTACCCGGTCTCGAGCATGATCAACCACCGGATTTCCGTCATGGAGGCGGCCCAGTTCAACCGGGACCAGCCCGGCTCGGGCGTCGCCGCGGGCGACTACGCAGTCCTGGTCGCCATGCACGTCGCGGGCCGCGAGATGGCGCGATGGACCTGGCAGACCTTCTGGTGGACCCCTACACCCGACGATCCCCAGGCCCCAAGCTCCCAGCTCGTCGCCTCGCTCCGTCCGGCGCAGCTCCTGGGGCCCGCCCGCAACTACGCCATGTCGACCGACTATGACATGACGGCGCCCACGCAACCCAACACGGGCGGCGCGAATTCGGGCGCGGCGGTGTACGCCTACAACCCCTACCTCGAGGCCCGGTTCGGGCCCGCCAACCTCCCGGACTCGTTGCCTGGCAACGACCCGGCCGGCCAGCCGTCGGCGAACAACGTCGGGACCAACTGCAACTGCATGAGCTGCCACGTGCGCGCCAACTACAACCCAAACAACCTCGCGACGGCACCGAGGTATTCAGGGGCGCGCTACACCGACATGAACGATCCCCAGTTCGCGGGGACGCTCCAGGTCGACTTCCTATGGTCGCTCCCCGAGATCGCAAAGTAGGGGGATAAAGTGGGCGCGCCGCCAAACAGAGGCCCGGGGTTGACGTTTCCGGCGCCGGGGGCGAAGATAATCGCTCCCCATGAAACTAAAAATAGCCTCACTGCTTCTCTCTTTACTCTTGCCCGGATCGGTCCTCCTCGCGGCCGAGAGCACGACGGTCCCGACACCCGCGAAGCGAGTGCTATTCTTCTCCAAGTCCTCGGGGTACGAGCACTCGGTGATCAAGGACCCCTCAAAGCCGTACAAGCCGGGCCCGGGCAGCGAGGTGGCCGGACTGGCCTTCCAGGTGCTCAAGGCGCTAGGGGATAAGAACAACATCGAGTTTGTCTTCTCGAAGGACGGGAGCCTGTTCAACCCGCAGTACCTGGCCCAGTTCGACGCCTACTTCTTCTTCACGACGGGCGACCTCACCGAGGTGGGCGGCGATGGTGCCCCGGCGATGAGCCCCGCGGGCAAGGAGGCGCTCCTGGCGGCCGTTGCGGGCGGCAAGGGGTTCATCGGTGCCCACTGCGCCTCCGACACCTTCCACTCGCCCGGCGGCAAGGATATGACGGCCCAGCGCTGGCTTGACGACGACGGCAACGCTGACCCCTACATCAAGATGCTCGGCGGCGAGTTCATCATCCACGGCGCCCAGCAGGTCTCGCACCTGATCATCGCCGACCCGAGTTTCCCGGGAGCAAGAGGCGTCCCGGCCGACAATGACATGAAGGAGGAGTGGTACTCCCTGAAGGACTTCTCCAAGAACCTGCACGTGATCCTCGTTCAGGAGACCTCGGGCATGGAGGGCGCCCCCTATGCGAGGCCGAGCTACCCCTCGACCTGGGCCCGGATGCACGGCAAGGGCAGGGTGTTCTACACGAACCTCGGCCACCGCGACGACATCTGGAACAGCGCCATGTTTCAGTCCGTCTTGATGGGCGGGATCAACTGGGCCACCGGGAGGGTCGACGCCGACGTGACGCCGAACCTCGACCAGGCCGCGCCCGGGGCAAACGTGCTTCCGGTGCGCCCGGAGCCGACAGAGGCGAAGAAGTAGCATTGGCTGCGCACGGGGCTCTTTTGGGGCCTTCTATATATCATGGAGGGCGAGCTAAAACATTGCCTTTGTAGGTCGATACCCGTATCCGCATGAGCGCGAAACGGATGAGACCCCGTATAAATAGGCCGAACGCCGCCGTTATAGGCCTCTTGTCCCTCGCTTTGATGGCGGCGCCCTCGGCGCTTAGGGGTGCGGACGCCACCAGTGCCGCGAGTGCGCCCGGCGATGCCGCTTCGGTGCAGCCGAGCGATGCGATCTCGAACTCGGTCGTCCAGGTGTTCGCCACCGTGCGTTATCCGGACGTGAGGAAGCCCTGGACCAAGCAGTCCCCCCAGGAAATCAGCGGCTCGGGGATGGTGATCGAGGGCAAGCGAATCCTGACGAATGCCCACGTGGTCCTCTACGCGAGCCGGCTGCAGATCCAGGGACACGGCGCCGGGGACCGCGTGTCGGCAACGGTCGAGTCGGTCGCGCCCGGAATCGACCTGGCCGTCCTCAAGCTGGACGACGAGACCTTCTTCGACTCCCACCCCCCGCTGGGCCGGGCCAACGAGCTTCCGAAGATCAAGGACCCCGTGCTGGTCTACGGCTACCCGACCGGCGGCACGAGCCTGTCGATAACGAAGGGGATCATATCCAGGATAGACTTCGCCCCCTACAATTTCCCGGTCTCCGGCCTGAGGATCCAGATCGACGCGGCGATCAACCACGGCAACAGCGGCGGGCCCGCTCTGGTCGGGGACAAGGTGATCGGCCTCGCGTTCAGCTTCTTGAACGGCGCCCAGAACATCGGCTACATCATCCCGACGGAGGAGATCGACCTCTTCATGAAGGGGGTCGCCGAGGGCGGATACAAGGGCAAGCCCGCGGAATTCAGCAGCCTTCAGACCCTGGAGAACCCGGCGCTTCGCAAGTTCCTAAAGCTGGCCCCGACGGCTCACGGGATCCTCGTGCAGGCGCCGGAGAGCCCGGACCCGGCGTACCCGCTCAAGAAATGGGACCTCATCACGAAGATCGGGGACGTGCCGGTGGACGACCAGGGGATGATCAAGCTTAGCGGCGACCTTCGCGTGGCCTTTGGCTACATGGTCCAGAAGCTGGCGAAGGACGGCAAGGTCCCCCTGAGGGTCGTGCGCGGGGGCGCGGAGATCGCCGTCGATATGCCGGTCGTTTCCGACTACCGCGGCCTTTTCCCTGACCTGGGCGGTGCCTATCCCTCGTACTTCATCGTGGGACCGATCGTGTTCACCCAGGCCTCGGCGCCGATGATCGGCGGCATCGACAGGAACCGGGTGGCGGACGACGCCCTGGTGGCTCGTGGGAGCCCGCTCCTGACCCGCCGGGCCGACCGCCCCGCCTTCGAGGGCGAGGGCATCGTCGTCATCCCGGCGCCCTTCTTCCCCCACACCCTGTCGAAGGGCTACGCCGACCCCGAGCTTCGGGTCGTCGCCGCCATCAACGGGATCCCCATCAGGAACCTGCTCCACCTCGTCCAGGTCATCCGGGACGCCGACGGCCCCTACATAAAGGTCGAGTTCGTGGACAAGCACTCGGTGAAGCTCATCTTCCCGAGGGCGGAAATGATCGCGGCCACCGACCAGATCCTCAACGACAACGGCGTGCGCAACCAGGGCTCGGCCGACGCGATGGCCGTATGGAACGCGAAGCCCGCAGCAAAATGATCCGGGCACTATCAATTCAAAGGATCGCGCGCGCGGGGGCCATCCTCCTGGGCATGGCGTCGGCCGGGCTTTCGGACACGATCACCCTTAAGGACGGCACGCAGCTCGAGGGCTCGATCGAGATGGAGACGCCCCAGAAGATTGCGCTCAAGCAGGGCGGTGGGATAAAGCTCATCGCCCGGTCGGACATAGCCTCGGTGACGAAGAGTGCCCCTGCGGACAACGATTCCCCCGCGGCGCAGCCCGCCCCGCGCCCTGCGAACCCGAGGCGCGCCGCGGCTCCGGCCGTCCTCGCGGACACCCAGAACGACCCGATCGCGGGCGTCGTCGTCAAGGTGAACTCGACCTTGGTCGCCCCGGATTTTCTGAAGCCCTGGACCCGGCTGGCCCCGCAGACCAGGACGGGCTCGGGCTACCTCCTGGGCAACGGCCGCGTCCTGACCAATTCCCACCTGGTCATGCACGCCAGCCAGGTGCAGGTGCAGGCCAACGAGTCGGGTGACAAGATCTCGGCCTCGGTCGTGGCGCTGGCCCCGGACCTGGACCTGGCGATCCTAAAGCTCGATGAGAAGTCGCCGATGGACACCCCGGCGGCCGTGGCGGACTGCGCCGTCCTCCCGGAAATAAAGGACACGGTCTCGGTCTACGGCTTCCCGGAGGAGGGCTCCAACGTCTCCATCACGACCGCCACCGTCACGCGCATCGACTTCGCGAGCTCGGGGCGAAGCTACACGGGGCTGCACGTGTGGCTCAACACGACGGTCAACGTAGGCCTCACCGGGGGCCCGGTCATCTACAAGAACCAGTTCCTCGGCATCGCGGTCAGCTACAAGAGCGGCGACCAGCCCGTGACCTTCATCGTCCCCTACGAGGAGGTCGAGGGCTTCCTGAAGGCGCTGACCCCGAAGGGGTACCCGGGAAAGCCGGTCATCGTCCAGGAATTCCAGAAGATCGCGAACCCGGCGCTCCGCTCCTTCCTGAACCTCCCGCCGGAGATGCACGGGATGCTCGTCAACGAGGCCGACCTGGCCTTCGGCTCGAGCCAGTTCAAGGACTGGGACGTGGTCACGCAGGTCGGCGACAAGCGCGTGGACGACGAGGGGATGGTCCCCTTCACGAACGGGTCCCGGATCGCCTTCGCCTACATGATCCAGAAGGCCACGGTCGACGGCCACGTTGCGTTCAAGGTGATGCGCGCCGGCAAGGAGGTGCCGCTCAGCGTGCCCGTGACCGGAAAGAGGCCGACGGTCTACCGCGACCTTGTGGCGGCCTATCCGTCTTACTTCATCCTGGGGCCGGTGGTGTTCTCCTCGGCGACGAAGCAGCTCTTTGCCGTGATCGACAACCTTCCAAACCTGGAGGCGATGCTGGGGTACCGGGGCAGCCCGCTCGTGAAGCGCCGCGCCGAAAAGCCCGCGTTCGAGGGCGAGGAGCTGGTCATCGTCTCTTCGCCCTTCTTCCCTCACAAGCTGGTCGAGGGCTACAGCGACTCGTCGCTGTGCGTGGTGAAGTCGGTGAACGGCGTGGCGATCCGCAACCTGCTCCACCTTGTCGAGGTTCTGCGCGACCTGAAGGACGAATTCATCGTGATCGAGTTCGGCGACCGCTACTGCGAGAACCTGGTGTTCCCCAGGGCCGAGATGCTCTCGTCGACCGAATCCATCCTCAACGACAACGACGTGAGGAGCCAGGGTTCCGCGGACACGATGGCCGTGTGGAACGCCAAGGCGGCGGGCCACTGAGCGGGGTCGCGTCCCAAAGGGGAGCGGACGGCCTAGCTTGCGGGCGGATTCTCCAGCTCGTCGAGCCGGTGGGTGAGCTCGGCGTCCTTTGCGGCGACGCGCAGCCGGGCGACGATCGCCTTCTGCTCCGTGGAGAGCCAACCGCGGTGGTATTCCATGGACGCTATGGAGTCTTCGATCGCCGCTTTGCGAAGGCCCGCGTCCTGGGTCTTCTCCGCCACGGTGGCCAGGGCCGCGAGCGCGGTCCGGTCCGACCATTGGCCCAGCGCGGAGACGGCCGCCTGCGCCAGGTCGGGGTCCTTCCTCAGGGCGAACGCCGCGACATAGTCCGCGCCGAGCGGACCTCCCGTGCGGGAGATGACCGTCAGGAAGCGCCTCTGGAGGGCCGGTGGGGCCTTGTCGATCAGGTCGGTCACCAGCTTCAGGCGCGCCTTGGCGTCGGGATTGCGTTCGGCGGCGCCGACGACGGCGCGCGAGGCATGCGTCTGCTCGGTCGAGTCCGTGGCCGCGGTCATCCAGCTAATGAGCGTCGGCTCAAGGTCCGCCGGCGCGACCAGGGCCAGCCCGTCGAGCGCCGCGCAGCGGCTGGCAACCGAAGGCTCGTCGCGCACCTTCAGGAGGATGTCCGAGGCGCCCGGGGCGTTGCGCAGGGCGAGCTCCTCGAGGAACACCGCTCGGCGGGGATCGTCCATGTGGGTGGCGCCTTCGAGGACCGACTCGGAGACACCGGCTCCCCTGAGGCGCGAAAGGCTAAGCCGCGCAAGCTTCCCGGTTTCACCGGGTTCGGCCGAGGCGTCCGCGAGCAGGCGGGCGACCTCGGGATTGCCAGGAAGCGCACCCAGGGCGCCGATCGCGGCGCGGCGCAGGTCCCTGTCCTCGCTGTGCGCCGCGGCCATGACGACCGGCAGGGCAGAGGGGTCGCCGATCCGGCCGAGGGCCGCGATCGCCGCGGTCTGGGTCACAAGATCCCAGGACTTGAGGTTGGCAGAGACAACCGGGATGACGGCGTCCGCCGGAAGCGCGACCAGGTCCGTAAGGACGGCCTGCTTGAAGGGAAGGTCGCTGCCTGCGAGGACCGCGGCGACCTGGTCGGACACGGTGGCGGGCTCAAGGGCGAGGACGGCGAGGAATGCCGACACGCGCAGGGGCGCCGGGACGGCGCTGTTTGAGCGCACGTCGGTGAGGACGGGCAGCGCCTCGGCGGCGGGCAGGATTCGCGCACACCGGATTCTGGCCTCGGCCACGACGGGGGAGGACGGGTCCGGCGCCTTTGCGAGGCCAGCCAGGGCCGCCTGGCCGCCGATACGGCCGAGGGCGGTTGCGGCGGCAGCCGCGGTTGCCCCGTCCGGGTCCTGGAGGAGATTGGCCAGGAGGGGCACGGCGGAGCTTATCCGCCGGTTCCCGGCCGATTGGATCAGGGCGATCCGCACCCGGCCGGTCGCGGACCCGAGTCCGTTCACAAAGGCGTCGTCGACCGCGGCGCCGGGCGCCCGCTCGAGCGCGAGGCGGGCCAGGTCGACCCTCGTCTCGTCGGCCAGCATGCGGATGAGGACGGGGGGGACGGGCGACGGTGCGGGACCGCTGGCATAGAGGCGCCCGAGGCTCTCGCAGATCGACTGCTGGCCGGCAAAGGTGATGTCGCGGCGCCCCAGCAGCTCGACCAGCCTGACCTCGATCGAGCCCAGGCGTGCGGGGTCCTTGCCGGCGTCGGCTATGGCCAGCCGCAGGGATTCGCGGGCCGCCTGGCTCCCGGAATAGTCCAGGGAGGGCAGCGCGGAG
This sequence comes from uncultured Opitutaceae bacterium, assembly GCA_964414785.1. Lineage (GTDB taxonomy): Bacteria > Verrucomicrobiota > Verrucomicrobiia > Opitutales > Opitutaceae > Palsa-1447. The sequence goes on from CAYPXZ010000022.1 coordinate 39,727, forward strand.
TAGGCGGGCGAATTGGCCGTGGGAGCCGGCGCGACGTCCGCGGTGGCGCAGCCCGCGGCCATGAGGAGGGCCGCGGTGCCGAGCAGCCTGGATACGGGGCTAAGATACGGGCGAAAGGTCATGGGGGTGGGGTCTAGAGGATTCCGTAGGGCGCGCGGCGCGTGCGCTCAAGGAGCGTGGAGGCCACGGGGTCGCCGATGACGTTCTCGGAGAGCGGGTCCCAGGCGACCGGCCGGCCCAGGTGGGCCGCGATGTTGCTCAGGTGGCAGACGGTGGCGCTGCGGTGGCCGGTCTCCACGTCGGAGATCGTCCGCTGGCGCGTGCGCACGGCGCCGAGGAAATCGTCGTGGTGGTCGCTGCTCACGTAGAGGTGGACCTCCTCGGGCTTAAGGGGGCGCTTCGCAAGCGACGGGGGGTCCGTCTCCAGGTAGTCGTCCCTCGACACCCAGACCGTCCCCTTCGTGCCCGTGAACTCGATCATCGACTTAAGGCCCTGGTCGACCCGCTCGACCCTGACGCCGCTCGCATAGACGTGCGTCTGGTAGGGCGTCCCCTCGAACCCCTTGGGGATGAATTTGACCGGGCCCGACTCGTCCATGCCGAGGGCCCACTGGATGATGTCGAAATGGTGGGCGCCCCAGTCGCCGTTCTTGCGGCCGCCGTATTCGAAGAAGCAGCGCCAGCCCCCGCCATAGTCGCCGCGGACCCGCCGCTCGTTGTAGGGGCGCCACGGGGTGGGCCCTAGCCAGCGGTCGTAGTCGAAGTCGCTTGGGATCGGCTCCTCGGCCAGATTGGGGGCGTCCGGGAACTCCCCGAGGCTTGTCCGGATGACCCTCAGGTCCCCGAGCAGGCCGTTCCTGACAAGCTCCGCCGCCTTGCGGAAGGAGGCGTTCGATCTCTGCTGGGTACCGGTCTGAAGGATGCGCCCGTACTGCCTTGCGGCATTGACCAGGGGCCTTCCCTCGCGCACGCACAGCGTCAGCGGCTTCTCGCAGTAGACATCCTTGCCGGCCTTGATCGCGGCCAAGGCCACCGCGACGTGCCAGTGATCCGGAGTGCACACAAAGACCGCGTCGATGTCCTTCCGCGCGAGGAGCTGCTCGTGGTACTGGTAGGCCGTGATCGTCCCCGAGGTGCCGTAGGCCGCCTCGGCCTTCGCGGCCATGGCCTCGGCCTTGCTTCGCCTCACGTCGCAGGTCGCCACGATCCTGCAGTCGTCGCGGCCGATCAGGGCGCCGTAGTGGCTGGTGCAGATCAGGCCGTTCCCGATCAGGCCGATCGAGAGCCGGTTGCTCGGGGCCTCCGGACCGGCCAGGGCCGCGCGCAGGTACTGGGGCGCCACGGAGAGGGCCAGTATGCCCTTGAGTCCTGTTCCGATCGCGGTGCGCCGGGTCATGCCGAGCGTGCCGCCTGCGTTGGGGTTCCTGGAGTGTTTCATGGATAAGGGGGCCGGTGTCGGGGGTGCGTTTTCTTATCTCCGGGGAGGGTGCCTGGAATTGACGAACACCTATCTGGAGCAGCAATGGGGTGGGCATAGCAAGCCCGCTCATCCGGGCTCCCTCGACAATAAGGTGCGCGCGCTGCGGCGCCGTCCCGGGCTAACACCCGCACCTACACCGGCTGCTTCTGCTCGTGGCGCAGGGAAAGGTTGGGAGTCGCCCGGACGACGCTGCCGATGCCGAGGGGCTTTATGACGAAGCTTTCGGCGCCGAGCCGGCCGCATTCCTCGATCATCTGGTCGCTGCGGCTGGCGGTGAGGATCACGACCGGGATGTGCCGCGTGCTCGGGAACCCCTTGACGCCTCGCAGGAATTCGAGCCCCGACATCCGGGGCAGGTTGAGGTCGAGGAGGATCAGCTGCGGCCTTGTCGGCCCGTGCCGGGTGTACCTGCCGTTGCCGAAGAGGTACTCCATGGCCTCCTCGGCGCTCGGCACGACCCAAAGCGGGGTCGTGATCCCGGTCCTTCGGAGGGTGCGCTCGGTGAGGACGGCGTCCGTGGGGGAGTCCTCCACCATGAGAATCTCCTGCTTCGCGGCCGGTGCCTGGCCCACGGGGTGCGGGGGTTCATCGAAATCCCGGGACCGGGCTAGCAGGTTGCCGACCGTGACGTGCAGCGTGTCGGCGAGGGAGACGATGCTTCGCAGGGTGACCGACGCGGCGCCATGCTCTATCTGCGAGAGCTGCTCCTCGTCCAGGCGGGACAGGTGGGCCAGCTCGTCCTGCGTGAGCCCCATCTGCCTTCGGCGGTCGCGCACGATCGAGCCCAGCCTGGTCTGGGCCGGTTCGCCCGCCCGCGCTTCGAGACTCCTGGCTTGCATGACGACACCAGTACCACACGGCGCAACAGACTATGAGTGACTACCGGGGCGCCGCCGGCAGGATCCCTGGGGGTAGCCCGGAGCGGCGAAATTGCTTGTCACCCCTTTTCCAGGGAGCGTAATACCCGCCGCTAGTCTCCAAACAGCGGAGGGGTTCTCGCGCTCGATGGGACACCCCTCTCCACGCAGCCGGCTCGACTTAGGGCCCGGACCCGGGCATGGAGTTAAGGGGTGACAACATCGGTCCGGAGCTCCACACTCGATGGAGTCTAGGTATTGCGTAAGTCATTGCTAAGAATGGTATTTGCCAGGGTAGCTCAGTGGTAGAGCAGAGGACTCATAAGCCTTTGGCCGCGGGTTCGATCCCCGCCCCTGGCACCATTCAAGGCCGGCGGCCCGGGTGGGACCGCGGCCCTTTTGGGGTCGGCTGGCCCCTATCTCCTTTTGGGACGGTGCTTGGCGGGCTTTCGCGTGGGTGCCTGCTTTTTCGCGGCCCCCTTTTTTGTCACGTAGATGAATTCCAGGAACCCCACGGAACGTGCCGGGCTCCCGGCCGTTCCCGGATAATGGGCCGTCACATTCACCAGGAGGATATCTCCCGTCCTGGCGCCGCTTGGCACCTTGCCTGAGACCGCGAATGACGTGGCCTTCGCCTTGGGCTCTGGGGTGATGCTCCATCGGCCGTCCCTCTCCTTGACGCTTCCCCCCTTTAGGGCGGTGACCGTGTTGCCGTGGATTGCCGTCCGATAGGCGCCGATGAACTCGGGCAACAGGTACAAGGGGGCGGTCCTTTTGGCACCCGCCCTATCCAGGAGGGCCTGCACCTGCCTTATCTTGGGGTCCCTGTTCCAGTCAAACGGGACATGGGCCGTCTCGAATTCAAGCAGGACGGGCTTGGCCAGCTTTTCCCGGAACCGCCCAAATCCGATCCTGAACTTGTACGCCCCGCCCATGGGGGCCGACAGGGTGTCGGTGTTGCGCCACGCCGAGCAGGCGTGGGAATTGGACGGGCCGGGATCCGGTATGTCCTCGGAGAGCGGGTCGGCGTGCGTGACCGGGTCCTCGGCCCCGTTGAACGTGCATCCGGAGCCGGGGCTGTAGATGCTCACGACCGCGCACGCATGCGTGCCGGAATTGGTGAACTGGACCGTGGAGTACGAGGGGGGGACGGTGATGCTTCCGCCCGGGGGGATCGAAATCCCCGGGGTCAGGGTGGCCAACAGCGTCCCGCCGCTCGTGCCGACGCCCCCCGGGATCGTCCAGAAGGAGACCGAGTCGATATGGGCTTCATCCACGGCGCTGCCGTTGTGAATCGTCGCCTGGAACCCGTAGGCAAGCCCGGACACGAGCAGCGTGTCCCAGGCCGCCGAGCCGGGAGTGCCGCCCAATTGCACGGGAGTCCCCGCCATGCCGGTGACGCTGTCCGTGAGGTTCGTGATGATGATGTCCGGGCTTTGGTAGCCACCCAGCACGTAGGGGGTCCCGAGCGCCTGGAACGCCCCGATAAGGGCGGCCGCGTTGGGGCTTCCCAATCCCGTGCAGGCGTCCCAGTTGGGGCCCGCGGGGTAGCCCGGAATGCCGTTGTTGCCGTTGTCCGCCGGGCAGCCGGAGGGCAGGGGCAGGACAAGCTGCGGATAGGCGGGGTCGGGCCAAAGCGGGTTGATGGGGCTGAACAGGCTCGGACCCCACTCGTAGAACAGGGGATTCACGAAGCCGACGTTGTACCCGAGGTTGGCGTTGAGGACGGCAATGAGGCCGGCCCAGAACGGGGTGGAGGCGCTCGTGCCGTTTCCCGGCTCCGATGGGTTGCCCCCGAGGTAGATCCCGCCGAATCCCGTGTTGATGCTGGCATTGGCGGACACGTCGGGGATTCCGCGCCCGGTCGCGTTGAAGAAGGGGACCGGGGGAGGGACGGTGGCTCCCGCGACCGGCGTCAGGGCGGGGTTGGTGTTGATCGAATTGGGCACGCCGGCGCCCGACTGGTAGGAGGGCGGCGCAAAGTAGGCGCTCACGCCCCCGCCGCCGGTTCCCCAGGGGTAGCTCGGCTGCGTGAACGGGTCGTTCCAGACGTACTCGACCCACTCTGGGGTCATCGAGCCGGCGGGAAGATACTTGCCCAGGGTGGTGCCGCCGACGGCAAGCACCCACGGATCGGTGGCGGGGTAGACGACGTGCGCAAACCCGTCGCCGGAATAGGCGATGGGAGGGGTGTCCGAGGAGGCGGTCCTCCCGAAATTGCTGCTGGAGCCGAAGTCCTGCGTGCAGACGCACACGGTGATCGTGAAGAGGGCGGCATCCTGGAACGCCGCCGTCATCGCCTCGATCAGGGAGGGGGTGAGCCCGGGGTTGCTCACGATCACGTTGGGATCGTCGCCCCAGGCCATGCTGTAGCTGAAGGTCAGGGCCGAGGGGGGATTGACGCCCGGGGGGAAATCGCCCGGCTCCGGCTCAATGGCCCGGTTGATGGCCTCGACCCAGCCCACGGGGTCGCCATAGAAGAAGTACACGGCGATGTTCGCTCCCGCGGCCGCCCCCGCCGAGATGCAGATGTCCTGGGTGGTTTCCCCGTCCAGATTGATCCCGATGGCGGTCCCCGCGTGAACAAGGACGGGAAGCGGGTCGCTGACAAAGGACATGGTCCCGACATCGTAGTGGCCGATCTGCAGGACCGGCGTCACGGGGGTGGCGATTGCGTTGGTGTAGTAGGTGGTGCCCCCGACCACGTACTGCACGAGGGCGCCCGGCTGCACATCGGGCACCGACGCGAACGTCAGGAACGTCTGGCCCGCGGGGGCATCCCCGACGGTGGCGTATTGGCGGGCGCCGTTCGTGACGCCGTCTATCGAGATCGGTATGACCTGGGGGGAGATGCCGAGCGGACCAAAGTACAGGTCGAGATCACTGGGCACGTAGCCGCCGTAGTTGGCGCTGGCGGAGAGGACCCCGATCGTCTGCCCCGCGATCGCGGGGACCGGCGGCGGGAAATTGTAGGCCGACGTCACCTGCGGCATCGTCAGGGGGGCGGAGATGGGAGGGTCGCCGGTCGCGCCCCGGTGCGCGAGCCGGGGGTTGTCCAGCCCGAACACGCCGACGATGTAGGGGGCGATGTCCCCCGGGACATGGATCGGGCCTTCCCGGCCCCTGTAGGTCTCCCCGACATCGATCCGCCGTCCCCGGACGTGGCGGGTGACCGTGCGCTTGTGGAGGCTCAGGGTGACTCCGAACGCACGGCTCATTTGCGCGACCGTCCCCGTGACCCTGACCACGCGCCGTCCCGCGTGCGTCCGCACGACCGTCAGCCCCGCGCCCCGCGCGAATGCCACCACCTTTGCGATCTCGTCGGGGTGCGCCCCGTAGTTGCGCGCAAACTCCTCGCTCGTGATCCGCTGGCGTTTCTCCGGAGGCGTCCTGTAGGAGTCAAAATCGGGCAACGCGGGTCCGTCGGGCCGCCGGCGCAGCACGATGGTGGCGCTGATCAGATCCCCTGCACGGGCCGGCCCCAGCGGGCGCGCATCGACCGACGCGCGCGTCTCACTTCCCCGAAGAGGGACATGGCCCTTGGGGATCTGTCCTAGTCCTTTGTTTTTAGCCATCGCGGTGCCTAGGTTTGTTCCAGCCCCATGCTAGGGTGCCTTTGCTCCTGGGATCCTTGCCGTGGATGCGCCCATGGTGAGGCAGGTTTGGGTTTCAGAGAAGGTTTGAGGATCCCGGCCGCGGTCGGAAAGTGATGCGACCCAAGTCGCTGCCGCCGGCTGCGGCACTACGACGCCGCAATTTACGTCGAATTACGTAAGCACACCCGGAGCGACGGCCGAGGTCCCCGCGGGAGGGGCATTGAGCCCAAGCGAGGGGGATTCGGAACGTGTTAACCGTCAACGAGACGACGCCTGGCGGCGCGACGCGGGCTGTTGCATTTGGCCGCGTGCCCGTCGATAATGAGCGCCGTGTCCGACCAACCCCCTGGACCCGCGCAGATCTATTGACCCCATGCCCTCCATCCTGCTGATCGACGACGACGAGGCCCTTCGCAACGTGACGGTCGAGATCCTCATGGAGGCCGGCTACACGGTGGACGATGCGCCGGACGGAAAGAGCGGGCTCGAGCTTTTCAAGACCGGAAAGCACGACCTGATCATCACGGACATCGCCATGCCCGACATGGATGGGATCGAGCTCATCATGGAGCTGGGCCACGCGAACCCGAAGCCGCGGATCATCGCCATCTCCGGCGACTCCCAGTTCAGCGAGTCGCTCTACCTGCCGACGGCGCGCCAGCTCGGCGTGCATAGCACAATCCGAAAGCCGATCCGCGCCGAGGTGCTCCTGAAGACCGTGGAAACGGTGCTCGCGGGACCGGCGCAGGCCTGATCTGGCTGCGTGCGCCCCCGCGCGACAATTAGAGCGGAATTGGAATTCCAATCGCGCGATCCGGCGATGAGATGGGGAAAGACTGCCGCCCATCGGGGCGCTCCGGCGTCGCAAGCGAGGCCGGGAACACCCGAGCGGACGGCCCTTGACGGAAAACCCCTACCTCCGATGCGCTTCCTTCTTCTCGCATGCCTGCTCTTCCTTGGGCCCGGGGCCGCCATGGCCGAGGCACCCGGGCCGTCCCGCCCCTTCCTCGCCTCGGTGTTCGGCGACAACATGGTCCTCCAGCAGGGAAAGCCGAACATGCTCTGGGGCTGGGCGGCCCCGGGCGAGACGGTGCGGGTGGAAATCGCTGGGCGTGCGGCCATGGCTGTCGCCGGGGGCGACGGGCGCTGGCAGGTCCAGGTGGAGGTGCCGCCGGCGGGACGCACCTGCGAGGTCCGGGTTGATGGCGCCCAGCACCGGATCCTTCGCAACGTCATTGTGGGGGACGTATGGCTGTGCGGCGGCCAGTCGAACATGGAGTTTGGGCTTGCGAGGGCCCGGGACGGAGCGCGTGAGGTCGCCGGGGCCGACCATCCGGCGATGAGGCTATTTGTCGTGAAGCCGCACCCCGCGTATTCACCGGTGGATTCCCTCGAGGGCGCCTGGAAGGTCTGCACCCCGGCGAGCGTCTCGGAGAAGGGCGGGTTCTCCGCCGTCGCCTATTTCTTCGGCCTGAGGATCCAGAGGGAGACAGGCGTGCCCCTGGGGCTCATCCAGGACTGCCTGGGCGGGACCCCGGCGGAGACCTGGATGGCGGGCGCCACCGTCTCGGCCCGGGGCGACTTCAAGGAACCCATGGCCGAGGTCGACCGGCTGCGGGAGGCAAAGGCCCCGGACTACGGCAACTATATCATGCACTGGTACGACGCCTACGATGCCGGCAGCAAGGGGGCGACCTGGGCCGACCCCGCGCTCGACGACGGCGGATGGAAGACCGTGTCCGTCCCCGGGGCGTTCGAGGCGCTGGGCCTTGGCGACGTGCCTGCGGTCTGCTGGTTCCGAAGGGAGGTCGTGCTGCCCGACCCGGTTCCGCCCGGGGGCGTGACCCTGCGCCTGGGGGTCGTCGAGAAGATGGACACGGCCTATGTGAACGGGCACTGGGTGGGGGCCAGCTCGTGGGTGGAGAACCCGCGCGTCTACCACGCCGGCGCCGACGTCCTTAGGCCTGGCCGAAATCTCCTGGCGCTTAGGGTGTTCAAGCTCAGGTCCAAGTCCGCCTTCCTCGGCGGCCCCGAGGCGCTGCGCCTGGACGTCCCGGGCGGGGCGTCGATCCCGCTCGCAGGGGATTGGAAATGCAAGGTGAGCGTCGATGCCCGCCCGCCGCACCCGCTTCCCCTGGGCTACGAGAACTACCCCATCATGCCGTCGGTCCTCTTCAACGGGATGATTGCGCCCCTGACGCCCTTTGCCCTGAGGGGCGCGATCTGGTACCAGGGCGAGGCGAACGCGAGCCGCGCCCATCAGTACCGCTCGCTCCTGCCCTCGATGATCGCGGACTGGAGGTTTGCGTTCGGGCAGGGGGACTTCCCGTTCCTCATCGTCCAGTTGCCGGCCTTCCAGGCGCGACGCGACGTGCCGGGGGCGGACGACTGGGCCGAACTGCGCGAGGCCCAGGCAATGACGGCGCAGTCGGTTCCCAACTGCGACATGGTCGTCACGATCGACACGGGCGAGGCCGCCAATATCCACCCCACCGAGAAGCGGCCTGTCGGGGATCGGCTTGCGGGGGTTGCCCTAGGCCGGTGGTACGGAAAGAGCGTCCCCTTCCGCGGGCCGGCGTACCGCTCCATGGAGCGCGAGGGAAGCGCGATCCTCGTCCGCTTCGACTTTGCCGACGGGGGCCTCGTGTCGCGCGGATCGGGCCCGGCGGAGTTCTCGGTCGCCGGCAGCGACCGGAAATGGCACTGGGCGAATGCCGAGATACGCGGGGACACGGTCGCGGTGTCCTGCCCGGACGTGCCGGATCCCGTCGCGGTGCGCTACGCCTGGCAGGCGAACCCCAATGCGACGCTCTTCAACGCAGCGGGCCTTCCCGCGGGCCCCTTCAGGACGGACTCCTGGCCCGGAGTGACCGACCTGCGGGCGCCCTGGTGATCCGCCCGCCGGGGCTAGCGGGGGGCGGGGGCAAAGACCTGGAAGCGGCCCCCGGCCTCAAGGAGCGACAGGAGCCCGAGCATGCCGTCGTAGTAGCGGTAGCGCCCGTCGGGAACGGGCATGTCCCAGAGGCGCTGGACGAAGCGCCGGGCGGAGTCGGGCCGGGAGGCGAGGCCCGCGACCGCGGCCGTCGCGTAGAGGCCCCGCGAGGTGGTCGAGGTAAGGGGGACGCCGTCCACCCGGAACCTGCCCGGGCAGGAGTCCCCGAAGGTTCCGAGGAAGCCGAGGACCCTGTCGGCCTCCTGGGGCTCCCAGGGATCCGCGTGCCACCAGGCCCAGTCGATCGCCGGGTAGGCCAGGGTCCGCCACGCGTCGTAGCTGAAATTGCCGTGCTCCTTTCGGATCCTCGGCGTGCCGTCGAAGTTGGCATAGTCGGGCATGAGGCCGGTCTGGGGGTGCGCCGTCCGCCGCCATGACGCGCGCGACTCGACCGCGGCGGCCGCGAGAAACTGGCGGTCTGCCGGGTCAAGGGCCCAGCGCGCCCAGAGTTCGTAGAAGGCCGGCAGGAGGTAGGACGGGTCGCTGAAGGTGGCGCCGTCGCCCTCGGGGACGAACACGACCAGGTGGGACCCCCGGTCGAACATGTCGGTTGCGATGCCCCGCCCGGGCTCCTCATGCTTGTGCAGCATGGTCCTAAGGATTGCCTGGGCCTGCGCGCCGTAGTCGAGGATCCCGGCGCCGTCCCCCCAGCGGTGGGAGGCGAAGAAGAGCGCCATCACGAACCACTCCTCGCCGTCGGGGGCCGGCCCCTCGGAAAGGGGTTTGCCGTCGAAACCCGCGTGCCAGGCGAAGTACCCCCGGTAGGGCCCGTCCTCGTGGTAGAGCCTGCGCCTGGCGAAGGACCAGATCCTGTCGAATTCCGCGCGGTGATCGAGCTGCACGCTGATCATCATCCCGTAGGAGAGACCCTCGGTCCTCACGTCGCCGCTGGCGACGTCCGCCACGTACGCCATCCCGTCGGCCGTCGGGTAGTAGATACGCTGGGTGGCGTCGTCGCCGTAGAAGAGCTGCGTCCACCACGCGCCTATCTTGGCGTCGACTTGCGCATCGCTCCTTCCGAGGAGCGTCGAGAAGAGGTTGGGGGCCTTCGCGGGCGCCTCGCCCGCGAACACCCAGGTGGCTCCGGCCGCGGCCAGGAGCGCGAAAAGTAGGGTCCCTCTCGTGGCGCCCTGGCTCATGCCCGGGGGAAGCCGCTCAGGCCTTGGCCGGGGCGAACTTCTTCCTTCGCTCCTCGAGGTCGGCCTGGATCTGCTGGTTGAGCTTCACGCCTATGGGATACGCCGCGAGGCAGCACAGCCCAAGGAGGAACGGAAGGGTGGAGTAGACCGAGGCGCAAAGGCGGATGCCGAGGAGCGCCTCTGCGGACTGGTGGACGTTGGGCACATAGCCGTACGCGGCGAGGAGCCAGCCGGTAAGGGCGCCCCCCAGGCCGAGGCCCGCCTTGAGCGCGAAGAGGATGCCCGCGTACATGAATCCGGTGGCCCTCCTTGAGTTCTTCCACTCCGAGTAGTCGGCCACGTCCGCGATCATGACCCAGAGCAGCGGGACGGTCGGTCCCCAGCCCAGTGGCCAGAGTATGCTCAGGGCCACCAGGAGGTTCATCGAGGTCGGCGTCACGAAGAACACGAGGACCGTGGCGAGGCTCGTGACGGACATCCCGGCGATAAAGACGGCCTTCTTGCCGAAGCGGTCGGAGAGGGGCCTTGAGAAGAGGATGCCGACAATCTGCACCAGGGACCCGACGACCAGGAAGAAGCTCAGGCCGACGGAGGCCGCGTTCGAGCCGTCGGGCGTCACGAGGAGTCCCAGTCCGCCGAGGAGGGACCGCCACCCGGTAGCCGCCCCCCCGGAGCCGAGCCCCACGCTCCCCAGGAAGGCCTTCACGGTGCCCTGGTCCATGTAGTAGCTGAAGAAGTAGTTGAGGGAGCTCCCGCGCAGGACGAGCGTCGTGAAGATGAGGAGCGTCAGGATGAACATGACGAGCCACGGGAAGCACGTGAAGACGTCCACCAGGTCGGACTTGAGCGAGGACTTCTGCGCCGGGTTGGGCAGCACGCGCTCGCGCGTGCTCGCGAAGGTGATCAGGTTGAAGACGGCGATCAGAGTTCCGAAGATGCCCATCGTCACGGCCCAGCCGCGCGCGCTGTTGCCGCCCCCGAACTTGTCGACGAGCGGCAGGGCGAGCGCCTGGATGATGAACTGGCCCACCAGGGCGGCGACGAACCGGTAGCTCGCGATGCTGGTGCGCTCGCCGGCGTCGGGGGACATGACCCCCATGAGCGCCGAGTACGGCGTGTTGTTCGCCGAGTAGAGCATCATCGTCATCGAGTACGTGATGTAGGCGTAGACCAGCTTTCCGACGGGGCCCGTGTTGGGGGTCACGTAGGAGAGCCAGAAGATCGCGCCGAACGGCACGGCCGTCCAGAGGATCCACGGGCGAAACTTGCCCCAGCGAGTCTGAGTCCTGTCGGAGAGCGCCCCGACGACGGGGTCGAAGACCGCGTCGGCGAGGCGCAGCGCCAGGAACATGGTTCCGACCGCGACGGCCGAAAGCCCCACCGTGTCCGTGTAGAAACGGGTCTGGTAGAGGATCATCGACTGGAAGAAGAAGTTGGTCGCGATGTCCCCGAGGCTGTAGCCGATCTTCTCTCTGCGGGAGGGCGAGCGTAGCGGATCCTTCATGGGGTGTTTGAGGCTGCGGGTGCGGGGCACCCTAGGTCAATGTGGCAGATGCCGTGGCGGGGGCCGGGGCGCCGAGTTCGAGCGCGCGCTTTCCCGGTGAGGAGGATCCGACCGTCAGGCCGTAGCGCCCGGGCACGTGGACGCTCTTGCCGGCGGCGTCCACCTGGGAGAAGGCCGCGTAGGGCAGCCGGAAGGTGACGGTTACGGACCCCTTTGCCGGGACCGCGACCTTCTGGAAGTCCACAAGGACCGCCTTCGGGGTGTCCGCGGCGCCCTGGGGCGGGGTGATGTAACATTGGACGGATTCGGCGACCTCGACATCCGCCGCGTTGCTGAGGGTCGCCTTGGCCACGATCTCGGCGCCGGGCCTGAGCTCCGCCGCATTCAGGCTGAGCGGCCCGTAGGTCAATTTCCCATAGCCTAGCCCGAAGCCGAAGGGATAGAGCGGCTCCTTCTCGGCGTACTTGTAGGTGCGGCCCCGCATCCGGTAGTCGTCGAACGCCGGGAGGTCGCCGGTCGACCGGGGGACCGTGATCGGCATCTTCCCCGAGGGAGAGGTCAGCCCGAAAAGGACGTCGGCGAGCGCCCGCCCCCCCTCGCAGCCCGGATACCAGACGTGCACGACGGCGTCCGCCAGCTCGTAGACCTCGGGCGCGGCGACGGCGCCGCCGCCCGTAAGGACGACGATCAGCTTCTTCGCCCACTTGCGCAGCTCGGCGAGGAACTCCCTCTGCCCCTGCGGCAGCTCGATCTCGGCGCGGTCGCCCCCCGAGAAGGAGGACACGGCGTCGCCCTCCTCGCCCTCAAGCGTCGAGTCGAGGCCGAGGATCGCGATCGTGTACTCGTTCTCGCTCGCCGTGGAGTAGGTGTAGTTGGTGCCGGGGGGCATCGGCCCGTAGAGCGGGCACCCCGCGCGGTACACGAACCGGCAGCCCTCGGTCGTGCCCTCGAGGATTCCCTCGGCCAGGGTGACGAGCGTCTGCGAGAAGCCGTAGTAGTTGCCGATCAGGACGCTCGTGTTCGCGGCCGTGGGCCCGGTCACCAGGATGCTCTCGCAGTCGGGGCGCATCGGCAGGATGCCGTTGTTCTTGAGGAGCACGATCGACTCCACCGCCGCCTGCCGGGCGAGGGCGCGGTTCGCCGGGCCGTCGACGAGCCCGGCCGGCAGCGCCGACCACGGCACGCGCTCCTGGGGGTCGAAGAGGCCGAGGCGCATCCGCGTGGAGAGCAGGCGCGAGACCGACGTGTCGAGCTCGGCCTCCGTGACCAGCCCCTGGGCGACGGCCTCCACGAGCGCCTCGTAGGTGCGCCCGCAGTTCAGGTCGCACCCGTTGCGAACGGCCAGGGCCGCGGATTCTGCCGCGTTCTTCGTGACGCCGTGGTGCTGGTGGAAATCGTCGACCGCGCCGCAGTCGCTGACGACGTGGCCCTTGAACCCCCAGCGTTCCCGAAGAACCTGGCGAAGCAGGAACTTGCTGGCGCAGCACGGCTCGCCGAGCGTGCGGTTGTAGGCGCCCATGACCGTCTCGACCCCCGCGTGGACCAGCTTCTCGAAGGCCGGAAGGTAGCTCTCGGCGAGGTCCTTCGGGTTCGGCTTCGCGTCAAAGGTGTGGCGGTCGCGCTCGGGCCCGCTGTGGACGGCGAAGTGCTTCGCGCAGGCCGCCACCTTGAGGTAGCGCGGGTCGTCGCCCTGCAGGCCGCGCACCATCGCGACGCCGAGCTCCCCGGTCAGGTAGGGGTCCTCGCCGAAGGTCTCCTGGCCGCGCCCCCAGCGTGGGTCCCTGAAGAGGTTGATGTTGGGCGTCCAGAACGAGAGGCCCTGGTACTGCCCGCGGCGCCCCGCGGCGACGGCCGCATGGTGCTTGACCCTCGCCTCGTCGGAGATGGCGGCGGCCACGCGCTTCACCAGGTCGCGGTTCCACGTGGCGCCCATGCCGATCACCTGGGGGAACACCGTGGCGCGCCCGTTGCGCCCGACCCCGTGGCAGGCCTCGTTCCACCAGTTGTAGGCCGGGACGCCGAGGCGTTCGACGGGGGCGGACTCGTGGAGCATGAGGCCGACCTTCTCCTCGAGCCGCAGCCGCCCGACTAGGTCGGCGACACGCTGCTCAACGGACAGGTCGGGATCAAGGTAGGGGAGGGGCTTGGCCATGGGAAAACAGGGCGGCGGGTAGGGGGATTTTAGGGTCTGCGCGAGCGACCGGCGCCCCGCGTGGAAGGGTATGAGTGCCGGTGCGCCACCGAGGAGCGATTGGCAGCACCAACGCTGGAAGGCGATTATCGCGGCCGCAAGTTCGGCATCTCAAGGAAGGCACGATTCTAACTATAGACTTGTATGCCGCGCGTTTTCCTTGGCCAAATGGCGCCCGCATGAGCCAGAACCCCCGACGCGTCACGCTGGCCGACGTCGCCCGGAAGGCGGGCGTCCACGTGACGACCGTGTCCCTGGCCATGCGCAACCATCCGCGCCTGCCCGAGGAGACGCGCCGGCGCCTGCAGGATCTGGCGGAGAAGCTCGGGTACCGGCCTGACCCGCTCCTGAGGGCTCTCGTCGCCTACCGCACGAGGGCCTCGGAGAAGCGCAGCACGCCGACCCTGGCCTACATCACCAACTGGCACACGAGGCTCGGCTGGAAGAAGGTGACCGCCCACCCGGACTTCTACGCCGGAGCGGAGGCCACGGCCGACCAGCTCGGCTACAAGCTCGAGCATTTCTGGGTGCGCGAGCCGGGCATGACGCAGGGGCGCCTTAGCCGGATGCTCTACTCGAGGGGAATCAACGGGCTGATCATCGCCTCGCACGGCCGGGAGATGGGAGACGTGCTGGACTTCGACTGGGACCACTTCAGCGCGGTCAAGATCGACTACTTCCCCCACAAGCCGGTGCTCCACAACGTGACGAACAACCAGTGCGACATCGTGCGCCTGGCGATACAGAAGGTCGTCGCGGCGGGATACCAGCGGATCGGGTTCGCGATGCATCGGGGCTGGGACCACACGGTCGACCATCTCTGGACCGCCGGCTTCCTCTGCGAGCAGCAGCACTTTGCTCCCGCGAACCAGATTCCCGCCCACATCTTCCCGGCGCCGCTGCCCGTGGAGGCGTGGTTCAACGAGGGCGAGACGCCGGTGGAGGCCGAGTTCGAGCCGTTCAAGAAGTGGATGAAGCACTACCGGCCCGATGTCATCATCAGCAAGGGCTCGTTCGTCCTGCCGCTTCTGAAGCGGCTCGGCCTGCGCATCCCGCGCGACGTCGCCTTCGTGGATGTCTTCCAGGAGGAGGCGGACTCCTCGACGGCGGGTGTCCGCCAGAACCACAGGACGGTCGGCATGGTCGCGGTCGAGATCCTGGCCGGCCAGCTCCAGCACAACAAGTTTGGCATCCCCGAGATCCCGACGACGACCTTCGTGGAGGGGACGTGGTTTGACGGGCCGTCGTGCCCGATCCTCGCCCGCACGAGGCGCGGGGGGGGCGTCCCTGCGGTCAAGGTGCGCGCCTGACGGGCTCGGGGGCGGGGCGGCGCCACGGCTTGCTTGCGCCCCCCGGAGCGGGCCGTATTTTCTGCACCCGGCGCCCAGGCCGCGCCTCCACCTCCATGCCCGATCCGAAAGACGCCCTCACGCTCCAGCTGCTCGAGTGGATCTCGCGCGAACCCCGGACGTACGCCGAGGTCCTCGACGCTTGGCGGACGACCTGTCCCCGGCTGTCGGTCTGGGAGGACGCCTGTTTGGACGGGCTGATTGCCTATGAGCCGGACGGCGACCGTATCGTATCGGTGAGCGCGAAGGGCCTGGCGCTCCTCGATTCTCGCAAGCAGGACGGGTCCAAGGGCGCATGACTGCGCCCATGAGCGCCGAAAAACGATTCCTAGTCCGCGCTCGCCGCTCCCGAAATCCCGAAGGAGCCCTTTAGGCGGATGTCGCGGGAGGAGGCGCCGACCAGGATGCCGAAGTCCCCGGCCTCGATCCTCCAGCCGCGGGCCTCGGGCGAGTAGTACGCGAACGACCGGGGACTGAGCTCCATCCGGACGGTCTTCTTCTCCCCCGGCGCCAGCGCCACCTTGGCAAACCCCTTGAGCTCCTTTTCCGGTCGCTGCACCTTCGAGTGAGCGTCCTGCACGTAGAGCTGGACCACCTCAGCACCGGGGCGAGCGCCCGTGTTCGTCACATCGCACTCCACCACCGCCGAGTCCGGGCCGGCCGGGGTCACCGTCAGGTTGGAGTAGCCGAAGCTCGTATAGCTGAGCCCGTAGCCAAAGGGGAAGAGCGGTTCGATCTTCTTCGTGTCGTACCAGCGGTAGCCGACGAGGATCCCCTCGTCATAATGGACGGTGCCCGCCTCCCCGGGGTAGGCGCGGACGCCCCCCTGGTACGCCGGGGTGTCGGCAAGGGCCTTCGGGAACGTGAACGGAAGCTTGCCGGAGGGCGATGCGTCGCCGAAGAGGATTCCGGCGAGCGCGTTGCCCCCCTCGGATCCGCCGTACCAGGCCTCGAGTACGGCCGGGACCTTGGCGAGCCAGGGATCCATGTCGACGGGGGACCCGTTCACGAGGACGACGACCGTGCAGGGATTGGCCTCCACCACCCGCGCGATGAGCTCCGCCTGGTGACCGGGAAGCGCGAGATCCACCCGGTCCGTGCCCTCGTCATCGCCGCGCGACTGGTGGCTAAGGCCTGCGACCACGATCACCAGGTCGGCCTGCTTGGCGGCCAGGACGGCCCGGTCGGAGAGTTCCCGGGCGACGTCGGCCGGGACGTCGGTCACCTCAATCTTGCGGACGCCAGCCAGGTCGCGCTCCGCGGACCAGCGGACGGCGGGCTGGCGGTATCCCTCGGAGAAGACGACGTTCATGGAGCCAAGGGCGCGCACGACGATGCCTTCCAGGGCCGTGGTCTCGTGGAACGCCTTCACCCCCGCGGAGTTTCCCCCCTGGGCAAACGTGCGGACGGCGTCCTGGCCGATGACCGCGATCGTCCGCACCTTCGAGGCGTCGATCGGCAGGAGCCCCCCCTCGTTCTTGAGGAGCACGGCCGACTCCTCCGCGATCTTCCGTGCGACCTGCCGGTGCTCGGCCGTGTTGATGGAACCCGGTTTGCGGCCGCCGAGGCCCTTGCTTGCAAAGAGCATCCGCAGGTTGCGGCGCACCTTGTCGTCGAGCTGCGCGAGGGGGTAGGTGCCCGCCTGGATCCCGTCCCGGTAGGCGCGGGCAAGGCGGTAGTCGTCGAACTTGGGCCCCGAGCCCATTTCCAGGTCCAGGCCTCCCGCGGCGGCCGCGCTCGTGTCGTGCGTCGCTCCCCAGTCCGAGATCACGGCGCCCTTGAATCCCCATTCGCCCTTGAGGATGCCGCCCAGAAGGGCGGCGTTCTGGCAGCAGTACTCGCCGCGGACCTTGTTGTAGGCCCCCATGATCGCTAGGGCGCCCCCCTCGCGCACGCTCGCCTCGAACGCCGGCAGGTAGATCTCGCGAAGGGCCCTCTCGTCAACCTCGACGTTGATCCGGCCGCGGTCCTTCTCCTGGTTATTGAGCGCGAAGTGCTTCACGCAGGCGACCGTGTCCTCGGCCTGGAGCCCGCGCACGTAGCCGACCGCGATCCTCCCCGACAGCCACGGATCCTCCCCGAAGTAGTCGTAGTTGCGGCCGCACAGGGGGGTCCGAACGATGTTCATCCCGGGCCCCAGGAGCACGTTTTTGGCCCTCATGCAGGCCTCCTCGCCGATCACCCGGCCGCAGGCCTGCGCAAGGTCCGTGTTCCAGGTCGCCGAGAGGGCGCAGCCGGGGGGGAGGGCCGTCGCGTAATCGTCGGTCTGGCCGGTCGGCGCCCACGACGTGAGGCTCGTCTCGGCACGGATGCCCTGCGGACCGTCGTCCATCCATAGGGCCGGGACGCCCAGGCGCGGGACGCCCCCGCTTCTGAAGAGCCCGTTGCCGTGCACAAAGGCGATCTTCTCGTCCAGGGTCAGGCGGCCCATGAGGTCGTCGATCCGGGCCTCGACGGGGAGGGCCGGGTCCAGGTAGCCGGGAATGTCGGCGGCGCCGAGGCCGTATGCCATTAGGGCCAGCGAGGCGCAGGCCAGGAGGGCCGCGCGTGCTGTCCGGGGGGTGGGTCGCATGGGAGGGCGGCCGTTGGGCCGCGTCCAAAATCCCCGAGAAATCTGCGCGCGCAAGCTCCGATTGGCCGGCCAGGCGCCAGATTTGGGCCCCGACTATTGATTGACCCCGCCGCTGCGGAACCGCCAAAATTACCGCCTGTCCAAGGGTCCCACATCGGGCCCGGTCCCCACAAGCACCCCGTGATACCCCCCCTCCGCCTCCTTGTCATCCTGCTCGCCGCCGCGGCGCTTAACGGCGCCGCAAGCGCCCAGACCAGCATCACCGTCGATGTCACGAAACCCGTCCGGGTCGTCGACGACCGCGTGGCCGGGTTGAACGCGCCCTTCTGGGACAGCAGCTTTAGCGACGCGAAGACGCTCGACGCCCTCCAGCAGATGGACACCCGCTTCCTTCGGTTCGGCGGGGGCTCGGCTACGGACGAGTACGACTGGAGGACGGGCAAGGACATCGTCTACGGCAACACGGAGACCGTCACCCTGGACGCATTCGCGGCCGTGGCGAAGGCGATCAACGCCCAGGCCGTCATCACGACCAACTACGGGTCCGGCACGGCGCAGGACGCGGCCGACTACGTGACGTATGCCAATGTGACCAAGGCCTACGGCTTCAAGTACTGGGAGGTCGGCAACGAGTGCTACGGCACGTGGGAGCACGACACCCACGCGGCCCCCCACGACCCGTACACCTATGGGACCCAGGCGGCGCAGTACATCCAGGCGATGCGGGCGGCCGACCCCTCGGTCAAGATCGGGGTTGTCGCGGCGCCCGGCGAGGACGCCTATGCCAACAGCAGCAACACCCATCCCGCGACGAACCCGCGCAC
Source organism: uncultured Opitutaceae bacterium (assembly GCA_964414785.1). Classification (GTDB taxonomy): domain Bacteria; phylum Verrucomicrobiota; class Verrucomicrobiia; order Opitutales; family Opitutaceae; genus Palsa-1447. Next base: position 58,231 of record CAYPXZ010000022.1, read on the forward strand.
GGGCGTCGTCCACAACGGCTGGGTCCCGGTCATGCTGACGACCATGAAGGCGGCGGGGGTCACGCCCGACTTCATCATCGACCACCGCTACGAGCAGAACCCCGGGCAGGAGAACGACGCGACCCTCCTGCAGGACACCGTGGGGGCCGGGGGGTGGTCCTATGATGCGACGAACTTGAGGCAGATGCTCACCGACTACCTGGGCGCCGCCGGCTCGTCCGTCGAGATCCTCGTCACCGAGAACAATTCCGTCAGCTCCAACCCGGGCAAGCAGTCGACGAGCCTTGTGAACGCGCTCTACCTGGCGGACAGCACGGCCAACCTGATGCAGACGGAGATCAATTCCCTCGTGTGGTGGGATCTCCACAACGGCCAGGACTCCACGCGCAACAACAGCGCCTCCCTTTACGGGTGGCGGCAGTACGGGGACTACGGCATTGAGTCAGGCTCGCACGACCGCTACCCGGTCTTCTACGTCGCCAAGCTCATGTCGCACTTCGCGAGGGGCGGGGACACGGTGGTGACGGCCGCAAGCAATGCGAACCTGCTCTCCGCCTACGCCGCCAAGCGCAAGGACGGCTCCCTCTCGCTGCTCCTGATCAACAAGAGCCCGACCGTCACGCAGAACGCGAACATCACGCTCACGGGCTATTCGCCCCAGGCGACGGCAACCGTCTATTCCTACGGGATTCCCCAGGACAACTACTCGCAGCAGAGCGCCGCCGCCTCAACCACCCCGTCCTCGGGCTTCTCGTGGGAGAACTCATTCGACGGCTGGGTGAACCAGTCCGGCCAGCCGGACGACACGACGACCAATTTCGGCCTGAACGCCCCCTACCTCTACAGCCTGGGCTACAGCACCTCGACCGGCGTCACAAACGGGAGCTACAGCCTCGCGTGCACGACGACGGCCGCGAGCCCCGGCAACAGCGCGGTCATCCAGAACTCGACGGCGGCGATCGGGACCTCGATGAGCACCGCGGGGTCGGTCTCGGTGGACATCTATCCCCAGATCGCCGCGGGGAGCACGGTCCAGGCGAGCATCTACATCAACGGAAAGAACATCAGCATCGGCGGGCAGACGTACGTGGTCCTCGGCACCGTGACCCTGAACGCCAACCAGGAGAACACGGCGACCTTCTCCCTGACCGACGCCCAGCGGGCGGGGATCGTAGCCTCCCTTGGTACCAGCAACTGGTTCCAGGTCGGCATCAACATCAACGCCTCGGCCCCGGTCACGGCCTATCTCGACAATTTCACGATCACCCCCCTGGTGGCGCCCACGCCGACACCGACGCCCACCCCGATAGCGGGGGCCGCGTCGTCGCCGGACCTGGCCGTCTCGACAATCTCCAACGCGGCGGGCAGCTTCACGTTCTCGGCGGCGCCGTACTCGGCGACGCTCATCTCCCTCACGGTCCCCTCGAACGGACCCGTGGCATCGGTCCAGCCCACGTCGCAGACGGTGGCGACCGGGGGCACGGCGGTCTTCACCTTTGCGGCCACGGGGGCTCCGGTGCCGACCTACCAGTGGTACCTGAACTCGGTGGCGATCCCGTCGGCGACCGGCTCGACTCTGGTCATCAAGGGCGCGACCTCCGCCAACGCCGGCACCTACACCTGCGTCGCCACGAACTCGACCGCCTCCCTCCAGAGCTCGTCCGCGACCCTTGCGGTCAGCGGCACGGTGGACGTGGGGCGCCTCGTCAACATCTCGTGCCGCTCCGGCGTCGGTACGGGCGGCAACATCCTGATCGCGGGCTTCGTGAGCGGCGGGGTGGGCACGTCGGGCACCCAGCCGGTCCTGATCCGCGGAACGGGCCCGGCCCTCGCCGCCTTTGGGGTCGGGGGAACCCTCCCGGATCCGCAGCTGCAGCTCTACAAGAGCAACCCGGACGGGAGTTCGACCCTTCTGCTGACCAATGCAGGGTGGGGCGGCAGCGCCTCGATCACCGCCGAGGACTCCGCCGTCGGCGCCTTCGCCCTCGCCAATTCGGCAAGCAAGGACTCCGCCCTGTACGTCCCGACCCTGGCCCCGGGCGGCTACACGGCGCAGATCGCCGGCGCCACCGGGGACACGGGCGTCTCCCTCGCCGAGGTCTACGACGCGACGCCCGCGGGCACCTACACGCCCGCCTCCCCGAGGATCATCAACATCTCTGCCCGCGTCCAGGTGGGCACGGGGACCAATATCCTGATCGCCGGCTTCGTCATCGGGGGCTCCACCTCGAAGACGGTCCTCATCCGGGCGTCCGGGCCCGCCCTCGCGCAATTCGGGGTCACCGGCACCCTGGCCGACCCGCAGCTCAAGCTCTACCGGAGCAACTCGGACGGGAGCTCGACCTTCCTGCAGAGCAACAACGGATGGGGCGGGGACGCGGCGATACGGGCAACGGCGCCGTCCGTGGGGGCGTTTGCCTGGAACAACTCCTCGAGCAATGACTCCGCCCTCCTCGTGACGCTCCCCCCGGGGGGTTACACCGTTCAGGTGGCGGGGGCGGCGGGCACCTCGGGCGACACGGGGGTCGCCCTGGTCGAGGTCTACGACGTCCCCTAGGCCGCGGAAGCGGCGGGCACGGGGAGCGACACGGAAACCTTCGTGCCGTTGCCGATCCGCGTCGTTAGGTCGAGCTTCCCGCCCATCCCGAGCGCAAGCGCCCGCATGCGCGGCATCCCCTTTCCCTGGGAGCCGACAAGGTTGGGGGCAAATCCCCGGCCGTTGTCCTGGACCGTCAGGGTGACGGCGCGCTCGTCGCGCACGAGCCGCACGGCCACGATCTTCGAGTGTCCGTGCGCGAGCGCGTTCTGGGCGGCCTCGCGGGCGATCTCGAGCATCACGTCGAGCTGATCGGCGCCCAGCACGGCGACCGCCTCCTCGTCGACCTTGATCTCGAACTGGGCCCCGTGCTTGGCCCTCAGGTCGGCGAGCCGGCCTTCCAGCGACTCCAGGAACTGCGCCGTGCGGACGACCTTCGAGTCGGGGCCGACGACGCAGGCCCTCAGGCTGACGACCGCGGCGTCAAGCTCCTGGACGCTTTGGCGCACCTGCTTTTCATAGGCGTGGGGGTCCGTGTAGATCATCACGCGGCTCGACTCGAGCTGGCGCGCCACCTTGGAGAGCGAGGCGAGGATGCCGTCGCCGACGTCAACCCCCCTGGAGATCCTCCGGTCCATGATCCGGTTCTGCAGCTCGGCCTCAACGAGCGCGTCCTCCTCGGCACGCGGTGCGCCGGGGACCCTGGATGCCGGACGAACGGGCGGCGGCGAGTCCGCTTTGGCCCGGTCGGGGTCGCCGCCACGCGCCCCCCGCCTGCGGCTTGCCGCCGAAAGGAGAAGGGCTCCCAGCAGGAACGCCCCCGCCACGATGCCCCCTGCGATCAGGGCCTCGTTGAGCATGTCCGTCCGGTCGACCGGCGGCGGGTTGTACGCGGCCAGCGAGGTGGTCAGGAGGCCGGCGCGCATGGAGGGGAAGCCTGGGGCGGGGAGTCGTTTCGTTTTAGCCACAGGAGGGGCGACAACGCCACGCACAGGTAGTAGATGAACTGCGTGGGGTAGCTGTAGCGGTCGGTCGGACTCTGCACGAGGCAGATGACGAAACTGGCCCCGAGAGGGATGAGGGTCAGCACCACCATCAGAAATGCGCCATCGTGGCGGCCCCGGTGGCGCGCCAGTTGAACGGTGCTGAGGATGAGGACGGTGAAGTAGGCAAAGCTCCAGGCGGTGTTCTGGAAGACGGCTGCGTGAAGGCGCTGCCACAGGTGCTGCAGGCCCCTGACGAGGCGCTCCTGGGACGACCGTGCCGCCGCGTCTCGTGGATCTGAGCCCGGGGCGGCTCCCTTGGAGGCGGCTGCAAGGCGCGCGGCCACCTGGTCGGGGTGGGCCCCGCTCATTCCGTAGAGCAGGTTGCCCTGCTCGCGGTTCGCGATCGCCGACTCGATGTCAAACTTGAACCCGACGCCGCGGTAGTACTCGACCAGGCCGACCCAGAAGAACTTCGCATAGAGAATCGGGTGCCTTCGAATTGCAATGAGCGACACGGCCCTCATGTTCGCCCTGCTTCGAAAATAGTCGCCGGAACCCAGCCGGCCCCAGCCCCAACCCTCGCTGAAGACCATCCGGGCAATCGCCTTTTCATAGATTGGGTTCAGGCGGTCCACATCCCAGGACGTGCGAACCGCCTGCAGGTCCTCGGGCGTGATGTCCTGCCGCGCGTAGGAGGCGGGCAGGTCCTTGAGCGCCTGGTTGACCGAATCGGGCAGGCGCGGATCGGGCTCCCAGAAAAGCGCGGTCGCTCCCACGAGGCTTGCCTCGGCAAAGGGCGAGATGGCGGGGCTGGATAGCGTCGCATAGTTGTAGGCGCAAAGCGAAACAAGCAGCGCGGGAAAGGGGAGAAGGAACGCGGCCACGGAGCGAAAGGGCACACGGCGAAGGACGAGGTATCCGGCGATGCCGGCATAGATCGGCAAAAAGTACTGGCCTGCGGGCCTTACGAATATGCAGCAGGCCATCGCAGCCGAGGCGAGCGCAAGGGGAGCGGCGTCGAACCTTCGGAATGCCGCGAGGAAGAGAGCCACCGACACGATGATGGTGGTCGTGTAGAGGCTCTCGCTCAATAGGGCCACGTCGTAGAGGACGACCTGAGAGCTTCCCAGGAATCCGCACATCGCCAGGGCCGCGGGCAGCGCCAGCGAGGGGCGGTAACACCTCACGCTATAGACGAGAAACAGGCTCGATGCATACGAGAGCAGGTTTTGGGCGCAGACGACCGCCATCCAACGGTTGGTGAAGAGTGTCACGAACCAGAAGAAGAGGGGATATCCGGGGGTGCGGTAGATGAAATGGGGCCAATGGCCCTCCCGTATCGATGTCACGACCTCCAAGTACCCCGGGGTGTCCTGCGACGTATGGACTGACGGGTAATACCAGAAGAAGGGAAGCCGGCTCAGCATGAAGACCGCCATCAGGAGCGCCGCAAGAAGAAGCAGGGGAGGGTCTTCCAGGGTCTTCCGCGGGGCCCGGGTGTCGTCTCCAGGAGCGCTCATCCTTGGAAGCAGTCGCGATAGACGGTTGGACGCATCAGGGTCATTGAGCCAGAATCGAAGTCCAGCAGCAATAAAATGGTCGGAGCGGTCAGGATTGAAAT
>CAYPXZ010000023.1:0-54025 GCA_964414785.1 uncultured Opitutaceae bacterium
CCGGCTCCTGTGGGGGTGCAAACCTCGAGACGGTAAAGAGCTATATTCAGGCCCAACGGCCGCCTTCGTTTCCCAGAGGGCGGCGCTAGACCCGGCCTAAGCTTCGCTTTGGCCAGGTTTGCGCGCCGCCAGTGATCAACCACTACCGGACCCGACCCCAAAGCGCGCGATAGGCTGGCTCCCATACGCCCACATGGAATGCGCTTAAGTTCAGCTCCGAGCGGATCTGCCTTTGCAGAACCGGGTCCGTGGTTGCGTTGGGCTCCCAAAGGAGCAGGGACATTGCGTGGTAGATTCGCTGTCTAGGATGACGCCATGGCCGCGGCCTTGCATGCAGCCGGAAGCGATCGGCACGGAAATTGAGCAGGAGATTCAATAAAGGGGACGAATTCGCACATTTGTTGCGGCCATCCTCCGCATAGGAGCGGGCCGAGGAATACGTTCCGCCGAGACGGCACGACTCTAGGCGAAGCCAGCATTGCATCGCGAACGCGGTGACTTCGCCGAGGCGGACAAACAACAAATCTTTGGAGATCGGATCAAGTTGAGGGTGAAGCTTGAATTCGATGCCTGCCGCATGGTGACGGAGTACGTCTCGGAGCCACGTGGAGTCGCTGTTCTTTGAGAGGGCAGCGAGGCGCCGATGGCGCTCCCTGCAGCTCCAGTGATAGGCGCCGCGAGCGGCCAGAAGCGCGTCTCCAAACGCAAGCTGAGCCTTTGCACAATTTCTCACCACAAAATCCGCGCCCGATCGGGTGAGGGGCCCTGTCTCAAGAAGGCCACGGGCGAAGAGCAGCCCGGTCGACCGGTTCATGAGGAGACGGGTCGCCTCCGATTGGGGAATCTTCTCCGGATCCCGGTGAGGATCCCAGGCGGACGCCAAATGGACGGACCTGCCTGCCCAAAGCACGCGGTGCCCTACAGCTAGATCGTAGGCAAACATGCTGGCGGGCTTGGCCCCAATTTCCTCAAGGGAGGTGATCTTGAACTCAATTTCCACGTCGGCGAGATGGGTTAGTATCTCGCCCAAGACCTCCAGGCGCCGGTGATAGCGGAGCTCGTTCAAATGCCGGTTGCCCTTTATTGCGACGTAGAACTCAAGGTCGTTGTAGGGCCGATCACCCGCCAACTCCCTGAGGACACCGCCCTCGCCGCGGCCGTATCCGCCCCCGAGAATCACCGCCTGAAGGTGGCCCGAGGGAATCAATCCAAGGATTCCATCGACGATTCCTTCGCACGTGTGTCTGAGATGGCGCTCCAGGCCGTCATCACCGTCGAGAGTGAATCGCGCCTCTTGGCCGGTCGCGGCGCAGGTTTGCGACTGCTCGGTCATGGTGGGCATGGATGCACTCCCAACTCGGATTTCAAAGCGTATCCCCCTGCGCCATTGACGCGATGCATCTGCCAGCCGGCATGGAATCCATGGACTCTGCCCAACCGTTGTTGCCAGCGTATCCGGGCGGCAGACATGAACTGGCTCATCCGGCCGGTCCGAAGGCAGAAACGCATGTCCGCTAAGACATCGCGTGGCCAAGCAAGGAGCAGGGAGCGCGCCGCGCCAAATTCCCGTTTGGAGCCTGTCCAAAGGCTTGCGATGGCCCAGGCCTCACCAAAGCTGCGCTTGTAAGCCTGCCTGGGCGTGTAGTTGTGCGAGTGCATGACGACTGATGTTGGGCAGTAGGAGACCCGGTAGCCCTCGGCGCGGCACCAGCGGGTATATTCGTCATCCTCGGAGTACTGCATCGTCTCCCGAAAGCCGCGCCTGGCCCAGGCGTCGCGCCGCAGTCCGCTGCTCACCATGCTGAAGAAGTTGTCCCAGTTCGCGGATTCCCGTGTGGCACCAAAGCAGCGCTCATAATCGCGCGCAACGGCCGCCTCGCAGTCGGGGCGGGGGATCTGTCGGCCGAACACGGCCGCGACCGTGGGATCGGCGAGCGCCGAAACAAGCGGCTCAAGCCAGTTGGCCCCCTGGGGCGTGGCATCTGCATTAAGGAAAATCACACGGTCATGGCGGGCCAGTTTCATGCCATGGTTCAGGACCCGACCGGGACGGTATTCATGCGGCAGCATCTGCACGAACCGCGCGGGCTTTGCGTCGATGATCATCTCGACTGACCCGTCAGTAGACCCCGAGTCGAAAGCGATAAGTTCCCAGTTCTTGTAGGTTTGCGCATTAAGCGCTGCGAGAGTGGACCGCAGGGCCCATCCCTCATTGAACGACCGAAGGACAATGCTGACGTGAGGATCTTCCACTTCCTTCAGTCTACCGAAGGCGCGGTCCCTCGGAAATGGGGTGGTTACCGCCCGGGATGGGGGTGCAGACCCACTGGCCGCGAGGTGCTTTGATAAGGCAGAATATGCGCGACGACCGACTATCAGTATGACCATTCACAAGAACGATTTGCCGATCTCGATATCCATCGGGATCATGGCTTGGAACGAGGAGGCGTGTATCGAGCGGACCCTGGATTCGCTGTTCGCTCAGTCGCTATTTGAACACCTCGCCGGCCGGAATGAAGGCTGTGAGATAGTCTGCCTCGCGAATGGCTGCACCGATGGAACGGTCAGTGTTGCCGAGAGGTTCTTTGAGCGGATGGGGCGCGAGCATCCTTATCGCGGGTGCTTCAGTGCTCGCGTGGCGGATATTCCCGAGCCGGGCCGCAACAATGCATGGAATCGGTTTGTCCACGAATACTCCGCGCGCGAGACCCGGTACATCTGCCTCATGGATGCGGATATCATTTTCGACCAGCCACGCACCCTTGAGCTCGTCATGGGTGAGCTCGAGCGCAACCACCACCTCGGTGGAGCCTCGGACTTCCCGCGAAAGAGCGTCGCCAACAGGGCGCGCCTCTCCACCCGAGAGAGGCTCTCGCTCGCGTCTTCAGATATGACGGAGACGATTGAAGGCCGCCTAAACGGGATGCTCTATTGCCTGCGGTCGGACATTGCTCGCAACCTGTTCCTTCCAAGGGATCTTGGCGCGCCGGATGACGGATTCTTCAAGGCAGCCATCTGCACCGACTTCTTCCGGGCGCCGAGCGATCCATCCAAGGTCGTCTCGGTGCGCGGCGCCACCCACCTGTACCACCCGTATCTTTCGATGCGGGATGTGCTGAACAACCAGAAGCGCCAGATGATCGGCCAGACGACCGTGTACGTGCTGATAGAGTACCTGAAGGCGCTGCCCGAGCCCGAGCGCGCTTGCCTCGGAGCGACGATTCGTCGGAACGAGGGGCGCGACCCGGATTGGTTCAGGAAGCTGATCGATGCCCATGTCGCCCAAACCCATGTTTTTTGGAAGCTTTTCCCTGGAATCCTCACCTTTCGTTGGCAGCGATTGGGCAAGATGCGCGGAATCCGGCGTTTGACTCATTTTCCCGCGGCCGCGGCGGGCTTTATCGTCACGCTTGTCGCATGCTGGCTGGCGCTGCGATTCCTTCGGCGGGGGGTGTCGAATTATTGGCCGAAAACCGAACGCCAGGTGATCGATGCCACCGGGGGAGTGGCTGCGAAATGAGGTCATTTAAGATCCTCGAGAAGAAAATGATATGCCCGTTTCCAATCCAAGAGAGGATGGGCGGCCCAAGAATATTGCGCTGCCGGGAGAACCTCGGAAGCCGGGAGAGGTGCACTGAGGTGAAGACCCGTATGCTACCGACGGCGGGAATGGCCGTGAGAGCCCTTTTCCCATGACACCGTCGCACATGATCGCGTTGGTGTTGATCCCGCCGCTCGTTCTGGCGAGCGCGGCGGCTGCAATTTGGTCCCGACTGGTCAGGGATGTCTTCTTCTTCGCCATGGTAAGCCTTGCCGTGCTCGTGGAACGACTGGACGTAAACTTCCTCAGCGATGCGTGGTATAGGGGCACGACCCGCGGGATACAGGTCTCGCTGATCGAGATCCTTGCCTTTGGCCTCCTTTTGGGCTGCGTGCTTGGGCCACGCCCCAGTGGTCGGAAGCTGTTCTGGCCGGGAAGCCTTGGGTTCATGCTGCTGTACTTCGCCTATGCCGGAGTATCGGTGATCGTATCGGAACCCAAGATGTTCGGCGTGTTTGAGCTCTCGAAGATCGTCGCCAGCACCTTGGTATTCCTTTCTGCCGCATTCTATGTGCGCTCAAGGCGCGAGTGGTCGCTGCTGGTAATCGCCCTTGGCTGCGCGGTGGGCTTCGAGGGCCTTTGGGCGGCCAGGCAACATTTCGTCATGGGCCTCGACCGGTCCGCTGGCACCTTGGATCATGCCAACAGCCTCTCGATGTATTTCTGCACGACGGTGCCGTTGCTCGCAGCTGTCGCGGCATCAGATTGGTCGCGCGGGCTCAAATGGTTCTGTGGGTTGTGTTCCGCATTGGGGGCCATCGGGCTCCTCCTTACCTATTCCCGCGCCGGGGTGCCGGTCTTCGCGTTGTGCGTGGTTGGCGCCGCAGCGGCCTGCGCATCCTGGCGACCGAGTCCAGGAAGGATTGCAGTTCGTTCGGTCATCTTCCTCGCGGCGGTTGCCATGGTTGTTGCGGGATGGGGCGAGATGGAGCGGCGTTACACCGCGACCAGCCTCGAGCAGGAATATTTCGACACCACGGTCGACGGGCGAGGCGTCTATATCCGACTCTCGGAAGCCATTGCCAAGGAGCATTTCTTCGGTGTCGGACTCAACAATTGGTCCTATCGGGTCAGCCGCACATACGGGCCCCGCCTGGGGTACCGGTTCGACGACTACGACAATCTGATCTCGGTCTACGGGACGAGGAATGACAAGGCCTTCGCCAATTCGTACCTCGCGGCTCCGGCTCACAGTCTCGCCGCCCTGACGCTGGGTGAGCTTGGAGTCCCAGGGCTCGCCATCTTCGCTCTGCTCTGGCTGCGCTGGCTCTCGATGGGCGTTCCGTTCCTCATAATGCCGAAGGCCGATCCGATGCGAGTAATGGGGGTCGGGATTCTGTTCAGCATCTGTGGCATCTTTGGACAGAGCCTCACGGAGTGGGTCTATAGGCAGACGCCGATCATTTTCACCTTCTATATTCTCCTTGGAGCCCTCGCCAGCCTCGCGCACGGGCGATATGAGGCGCGGATCTCCAGCCATCCAACCGGAGTTGTACCTGGGGAGGCGGAAACGGCTTCTGTTAAGCGCCTCGTTTCCGAAGTCGGTTAGCAAATGAGAATCGCCCAATTACTGAGGAAATATGACCCGTCGGAGTGGGGGGGCACCGAATCGGCAGTCCTTCAGCTGACGGCCGACATGGCGGATCACGGAGTAGAGTCCGTGATCTACGCTCCGAGGTTGCTCCACGATGGCGGGAAATCGGATCCGTTCGCGGCTGCAGGATGCACCGTGCGTCGTTTTCGGGCATGCGTTCCCATATGGGGCATTTCCTCGGGTCGGAAGATGCAGATGGTGGCGGTCGGTGGAAACTTGGTCTCCTTCAGTTTGATCGGAGACCTCTGGAAAGAGCGAAGCATCGACGTGATCCACTCGCACGCGCAGGGTCGCCTTGGAGCAATGGCGCGGGTCGTAGCCCGGGGCAGGCGGCTTCCGTTTGTGATCAGCATTCACGGCGGGGTCTACGATTTGCCGACCGAAGTGCGCAAGGCGCTCCAGAAGCCTTATTTGGGTGGTTGGGACTGGGGAAGGCCCCTCGGGCTCATCTTGAGGGCAAGGCATCTCATAGACCAGGCGGACGCGGTCATCACCTTCAATCCCCGCGAGGCTGCTTTGATTCGGGAACGCCACCCCGGGCGACGGGTTCAAGTCGAGCCCCATGGGGTCCCGACCGGGCTCTTTGCACGTGATTGCAGGGACATCGCGCTGTCGGCCTTTCCCCAATTGGGGGGCCGCCAAGTGCTGCTTATTCTCGGTAGGATCGACCCAACCAAGAATCAGGAGTGGGTCATCGCGGAGGCTACCGAGCTCGCACGGCGCCATCCCGATGTCTGCCTGGTGTTCGTCGGCGCCTTTACGAACCAAGAATATGGCAATGCGCTCCTCGCCCGCATAGCCCGAGATGGCTTGGGCAATCACGTCATGCTCTTGGGAAGCCTGCCTGTTGGTGATCCCCGATTGGTCGGACTCCTCCAGGAGGCAAGGGCCGTGGTCCTTCCCTCGCTTTCCGAGACATTTGGGATCGTGATCCTCGAGGCATGGGCCGCAGGAACACCGGTCATTTCAAGCCGGACCTCGGGCGCCCTGGCGCTAGTCGAGGACGGAACGAATGGGTTGCTTTTTGATCTCGAAAGACCCGGGACCTTCCACTCGGCGGTGGACCAAATCTTGGAGGATCCAGGCCTTGCCAAAGGGTGGGGAACGGCGGGGCGTGCCAAAGCCGTGGCAAACTTCGACACGGCTGTTCGGGCGGAGAGCATGAAACGGCTGTACGAGGAGCTGATCGAAGAGAAAAATGCATTACGTAATTCTAAGGGATGACGACACGTGCGCCTTCACGCCCCCGGCGTGTCTGGAGCGCATCTACCGCCCGTTCTTGAACCGCGGGATGCCCGTCAGCCTTGCGGTCATCCCCTCCGTTCGCACCGACGTAAGGACTGCGGACGGGCTCCTTGAGGGCTTCCTTACTTCCGGAAGCGGACCCGCGACATCATTGGCCCCCATTGGGCTGAACTGCGAGCTTGTGGCCTACCTGGGGTCGGAGAGGGGCTACCATTTTGCGCAGCACGGTTTCCATCACGACATCTTCGAGTTCGGGGGTTCCGACGGACGGGAGCTTGCTGACCGCCTGGAAAGAGGAGCCCGCCTCCTTCAGGATTCCGGGTTCAACCGCATCGAGGCATTTGTCGCGCCCTATGACAGGCTCTCCAGGGCGGCCTTCGTCGAGGTCGCCGCCCGTTTCGACGTCATATCGACCGGCTGGTTCGAGTTTGGCCGGATGCCTCCGCGCTGGTGGCCGGCCTACGCCTTGAAGAAGCTGGGGCGGCACGAACACTGGAGGGCCGGGAAGGTGACCCTGCTGAGCCACCCCGGGTGCCTGCTATCGTTCCACAAGGAGCGCGGCACAATGATGGAGTCGGTGCGTCAAGCTGTGGACGGCTCTGCGCTCACGGTTCTCGTCTCCCATTGGTGGGAATTCTTCCGGATGGGTGTCCCGGATGACGGACTCATCGACGTCATGCACGAGATGGCAGAATGGCTGGCAAGCCGCGACGACGTCCGCGTGGTCACCTTTGGAGACGTGGCCGGCGGCCGCATTCCGATCCGTTGATCTGTGGGTGGCCCTGCCACCGATCGCGTCCGGTTGCGGGCGTTTCGGGGTCCGGTCTATGTGTCCCCCGTAATCGGTCAGTTCGCCTCTTGGAAACCCCGAATCGCGTTTTGAACGTCTTTGGCGTCGGACTTCCAGAGGCCGTTGATGAAGATGGGCTGGCTCCCTCCCGAGGTCTCGATCGAGAGGTTCGAGAGAAAGATGCCATTCTTTACACGGATTGAGGCGATGGCCCGGTAGTTTATATGCTCCTCCCTGGAGCCAAAGATCCGCCTCTTTCGAAACAAGATCCGGTCGGAGGAAAGGACAACCGAATCTCTGAAGAGAAAGTTGTTTGCCGACCACCGGCTTGACCAATAGGTCCTCTCGGCGGCCCGGTCGGGGCCCGCTTCACTCCCGGTGTCTTTAGTTCTCGGTGGAACCGACTGAGGTGCATCAATTCCGGCAAGCAGCTTTCGCTTCGCATCTGCAAACTCCTGATCAGTTAGGGCTCCGGCGCTCCTGAGGTCGGCCAGCTTTCCAAGCTCATTCGATAGGTCCATCGGATTATCCCCCGCCGTGGTTCAGCAACGCCGCCCGTTCAGCCTGAGCCGTCATCAAGTCGTAGGTATGCGGGATCGCGGTGACGCCATCGGACACATCGGAGTAGTTCGTCAGAAGGCTGGCGTAACTGTGGGGCGCGTCGGGATGGTAGCCGTGCATTGCCCGGATGGGACGCTCACCCATATGGCTGGGGACAATGAGCACCCCCTCGGCTACCAAGAAGATCAGCTCGCCGAAATAGCGATCGGGAAAGAGCGTGCCAAGTTCCTCCAGCTCGGCGTCGGGTAGGATTCGGCCCTGGGAGACGCCCTTCAGCTTTTCCGTGACAAGCTTGCGCGCTTCGTCGGTGAAGAACCAGAAACGGGCCATCGTTGAGTCGTAGACCACCGCATAGTCGACTCCCATTTTCAGGCCGAGCGGCGCGAGCTGGGCACGAAGGTCGAGGAGCTTGTCGCAGTTGGCCATGCCATGGTCGCTGAAGATCGTCAGGAGGACCTCCCCATAGTGCTTGCGGGCGCATGCCATGAGTTCGTCCAGCCAAGGCTCATAGGCGTCGAGCTTGGCGGGAACCTCGGGCGACGTGTTGCCGACCCGGTGGAGGATTCCGTCCAAATCCGGCCAGTAAAGGAAACCGAAATCGATCTTTTCCGCTTCGATGTCCGCGATGATGCCGTCAAGGTTCTGGCGCTCGCTGCGCTTTGGGTCGCTTACATGCCAGGCGATTCCCCGTTCCTGCATATGATCGAAAATATTGGGGCCGCGGTTCAACCCTCCGGGCTGCAGGGGATTCTTCTTCTCGGAGAAGTCGAACATGGAGATATATTCGAAAGGAATGTTATACAGGTCGAAGTAGCCCCGGAACTTGAGGTGGACTTTTAGGACCTTGGAAAGCCGGTGCCGGAACATTCGCCTGCTGGTGAGGGCCCGCGGCAGCCACCGCAGATGTCGAAGGCTCCTAAACGGCGAATGCACGGGATCATAGACGAAATAGCACCAGTTGCGGTGTTCGACCGGCCAGCGACCTGACAGGATGGAGGGAATACAGGCGGAGCTGTAGCCGAATACGGACCTGAGCTTTCGCCTTTCCGGCGCGTGGGCGCGAGCGAAAGGATGGTCCTTTATGATTTCCCACCCGCAGGCGTCGACGAACACAAAAAGCGATAGCAGGGGTTTCATTTTAGTCTTGGGTCTCAGGCGCTTGCTGGAAAGAGGAAGGAGCCGCGCCGAAGCTGGATGCGCCGAGATGTCGCGGGCTTCCTGCGCACATCCCCTGAGCTTTCTTCGGTCATCAGGAGAAATGCCTGATCGTCGTCCATCAAGGCATCGCCTCGGAATCGGTTGAGCTCGGTTGCCAGGCGGTCGCGAAGCTCGGTTGCATTGCGCCCGGGTATCGCATTGGCCTTCAGCCATGCCGTAAGCCGACGCTCGCCGTAGGGCGTGCCGGCCAGATTGCGCGTGTCGGTCAGCCCATCCGTATACAAGAGGATTGCGCCGGGCGATCCAAGACGGGCCGTGAGGTGGGGATAGTCTGTATCCGGCAACACTCCCAGTGGAAGCCCTCGAATCGGCATTGGCACGACGGAGCGGCGTCCGGGAGGGACAAAGAGGAACGGGCAATGCCCCGCGCTTGCCGCAGTCAGGTTCCTGGTCTTCAGGTCAACGAGGACGATCTGCGCGGTGATAAACATGGCGACCGAAGAGAGCTCCTTATAGAGGAGACGGTTGAGCCCGCTGAGCAGCTGGGATGGGTCGGAGCTGCGCGAGGCCAGGCCACGCAAGAGTCCGCGCATGGTCGTTGCGAACAGGGCTGCGGGGACCCCCTTGCCCATCACGTCCGCAATCATCAGAAGGATCCTCTGGCTGTCGAGGGCGATGGCGTCGTAGAAGTCGCCACCAACCTCACGCGCGCTCTGCCAGCCGCCCGCCATGCTGAATCCGGGCAATTGGGGCAAAGTCCGAGGAAGGAGAAGGTGCTGGATGTCCTGGGCGATCTCGAGTTCACGCGCGACGACGCGGTTGTGAACCTCGTCCTTTTGACGGCTAAGATTTAGCGTCTGGATGGACAGGAATTCGGCAAAGGTTCGGATAACCTCGTCCTGAAGCCTTCCAAGCGGAAAGTCCCCGTTTCGCCGTCCAACCGCTATTGTTCCCACGAGCGTCTCACCAAAACATAGGGGGCAGACCAGCCCCGCTCCGTCCGGGCCAACGGATCGAAGGGGCTCAGATAGGTCGGAGCTTTCCCTGTTGTCGAACCGCATGGCTGTCCGGGTCGTGGCCACTGTCGCCTCAATACATGTGATGTTGATTGCCAGCTTGGCAGCCGTCGGAAGTTCTATGGGCGCGGATGCAAGATCCGGTTCGGAGGCTGCCGCAACCAGCAGTTTTCGCCTATCAGGAGAGAGCATTCGAAGGACATACCAATCCGCGGAGGTCAGGTGGAGGAGATCGACGAGTAGGCGGCCCTCGAAACCCTCGGAGACCTTGTCGATGCGGCCCAGCTCAGCGCAGCAGCGGAAGACCGAGGATAGCGTCTCAGAACGAAGCTGCAGCTCGTCGGCCATCTTTCCCATCTGGCTTGTGGCCTCTGCCAGATCGCGTTTGCATTTCTCATAAGAGAGCGGGTTTACCGTCCCCTCGTCGACCGGTGTGACCGTTTGACGGATCGCCTTTCGCTTCTTGCGCATGACCAGGATGTTCTCGTTCGTCCCACGGAGGTAGCGGACCTCGTCCATCACCGACTGGATGAGGAAGAGGCCGCGTCCGCGGTCTGTCATGGGGGGCGGCGGGGGGATTTTTTCCGGAAGGTCGAATCCGCCTGAGTGGTCTGTAACGCGCAGTTCGATCTGTGACGGCGTGAAGAGCGCCTCGGCGATGGGCCTAAGCTTGCGAAATGGTCCCTCGGCGTATTCCACGGCGTTGTTGCTGGCCTCCGCGATGCAGAGCTCGTAGGAGAATAGCTCCTTTTCCGCGACGCCCTGCTCCGCGAGGAAATTCCTGATCGCTACCGACACCTCACGGGCGGCGGCCAAGTCCGGAGCGAAGGATAGCCTGAGTGTCGCGGGCCGGGCCGGCTCGAGAGAGGGGGCAGCCATGGAATCAGCGCCTCACAATTTCGAATAGCTGCTGCATCTGGGTCAGCTCCAGCAACTGTTGAATCTCGGGTGTGGGATTGAGGAGCCGCAGAACCATGTCCTTTCGCTGGGCGGTGGCGCGGTAGAGGGCAAACAGCGCGCCGAGTCCACTGCTGTCCATGAAGCGAGTTTGGGAGAGATTGATCTCGATCACGGAAGGCGACGTAGCGAGCGCTGATTGGAGGCCGTCGCGGAATGCGGCCGCATTTACTGCAGTTAACTCCTGAATCTCGGACACGTTTAGGGTCTCGCCCTGATTTTCAATTTTCATAACGGCATGTCGTGTTTAACTTGGAAGCTTCAGGTTGGACGCTTCGCTTAGGGGAGTCCGCAGGACCTGTATCAAATCGATCTGCGATCCGGAACGTGCCCGTTGGCTCGCCGTCCTTCCGAAGCGGTCGGTCCCGTCCGCAGGCTGAATCGTCGAAAGGGAACTCAGGAGGAATGGATCGGGAACGATGAGCGAGGAGTCCGTTCTCCAGTCGGTCAAGGTGCTGCCCCAAGCCAGCGAGTTGGCGACCGAGGTCAAAGGCCCTACAAACGTGTCGGGGCCGATCCAACTTTGGGTTACGCAAGCCTTGCTGCTGACAACCGTCCGATCTTCGAGAATAGCTCCCGGACCGATAGTGGCTCCGGCTTCCACGGATACCTGGTCACCGATCCAGCACGGGGCGAACAACTTCGCCATCGGTGAGACCCGGGAGCGGCTGCCAATCCAGACGCCCGGGCTCTTCTCCGCTGTTCGGATCCTGGCGGGAGTTAACGCCAGCGGCATCCATGCAATCAAGCCGGCGAACCAGCCAGCGTAACTCTCAAAGAGGGGCGCCTGCGGGCATCCTGGCAAGTGAGACATCGATACAATGTCGTGGGGCGCCGGCAGCCAGCCGTCTGGATCAACCGACTTGTACTTCTCGGCGGCTTCGCTGCGCGTCGGCTCGACATGTGAGCCAATGACCTCGAGCCGCACGCCCCAGCGCGCGCCGTTTCCGACCGATGCTCGTACCTGGTCTTCGCCGTCGACGACGATGATCCTGATGTCCCGAGCCCCAAGCGTGGTTAGGTGTTCGATCCAGTGTCCCGCAATGCAGTCACCAAAGATCGGTGTTGTCGCTAGGGGGCCGGAAACCGCGAGGTGCGGAACGGCTGGCCTACGTGAAAGACAGATCAGCAGTGACTTCATCAATAAGCGCCCGAGCCGAAGACCACCGCGCGCGGTGTCTTGGCGAGAATCCGTAGGTCCTGTCGCAGGCTCTGGCTCTCGATATAATTGACGTCGAGACGTACCTGTCCCGGAAAGTCTATCTCCGCGCGGCCGCTAATCTGCCAGACACATGTAATCCCCGGCTTGACTGAAAGACGCCGGCGGTCGGCGAGCGAATATAGCGCGACTTCCCGCGGCACGGGAGGGCGCGGCCCTACGAGAGACATGTCGCCGCGGAAGACATTGTAGAACTGGGGCAGTTCATCGAGGGAGAAGCGTCGCAGGTATCGGCCGATCGTTGTCACCCGTGGATCATCTTTGATCTTAAACGTCACTCCGTTGCCGTGCTTGTTGGCCGCGAGGAGCCCAGCTAGGAGTATTTCTGCGTCGGGGCGCATCGAACGGAATTTGAACATCTTGAATTCGCGGCCGTGGCGACCGACGCGGGTTTGCGGGAAGATTGCAGGTCCCCCGTCCATCCGAACTATCGAGCCGATAATGACCAGCGGTAAGGCCAAGATCACGAGGGCTGCCAGGCTCCCGAGCACGTCTACGACCCGCTTTGTAAGCTCTGCGCTGCGCATCAGCCATTTCCAAGAGAGGCGCCGAAGGGAGAAGCCTAGGTTGAGTCTGAACAGGCCGCGACGGCTTTCAAAGGTGGCGAAATGCCCCAAAAGCTCGGGGCAGATGCGGCTGGGATTACTTGTTTTCATGAGATGGTGGCCGTGGACGCTGGTTGTGCTGCCCCCGAATCTTGGGATGCAGTGGTGAATAGATCCTCGAGACCGTCGATATAGGTGTTGTAATTGAACTTCTCGTCAGCGAGACGGCGGCCACTGCGCCCGAGACTTCGGGCGAGCGCCTTGTCGACCAGAAGCGTATCGATCTTCCTCGCGAACATCTCGCGGTCCATCCACCGCACGAGGAATCCATTGATACCGTCCAGGAGCCATTCGCGGATTCCACCTGCGTCAAAGGCGACTACTGGAAGGCCACAACGCATGGCTTCAAGACCCGCAGCGCCAAAAGGCTCCGGCCACAGGGAGCTCATTACCGCCAGTGAGGCTTCATGGTAGTGGACCGCGATCTCGGCCTGGGGAACGAAGCCCTTGAAATGAACCCGACCATCCAGTCCCAGCCGGCTGCAGAGGCGCTCGCATTCCTCCCTTTGGCTGCCGTCGCCCAGAATGACGCATTCGAAGGGTGATTTTACGTTTGCGAGTGACTCCAGCAGCACGTCGACACCCTTCCCGCGGATGATCTGGCCCGAATACACTATCAGGTTGCGCGAGCTGAAGGTGGGTTCGTCGAGAGTCTTCGTGGGCAGCGGAACCGGGGCATGAATCACGATCTGCCCCGGCGCAAAGCCGTTGCGAAGCAGTTCCTGCCTCATGTAGTCCGTGGCGACAACCATTCGGTAGTACTTCTTGTTTACCGCTATCTCCCGGAGCTTGGCGCCGTAGCTGACCCATTTTACGGGGAATCCGGTCCCGGTGGCCCTGGCGATCGAGGCCCCGCAGGGGACGATGCAGTAGGGGGATGCAGGCCTTGTGCAGATATTGCGGCTAAAATAGTGATATTTGTAGCTGCGCATGCAGTAGAGATCATGGTCGTGCACCATCCGGATCACTGGCCGTTTGTAGGATGCGAGTGCACCAAGCACTTTTGGGTTTGAGAACTTGTTGAGGACAAGGACGTCGGGCTCAAACTCCGCCAGAGCCGCATCCACCGTATGCTGCGCGACGGTGCTTGATTCTCCCAAAGCATAACGACTGGCGAAAACATCGCTCCATTCGGCTTCACCGCTGCCGGTGCCCCCATGGGCTAGCCCCACGACGTGGCCTCGCTGCTTAAGTGCTTGCGCAGTAAGAAGAATGTTCACCTCGGCGCCCCCTTGGGCCCCAATCCTTTCATGAATGTAAAGCAGGCGCATTGCCGGTTGATTGTCAGGATTTGGTGTCGGTGCGTTTAGAGCCGAATATGGTAGACTCTCGCCGGCGTACAATGGAGAGGGGGTGAACACCCCAGAGGACGGCTACAAACACCTACCTCCTGCGCGGAACAGGCATGATCTGGCAGACACTAACACTGCCTATGTTCAAGCCCAACCCGCCGAACTGATGTCCCGAATCTCAACCAGCCTTCCTATGACCTATCAGGAGGCCCTGAGGGACCACCTCTCCAACCCGGGCGACGTCACACTTAAGCAGGCCTACGAACTGGGTCGGGCCGCTGCGGACGGCGGCTTGGAGGTTTTCGATTTGATTCGCCTGCACCACCAGGCAATAGCCGAAGGAATTCTGCCTGGCGGCGAGCGAACCCATCCTGCGAGCCTCGCACCAATGCTCGATGCGTTTCTGCTCGAGGTCCTTTCGCCCTTTGGCGTTACCGACGGTTCCCCTTGCGGCGCAAGGGACCGGTCATCCGGATCTCGAGATTGGGAGGCCGACGAACTCATGGCGCGCAACGCGGAGCTCGAGGACGAGATAGCGGAATGCAAGAGGAGCGAGGCTGTGGTCCAGGCGGCCAAAGATCACTACTTCGAGCTCTATCAGGACGCCAGGGCTATGGAGGCGAATCTTCGCGACCTCTCCGCCCAGGTACTCACAGCCCAGGAGGAGGAGCGGAAACGCATCAGCCGCGAGCTTCACGATGAGATCGGCCAAGCGCTGACGGCGATCAATGTGTCGATAGCAATGCTCAAGAAGCAGGCTGCCTCAGATCCGTCGTTTCTGCACAATGTGGCCGAAGCCGAGCAGCTCCTGGAACGAACGATGGAAACCGTGCACGCTTTCGCGCGCGAGTTGCGCCCGGCGATGCTCGATCACCTTGGTCTGCAGTCCGCCCTTAGGGCCCACAATCTCGCCTTCGCGAGGCGGACCGGAATCAGGACGGAGCTCGTCGCCCATCCCCGTCTTGCCCTGCTCGATGAGGGCCGAGCGGAGGTCCTGTTCCGTGTCGCGCAGGAGGCGTTGAACAATGTCTACAAACACGCGGGCGCGACCTGCGCAAAGATCGAGTTCACGGCGACCGAAGACTCCATTACCATGGAAGTGGCCGACAACGGCCGCGCCTTTGACCTTGAGGAGCATGCGGCAAGGCAATGCAGCGGGCGCCTCGGTCTCCTTGGCATGCAGGAGCGTGTGCGCCTTGTGAAGGGCGTCTTCTCCATCGAGTCGGAACCGGGGAAGGGCACGCGCGTTCGCGCAAGAGTCCCACTGGATGCGTTGCCGAAGAACGGCGCGCGCCATCCGGCCGGGCGCAATGGCCGCTCGCTTCCTGCGTTTATAGCGGAGCCAAGGCCAAACCTATATGAAGAAAATATCTGTATTGCTCGCTGAAGACCACGTCGTCGTCCGCCAGGGCCTTCGGTCGCTGCTGTCGGCCGAAGCCGACATCGAGGTGGTGGGCGAAGCTGGAAACGGCAGGCAGGCGGTCAGGATGGCTCAGGAGCTCCGTCCCGACGTTGTCGTGATGGACATCGCCATGCCGATGCTGAACGGACTCGAGGCCACTTCGCAGATAGTCGCCAATGACATCCCGACCAAGGTGTTGATCCTCTCGTCGTACGCCGACGACGAGTATGTCCACCAGCTTACGGAGGCGGGCGCGTCCGGCTACCTTATCAAGCAATCTGCCGCCAGTGAGCTAATCAAGGCCGTGCGCGAGATCGCCAAGGGCAACGCCTACTTCAGCCCTTCTATCCTGAAACGCCTGCTCGACCTCTACCGGGAGTCCTACGTCAAGGGGAGGCTTGTCGGCCGGGGGAACGAGCACCTGACCAGTCGCGAGCGGGAGGTACTTCAGATGGTGGCAGAAGGCCAGGTGAACAAGCAGATTGCGTCGACGCTCAACCTCAGCATCAAGACCGTCGAGAAGCACCGACAGCAGTTGATGGACAAGCTGAACATTCATGATGTCGCCGGACTGACCCGCTACGCCATCGCCCACGGGGCCGTGGAAAGCACGGGCCGGATCAGGGGCGTCTCAGAGAATCTGGATGAGCCAATGGCGCAAGGCGGTGTCGCTGGATTGGTGGGCCCCCCGTTGGTGGCTCCCGCGCCGTGCTAGCGCTCGCGGCCGCCGGCGCCCCAGGTGGCACGTCCGTCCATTAGGGAAAATCCCATTCCGGAAAGCCGGGCGCCCTCGAGGCCGACTGCGCTAGCGGACACCCTAAGCTGCACCCAACGCCCGACAGGAGGCAGGTCCCCCGAGCGATGGCGCCCGGGCGATCCGTTGGTGCCAAAGGTAATCTTGTTTGCGCCCCAATAGGCGCGGTGCTCCCAGGAAGTCCCGTCGTTCCATGCAAGCATGATCTCCGTGGGCGGGTGGGCGGGATCGACGTACACCCAGGCAAAGAGGGAATCTCCCGGATTGACCTCAAGAGTCGCCGTTGCGCCGGTGAACGAATGCTGGTGGAGGCCCGAGGCGACATTGGACTGGTGCGAGAGCGGGCCCGAATGAGGGCTGGGATCCGCCGCGATCCAATTCCATCCGTCTCCGCCGGTGGATTCCATCGCGGCGCCGTCGGGTACGGCGCCGTCGAGCCACGTCTCCGCTGGACCGCTTGCTCGGAAGCTTTGTATCGCGAATGCGCGGCGACCGTCGGGCCACTCGGCCTCCGCCTCAACCCATTGAGGGCCGCTGTGCTTTGGGGAGAAGGTATAGGTGGGTCCGAAGGCCGGCTCCTGGTCGCGGGCTTCCCAGACGATACGGGCCATGGCCAGGTCCTCCCCGGGCACCTCCAAGCGAACCGTCTCCGGCGCGTTGAGCTGGACCGGCGCGTCGGGCGCCGCGATCCACGCATTCGCATGGGTCCAATTCCGATATTCAATCTCCGAGTGGGCCGCCAGGAATGCCGAGGCCATCAGTGCCCTGGCCTGGTTGACGGCGATGAACTCGGTGGTGACGTTGAAGGCGTCGCTCCACCGGTCATAGAATGGATAGGGTCCCACCTTCGCGTTGTCGCCGGGATAGGTCGCCTCGCGGAGTTCTCCGGAATATTTCGGCATGTACTGGAAGGCGGCCTGTATGTTTCCTATTGGGATCCCTGACGGCGGAAGGAGCCGGCGGTCGTTCTGCGCATATTGGTCGACGATCTCGCGCTGCCGCCGGACCCCGAGGCCCGTCAGGTAGGTGACGTTGACCGGGTTGCACCCGCCCTCGTAGTTCATTGCGCCCGTGAGCGCGTCAATGTACGCGGGCTTTGGGTCGACCGCGTAGGCGACTGCCATGTCGGATGCCTGGTCGAGGGAGAAATACCACCCGGCGCCGTTCACTGCCTTGGTGGCCAGAGGGAACGGCGTGGCATAGGCATTCTTGGCGGACCAATCGAGCGCGTCGTCGGCGGCCGCCACGACCTGCCTCTCGCATAGTTTCAGGTATCGGGGGTTGAGCGAGGCGACAGGCAATCTTCCGCTGCGGGCCGCGAATGCGTAGCTTCGGATCGCATTCCCCCAGGATTCGGACATCCGCCACCAGCCCCAGCGAAACGTGATGTGGCTCGCCGGGTTGGGGAACCACTCGAAGAGTCTCTTCTGGAACTGGATATTGCCGGTGGCGAGGAAGAGCTCGCATGCCGCCCACGCAAATTCGTCGTCATGCGTGTAACGGTCGCCGTAAAACGTGATCTTTTGGTAGGCGCCCGCTTTACCGTGGCGTGAGACGGCGTTCATCAGGAACTGCCAGCCCAATTCCGCCTGTTTCAGGTACTGGGCTGCCGCGGACGGATAGTGGCGCTTGAATTCGGGCGAAGAGGCGCACTGCGCAAGCGCAGCCACGGCCGCCGCCGTGGCTGCCGTATTCTTTGGCCACACGACCTGGGAGTCGCCGTGGTCGGGCAGTACGTCGGACTCGTATTCGCGGCCTTTCGGGTAAACGAGGAAATAGAAGCCTCCATCGGTGTCCTGGAGCTTGGCGATGTAGTCGGCCTCCCATTTTGCCTCCTGAAGAATATCGCCGATGCCGTCGCCGCTCTCCGGTATCCCCAGGTTGTCGAGCCCCGCGGCGCCCGGGATCGAGTCCACTGTAAAGACCAGATAGTGGATGAGTTCGGCGCTGTTGATCGTATATCGGCTGTAGTCGCCTGCGTCATGGTGGCCTCCTGAGACGTCCACGGAACCGGTCCTCACGAAGGGATAGAGCTGGCGCGCCTCGCTTGTCAGAGGAGGCGCGCTTTGGGGCGGGTTGTCCGTGTTTGCGGTGCCCGCGTAGCCGGCGATCGTGGCCCAGGTGAAGGCAAATTGAGGGTCGGACTCCACGGGAATCTGCGCTCGTTCTACGTGGCATGCTCCATGGACGAAGCGGGTGAAGGGCAGGTCGTTGCTGGTCCCGCAACGCTGCTGGTAGAGCCCCAGAGCGTAGGTGCGCGTGAACCCCATCGCGATGCCGTCGTTGATGAGAAAAGGCGCCGACGCGCCGAGGCCGGGTATCCAGAGCCGGTACTCCCCGGGGATTCGGAATTCGCTGAAGTCCGCAACAGCGACCTTTTGGTAGGGCGCCGGCGACGTGCGGTATCCGATGTCCCTGCGGAAGGTGAGTTCGCCGGAGAACACGACCTTTCCGCTTCTGGCGTCGATGATCTCGAAGCCGGCCGCGACGGGGATGTCCAACTCTCCCATGTCGCCAAGGTAATAGCCGATCATCGCTTTCTTGGGCAGGGCAGGGACGTAACCTTCCTGATTCACGTGGATGACCGGGCTATAGCGGAGCGGATCGCACGCGGCGGTCGCAGCCTTGGAAGGATTCCCCGCGGGCTGGCCCGCGTCTCGGACCTCGACAAGCTGCCCGGCGTCCTCAAGGGCGATGTCGTGAGCGACTCGGATGTAGAATTGGGTCGCGATCCTGAGGTCGCGTCGAGCAAGCGGCGCATAGGCGACCCTGCGTTTGGACCCGACGGCGGCTATCGCGGCGTCATGCCCCCCGACAATGATCCGGAAATCCGGGACCAAGGGCGCGCCCTTTGCCTCGGAAGAGATTCGCGTGAGCTCAAGGATCGATGGTGAGAGGATGCGCAGCGTGCAATCTCCGACGGCGGGCAGGCTCAACGCGTGGGTGTCCTCCTCCGACCTGAGCTGGGCGTTAAGCTCGGCCGCGATCGGCAATAGGCACAGAATGCAGACGGCGAACTTGTGGCGGATCGGCACGCATACTCATGCTACGGCATGTCGCTCCCGCGGGCCATGGGGTGCTTACCCCTTAGGAACCCATTTGGCGCGGACACGACCGGGATGGCCCGGATTTAGTCAGCTGGAAGGGGGATACGGTCCGGTAGGTGCGTTGTCACGGAATCGCGACAGGTGGGCATCTCTGGACCGTATGTTTGGAAGATATCGTGTCGAATGGGGCGTTACGGGCCGGCGGACGACCGTCCGATCGCGTCCCAGGAGACGCTCCCATCGAAGAGGGCGAAGTCCATGCCGCTTACGACCGATCCCTCGAGTCCGACAGAGGCGGCCGGGACCGACAGCTTCACCCATTTTCCGGTCGCAGGGAGAGGCCCGACATAGTGTCGGCCCGCGGTCCCGTTGTTGCCGTAGGTGACGGTGTTGGCGCCCCAATAGGCCCGGTGTTCCCACGACGAACCGTCATTCCACGCCACCATGATCTCCGAGGGAGGGTGGGCGCTGTCCAGGTAGACCCAGACAAAAAGGCTGTCGCCGGCGTTTACCTGCATGGTGCCCTTGGCGCCCGTGAACCACAGCTCGTGCAGCCCCGCGGCCGTAATGGTCCGGGCGTCAAGGGTTCCGGATTCAGGTGCCGGGCTGGATGAGGCCCAGGTCCAGTTCTCCCCGCCATTTGTCCCTAGGGCGACGCCCGCGGGCAACGCATCGTCGATCCAGACCTGCGTGGGGCTGTTTGCCTGGTAGTCGCCCGCAGCAAAGGCGCGGCGCCCGTCCGGCCACTCGATCTCTGCCTCGACCCATTGATCGCCGTTGTTGACCGGAACGACGGTGTAGGTGGACCCGAACGCCGGCTGCTGGTCCCGGCCCTCCCAGACGATCCGGGCCCCGGTCAAGTCGAGCCCTGGTACCACCACGCTCAGGTCCAATGGCGTATTGAGAAGGGCGACCGTGCTGGGGACGGAGATGGTCGCCACCGGGGCGGTCCATGCGCCGGCCGAGCTCGGTGTAAGGGTTGCCAGGAACGCCGTGGCCATGAAGCCGCGCGCCTGGTTCACGGTGATGAACTCCTGGGTCACGTTGAAGGCGTCGCTCCAACGGTCATAGTAGGGGTACACGTTCTTCGAGCCGCCGTCCGTGGGATAGGAAAGCTCCGCAAGCTCGGGGCCGTAGCTGGGAAGGTATTCAAAACCGGCGGTCACCTGGCCGAGCGGGATGCCGGACGGCGGCAGGATCCTGCGGGAGTTCTGGGAGTACTGGCTGACGTTCTCGCGCTGCCTCTTCAGCCCTAGGCCGGTTAGGAACGTAACGTTGACCGGGTTTGCGCCCCCTTCGTAGTTCATGGCTCCGACCAGGGCGTCGATGTACGCCGGCTTGGGATTGATTTGGTAGGCAACGGCCATGTCTGAGGCCTGGTCGAGGGAGAAGTACCATCCGCCCCCGTTGACCGCCTTCGTGGCCGGAGGGAAGGGACTGGCGTAAGCGTTGTCTCGGGACCACGTCACGGCATCGTCGCCGGCCGCCACGACCTGGCCTTCGCAGGCCGCGAGGAAACTGGCGTCGAGCGCGCCCTGCGGAAGGCGGCCGCTTCGCGCCGCGAATGCGTACGTACGGATGGCGTTGCCCCATCCCTGGGACATCCGCCACCAACCCCAGCGGAAGGTGGATGAGTCGGCCGGGTTCGGGAACCACTGGAAGAGCTGTGCCTGGTACTGCGTGTCCCCGGTGGCGACGAACATCGCTGCGGCGGCCCACGCCAGCTCGTCGTCGTGGGTCCAGTCGTCGCTGTAAAAGGTGATCTTCTGGTACGCGCCCGCCTTGCCGTACTTGGAGATGGCATTCTGCAGGAATTGCCAGCCGAGCTGCGCCTCCTTCAGGTAAAGGGCCGCCGCCTGCGGATAGAATTTCCTCATGGCCGGCGACGAGGCCGCCTCGGCAAGCGCGGCCACGGAGGCGGCGGTCACAGACGTGCTCTTGGGCCAGACGACCTGCGATTCTCCGTTTTCGGGCAGGGAATTGGACTCATACTCATGGTTCTTGGGGTAGACGAGGAAGTAGAAGCCGCCGTCGGAATCCTGCATCTTCGCCAGGAAGTCCGCCTCCCATTTGGCCTCCTGCAGCACGTCGGGGATCCCGTCGCCGCTCTCAGGGATTCCCAGGTTGTCGAGGCCGGCGACGCCCGGGATCGAGTCGACGGTGAAGACGAGATAATGGACAAGCTCCGCGCTGTTCTCCGTGTATTTGCTGTAGTCGCCTGCGTCCCAGTGGCCGCCGGAGACATCCACGGTTCCCGCTCGCACGAAGGGGAAGAGCGAGCTCGCCTCGCTCGTCAATGCCGGCGCCACCTGTGCCGGGTTGTTGGTGTTGGCGGTGCTCGCGTAGCCCGCGATGGTCTTCCAGGTGAAGGCGAACTGGGGATCGGTGTCGTTGGCTGGTACCTGGGCCGGCGCCGTGTGGTCGGCGCCGTGCGTAAAGCGGGTGAACGGGAGCGCGGCGGCGGCGCCGCTCCGCTGGCCGAATATTCCGAGGGCGTAGGTGCGCGCGAAGCCCATCGCAATGCCGTCGTTGACAAGGAACGGAAGCGAGGTGCCCATCCCGGAGATCTGTATCTTATACTCACCCGGCGTCTTCAGGCTGCTGAAGTCGGCAACATAAACCTGCTGGTAGGGGAGCGGAGTCGTCTGATAACCGACGTCCTGGCGCTGGGTAAGCGGTCCCTGGAACACCACGTTGTTGGAGTTCACGTCGATAACACTGAAGCCCGTTGCCGCTATCGGCATCTCTCCCATGTCACCGAGGTAGTAGCCGACCATGGCCTTCTTCGGAAACGCGGGAACGTAGCCCTCCTGGTTGACGTGGATGCCAGGGCTGTAGCGCAGGGGGTCCGCCGCGACCGTGAAGAGTTCCGAGGCCGCCCATACTTGGCCGTCCGGGTTGGTGACCTCAACAGCCTGACCGTCCGCCACGGGATTCGAGAGCTGCAGATAGAGCGCGTTGTCGATCCTCAGGTCGTAGGACTTGAGGGGGGCGTACAGCACACGGCGCCTGAACCCCACGGCGGTCACTCCCACCGCCTCGCCGCCGACCGTCACCGTGAACTGGGACGCCTGTGGTGCGGTGGACTGGCCGTTCTTGTCGACAAAGTTCCAGCTGGAGACTGGCGCGGGGTCGGCAGCCTTCGTGGTGATTTGGCGCAACTCGAGCAGCGTCGGCGAGAGCACGCGCAGGGCATGGTCGCCCACCTGCGGCAGGGTCAAATTGGTGTCGTCCATGTCGCCGCCCGCTTGGAGGGTCGCTCCATTGTCGGCGGAGGGAGCTACGGTCGAAGTGGCCGGCGCTGTCGGCGCAGGTGTGACAGGGGTTACGATAGCGGGTGTGGCAAGGGGCGTTCCCGCGCTTGTGATCGTGATCTTTGCGGTGGATCCAGTCCCGACCGTATAGGAGGGGTCTGGCGCCAGCGTGAAGATGGCTGTCTCCGGATTGGCCCCGGTAGTGTTTGCCTTAGCCGTGATGGCGAGTGTCGCCGACGCGGCCCCGACCGGAATCGTAACGGCGACCGGCATGTCGCCCTGGGGCAGGCGATAGTAGTCGGTCCACTTAACCGCGCTGCCGGTCAGCAGGTAATTGACGGTCAGGGTGTTGGCGGTTCCTCCAGTCCGCGAGAATGTGAGCAAACCGGTGGCGGAGCCGCCGATCACGGCAGTGGGGGCCGTGGCCACAACATTGACCGCCGGTGTGGCTTCCGCAGCCGAAACGATCGTGATCGTCGCATTGGCAGGCGACCCGACCGCATAGGAGGAATCCGGCGACAGCGTAAACGTCGCCGTCTCCGGGTTGGCGCCGGTGGTGTTAGCCTTTGCCGTAATGGCGAGCGTCGCTGAGGAGGCCCCGGCCGGAATTGTCACTGCGACCGGCATGTCGCCCTGCGGGAGGCGGTAGTAGTCGGTCCATTTCACCGCGGTGCCACCGAGCGTAAAATTGACGGTTACGGCGCCCGTGGTGTCTCCCGAACGTGAGAAGGTGAGCAGGCCGGTCGCCGATCCGTCCACTGCCGCGGTGGGGGCCGTGGCGGCAATTGAAATGGACGGCAGGGCTGCGGCTCCCGCCGTTATGGTGAAACTCGCGGCCGTTAAGGCGGTCAGGAGGCAGAACACGGACACCGCGCGATGTCCCAGGGCAAGGGGTCTCTTCATTAGACCCGCCATTATGCCAGGTCCCGACAGGCCCTTGTAGCCGTCTCCGTCTGATTAGATTGTCAGTTGTTTGGCAACAACCCTGTAGGATAATGCATACAGCCAACGTCGGTGTCTGTCCGACAAACCTGGGGAAAGGGGCGCCTCCGCGCCATCGCCCTCTAAGGCGAGAGATTCACGCCAACCGACACCGGCTGGGCCTTGCTGGATATCGCATAGGCCCCCTCGTTGACGCCGACCGTGCGGACAAAGGTATCGAGAATGAGGTCCACGTAGCGCTCGAGCACGCGTTGCGGCGAATACGGCACGTAGACGATATCGCCCGGCTCGAGCCGCACGTCCGGCGCCTTGCCGCCCAGCACTTGGTTCACCGCCACGATCGCGATTTGGGGATTGGCGAGCGAACCGCGCAGGATCGCGACATTTGTGAGGCAGGCACCCGGCACGGATCCTCCGGCCATGGCGATCGCCTGAATCACGGTCAGGGCTCCGGTCATCCGTTCCGAGCGCGGCTGAAGCACCGCACCCAGGATGTGGACCTGGGAGCTACGAAGAGGCGGCACATAGATGAAGTCGCCCGGCTCCAGGTAGACATTCTGCGAGAGGTCGCCCTCGCGAAGGAGGCGCTGGAAATCAACGGGCACGTGATGGCCGTTTCGAATGAGGAAGCTGCGGGACAGGTCCGCATCCTCCGAGCTTGTTCCCCCGACCGGCGTGTTGACCCCGAGACCGCCCGCCTCGACGACGACGTCCAGGAGGGAGGTGGGGCTGCCCAGGGGATAGACCCCGGGGTGGCTCAGGCGGCCGAGCACCCAGATCTGCTGGCTCGCGACCGACCGCAGGGTTATCGTGACGGCCGGCTTCTCTCGGATGAATCGCTTCAGCTCAGCCCCTATGTGCTCGCTGGCCTCCGAGAGCGTCAGTCCCCAGACATCGAGGCCGGGAAGCATATTGTAGTATATTCTGCCATCCGGCCCGACGGTGACCGTGGAGCGGGTGGCGGTGTCGCCCATGACCTCAATGTCCATGGTGTCGCCCGGACCGAGTCGAAACACCTTGTCAGAGGCTTTGAGAAGCGC
This sequence comes from uncultured Opitutaceae bacterium, assembly GCA_964414785.1. Lineage (GTDB taxonomy): Bacteria > Verrucomicrobiota > Verrucomicrobiia > Opitutales > Opitutaceae > Palsa-1447. Next base: position 24,478 of record CAYPXZ010000023.1, read on the forward strand.
GGGGTCGAGGGCCAGCGGCGCAAGCGAATTGAGCTCGGCGGCCACGGGCGCCGGGGCTCCCTGCCTCGCCACGGGAAGGGAGTTGTTCTCGCATCCCGTGAGGCAGGCCAAGCTGGCAGCCAGAACGAAGAGAAGCGTGGTACGAGGTTCAGGTGTCATGCCTTAGGGCCTGGAGATGATATTTGGTCCGACATTGAGACCCGCCCAGGTGACAACCGCGGACGCGACGAAGGCCGTGGCGGCGTGGTCAAGAAGCTCCTCCGCCTTGATCCACGGACGGTCGGAGACGTAGACCAGATCGCCGGGTTCTAGCGCGAGGTTGGGGGACCGCCCGGTTAACGCCCCGGCAATGTCGACGGTGTAGGCCGTGGGGTGGTCCAGCGAGCCCCGGACAACGAGCACGTGCGCCTTCCACGCGCGTTCGGTAAACCCGCCACGCGAGACGATAGCCGAGATGGCGCTAGTGTTGGGATCAAAGGCCACTGGGCCCGGCAACCCTACCTCGCCGAGAACATAGATTTCACCGGAGTTCGAGGCGGGGAAATACAGGTAGTCGTCGGGCTCCAGCGGGACGTTCTGGGAGAGGTCGCCATGCAGGAACAGGCGCTCAAAGTCGACGGGCACCCGGCGGCCGCCCCTCGCCAGGAAGCTGCGGGAGAAGTCGGTCGCGTCTATGGTGTCCCCCTGAGAGATTCCTGTCTCGAAGCCTCGCGCGCGGGCGACGGCCTCGATTACCGTGATCGGACGGTCGAGGTAAAAGACTCCCTTTTCCACGACCGTGCCCAGGACATAGTACCTCTTGCTCCTGAATGCGTCGGGAATGACGTAGGCCTGCGGGGCGCGGCGGTATTTGCCGAGCTCGGCGTTGAGACTCTGCCGGAACTCGTCGATGGTCAGCCCGGCGGCGACGATGTTCTCGGCCTCTAGGTAGGAGATTCTCCCGTCAGGCGCGATCGGAACCGCCAGGCTCGCAAGCTCGGGGGAACCGTAGAGGTGGAAGCTAAGGACATCCCCTGGCCCGAGGGTCAGCCGCTGCTGCCATGGCGCCCGCTGGGCCGGGCCGCTCGCGGAGAAGCCCGTAGTCGGCGGCGATTCCGCCGATGCCGTAGCCGCCGCCGCAGTGCAGAGCGAAAGGAGCAAGGCGGGAACGGTGCATCCGAACCACCTGCTGAAGCGGCCGGTCACCGGCGGGGTGCGTTCCCTGTTGAACACGGCGCCCACCAGATTGCAGCTCGCGTCGCGCAGCGTTCGAAGGTCTACAAGCGTCTCGGTGGCGTCCGTCTTATTGCTATCCACCAACCAGACAAGGTTTGGGATGGTTTCGGCAAGCAGCACGGACTCGGCAAAGGAGGCGGGCGGCAATTCCACCAGGATCACGACATGGTCGATCACTCGCCAGGCATCGAAGGCCGATCGCCACTGCTTTCGACGCTCGAGATTCCAGATCCATCCCGGCAGGGGGACGCTGACCACGGGCGGGCACTCCTCGCTCGTGAGCTGCCGCACGATATGCCCAGGGGAGGACAGGTCATTGCCATTGAGCGAGGCCCCCAGGGGTTCGGGATCCGGGTTCGGCCGCTTCTCGAGTCGCGCGAGGTCAGCCGAAGCCTTCGGGGAGGGCTGTGCAACGATCGTCAGTACGCGGAACCCGCAGGACCTCGCGGCGCGGGCGAGAAGGCTGATCCAGGTCGACCGGCCGTCGCCGCTGCTGGCCGACGTCATGCCGCAGACGATGCCGTGGTTCGGTGAGACGCTAAGTTTGCTCTGGAGGGCGGTCCATGCTCGGAATGCCCACTGTTCCTGCGCTGCGGGGGTCATTTGCTTTAGGTCGCCCAGGGTGGCGAGGAGCGGCAGTCCGGTGATGCGGCGCACGTCGAGGCGGGTCCTGATCTTGTTGTCGAGGAATTCCCCGAGCAGGACCTGGGCGCCCGAGCCGAAGAACCCGACAAGGGCGCCGAGGCAGGCAAAGAGCACAATTTGAAGGCGATAGCGCTGAAGCTGGGTCGGGTTGGCGGAGGCGGAGAGTAAGACCCGGAAATAGCCCGGCGGATTCTCGCGGAACGGCTGAATCGCCCGCTTGCGCTCGCTGAGCAGCGCGCGGTTGGTTTCCAGCGCCCTTAGGCGCTCGCTCACGGCGACGTCCTCGGGTGTAACCCTTCCATAATACATTGGCGGGTTTACCTGTGTGGAGGAATGGGAGGCGACTCCCGGACTGTCGGTAGCCGAGGCCCCGGCCTCGCCCTGTTCCTTTTCGAGGGCCGCAATCCTCGCCCTCTGCTCCAGCACCAGGGGATGCGCATCGGTGTATCGGATGAGCAGGTCGTCCAGCTGCTCGCGCGCGGATTGGATCCTCTGGGAAATGCCGCTTGTGGAGTCGGTGGCGGCATCGGGGACGGAAGCAAGGGCGGCCACGGCCGCCTCGCTCGCCGCAGGGATGGTCTTTCGCGTCGAGGCTATGTCACTCTCAACCTGGTCGAGCTGATGGTTCACGTTGTCGCCGGCCTCCGTGGCCTCCTGCCGCTGAATGGACTGCGTATACGCGATGGCCGCGGCGCAGTAGCGATTGACGGTCTCAATGGCCTCTTCCCGCGAGTGCCCCATGGCCGTGACGGTCACGACGTCGTTGTTCCGGTCGAGGGAGATCTCAAGGTGCTCCGCGAGTTCCTTCGCCGTGACCGGCGGCTGCAAGTGTGAACCCACGTCCTCCAGCAATCCCGGCGCCTGGAGCATCACGACCAGGCTCGGCGCGGCGAGGGCCCTGGGATGGAAGGAGTCGTCGACCGAGGACGGTTCATAGCGGATCAGCTGAGCTGTGGAGGTGAACGAGCGGCTCCAAACCACGCTTGCGAGCAACGCGCCGGCGATCGCAATGGCGACAGTCCATAAGGCGACCCAGCGCCAACGCCGGGTCCAAAGATCGAGGGCCGCCCATGCGTCAAAGGTCGCGGGCGGCAGGTTCTTGCCGTTAATTACGTTCATAGGTTGCTGTGGAGCGCCGGTTGTGGGGACTGGGCGGTGGTCGATTTGGACAGCGAACTCGGCCAACCGCTCTTCAGGATGAGGTGGGGCGTTTGCCTACCTTTTCGGGGGGAGAAGGGCCCATAACGACCGAGCCGCGCTCGATGAGCTGGTATTGGAACGCGTAGTGGACGAGTTCGGAATTGTTCGACAGGGACATCTTCTCGAGCAGTCGCGTACGATAGGTGCTCACGGTCTTCGCGCTGAGCGACAGGTCGCTGGCGATCCTCCCCACGGTCTTTCCCGAAGCGATCATCCTAAGTATCAGAAACTCGCGGTCCGAAAGGCTCTCGTGGGGAGCGGCCTGCACATCGTGCACAATCAGCGACGCCAGTTTCTCCGCCAGGGAAACGCTGACATAGCGGCCTCCGGCGACCGCCTTGTTGACGGCACCCACGAGTTCCTCGGGGGCGGTTTCCTTGGTCAAATAGCCCGATGCGCCGGCCTTGAGCAGCCGCACGGCGAACTGGTCCTCCGGATGCATGCTCAGGATGAGGACCGGGAGCTTGGGCCGGGCCCTCTTGATCTCCCTGAGAACCTCGAGGCCGCTTCGGCCGGGCATCGTCAGGTCAAGTATGACGACGTCCCAGGGCTCCTTCCATACCCGCTCCAAGGCTTCCTGGGAGTTGGCCGCCTCGCCAAACACTGACCGCTTGAACGCCTCGGCCAGGATCTGCTTTAGGCCCCGGCGCACGACGGCGTGGTCATCTGCGATCAGGATTCTCATGACAGATAGGGGCCCCGACTCGGCGGTTCCGGCATGGGGACGCGCATCGTCACCGTGGTTCCCCGGGCCGGCAGGCCGAAGAAAAAGACCTGGCCCCCGGCCTGTGCCACACGCTCCCTCATTCCGATGAGGCCGATCGATTGGGCGTGGACGACCTCCTTCTCGGAGATCCCGCGGCCGTTGTCGCGGACGGTAAGCACGAGCTCCTGGTCAACCTGCGAGAGGATCACCTCGACACGGGTGGCTTTGGCGTGACGGACGATGTTCGTGAGGGTCTCCTGGAAGATCCGGAAGCACATGGTGCTGAACTCCCGATCACTTATGGCATCCTTCACGTCTATCTTAACCCGGCAGCGGATGCCCGTGCGTTCCTGGAATTCCGTCGTCTGCCACTCGACGGCGGCCGCAAGGCCGAGGTTGTCGAGGACACCGGGTCGCAGTTCGGTCGCGATCCGTCGGACCGTTTGAATCGTTGCGTCGACCTGGTCCGACATGCCCTTGATCTTCCGCCTTAGTGAGGCTTCGCCCGTGATCTTACCCGAAAGCCATGACAGGTCGAGTTTCAGGCCGGTAAGCGCCTGGCCAAGCTCGTCATGGACCTCTCGGGCGATCCGGGTCCGCTCCTCCTCGCGCACGAACCGAAGGTGTCCGGTGAGGGCCCGAAGCTGGTCGTGCGACCGCCGGAGCTTCTCCTGCGCCTTTTGGTTCTCCTTTCGCTGCTCCGTCTCACGCAGGGCCCGGTTGACCGCCGGCCCGAGGCGCGCCAGGCGGGATTTTAGGACATAGTCGGTGGCACCCTTCTTGAGCATCTCGATGACGACCTCCTCGCCCAAGACGCCCGTCACAAAGATGAACGGAACCCCGGGCGCGAGCTGCTTTGTGATCTCGAGGGCCACGCTTCCGTCGAAATCCGGAAGGCAATAGTCTGACAGGACCAGGCTGGGGGCCTGGTGGCTTAGTGCCGCCTCGAAACCCTTTTGGGTATCGACGACCGACACCAAGGCGTTCAGGCCCGAGTCGAGCAGCGTTTGCTCGATCAACTCGGCGTCGGCCTCGCTGTCCTCGACCAGGACGATGCGCAGCGTCGTGGGCGCGATTTTTGGAGCCCCGTTCATCGCCTCCGGCAAATGCATTTGGCGGACAGGGCCATTCGGGGCGGCCGCGTCGGCGACGATTCTTTCCAATGTCTTCTTCGCACTCTTCATTGGGGGCCCTGGGTTGAGACGGGCTCGACGCTGTCAGTGGGGAGCGTGAAGAAGAATGACGCCCCGCCGTCGGGCACGGCTTCGGTCCACATTCGGCCGCCGTGGCGCTGGATGATCCTTTGCACGTGGGCCAGCCTGATGGCTCCGCAGTTGGGCTCCGTCGAGTCATGGTGGCCAGGAGTCGCGTCGAAGAAGCGCTCGCGATGCTTGATGTCGAAGCTGGCGCCGTTGTCGCGAACGAAGCACGTCAATTCATCGTCCCCTGCCTGCGCGCCAATTTGAATGCGCGCGACCTCGCGAGACCGGGTGAACTTCAGCGCATTGGAAGCGAGGCTTGAAATGGCGTCTTTCAGCAGGGTCGGATCCGCCCGGATAAGGGGCAGGCTCCCGATGATCCAGACCACGCGCCGATCGCCCTTGTCGGCGTCGAAATCGTGCACGACTTTCCGGACAAGCGAGCCGAAGTCGACTGGCACGAGGTGCATCTCGGAACGGCTGACCGTGGCAAGCGCGAGAAACTCGTCCATCATCCGCCCTATCTTGACGGCGGCTGCGGTGATTCTCGTGAGGAACCGCTGGCCTTTTTCGTCCAGTCCCGAGCCCGAGTGCTTTGTCAGAAGTTCCGCAAATCCGGTGATGATGTTCAGCGGAGAGCGAAGGTCGTGGGAGATCGAATGGGCAAGGGAATCCAGTCCGGCTGCCGCCGCGTCCATCTCGGATTCGTGGAGTTGCAGGCGCCGTCCAAGCTGCTCGTTGAGCAGCTTGAGCCTCGCGAGCTCTACCGGCGCATCGGGTACTTCCCTTTCAATGCGCTTTATCATGATGGGTGGGTGGGGCTTGGCTCATTGACCTTGGAGGGACTCAGTCTAGCCCCTGCAGACGGGACGGGCGAGTGGGTCGACACCTGATTCTTGTGTCGGTACTGACCCCAGGCCTCGCGCCCCTGCCTCGACCTCGGACTGCGCGAGAGGGCCCGCGAATAGACCCCCAAAGTCGCCTCCGCTGTGGTTTCCCAGTCGAAGGCGCGCGACCGATCCAGGCCCGCGGTGCGAAGCAACCCCAGCCATCCGGGATCGGTCGCGGCCCGGGTCAGCTGGGCTTGGATCTGCTGGATATCATGGGGTTCCAACAGGCCCGCGGCCCCGCCCACTGTTTCCTCGAGGGCGCCTGAGCGGGACGCCAGGACCGGGCAAGCGCACGCCATCGCTTCAACCGGCGGCAAACCAAACCCCTCGTAGAACGAAGGGAAGACAAAGACGTCGGCTGCGCGGTACCATTCGGGAAGCTCCGCGGGAGGCACGAAGCCTATGAGGTGGATGTCCCGTGAGAACGGTGAGGCCCGGGCCAGGCTGCGGACTGTATCGGAGCCGTGCCAATCGCCGCCCGCGAGGACGAGTTTCCATGTCGACCCGGTTGCCGCCTTGAAGCGGCTGAACGCCTCGATCAAGCCAGCATGGTTCTTGGCCGGATGTTCAAGGCGCGCCACGTAGAGGAAGAACGGCCCGGCCACGCCGAGGGGGGCGCACACGAGGTCGCGTGCCCGGTCGCGCGATCCCGGCCGAAACTGCTGGTGATCAAGACCGTTGGGAATGACGGAAACGCGGTCAGCAGGCACGTGGAAGAGAGTCGTGACGTCCCGCGCGGTCGCCCGACTCACCGCAATGACCTCGTCCTGACGGCCCGCTAGGCGCCTTGCCACCACGCGTCCGTAGAACATCCGCAGCGGGTCGTATTTGCCCGAAAGGTGGAACGGGGCGAGATCGTGGATCGTCGAGACGAGGGCGCACGGCCGCTTCCAGAGCATCCGCCTGTAGCTTGGGACGTGCAGGACCTCGGTCCCATTGCGGCGGACTTCGCCCGGCAGGACTACCTGGTGCCACAGGATGTCGTTGACGGGCGGCCTGAAGCGCTCCGGAACGGCTTCGATGCGCATTGCGCCGGCGGCGAAGTCAAACAGCGGCCGGTCCCCCTCCAAGACGAAGAGCGTGAATTCATGGCGCGCCGCGGCGGGCAGGAGCGCGCGCACAAGGGAGAGGACGTATTGCCCGACCCCAGAGCGGCCGCGTTGAATGACCGACGTCGACAGCGCGATCCTCACGGTCGTTCCCCCCGGTGCGTCTTCCTACCCACGGGCCTCTGGCGCCAGCGCTGCAATAGGATCGCCGGAAGAAAATGGATGAAGTCATCAGCGTAGCGCCGGGTCAGGCGCCGGGGCTCCTGCAGGAGGCGGAAGAGCCACTCGATGCCGCTGCGCTGCATCCAGACGGGCGCGCGCGCCATCCTATCGGCCAGAAAATCGACCGTGGCGCCCGCTCCGATCATGACCGGCACCCCCAGCGCCTCCCGATTGCGCGAAATCCATTTCTCCTGCTTTGGGCAGCCGAAGCATACGAGCACGATGTCGGGGTTTGCCGCGTGAACCCTGTCGATGATCTCGGCGTCGTTCATGTCGTCCAATGGGAGGTAGGGGGGCGAATAGAATGCGACCTCCGGGAGCGAGGGATGCAGGGTGCCGATGCGGCGGGCCGCCTCGGCCACAACTTCGGGGTCCCCGCCGAGCAGGAAGATCCGCCAACCCATCTCGGCAGCCCTTTCAAGCAGGCTGGGTATCAAATCCGAGCCCGCCACCCTGCAGGGCAGGGGGCCGCCCAGCCAGCGCGACGCCCAAACGATGGGCTTGCCGTCGCAAAGAACCAAGTCGGCGTTGATCAGGATCCGACGCAGGCCCGGGTCGCGCTGGACCTTTACGAGGAAGTCGACGTTTGGGGTGACGACATAGTGCGCGCCCCCGTCGGCGACCATCGACCCGATGCGGTCAACGGCTCCCGCGAGCGTAATCTGGTGGAAAGGAACACCAAGGATGGCCACGAGCCCCTCAAGTTCGGTCGACGGCTCTGCCGTTAGAACCACAAATGGCATATTCACTGCGACCGCACCCGCGGCCGGCCGGAGATGGGGTTAAGGACCCATTATGGATGGGGAGAGCCACCCTTTGGCCCCGCTTTGGGGTGGACACCTACTTCCGCGAACGCCGCCATGCGGCTATTCTGGGGCGCACCCGTGACGCTCCTGCGCTTCCTAGTCCGCTATTCGCCAGCCATGGTCATCTGGACCTCGGCAGCAGCGCTTCTGAGCGGCGCCTTCAACACCGGGCTGCTCGTCCTTATCACCTCTGCGCTGAATCGGCATGGGAATATCGACACGGCGATGGTAGTCGCGTTCTTCGCGCTGGGACTCGGACGGTTCGTAACGAACGCGCTCTCCCAGGTGTCGCTCTCCCATTTCTCGCAGGCTACGACTGCGCGCCTTCGTCTCGACCTGGTGAGCAAGATTCTCTCCGTGCCTCTGCGTCAGGTCGAGGAGCTCGGCGCGCCGAAACTCATGGTCGCGCTCACGGAGGATATACTCGAGATCACCCAGGCGACGCTCAGCATCCCGATCTTCGCCGTCAATTTCGCCTACCTCCTCGGCGGCGCGCTGTACCTCGCATGGCTCTCGGTCCCCGTGTTTCTGGGAATGTTCGTCTTCGGAGTCGTCGGGGCGGTCACCTACCGGATGCTGATCCGGAGCGGCTTCGGGCATCTGACCGCGGCGCGCGACGGGCAAGACCGGCTCTTCCAGCATTTTCGCTCGCTCACGGAGGGGATCAAGGAGCTCAAGCTCCACCGCGCGCGCCGCGAGGCCTACCTCAAGGAGGATGTCGCCCATGCGGCGGCTGTATGCCAGAAGCACAATGTCGCGGCGGAGTTTCGTTTCATCATCGCGCAGAACTGGAACCAGCTGCTCTTCCTCGTGCTGATCGGCCTGATCCTCTTCCTTCTCCCGCGCATGGCAAACATCAGCCAGCAGGCGATGACCGGCTATATCATCACGACCGTGTTCCTGATGGGGCCGCTCGCGGGCCTCCTGGGGAGCCTCTCGGTATTCAGCCGCGCAAACGTATCCCTTAGGAAGGTGGAGCAGCTCGGGCTCGCCCTTTCGACGCACCCCACCGACAACAACGGTGCGGGCGCCAGGGGCCAGTTCGCTTCCGAGCCCTTCGAGGCCCTGGAGCTGTCCCAGGTGGTGCACCACTACTACCGGGAGCGGGAGGACGACAATTTCATGCTTGGGCCGATCGATCTCACGCTGAGGCCTGGGGAGCTGGTGTTCCTCATCGGAGGCAACGGCAGCGGGAAATCCACCCTTGCGAAGGTGATCACCGGACTCTACCCGCCTGCGGGAGGGGAGATAAGGCTCAACGGGACCGCGATCGGCGATCACAACCGCGACGACTACAGGCAGTGCTTTTCGGCGGTATTCTCGGACTATTTCCTTTTCGACCGGATTGTCGGGAAGGGCGGAGAGGATGCCGACCGACGGGCACGGGAGTACCTCGAGCGGCTCCACCTGAACCACAAGGTCACGATTAAGGACGGCGTCTTCTCGACCACGCAGCTCTCCCAGGGCCAGCGCAAGCGCCTGGCGCTCCTGTGCGCCTACATCGAGGATCGGCCCTTTTACCTCTTTGACGAATGGGCCTCCGACCAGGACCCGGTATTCAAGGAGGTGTTCTACACGAAGCTGCTGCCGGAGCTTCGACTTCTCGGCAAGGCCGTGCTCGTGATCACCCACGACGACCGTTACTTTGGCTGCGCCGACCGCTTGGTCAAACTGGACTACGGGCGAATCAACGCTGACCTGGCTGAGCTGCCGGTCCCGGCCGGCGCCCGATAGGTCCCCGGATACCCAGTCAGGTAGTAGTGTACCCCAGCAACAGCGGCGCTTCGGCCAGCTCTAAACAGGCATCCCATGGGACATGCTATGAACAAAAAAGGCCTCATCCACAATGCCAAGCCGTCGGCCCCCGACATGGGTCGAGGCGTTTTTCCGATCGCGGCCGCGGTGCTTGCACTGCTTGCCCTCGGCTCGCACGCGGGTGCGGCAACGTACGGCTTCGCCCCGCTTGCCGGGGATGCTGTCGTGCTCGACCACTCGGACGGCTCGGGAGGCAACGCGCGGTTCTTCAATCCCTCGGCGGTTGCCGTCGACAGCGCCGGCAACATCTATGTCGCGGACAGCGGCGACCACACGGTGCGCAAGGTGACGGCGGGCGGCTCGGTCACGACATTCGCAGGCAGCTCGGGCAACGCGGGAAGCAGCGACGGCACCGGTTCGGGCGCCCGCTTTCTCTATCCGTGCGCAGTCGCCGTCGACGTCTCCGGGGTCGTCTACGTGGCGGACAGCGGCAATGACAACATCCGAAGGATAACGCAGGATGGAGCGGTGAGCACCCTTGCCGGCAACGCCGGGATCTCGGGAAGTGCTGATGGAACCGGGAGCGCGGCGCTCTTTAACCAACCTCAGGGAATAACCGTGGACCCGTCAGGGAACGTGTACGTGAGCGACACGAACAACGGCACGATTCGCAAGGTCACGGCGGCGGGCGTCGTCACGACGCTTGCGGGTGCCGTGGGGCAGAACTCCTTCTCCGATGGGACAGGGGCATCCGCCCGCTTCAACTATCCCGCCGGCCTCGCCACCGACTCCGCCGGCAACATCTATGTGGCGGATCTGGACAACAGCTTGGTCCGCAAGGTGTCGTCAGGGGGATCCGTCTCGACACTGGCTGGCAGCGCGGGCCTGTCGGGGAGCGTCGACGGCCAGGGGGGCGCGGCGCGGTTCAACCACCCTGCAGCGGTGGCATTGGACGGCGCGGGCAATGTCTATGTGATCGACACCTCCAACCAGACCGTGCGCGAAATCTCACCGGGCGGCGCCGTGACCTCGCTCGCCGGATCGCCGGGCGTCGGGGGCAGGGCGGATGGCGCTGGCACAGCGGCCAGCTTCTTCTATCCGGGCGGCATCGCGGCGACGGGCTTGGGAACCGTCTACATAGCCGACACGGGAAACCACTCAATCCGCGTCATGACGTCCCCAGGCGTGGTGGCCACGCTGGCGGGTGGCGCCGGCCAAAAGGGCGATGCCGACGGGACCGGCAGCCAGGCGCTTTTTGCCTATCCCTACGGAGTCGCGAGCGATGGCTCAGGGCACATCTATGTCTCAGATAGCGGCAACAACGCCGTAAGGGTGGTCACGAGTGCGGGGGTCGTTTCGACCGTCGCGGGCTCTGGGGCCCCCGGAAGCGCGGACGGCGCCGGCGCCGCGGCGAGCTTCAACAATCCCGCGGGAGTGGCGGCGGACGCAAGCGGCAACGTCTACGTTGCGGACTCGGGGAATTCGACCATCCGCAAGATCACGCCCGGAGGGGCGGTGACGACCCTTGCCGGCGTAGCTGGCTCCGCAGGGAGTTCCGATGGCACGGGCTCCGCGGCGCGCTTCAACGCGCCTAATGGGGTGGCCGTGGACAAGATTGGAAACGTCTACGTCGCGGATACGAAGAACGACACCGTCCGCAAGATCACGCCCGGCGGATTGGTCACGACGCTTGCTGGCGTTGCTGGCCAGACCGGGAGCGGCGACGGAGCCGGCGGCTCGGCGCGCTTCAACGGACCCTATGCCGTGGCGGTCGACTCCTCGGGCGATGTCTACGTGGCCGACTTTTTTAGCGCGACGATCAGGAAGATCGACACCTCCGGCACGGTGTCGACGCTCGCGGGCACCGCGGGCAAGCTGGGATTCACGGACGGGGCCGGCTTTGCGGCGCGGTTCAACCAGCCCTACGGCGTCGCGGTGGACGGCTCGGGGAACATCTATGTTGCGGACACGTACAACCGCGCGATCCGCATGATCAGCCCCGGCGGCTCGGTCACGACGCTCAATGGCGCCCAGGACCGGTTCTATTACCCCCAGGGCATCGCCGCCGACGGATCCGGGACCCTCTATGTCGCCGACGGGGACAATCAGGGCGTCAGCGTGGGAGGGGTCGTCGTTGCGCCCCCAAGCGGAACACAGGTTGCCAGCGCCTCCGTCGCCGCGGGCCAGAACACGAGCTTCACCGTCGCGGTCGCGGGCTCGTCAATCACCTACCAGTGGCAGTCGTCGACGAACGCGGGTTCCACATGGGCCAACGTGAGCAACAACGCGACGTTCGGCGGCGCGACAACGAACACTCTCGCTCTGACGTCGGCAACGGCCTCGATGACCGGCGATCTTTTCCGGGTCCAGCTCACCAACCCGGCCGGCTCCGGCACGAGCGGCTCGGGGACGCTCACCGTGACGGGTGCGGCAGGCGGAGGCGGAGGTGTCGTCGGGGGCGGTCCGACCGGCAGCGCCCGGATCATAAACCTTTCGATCCGGTCCTTCGTCGGCACAGGGGCCAGCGCGGTCACCGTCGGCTTTGTGATCAATGGCACGGGAACGAAGCAGCTGCTGATACGCGGGGTCGGCCCGACGCTGGCCTCGTTCGGGGTCGGCGGCGTGCTCTCCACCCCGCAGCTCTCGCTCTTTGACTCGACCCAGACGTTGATTGAGACGAACACGGCCTGGGGCGGCGATGCCACGCTCGCGGGCGTCTTCTCGGCTCTCGGCGCCTTCGCGCTTCCGGCCACATCGGCCGACTCGGCGCTGTTCGTGGCGCTGCCTGGCGGCAGCTCCCACACCGCGCAGATCAGCGGAGTCAACGGGACGACGGGCGTCGCCCTTGCCGAGCTTTATGATGCCGATTCGGGCAACCCACCGGCCCGACTCATCAACGTTTCCGCCCGCGCCCTTGCCGGGTCGGGAAGCGCCGTCCTTACGGCGGGATTTGTCATCGGTGGCAGCGGCACCGAGACAGTGCTCATCCGGGGAATCGGCCCCACCTTGGCGCAGTTTGGCGTCAGCGGGTCGCTCGCCGCGACCCAGATCACGCTCCTGGACTCGACGGGCACTGCGATCAGCACCAATTCAGGGTGGGGAGGCGGAAGTGCGCTCGCCGCCGCCTTTCTCCAGGTCGGTGCCTTCGCGCTGCCTGCGGCCTCGGCCGACTCGGCGCTTCTCGTCACGCTTCCGGCGGGGGTCTACACGGTCCAGGTCGTCGGGACGAACGGCGCCTCGGGCATAGCGCTTGTCGAGGTTTACGAGGTGAATTGAACGCCTTGCAGCAGGGCGGCCGTGTTGCATCGCCCGAGTCGGGCGTACGATCGGCCGTGGCCCTAGAAAGTTGCTTTCGGGAATGAGGGCGCCTGCGAGGTGGGGGCAGTGGTCGCGGATGAGGTCGCCCCGGTCGACGGAGTAGGTCAGTGCCCCATATCGGCGCCACGGCCCGGGGTATATGTTTCTTCCACGGCCTGCTGAATCCCCGTCGCGCCCACCGCCTCGTTTTGGATGCAGGACCCAGCCTCCAGACCACCATGACTTCATCGCCCATCTCGACACCCCGGCTCCTAGCGCTCGCGCTCGTCCTCCTCGGCTTCTCAACCGCCGTCCAGGCCCAGACTTTTCTTCCCGATCCCACCGCCGGGCAGCCATATTCCTTTCAGGTGGTGACGAACCCGCCGCAGGCGGCGGGCACGGTCTACACATCGGACGGTCTGCCGTCTGGACTTTCAATCGGCAGCGCCACGGGTGTCGTGAGCGGAACGACCCTGACCGTCGGAACGTTCAAGGGCACCCTGTATCTCTCTTTCAACTCGGTGATCAGCCCCTATCCCTTCCAGATCACGGTGGATCCGGCCGCGGGTTCGTCAACCATCACGAGCGAGGGAGCGGGCAGGGGAACGGTGGGTACTCCGTTCCTGTACACGATCATCGCCTCGAACAGCCCCACGAGCTTCAACATTGCGGAGCTTCCCCCCGGGCTGGCGGCCTCAGGCGCCCAGATCAGCGGGACGCCGACCCTGGCCGGATTGTACTTCACCTCGATAAGCGCGAACAACGGCAGCGGCCAGGGCGCGATCCTGGTCATCATGTGGACGATCAGCCCCGCCGGCCCGATCCCAGCCATAACGAGCTCCCTGCTCGTTTCCAATCCCGTCAATTCACCCCTGAGCTTCACGATTAGCGCGACGAACAGCCCGACGAGCTTCTCGGCAACGGGGCTGCCCGCGGGCCTGGCCCTCAACTCCACGACCGGCACCATCAGCGGCACGCCCACGGCGGCACAGGTCGTGCGGGTTCCCATTACCGCCACAAACGCCTACGGGAGTAGCCTTCCGCTGAATCTGGTGCTGACGATCGGGAACTTCTCCGCGATCACGAGCTCTACCGCAATCACAGGTTCCGCCGGAAGCCCGTTCTCCTATACGCTTACCGCGAGCAACAGCCCGTTGACCTTTGGCATGACGGGCATTCCGGCCGGTCTCTCGATCAACTCAACGACCGGGGCTGTCTCGGGAACGCCCACGACGGCGGGGACCTACACGATGACGGCGAGCGCTACCAATTCGCTGGGCGTCGGCGCCTCGACCGACATCACGTTCCAGGTGACCGACCCGGTCTCCGGCGGAGGGGGCCCCACGGCCCCTCTCATTCTCGTTGGACCCGCGCCCCAGTCCGCCACCGTTGGATCCACAGCGCAATTCTCGGTCAATGCGGCGGGATCGGGAACCCTCAGCTACCAGTGGTCGCTCAATAAGACGCCGATTTCCGGGGCGAGCTCGCCGACGCTATCGATCGCCAGCGTCAAGGCAACCGATGCGGGCTCCTACACGGTCACGGTGACCAACTCGGTGGGCACGATCGTTTCGGCGCCTGCGACTCTCACGATACTCTCGCTGATTGTGCCTCCGTCCATCACGCTCCAGCCGAACAAGATCTCCGTCACCGCAGGCTCCGCCGCGAGTTTCACCGTGGGCGCTTCTGGAACCGGGCCGCTGACCTTCCAATGGCTCGTGGGTGGCGCGCCCATCGCGGGCGCCACCGCGGCTACGCTCAACCTGACGAACGTGCAGCAGGCCGATGCGGGCACGTATTCCGTAATCGCGAGCAATGCGGCGGGCATGGCGACGAGCATCGGGGCTGTGCTTACAGTGTCCGGTTCCGCCTTCGCCCCCATCTTCCAATACCAGCCGAGCCCGACTTCCGTCACCGTGGGCGGCACCGCCAGCCTGGCGGTGGGCATCGTGGGATCCCCACCGATTACCTACCAATGGTCAAAGAACGGTGTCGCGATACCGGGAGCGACCTCGTCCAGCCTGACCTTCCCCACCGCGGCTCTTTCCGACACGGGAGCGTATTCGGTGGTGATCGCGGACCCCGCGGGGACCGTCACAAGCTCCAGTGCCTCTCTCACCGTGTCGCCGGTGGGCGGACCCCCGGTGCCCGTGTACATCGTACTCCAGCCGATTCCCGTCTCGGCGACGGTGGGCGGCGCGGCAACGTTCACCGTGGCGGTCACGGGGGATGCGTCGATCTCCTACCAGTGGCGCCGGAACCAGGCGCCGATAGCGGGCGCGACAAGCCCGTCCTTCACGGTCGCCGATGTCCATCTCTCCGATGCGGGAACGTACGACGTCGAGGTTGCGAACGCATTCTCGGCAGTGATCTCGTTTCCGACGCCCTTGGTCGTCACGCCGGTGGCCGTGGCCAGCCGCCTGGCGAACGTTTCCGCCCGCGGCTTCAGCGGCACCGCGGACCAAACCCTCATCATCGGGTTTGTCGTCGGGGGCCAGGGCGCCGAGACGGCTCTTGTGCGCGCCGTCGGCCCCACGCTGGCGAGTTTCGGCCTCACGGGTTTCCTGGCCGACCCGAAGCTCGACCTTTTCTCGTCGGACGGCGCAACGGTTGTATCCAATGACAACTGGGGCGGCGGGGCCGACCTCTCGGCCGCGTTTGCCCAGGCGGGAGCCTTCGCGCTGCCAGCGGCATCGCTCGACGCCGCCGTTCTTACGAGCCTCCAGCCGGGCCAGTACACCGTGGAGGTGCATGGGGCCAACGGCGGGACGGGCCTGGTGCTCCTTGAGGCGTATGACGCAGACACCGCGGCCGCCCCGACCTCGCGCTTCATCAATGTCTCGGCCCGCGGTCTCGCGGGCAACGGGCCCAACGTTCTCACCGTGGGTTTCGTGGTGGCCGGGACCTCGAGCACCACGATACTGATCCGCGGAATTGGCCCCACCTTGACGTCCTATTCGGTGGCGGGCGCAATGACGGATCCGCAGCTGACCGTCTTTGACTCCAGTCAGAATGTCGTGGGGTCCAACGACAACTGGGGCGGGACGGCCGCCCTCCAGGCGGCCTTCAACGCGGTGTCCGCGTTTCCGCTCTCCACGACCTCCAAGGACGCGGCCGTCCTGCTGACGCTCGCCCCCGGCTCCTACACGGCGCAAGTAAACGGCGCAGGAGGCACGACAGGCATCGCGATCCTTGAGATGTACCAGATGCCCTGATCTAGTTGCGCGGTATCAAGGCCAAAAATAAGTGATCGACCCGCTGCGCGTAGCGCAGCGGGTTTCATTCCATCTTTGTGGAGGCAGTGGACAGGGACCGAGCCATTCTGAGTTAACGCGTGCGTTGGATGCGTCTCTCGGTGTTGACCGTGAGCGTGCTGATCTTCGTCGGTTGGATACGACTGTTCATTGGTGCGTCATGCCCACCTAGTCTAACAGCGGACATATGCCGGGCAATTAAGCCCGGCTGTCCCCAGGGCAATCAGGTATGGGCCGGCTGCCCGGTCCCTGTTGGCTGCCGCCTCAAAGACGGCTTTCTCAAAGAACAAGATTGGGGCTGCAGCCGCCGAGTCGCGGAGCGCGAGGCGGAGCTGACGGTCCTATTTAGGTTGGGGAGCGGGTACGTGCTGGAGGATGTCCCAGACGAAGCCGACCATCTCGCGCGCCAGAGCTATGTTGACCTTTGCCTTCATGACACCGCGCCGCATCAGGTGCCAGCCGCGGTGGTGCAGGCGCACCTGCGCCTTCCATGCGAGCGTGCGGTAGGCCTCCGGCTGGCCCTCCTGGCGCAGGGAGAGGGGCCTGGATATCTTTGGCGTCATTAGGGCGTGCTGGACAACCTCGACGAGGATCCAGCGTGCGTGCGTGTTGCCCGCCTTGGTGATCGAGCCCATGCGGCGCGTTTCCCCCGTGCTGTTCTGCTTCGGCACGAGCCCGAGGAACGCCATCACATGTCTCGGGTGGCTGAAGCGTCGGATGTCGCCGAGCTCGGCAACGAGTGTCGAGGCGGCCGTCAGACGGAAGCCTCGCATACACATCAGCGCCTCGACCGCGGGATACATCCGCCACTGGGGCACATGCACCTCCATCAGCTCATCGATGCGCTGCACGCGCTGCACTGCTTGGTCAATCGCGAGCAGGTACTCCTCCAGGACGCAGCGCACTGACGGGATGGGGAACTTGAGCGCCCGAAGATAGCGCTGGTGCTCCTCGCTCCAGTTCGCCTTGCCGGGGTAATGGAAGCCTTGGCGCAGCATGAACGATTTCAGCCGCTGCTTCGCACGGGTGAGGTCGTGCACCGCATCGGCTCGCGCACGCGTGAGGTCGCGGATCGCCTCGTCGCTCGCATCCGGTACGTTGATCGCCGTCAGCTCGCCGGCCCGGTGCAGCCTCGCCAGCATGACCGCATCCCGACGGTCGTTCTTCTGGCGCGCCGCATTGGGCTGCGGGATCCTCGACGGGGCCACCACCGTGCAGTCGATCCCGAGTTGCAGCAGCCTGCGGTAGATCACGAAGCCGGTCGGGCCCGCCTCATAGACCACCAGCAACTTAATCCCTTCTCCTCCAAGCCTCTTTAGCAGCTTCTCCAGCGCCCTCAGGTCGCTCGATATCGTGCCAAACAGCCGAACCTCGCCCGAGCGGTCGCCCTCGGCGACCGCGACCACCGTCGTATCCTTGTGGACATCCAGCCCTACATATTTTGCGGTATTCATGTGCTTGTCCCCGGTTTTGGATTGCTCGTAACAACGCCATCCATGCGGATAGGCTTCACTCACGTGAAGTAGCCCGCGTGAACGGGGACAAGCACACTTTCCTTAGCGGCCCGTCGCGCAGCTATAATGTCTGACTTTGCCGCGCCGGGGCCGCGGCCCGCCGCGTAGCGGGAGCGGAGCTTCTCCTTATCCCTCAGCGACCGATCAATTCCCCGACGTAAGAGATCGACGGGATACGATCGCAGACGACCTTGACCGAGACGAGGATCGGCACCGACAGCATCGCGCCCGGTATCCCCCACAGCCAGATCCAGAAGATCAGCGAGACGAAGATGGCCACGGGGTTGAGCGTCAGCCGCCGGCCCAGGAGGACCGGCGTGATGAGGTTTGATTCGAGGAGGTGCAGCCCCATGTACCACAAGGGCGGCAGGAGCCCCTGCCACAGTGAGTCGAACGTCAGAAGGCCGACCACGGCAAGAATGACGACCCCGACGATCGGGCCGAAGTAGGGGACAAAGTTCAGGACCGCCACCAGGATCCCCCACATCGCGGCGTTCGGTATTCCCATGAAATAGAGCCCCCCGCTCACCAGGATGCCCAGGCAGACGTTGATGAGCGTTATCGAGAACATGTAGTCGGATATGCTCAGCTGGATCTCGCGGCTGATCTCCACGGCGCGAATCTTGCCCCTGAGGGTCGGGATGAGGTGGACCAGCTTCTGAAGGAAGAGGTCGCCCGACGCGAGCAGGAGGTAGGTCAAGACGAGCACTTCGCCCAGGCCCGCCAGGAGGGTCCCGGTCCAGCTTAGTATGGAGCTAGTGCCGCGCTGGTCCTTCACCTCGACCATCGGCGTCTTTCGTTGCTCCTCCTTCTTTTCTGCCTCCGTCGCCCCGAGGTTGCTTACCGCCGCCGTTGCCTGGCTCAGGTTCCCGGACCTCGGGAAGATTTTCTGCACGCGCTGCCTGAGATCGGTCATATGCTGGGGGGCGTCGCTCACCCACTTGGCGGCCGGCTGCTCCAGTTGGAAGAACCCGGCCCCCAGGCCGGCAACCAATAGTGACGTCACAAGGCCGGCGCCCACTGCCGTTGGAAGGCGAAGGAGAGACAGCCAGCGCACGAGCGGCTGAAGGGTCATTGCTGCCATCCACGCCAGTATGATCGGCAGGACAACGGGCCTTGCGACGTAGAGGAACCCGATCGTGGCGAGCACGATGAGGACGACGTGGGTCGCCGTCATCTTGGCCATCTCCGCGGCCGCAGGGTGTGCAGTCAGCTCGGCGGCCTTGGGATCGGTGGGAGGCGCGGACCCCGGTCCGAAGTCGCCGGAAGCCCTTTCGGTCACGGGCTCGCCCGGGGTCATCCTGGTCTCCCTGCCGCTCGCGGATAGGTGCTCATGGCACGCCCTAGTGGGGCCGCCTCTTGCGACTGTCGCGATCCTCGGCGTAGATATTGTAGAGCAGGATGAGCGCGCCGACCGCGGTCGCAAGGAAGCAGACCATGGCGAACCCAGGGTAGCCGAACAGGCTCCAGCGGGTGTTGGTGCGCATCATAAGGGAGGCCCCGATGATCAATGCGGCGAGAAGGATGCCCTTGGTGACGCGGTTGGCCACCTTCTCAATCCCGTCGACGACCATCTTCGCGTCCGTCGCCTTCACCTTCACCTCCAGCTCGGCGTTCGAGATCGCGTCCATGATCCGGTTGAGCCGGGTGGGCAGGTTGACCGTGAATTCCTTCAGCTCAAGCAGCGTGTTGACCACGCTTCCCTGCGTGGTCTCGCGGCCGACCCGGGCCGTCGTGATCGCACCGGCGTTGCGGCGGATCGAGGCGTTGGGATCAAACGAGGGGTCGAGGATCCGCCCCACCTCGTCAAGCTGGAGGAGGGTCTTTGCCAGGAGGACGAGCTCGCTCGGTACAAACAGGCCGTTTTCTCTCGCGTGCCGGCTGACATCCAGGAGCGACTGTCCGACATTGAGCTCGCGCAGGCCCTGGTTGTGGCTCGCGGCCACCTGCTGGCCTATCTCCTGCCTGAATTTGCGCAGGTCAAAGGCGTCGGTCTTCTCGCTCATCTGAACGACCTCGTCTGCCGCCTCGTCTCCCTTGCCGTCGCTTACCGCGATGAGGACCTTCAGGAGGTGCCTCTGCATCGCTGGCGCGATGTGGCCGACCATGCCCAGGTCGAGCAGCGCGATCCGCCCGTCGTCCGTGATGAACACGTTCCCCGGGTGGGGGTCTGCGTGGAAGAGCCCGTCTACCAGGACCTGCTTCAGGTACGCCCGAAACAGCTCCTCGGCGAGGGGTGCGCCCTTGATGTCGAGCTTGGCCAGGGGCCCAAGGGTAGTGATCTTCTGGCCCTTGACGTAATCCATGGTCAGCACGCTGCGGGTGCAGTAGTCGACGATGGGCCGGGGCACCTGGATCAGCTTGAATTCCTCCAGGTTCTTTCCGACGGCGATGAGGTTCTGCGCCTCCCGCTCGTAGTCGAGCTCCTGCTTTATGGTGGTCCGGAAGTCGGCGACGATGGCGCTGAACCGGTTCCGCCGGCCGATCTCCGTGTGGTCGTCGATGAACGTGGCGATCTCGGACAGCACTTCGAAGTCGTCCGCGATCTGCCTGCGGATGTCGGGTCTCTGGACCTTGACCACCACTTCCCGGCCGTCGCGCAGCGCAGCAAGGTGGACCTGCCCCAGGGAGGCGGCCGCGATGGGCTCGATGTCAAATCGAGAGAACGCCTTGGAAACACGTATGCCGAGTTCCGTCAGGAGGGTCCGCTCCACGTCCTCGTATGAGAACGGCTTCACCTTGTCCTGGAGGCGGGCAAGGGCCTTGAGGTAGGCCCTGGGGAGCAGGTCCGGACGGCCGGCGAGCACCTGGCCCAGCTTCACGTAGGTCGGCCCCATCGCCTCGAGGTCGTCCGCCAGCTGCTCAGGCGAGGCGCCGCTCTTGACCCCCTCAAGCTCCTTCGGGTCAAAGGTGTCCTGGATCGCCATTTGGTGCGCGATGTCCGAGCGCCCGTATTTCCAAAGCAGCGCTGCGATCTGCCTGTACCGGTTGAGATGGGTTGCAGTGAAGGTCATGGGTACGCGGCGGAGCCCGGGACATGGGAGCGCCCGTGCGCCCGGAACCCGCACCGCAATGATAGCTGAGGGGCCGCCGCGTCGGTATGGGGCGTTACCCGCATAGGCATGTCCCGAATGGCATCTAATGTACGGTCCGTCAGGATGATCGGCGCCCGGGGGCCGCCGGATCCAACCGGGGGTTCGGCAGGCTTTGGATCCGGGCTCCGGCCCCGTCCAGCCTTGCGCATCATTTGGCAACGGATGCGCAGGCTGGCGACTAGACACTTCAGGCGAGGTTTGTGAGATTTTCCGGGATATTGATTCCCGATAACGCCTTTTCACCATGAGCAATCCCATCCATCCCAAGAAGGTCGCGCTCCTGACCGCAGGCGGCCTCGCCCCATGCCTGAGCTCCGCCATCGGCGGGCTGATCGAGCGGTATACGGAGATCGCCCCGGACATTGAGATCATCGCGTACCGAAGCGGGTACAAGGGCCTGCTCCTTGGCGACAGCTTCCGGGTCACTCCCGAGGTGCGCTCCAAGGCCGCTGTGCTCCATCGCTACGGGGGCAGCCCCATCGGCAACAGCCGAGTCAAGCTCACCAACGTTAAGGACTGCGTGAAGCGCGGCCTCGTGAAGGCGGGCGAGGAGCCGCAGAAAATCGCGGCGGAGCAGCTCGTCAGGGACGGCGTCGAGATCCTCCACACGATCGGGGGCGACGACACGAACACGGCCGCGGCGGACCTCGCGGCATTCCTCGCGAGGAACCAGTACGGGCTGACGGTGATCGGCCTGCCGAAGACGATCGACAACGACGTCTACCCGATCCGCCAGTCACTCGGCGCCTGGACGGCGGCCGAGCAGGGTGCCCGCTATTTCTCGAATGTCGTGGCGGAGCACGGCGCAAACCCCCGGATGCTGATCGTGCACGAGGTCATGGGGCGCAACTGCGGCTGGCTGACGGCCGAGACGGCGCGCTTCTACCGCTCGATGCTCTCCAGGCAGGACTACGTCCCGGGTATAGGCCTTTCCCGGGACCGCCTCGAGGTCCACGGCGTGTACATCCCGGAGGCGGCGTTCGACGTCCAGGCGGAGGCCGCGCGGCTCAAGTCGGTCATGGAGAAGAACGACAACGTGAACCTCTTCGTCTCCGAGGGCGCGGGCGTCGAGAGCATCGTTTCGGAGATGCAGGGCCGGGGCCAGGAGGTCCCGCGCGACGCGTTCGGGCACGTCAAGCTCGACGCGATCAACCCGGGCAAGTGGTTCGGGGACCAGTTCGGAAAGATGATCGGGGCCGAAAAGGTGCTGGTGCAGAAGAGCGGGTACTTCGCCCGTGCGGCGGCCGCAAATGCCGAGGACCTGCGGCTCATCAAGAGCTGCGTCGACCTTGCCGTGGAATGCGCCCTGCGGCGCGAGAGCGGGGTCATCGGGCACGACGAGGACCGCGGCGGGGTGCTAAGGGCCATTGAGTTTGGCCGCATCAAGGGCGGCAAGCCCTTCGATATCCGGGTGCCGTGGTATGCCCAGATGCTCGGGGAGATAGGCCAGCCGACGGGCTGAACGGAAACGCCGGGTCCTAGTATTCCCCTCCGGGGTTTGGAGTGGTGAACCACCGCGCCAGGAGGAGCACTAACGCCATGCCGGCGTAGCCCTCGGCATATGCCATGGCCGGGAACATGCTGCCGCCAGGCGCCGCGGCATGGGTAAGCCTTTCGATCGGGGAAGGGCGCTCACCGTGTCGGACGGGGTGAACCTCCAGGAATGGAGGAGTCCCAAGAGGCAAGGACCGGATGCGGCAAGGGCCCAGCAAGCCGCGGCCAAGAGGCGGCGCTCGACGACAAAAACGGTGACCGTTGCGAGGACGAGCGCGCAGTAGAATGTACCCTGTTCAATGGCGAAGCCCCCGTCAATATACGTGCCATTGGCGTGGAATGCGTCGATGAGGCCCTGCGAGAATTCACGCCCGGGGGGCGCCCATCCCGGCGATGCGCATCGCATTCTTGGTGAAGAATGTGGTCCAGGCCAGGATGACCGGCGCCATGCCGATGACAATGGCAGTCCAATGGCGCACGGGCGTGACCTCGAAGGACTTCACCGCGATGACGAGACCAATCCAGACCACGATGGACAGGCCCGCGTCGGCCGGCAGCGCCCAGGCTATGAGTGCCATGGAACCTGTGAGGCACACGAGCGTGATGAACACTCCGTTCAGGGTGGAGTACCCGGCGCGGGCAGCATCGGGATGGATAGACCTTAGCACACCCCATGCCTGCGCGTGCCCGTGCCCACGCAAAATTTTTCGGCGGACAAACCGCGACAAGGAGTGACAATCGGGAGCCAAAGCATCATCCATTACGTTCCCGAGGACCGATCCCCTCCAAACCCTTCGCCCGCGATGAGCCCCTCCGTCACGACCGACTACCTCCGCCGAATCGAGGACGACCTCGTCCAGAACATCCTGCCCTTCTGGATGGAGCGCGTCGTCAACAGCGAGGGCCGCAGCTTCTACGGCGCGATCGCGAACGACCTGGCGGTGGATCCCGCTGCGGAGCGCGGTGCACTCCTCACCTCAAGGATCCTCTGGACCTACGCCGCCGCCTACGCGCACTACCGCGAGCCCGACTACCTCGCCATGGCGGACCACGCCTACGGGGACTTGATCTCGCACTTCCACGACGAGGTGCACGGCGGATTCTGGTGGTCCGTCGCCGCGGACGGCAAGGTCCTGCGCGACCGCAAGCAGGTGTACGGCCAGGCGTTCGCCCTCTACGCGCTCGCCGAGTACCATTTTGCCACGGGGCTGCCGGAGCCCCTGGAGCAGGCGAAGACCATCTACCGCCTGATCGAGAAGCACGCCAGGGCCCGCCACGGCGGCTACCTCGAGGCCTTTGGCCGGGCATGGGAACCCATCGCCGACATGCGCCTGAGCGACGTGGACATGAACGAGCCGAAGTCTCAGAACACTCACCTTCATGTCATGGAGGCCTACACGCGCCTCCTGGCGATCTGGCCCGACGAGGGGCTGCGCACGGCCCTCAGGGAGATCGTCGACGTCATGCTGGCCCGGATCGTCGACCCGGCGAGCGGCCACCTCGGGCTCTTTTTCGCCGAGGACTGGGCGCCGCGCTCCGACAAGGTCTCGTACGGTCACGACATCGAGGCGGCATGGCTCCTTGGCCGTGCGGCCGAGGTGCTGGGCGACCCGAAGCTTGCGGCCCGGATCTCGAACCTTGCTCTCAAGATTGCCGACACGACCCTGGCCGAGGGGATCGATTCCGACGGGGGCGTCTTCAACCAGGGAGGGCCCCAGGGGCTGACCGACACGAACAAGGAGTGGTGGCCCCAGGCCGAGGCGGTCATCGGCTTCCTCGACGCCTACCAAATCTCGCACGACGAGCGCCACCTCGCGGCGGCGTTGCGCACGTGGGACTTCATCGAGCTGAGGCTCGTCGACCGGCTCCGGGGCGAGTGGTTTCGCGGTGTCACCCGCGACGGCCGGGTGCTGGACAACGAGCTCAAGGTCAGCTTCTGGAAGTGCCCCTACCACAACGGCAGGGCCGGCCTCGAGGCCGTGCGCCGGCTCGGGGACATCTCGGGCGCCTCCCTTTCGCATACTCTAAAACCATGAAGAAGAAATCCAAGACCCCGGCGAGGCCGAAGGCCGCGTCCGCCTCCTCCAAGAAGAGCTCGGGCATCCCGGCCGGTGCCCCCAGGGCATGGGCAAAGCGCCTCGCGAAGCTTCGCAAGAAGCACGAGAAATTCCTCTCGAGGAAGAACCCGGTGGAGCGCAAATGGGACAACGGGGTCTTTGAGCGCTTCGAGCACCCCGCGATCACGTACCGCCACGCCCCGATCGAGTGGCGCTACGACCTGAACCCGGCGACAAACCCGTTCCTGATGGAGCGCCTCGGCGTCAACGCGACCCTGAACCCCGGAGCCTTCTACTGGAAGGGAAAGGTCCACATGGTCGTCCGCTTCGAGGGCTACGACCGCAAGAGCCTGTTCGCGATCGCCGAGAGCCGCAACGGCGTCGACAACTGGCGCTTCTGGGATGAGCCGGTGGACCTCCCGGAGATCAAGCCCGAGACCAACGTCTACGACATGCGCGTGACCTTCCACGAGGACGGTTGGATCTACGGCGTGTTCTGCGCGGAGTCGAAGGACCCCGCCGCCAAGCCGGGCGACCTCTCGAGCGCAGTCGCCGTCGCGGGCATGGTGCGCACGCGCGACTTCAGGAAGTGGGAAAGGCTGCCCAACCTCAAGACGCCCGCCTCGCAGCAGCGCAACGTCGTCCTCCACCCGGCGTTCGTCGGGGGCAAGTACGCATTCTACACTCGCCCGATGGACGGGTTCATCGACGTCGGCTCCGGCGGAGGCATCGGCTGGACGCTCTGCGACGACATCAAGACCGGGGTGACCGGACCCGAGACCATCATCGACGGCCGAGCCTACCACACGATCAAGGAGGTCAAGAACGGCCAGGGTCCGACACCCATCAAGACCGACAAGGGGTGGCTGCACCTTGCGCACGGGGTGCGGGCCTGCGCCGCGGGCCTTCGCTACGTCCTCTACATGTTCATGACCTCGCTTGAGGACCCGACAAAGGTCATCGCCAGGCCGGGCGGCCACTTCCTCGCCCCGTACGGGGACGAGGGTTTCGGCGACGTCTCAAACGTGACGTTCTCGAACGGCTGGGTGCAGCTCCCCGACAAGGCGAAGACCGTTCTGATCTACTACGGGGGCTCCGACACCCGGTGCTACGTAGCGCGCTCGACGCTCGATAGGCTCGTCGACTGGTGCCTTCACACCCCGGAGGACGCGCTCACGACGCGCCGCGCCGTCGAGCAGAGGCTGGCGCTCATCCGCGCCAACAAGGCGCTGCTCCGAGGCTAGAACCAGGACCCCGCCATGAGCACCGGCTCCCGCCTGGCCCTGATCGCATCGCTAGGGATCCTCCTGCTCGTCGCGCCCCTCGTTCGGGCGGACGCCGGCGGGTCCGCGCCCGCGGCCGCGCCGAAGTCCCTTGCGGATCTCGGCGCCCGCACGGACCAGGCTCTCGCCCGGCCGGACCTCGCCGCCTACCGCGGCTGGCTCAAGTACCTTCGCCTTGACGCCGAGGTCGAGGCGAAGCGAAGCGGCGCCGCGTCTGAGCCCGCGGCCGCCAAGGCCCGCCGCCTCGACGAGTGGCTTGGCAGGGTCACGGCCGACCCGGGGGTCCTCGCGTCCCTCAGGGGCGTCCAGGAATGGGCATACGAATCCCAGGTCGACGGCTCGGGCCAGCCGTTCCGCCTCGTCATCCCGAGCGACTACGACCCCTCCCGGCCTGCGCCGCTCACGGTCTACATGCACGGCTACAGCGGCAACCACATCGAGCACTCCTCCGGATTCGTCCCCCACGGCGGATGGTTCGAGCTCTCGGTCCTCGGCCGATCGCGCGGCGGCGGCTACCGTGCGCTCTCGGAGGCCGACGTGCTCCAGGTTGTCGACTACATCGAGGCGCACTGGTCGATCGACCTGGACCGCGTCAGCCTGAACGGGGGAAGCATGGGCGGGGGAGGCACCTACCGCCTGGGTTCGCGGTACCCGCAGCGCTGGTCCTCGGGGAGGACCCAGTGCGGCTACGCGAGCTACGTGCCCTTGGGCAACCTGCTCTCGCTCCCTATCTACGCGACCCACAGCTTCGACGACCCCACGGTCTCGGTGCTCCACGAGGTGGGCCCCCTCGCGCGCCTTCGCGAACTCGGAGGCCAGGTCGTCTTCGACCTGACGAACGGGTACGGGCACGCCGTCTGGGACTACAAGGAGGGCAACGAGCGCGGGCTCGCCTGGGAGAAGAAGCAGGTGCGCCCCGCGTCGCGCACCGTCCGGCATGTCGACTACACCGCGCTCGACGGCGGCGCGGTCAGGGGGTGGTGGGCCGAGGTCGCGGAATGGGGGCCGTCGCCCGGCCCCGCCCGCTTCGTCCTCACGGCGGGCTCCGACAACCTCCTGTACGCGGGGCTGACCAACGTCTCGCGGCTGCGCCTTCGCCTCGGGGAGTCGCCCCTCGATCCGGCGCTACCCCTCAAGGTCTCCGTGAACGGAGCGGTGCCGTTCACGCTTCCCGCGCCGCTCCCAAGGGAGGCCGTGCTCGCCCTTGGCGAGAAGGGGTGGGCGTTCGAGGCCGATGCCCCGTCCCTGCCGTTCCGCCTCCACGCCCCGGGAAGCGCAAGCCTCCTCTATGATGGGGAGCCCCTCCTCATCGTCTACGGCACGGGCGGCGGCCCGGCGGAGCAGGCGGCAATGCGCGCCGCGGCGGATGCCGCCAGCAAGAGCCCTCTCGGCGTCTGGGCCGCCGACGGCGGCGACTCGGGCAAGGACGGCGTCCCGCACAGCCAGAACCTCTACGGCAGGCTCAACACGAAGGCGGACACGGAGGTGACCGACGCCGACCTGGCCCGCTGCCACCTCGTGCTGATCGGCACCTCCCTCCAGAACGCGCTTGTCGCGCGGATCGCCGACCGGCTCCCCGTCCGTTTCCAGGGCGGCACGGTCACCTGCTCCGACGGGGTCTCGTTCCCGGGGCCGGGCCGCGAGCTCGGCCTCGTCCACTACAACCCGCTCGCCCCCGGGCGGCTCGTCTTCTGGGTCGCCTCCGACAACCCCGCAACCTACGCCGCGAATTCCCAGATACCGGTCGTCATGGCAGGAGGGGCCTATATCTGGGGTAACGCGTTCACGGGAGACATGGTCGTGATGGACTCCGGATCGCCGACCCTCGTCGCCTCGCGCAGCTTCGACTCGCGCTGGCGTTGGCTCCCCGGCCGCGAGACATCGCCCCTCGTGCCCGCGGCCCTCGCCGGCACCCGCAGCTTCTCGATCGCCGTCGGCGACGCAGTCCGCCGGAGCGCGGCCGCGGACTTCGCCATCGTCGGCACCTATGGAACATTGGAGAAGCCGACCGTGACCGCCGGCACGACCCGCGTCTCGGACCTCGTGCCGCTCTTCGCCAATCAGCCGATCGGACTCTTCGAGGTCTCCGGGACGCAGATGCTCGCCGTCGCGAAGGACCTGGCCTCGAAGGATTCAACCCTTCTGCTGACGGGCATCGACGCCGCCACCATCAAGGCGGACGCCCGCTACCGCGTCGCGCTCCCGGTCAGCGTCCTCTGGGCCTTCAGCTCGCTCGTGAAACCCGCGCCGGCGGACTACCGGCTCACGGGGATCGACACGGGCGAGGCGGTCGCCCGGTTCCTGGTCGCGCCGTAGCCGGCGGCGTCGCGGCGCCCCTAGGGCGCCGTGACGGTGAGCGCCGTCGCCTGGGGCGGGACCTCCTGCTCAGACTCCTGCCCGAGTGGCCACCGGACCCGGATCTTCCTCGCCGGATTCGAGTCGGGGCTCCCGAAGTAGCACGAGGCCGTGGACTGGGTGTAGTAGCCAGAGCCGGCGTAGACCTCCTGGGCCTGCGACGAGCCGTCCGCCAGCACGACCGTGATCCGCGCCCCGACTGCCGTCGGGTTGCCGGCGGGACCCCGCAGCGAGATTCGAAGGGGCCTCTGCCCGGCGACGCCGCGGTTGCGGAACGCGAGCGACGTGTCGTTGTTTCGGGTCACGAGGAAGCCGGGCCATCCGTCCTGTCCCACGTCGACCACGGCAAGGGCCTTGGCATCCCCCGGCACGACCAGGCCGCTCTCTGCCGGGGTCGCGGCCGTGAAGTGCCCGTGTCCGTCGCCGCGCAGCATCTGGCTCAGGCCCCCGTCGAAGCGGCCCACCGCGGGTATGGGCGCGTAGGAATTCTGCACGGCGTACACATCGGCGTGCCCGTCGCCGTCAAAGTCCCCGGCGACGATCCCCTGGAGCGGTGAGATCTGCGCGATGTGGGGCAGGGGTTCGAAGCGGTAGGTGCCGTCGGCCTGGCTCAGGAAGACGCCGCTTCGGAGCTCCGTCGCCGCGAAGCGGCGGGCCTTGGCCAGCTTCTCCTCCCCGAGGATCTCGCCGAGGGTGGCGCGGCCGTAGGAGTCGAATGTGGGGTAGCGCTTGAGGACCGAGGGGATCGACGCGCCCAGGTCGCGACGGGTGCGCCAGGGGAAGAGCTTCCCACCCTCGTAGTACGCCTCGATCAGCTGGGTCGACGCACCGGCGCCGAAGGCGCCGTAGAAGAGCAGCGCGGGATGCTCCGGGTCGGCCCGGTACTGCGTGTTGAGCCCGACGTTGCCGACCACGTAGTCGATCCTCCCGTCCCCGTTGAAGTCCGCAGCGGCGATCGAGGTCCACCACCCGGTGCCGGCGGCTGCGAATCCGGCCTTCTGCGACCAGTCTTCGAAGCCCTTGCCGCCATTGTTGTGGAAATACCTCACGGTGCCCCACTCGGTGGCGAGCAGCAGGTCGGGCCATCCGTCGCCGTCGACGTCGGTCCACAGCGCCGAGGTCACCATGCCGACTTCCCGCAGGCCCGGGGCAAGCGCCTCCGTCACATCCTCGAGCCTTCCCCCGCGGTTGGCGAGGAGGGCGCTCCTCGGCGAAAGCGGGTAGCTTCCCGTCAAGACGCGACCCCCGATGAAGACGCCTAGGCGTCCGCTGTGCTCGAAGTCGGCGGCCGCGACCGCACCCGCGTTGATGGGCAGGGGCGGAAGCGCGCCCTCCGGCGCCGGACGGAACCCGCCATGGCCGTCGTTGAGGAAGAGGCTCGGCTGGTACTCGGGGGAGCCCGCGGGCAGGGCGTTTCCGCCCTTCGTCACGAGGAGGTCCTCGGCACCCGTCCCGGCGAAGTCGAAGAGCAGGACGGGCCCGTCGTCCACGGCCGACTTGGCCGAGACGGCG
>CAYPXZ010000023.1:54125-62776 GCA_964414785.1 uncultured Opitutaceae bacterium
GAAGTCGAAGAGCAGGACGGGCCCGTCGTCCACGGCCGACTTGGCCGAGACGGCGGACGCGTCGGCCTGCGCGAAGGCGCCCGCCTTCAACCGGGAAAGGATTCGCAGCGGGTCGAGTGTCGTCCCGCCCACGACGACATCGTCGCGGCCCGTGCCGAAGACGTCCCCGACCGCGATCGCCGGCCCGCGGGGGTTGAGGCGCTTGGGGATCAACCTCTGCTGGTAGATCTCGTCCACGGAGTCCTCACGTGAACGGATAGCGAGGCCGGCCGCCTGGGCCGCCTCCTCGAACTGGCCCTTGGGCCGGGGCGCGTCCGGGGGCAGGGCGATCGGCCGGGATGGCTCGGTCAACGTGTAGCGCCTGTCGGCAGGCAGGTTCTCGAAGGTCTGCACGTGGCCGCTCGGCCAGGTGACCACCATGCGCCTGATGACCGTCTGCCCGCCGAGCCCGAAATGCAGCATGGGCTCGCTGGTCGAGAGGTACCCGCGCGCCAGGACGAGCTGCTGAGCCAGCACGCCCTCCGCGGTCTCGACCCTGACGACGGCGCCCACTCCGTAGCGGTTGGACACGGTGCCGCGCAGGTCGATGTTCACCTTGTGGCCCGTGTCGCAGCCGTTGCGCAGCAGGGTGACCCCGCCGTGGTAGTTCGAGTAGACGATGTCCAGGTTGCCGTCCCCGCTCAGGTCCCCGAAGGCGGTGCCGAAGCTCACCCCTCGCTTGTCCAGGCCCCAGGCCGCGCTGGCGTCCTCGAACTGCAGGTTGCCCAGGTTTCGCAGCGCGAGATGCTGCTCTATGCGCGGGGGGCTCGCATACATGATCCTGACCCGGTCGGCCGCACCCTCGGCGCCCATCATCCGGGTCTGGGTGTCGACGCCGGGATCCCGAGGGAACCCGTTCGTCACGAATAGGTCGAGGCGGCCGTCGTTGTCCAGGTCCTCGAGCCGCGGCGACCAGGTCCAGTCGGTGGTCGCGACCCGGGCGAGGTAGGCCGCCTCCTGGAAGCGGCCCGTGCCGGTGTTGATGAGGAGCGCGTTCCGGTGGTACTTCGGGGCGGCCGTCGAGCCCGGCGTCTCCTCGGTCCGCGCCCGGGAATTCGCCATGTCGTGCTGGTCCTTCTCGTGGCTCGTCACGGCCATGTCGGCCGACAGGAAGTCGATCATGCCGTCGTTGTTCACGTCGCCCAGGTCCGAGCCCATCGAGGAGAACGACGTGTGGGGCAGCACCCGGTCGACGTAGTCGGTGAACGTCCCGTCGCGGTTGTTGTGGTAGAGCTTGTCGGGGAAGCCGTAGTCGTTCGCAACGTACAGGTCGGGCCAGCCGTCGTTGTCAAAGTCCCACCAGGTCGCGGAGTGGCTCTGCGACTCCCCGGAAATGCCCGCGCTCTCGGTCACGTTCGTGAACGTGCCGTTCCTGTTGTTGTGGAAAAGGTACCCGCGCTGGCCGTTCGGGTTCTTGGTGGCGTCCAGGACATTCGTCGCGATGTAGAGGTCGAGCCACCCGTCGCGGTCGTAGTCGCAGAAGGCGGCCATGACGCTCGAGTCCTTCACGTCGAGCCCGTACGCGTGCGCCATCTCCTTGAAGGTCCCGTCGCCCTGGTTGATGTAGAGGAGGTTTGGCGCGTTGGTGCGGCAGACGTAGATGTCGAGCCTGCCGCTGTTGTTGATGTCGACGAACGCCGCGCCCTGGTTCCACACGCCCGGCTCCGCGCCGACGCCCGCCTTCTCGGTCACGTCCTCGAACTTGAACCCGCCCAGGTTGCGGAATAGCCGGCAGCCCTCGGTCTTGCTGACGACGAAGATGTCGGGCCTTCCGTCCCCGTCGTAGTCGCCGATCGCGACACCCGTGCCGATCGACGAGGTCTCGAACTCCTGGTAGAGGTCGCCCCTCATCCTCGGGTCGTTGAAGCGGTTCTCGGTCACGACGCCGGTGTCCGCCGGCGAGAGTTCCGTGAACATGGTCTTCCCCCGGGGGAACGGGTTCGGGGCGAGGGGCGTGCTCGAGATGCCGCCCGCCGGGTCGGACGCCCGCGCCGCCGCCCACGCCAGGAGGATCCACGCCGCGAACCCTGCGCGGGCCCATGAGGCGGACTTCTTGCGGGTCTCGGCGGCGGCCATGGTCATCGCGCGATGGGACGAACCCGACTCTGGGTAGTCAAGGAACGTTTTGGGTGTCGCCCGCGCGCAACCCGGTGGCAGCCCCTCACGGCTCCGAGAGAGTGAGCGTCGTCGAGCCAAGCGGGCAGGCATGCTCGGTCGTCCGTCCCGAGGGCCAGCGGACGGTGATACTCGCCGGGGGCGCTCCCTGCGGGTATCCAAAAAAGCACGCCGCGGTGGACTGGCTGCTGTAGCCGGCCCCGGCGTAGACCTCCGAGGTTTCGCTCGAGCCGTCGGCGAGCGCGACCGTGACCCGCGCTCCCACGGCGCACGGGTTGCCGGAGGGGCCCCTGAGGAGGACCCGCAGGCTCCGGTGTCCGGCCACGCCGGCGTTTCGGAACGCGAGCGCCGAGCTGTTGTTGCGCGTCACGATGAAGTCCGGCCATCCGTCCTGGTCCAGGTCGAGGACGGCGAGGGCCTTCGCGTCCCCGGGTACGACCAGCCCGCTCTCGGAAGCGGGGACCGGCGTGAAGTGCCCCCGCCCGTCGCCCCGCAGGAGCAGGCTAAGGCCCCCGTCGAAGCGCCCGACCGACGGGATCGGGGCGTAGGAGTTCTGGACGGCATAGATGTCGGCGTGGGAGTCCCCCTCGAAGTACCCGGCAGCGACGCCCTGAAACGGCGAGATCTGGGCGATGCGCGGGAGCGGCTCGAAGCGGTAGGTGCCGTCGGGCTGGCTCAGGAAGACGCCGCTCCTAAGCTCCGTCGCAGCGAACCGCCTGGCCTTGGCGAGCCGGTCCTCGCCGAGGATCTCGCCGAGCGTCGCCCTCGCGTAGTACTCGGTCTTCGGGAAGCGCTTGAGGACCGAGGGGATCGATGCGCCGAGGACCCTCCGGCTTCGCCAGGGGTAGATCTTGTCACCCTCGTAGTACGCCTCGACGAGCTGGTTCGACCCGTCGCCCTTGAAGTCGCCGGAGAAGAGGAGGGCGGGGTGCGCCGGGTCGGCGTGGTACTGCGTGTTCAGCCCGGCATTGCCGACGACGAAGTCGGGCCGGCCGTCGCCGTTGAAGTCCGCGGCGGCGATCGAGGTCCACCACCCGGTGCCCGCCGCCGCGAAGCCGGCCCTCTCGCTCCAGTCCTCGAAGCCCCGGCCCTGGTTGTTGTGGAAATACTTCACGGTGCCCCATTCCAGGGTGAGCAGCAGGTCGGGCCAGCCATCGCCGTCGACGTCGCTCCACAGGGCCCCTGTCACCATGCCGACCTCGCGAAGCCCCGGGGCGAGCGCATCCGTCACGTCCTCGAACCGGCCGCCCCGGTTCGCCAGGAGGGCGCTGCGCGGCGCAAGCGGATACTGGCCCGGCAGGATCCGGCCCCCGATGAAGACCCCCAGCCGGCCGCTGCGGTCAAAATCCGCGGCGGCCAGCGCGCCCGCATTTATGGGCTCGGGCGGCAGGGCGTCGTCCGGCGCCGGCCGCAGGGAGCCGTGCCCGTCGTTGAGGTAGAGCCTGGGCTGGTATTCCTGGGCCCCGGCGGGAAGCGTGTTGCCTCCCTTGGTGACGAGCAGGTCCGCGTGGCCGGCGCCGGCGGCGTCAAAGATGAGGATGGGCCCGTCGTCGGCCTTCGGCCGGTTCTCAAGCGCCGACGCGTCGGCCGCGGCGAAGTGCCCCCCTCCCGAATTGGCGAGGATGCGAAGGGGGTCCAGGGCCGTGCCTCCCACGGCAACGTCGTCGCGGGCGCTCCCGGAAAGGTCTCCGACGGCGAGCGCCGGGCCGCGCCGGTTGAGGCGGACGGGGATCAGCCGCTGCAGGTAGGTCTCCTCGACCTCCTCCTCCCTCGTGGACACCGCGAGCCCGCTCGATGGGCCCACCTCCCGGAACTGCCCGGGCGCCGGCGCTGCGACCGGCGCCGCGACAGGAGGGAGCGCCGGCTCCGTGACCGTGTAGCGCTGGTCGACCCCGAGGTTTTCAAATGTTTGGACAAGGCCGCTCGGCCATGTGACCACCATGCGCCGCACGGCCGTGTCCCGCCCGAGCCCGAAGTGGAGCATGGGCTCGCTGCTCGACATGTAGCCCCGCGCGAGCACGAGCTGGCGGACCTGGACGCCGAGGGCGCTCTCGACGCGCACCGTGGCCCCGACCCCGAAGCGGTTCGAGGTCGTCCCCCTCAGGTCGACGTTGATGCGATGGCCCTCATTGCAGTCGTTGCGCAGGACGGTGACCCCGCCCTCGTAGTTGGCGTAGACCATGTCGAGGTTGCCGTCGCCCCCCAAGTCGCCGAATGCGGTCCCGAAGCTGACACCCTTCTGGTCGAGGCCCCACGCGGCGCTCACGTTCTCGAAGTTCAGGTCGCCCAGGTTGCGGAAGGCCAGGTGCTGCTCGACCCTGACGGGGCTGTCAAAAAGGACCCGGATGCGCGCGGCCATGGATCCCGCGAGCCCGGCCCGGTCGATCGTGTCGGAATTGGGGTCCCGGTTGAAGCCGTTCGTCACGAACAGGTCCAGGCGCCCGTCGTTGTCGAGGTCCTCGAGCCGCGGCGACCAGGTCCAGTCGGTGGAGGCGATGCCGGCCAGGTTCGCGGCCTCAAGGCAGCGGTCGAGGCCCGTGTTCAGGAATAGGGCGCTCCGGTGGTACTTCGGGGCGGCGGCGCCGATCGCGTCGCGGTTGCCCTCGCGCTCGCCGGCCATGGAGCGCTGGTCCTTCAGGTGGGTCGTGGCCGCCATGTCGGCGACGAGGAGGTCGATCCGCCCGTCGTTGTCCACGTCACCCAGGTCGGAGCCCATTGACGAGGACGCGGTATGAGGCAGGACGCGGTCGATCACGTTCGAGAACGTGCCGTCCCTGTTGTTATGGTAGAGCTTGTCGGGGATCGCGTAGTCGTTCGCGACATAGAGGTCGGGCCAGCCGTCGTTGTCGTAGTCCCACCACGTGGCGGAATGGCTCTGCGACTCCCCGGAGATCCCCGCAGCCTCCGTGACGTTTGAGAACGTGCCGTCCCTGTTGTTGTGCAGGAGGTATCCGCGCTGGCCGTCAGGATGCTTCGCGCTGTCCAGCAGGTTGACCGCGATGTAGACGTCGAGCCACCCGTCGCGGTCGTAGTCGCAGAACGACGCCATGACGCTCGCGTCCTTGATGTCGAGACCGTAGGCGTGGGCCATTTCCTTGAAGGTCCCGTCGCCCTGGTTGATGTAGAGGAGGTTCGGCGCGTTGAAGCGGCAGACATAGATGTCGAGGAGCCCGTCGTTGTTCACGTCGACGAAGGTCGCCCCGAAGTTCCAGACGCCGGGCTCCCCGCCGACGCCGGCCCTCTCCGTCACGTCCTCGAACTTGTAGCCGCCGAGGTTCCTGAACAGGCGGCACCCCTTCGTCTTGCTGACGACGAAGATGTCGGGCCTGCCGTCCCCGTCGTAGTCCCCGATGGCGACCCCGGTGCCGATCGACCCGTCCTCGAACTCGCGGTAGAGGTCGCCCCACATCCTGGGGTCGTCGTAGGGGTTCGAGGTCTTCACGCCGGTCTCCTCGGGCGGGAGCGGGACGAACAGGGTCCTGCCGCGCGCATGGGGGCTCGCGGCGAACGGCTTTCCCGAAATGCCCCCGGAGGGGTCCGCGGCGCGGGCCGGCGCGAGTACAAGGAGCGCAAGGGAGGCCAACACGAGCCGCGACGCAGGGCCTGCCGCTGCCGTCGCCCTGTCGTGTCTGCAATTTGCGGCGGCTAACATCGTGGGTTGGATATGGGACGAACGGCCCAACGGGTAGTCAAGGAACGTTTCTCCCGGCCCCTTTGCCGCGGACTTTCCTTGCCCGTGGCATCCTTGTGGGTTTGCATGCGCGACTCCGTAAGTAGCGGCGAATCAAACGACCCCAGTGAACAGCCCCTCCAAGATTCACGCGCGCGCCTGGATGATCGCCCCGCTCTGCGCCCTCGTGTTCTTTGCGCTGACGAGCTCCCTGCGCCTCAGGCGCGTCGAGTACCTCTCCGAGGTCGTCGGGCATTCCGCGGACGCCGGCCGATGGCGGCCGCGGTTGATCGTGCCCGGCCACCACAACGAGAGCTTTGAGTGGCTCGACCAGACCCGCCAGATGATTTCCCGGCGCGAATTGCGGGTGCGCCACGTCGACTACGAAAACGCCCCTTCTGGGCGCGACGTGAGTTCCGCCTCGCCCTACCGGTGGTGGCTGGGGCTCCTCGCGGTCTGCCACCACGAGCTGACCCGTGCCCCGGCAGGGCGCTCGGTGGAGTGGGCGGCGCTCGTTTCGGACCCGCTATTGCTCCTCCTCCTTGGCGCGGGGACTGCGGTCCTGGTCGCCCGGAGGTTCGGCACGCTGGCCGCCGCCCTCCTCTCGGCGGCCCTGGCGACCCTGTTTCCCTTCGCCGCGCAGTTCACTCCCGGCATGCCCGACGACCGCGGACTCGCCCAGTTCCTTGCCCTCTGGAGCGTCCTTCCCCTCCTGGTTGCAATCCGCGGCTTTGACGGGCCGCACGGCGCGAGCCGCACGCGGCGCTGGTTCTTCGCCGCCGGCGTGACCGGAGGCCTTGGGCTTTGGATGAACGTGACGACCGAGGCCCCCGCCCTTGCCGGGATCTCGCTTGGCGCCCTCCTCGTTGCATGGTGTTCGCGGGCATCACGGCGGCCGGACTCTCCGGCCCCGGAGCAACCGCTTCCGTGGCGCTCCTGGGCCCTCGGCGGCGCGGTGACGTGCCTCGGCGCCTATCTTATAGAGTATTTCCCGAGCTACATGGACGCTTGGGAGCTGCGTGCCAACCACCCCGTGCTCGGCGTCGCATGGCTCGGTGCCGGCGAGGCCGTTTCACGCCTCTCCGCTTGGATTAGGGGCGACAGGCAGCAATGGGGCCTAAAGGGCGTGGCGGCCTGCGTCCTGGCGGCGGCCGCCCTGGCGTCAGTTCCCGCCACGCTCTGGCTTACCCACAGCCTTGGGTTTCTCATCGTCGACCTAAGCTCCATGAGGCTTTCCCTGCTGCCGGACTCTCCCGCGGCGCAGAACCTCTGGGCATGGCTCCTGCAAAATGGGTTTACCCCGGCGATCTGGGCGACCGTGCTTCCCCTGGCGCTGGTCGCGCCGGCGCTCTTCCTCCTGTCGCGTCCGTCGGTCGGAGCCGGGGAACGCAGAATGATCGCCCTTTGCCTTGGGCCGGTAGCGGTCTCCCTGGGTTTCGCGTTCCGGGAGATTGGCGGGTGGAGCGGCGTGGACAGTGCGCTCCTCCTCCTCGTCGTCGCCCTTGCCGCGGCGGTGCGCGCCTCGGCAAGCCCCCGCTTGGTGGCCTGGACCTGCGGGATCATCGCCGCCGCGCTTCTCGTTCCATGCGCGGTGCAGCTTTGGCCCTCGATGGGAGCCCGGGACGAGCCCAACGGCACGGAGGTGGTGGGACTCGTGGAGCGCGACCTCGCCTATTGGCTGGCGGATCACGTGGGCCACGAGGGGGCTATCGTGCTGGCGCCCCCCAGCGCGACCACCGCACTCTATTACTATGGAGGTATCCGCGGGCTTGGGACCTTCGACTGGGAGAGCCGCGACGGGATAAGGGCCGCGGTCCGGATCGTGAGCGCCCTGACACCCGAGGAATCGCTGGAATTGATCACGCGGCGCGGCATCACCCATATCGTCATCCCGCGGTGGGACCCGTATATGGATGCCTATGCCCGGATAGGTGAGGGCCAGGTCGGGAGCACGTTTCTCGAGCGCCTGCACCTCTGGATGCTTCCCCCGTGGCTTCGGCCGATACCTTATCTGATCCCGACCATCGCGGGATTCGAGGGGCAGTCGGTTTCAGTAATGGAGGTTGTTGATGAACAGGATGATGCGACATCCGCGAGCCGACTCGCCGAGTACTTCATCGACATGGGACAGCTCGACCTTGCGGTGAACGCAGGCCAGGCGCTCAGGCGGTTTCCCGCCGACCTGGGGGTGCAGCTTGCCAGGGCACAGATCGCGATCGCCGTGAACGACGCGGATGAGACGGCCAGCACCATGGAGGTGCTGCTCCGAAGGATTTCCGGCGGGGAGGACCGCGACCTGCCTTGGGACCAGAGAGTGTCCCTGACCATCCTCCTGGCCCAAACCCACCACCTCGATCTCGCCCATGCGCGCCTGCGCCAGTGCCTGGACGAGGTCGACGACGAGAAACTTCGCTCTCTCAGCACAAGCGCCCTTTATCGCCTCAGACTCCTTCAACGGGCCCTTGGTGAAGAAATCAAGGACCCCCGTCTGCGCTCGGAAGCCATAGACCTTCTGCCCCCGGACCTCCGCAGCAAGCTGTCGGAATAGGTTCAAAAATATTTAGACAATGGTAAAATATCTCAATTTAAGTATAACAAAACTCATTCACATAAGGTATGGGATGAGGTATAAACCCCACGTCTACACGTCAGCTCCCCTTGGATTTACCCCCAAAAGCTGACCGTTCGCCCCCGAAAACGGACCATTCTCTCCCGAGAATATTTTTCCGTCAGTGTCCAAACCCTAAGTCCTAAAACACCAAAACATGCCTGCAAATCGTACTCTAGCGCTGTTGCGTGCCCTCACGGTCACCTCGGCGCTTGGTTT
>CAYPXZ010000024.1:0-54576 GCA_964414785.1 uncultured Opitutaceae bacterium
GCATCGACTTCAAGAGAAATTGTTTTTGAAGGCATAACGCCAATCTGCACAGAGTGTCTGTGTAGTCAATTAGGGACTGTTGCGGGCCCATTCGCATCGAATCCCGAGTCTCCGTATAACCTGGATGGACCAGTAGTGGGTCGTCGCAAAGCGAACATTCGATCGCCCGGCCTCCCCCAAGACGGGGTAAATCTTTCAAGGTATGGGCATTTGCTACTACGTATTTGTCGCGTCGGTTCGATTCCGACCCGCGCCTCCAATTTTTACTGGCTGTTCAGTAAAGAGATACGCAAGCCGGAAGGGCCACTGTCAGTGAAAGTGTCAGTAAATTGAGGCTGGAAGTAGCTACACTGCCACAATTCGCCGGTACTCCGCTGAAACTCGCCCGCTACTCGCAAACGCGAATGGCTCGGGATCCTCTAGGATCTGGACCATTCGAATGAAGCAACGTTTCACGATGTTCCGCAGGGGCCAGGTGTTCTACTGCCAGGACAGGGAAAACGGCAACCAGGAGAGTCTGCGCACCAAGGACGGCGCGGAGGCCCTTACCCTCCTCCATTCCAAGAACGAGGCTTTCCGGCAACCGACGCTAAATCTCCAGATCGCCCGTACCTACCTCTCCGCAACCGACCCCGAGATTGCCGCCCGCACCTGGCAAGCCTGCATGGACCAAATGGCCAAGTCCAAGACCGGGCCGACGCTAATCCGCCACAAGCGGGCCATGCTGGATCACGCTTTTGACCTGATCCGGCACAAGCCGATCCTAGAGACCCAGCCCAATGACTTCCTAACCCGGAAAAACCGCAGGTTGCTTGCGTCCAGGTGCCTGAGCGCCGGTGCAACCTTTTGCCTGTAACGTTGCACCGGGAGATTTTAGGAGGAATTCCTAGTGGTACGTACTTGCGCGACACCTCTTTCGAGGAGGGCTATTTTGACGTCGGTGCGGCCGACCGGATTGCGCGCACCCGATAATTGTCGGCAAAATATAGATTACCCTCCGAATCTATCGCAATTCCGGCGGATTGGTAAGGTATGTTGACCTTTGCCTGAGATGCAGGACCGCCGTCGCCCGAGAACCCGGGTTTCGCCTCATTGAAATCGCCGGCTAGCCATGTCTGATTGGCCGATGCATCGAGGCGGAAGATACCGAAGTTTCGTGCTGCATAGAGGCTACCGGCAGCGTCAAATCTCAATTTTGTCGTATATGGAATCGCGGCGAAGGTGTTGATTGTGCCCCCGGAGCTTACCTTTCGAATTGAGGCGGTCTCCGCAATAAAGAGGTTGCCACTCGCGTCAACCGCCACGCCGTAGGGGGCGTTGATGGCAGCGGAAATGGCGGGGCCTCCGTCGCCGCTCGATTTGCCCTGGCCATCGTTCCCGGTGCCGCTAACTGGTCCACCGTTCCCTACGATGGTAGTGATGATGCCCGTGATTCCATCCACCCGACGAATCCGGTTGTTGTTGGTGTCGGCGATAATAAGGTTGTTTTGAGCATCCCGAACGGCGTCCCATGCGTCGCATAATGTCGCCTGGGTCGCCGGCCCGCCATCGCCGCTGTAGCCGGCGACGCCTCCTTGGCCGACAATATTATGCACCGTTCCCGTCTTATCGATTTGGGCGATCACACAACCATAGCCCATCGTCATTTCGATGTTGCCGCTTGTATCGAGATCGATTCCGACCGGATTGACTCCATATTCCGTCGCCAGTGTGGGTGCGGGCAGACTCACGAACGAGCCGGTTCCGGCAATAGTGGTTATCTGCCCGGTCGACTCGACTCGCCGCAAGCGCAGGCTGGAGTCACCGATCAACAAATTTCCAGTGGCGTCGATTTTGAGGTCTAGTGGATTGAGAACGGTGGCAATCGCGGGTCCGGTTTCCCCGATTATAGCAGGGCCGATCCCGGCAACAGTGAAGACCTCGCCTGAGGCGATGTCTATCCGCCGGACGCGATTAATCGCATCATCTGAGAAGATTATATTTCCCGATCTGTCGATCCCGATGCCCCTGACGTGTCCGAGGCCGGTGGAAGCGGCCGGCGAGCCTTCGACTTGCAAAGCATAGCTGCCGTTCCCCCATGACTTCAAAAATGTACCGGCCGGGTTCACCTCCACTATTCGCCCGCTGCCCCCGAAATAGAGGTCTCCTGCGACGTCGAATGCGAGCGAGCGAACCTCTCGGACAAAATCCTGGGCAGTCGAGGATGTTGGGAGTGTATAAAAGGTTGAAATCACACCGCTGGCTCGATCGATGCGGCGGATGCGATAGTTTGCGGTATCGGCGAGATATAGGTTGCCGGCGGCGTCAAGAGCCAGACAGCCGGCATCGAAGCCACCGACGTCGAACTGTGCTTGCGTGGCCGGTCCGCCGTCGCCGGAGAATCCAGGAGTCCCAGTTCCGGCAAAAGTACTGATCGATCCGTCGGCTAGGTGGATTCGTCGAATGCGGTATACGGCGCCGGCATAGCCGTTGCTGAAATCGATGAAAAAGACATCGTTGGCGTCGGCGGCTATCTGCGACGACTGGCCGATCGCCGCCGCAGTAGCTGGACCATTGTCGCCAGTGTATCCGAGAACTCCGACTCCGGCGATCGTGGAGATAGTGCCGGAGGTTGCATCGATTTTGCGGATGCGGTAATTTGAATCGGCAATGTAGATATTTCCCGAGGGATCAACCGCGACTGTCTCTGGAAAGCTAATGTTTGCATAGATTGCGAGGCCCCCGTCACCTGCCGTGTAAGCTCCGCCACTCCACGGCGCCGTGACACGCTGGATTGTTCCATCCGGGCGGACACGACAGACGTTGTTGTTGCCCGGCTCGGCGATATACAAATTTCCGCTGGGATCGAAAACAATGCCCGCAGGCGAAATGGCTGCGTTGAGTGCGGAACCAAAGTCGCGCACATATTGGCCAACACCGGCGACTGTCGTGATGTACCCCTGCGGCAGATCCTGAAGCCGCGGAGGAACATAGAGGAATTCGCCATACGAGACGCTTGGACCCTTGTTGACCGAGATGACGGCGTAACCGTTGTCATGGGCCGGCATCGGCAGGTCGATCTCGGAATCAGATTGGGAGGAAGGGGTAACAACTTGGTTATCGATGCTCACGGTCGCTCCCGTGAATCCACTTCCGGTTAGGGCTACAGTTGTGCCTCCTGCTGTCGGTCCCTGTTGTGGCGCAACAGCATTGATCAATAATGGCGGAGTCGGTGGATCGAGATCGTAGATCTCAACGAGTGCGACTCCGCCGTCGCCGCTCGCACCCGAGACCTGGGTAGTATAGGCTCCCGGCGGTAAGGTAATAAGTATTGCCGAATCCGGAGTGACGGCCGAGCCCCACGAGAATGCCCCCGCTGAGGCCGCAGCAGCCGATATTGCGGCATTTCCGGCCCAACCTGTGTTGGAATTGAGAAGGGTAGAGCTTCCGTCGCTGTTGCTCTGAAAGAGTTGGAGCTTCGGGTCCGGCAAGACTCCGGATACCCCGAAGGGTTTCAATGCTGGACCAGATCCACGGATAAGTACGGTCTTCCACGCGGTTCCGCCTATAACAAACCCAGCGATGAGTATATTGCCTCCGGTGCCAACTTGAACTCTAGCTGAAATGTTGATCAGGCGCGGCGTTGTGGCATTGGATCCTGAGGGGGTAGCGTCATACACCTCGGCTAGAGCGACGCCGGCATCTCCGCTGCCCCCGACCACCTGGGCCGTGTAGGCCCCCTCGGCAATTGATTTGACGAGTGCAGAATCGCTGCTCGTGGCCGATTTCCATGCAAATGCGCCTACCGCCGATGCTGTCGAGGCGATCAGC
This sequence comes from uncultured Opitutaceae bacterium, assembly GCA_964414785.1. Classification (GTDB taxonomy): domain Bacteria; phylum Verrucomicrobiota; class Verrucomicrobiia; order Opitutales; family Opitutaceae; genus Palsa-1447. The sequence continues at coordinate 3,811 of CAYPXZ010000024.1, forward strand.
CCGTTACCTCCCCAGCCTGCATTAGTCGCAAGCACCGTCGAACTCCCGTTTGAGTTGCTCTGGTTAAGCGTCAGGTCTGGGTCAGAGAGAACGCCAGTCACACCGAATTGGGCCAGCGCAGGGCCCGACGCTCGAATAAGTAAGGGCAGAGACCCCGAGGTGCCTTGGCCCCCTATGGCGTATCCGACAATTAGCTGGTTTGCTCCTGTTCCGACCTGCGCCCTGCAGGAGATATCGATCAACCGGCTCGGGTAATTGTTCTGGGCACGGAGTGCTGTGAAAGGCGTAAGTGCCGATACTGCCAAGGAGATCAAGCGGACCGCCGACACCCGGTCCGGTAAGTGAAACCATGGGAGCGAAACCAAAGATTTCATCCGGGATTTCCCATTTGAGTTCATGATTTGAGCGGGTTGTGGGCTCGTTCGTGTGAAATTTGTAGAAATCGGTTCGGTCTTCGAGCCCGAAGTTACTTTTGCGGCATGCCGGGGGCCCGTCGTGATGTATACTCCGCACAAATGGGCTGCCGGTGGCGCGAAATGTCGCCGTGAGGAGACAGTGCTCCCATGAACGCCAAGACTGGAAGGCAGGGTCAGAGAAGCAGTCATCCGGAAGCTGGCATCGGAAGGCGCAAACGGTCGATTGCACACAGGATGGCCTGGAACAACCTCCGGGGCACTGCCACCTCCGCGAGTTGGAAAGTGACCCGCCGGGCGTGGCGAACAACCTTTGCCCCGATCTTGATCAATTTCTCCCGAGTTGTCGTCAAGGTCCAGCGCCGAACTTCCCGCGGCAGGACCAGCTGCCGGAGGAAGTTTCCAAGGTTGTAGGCCAACACGAAGAGATGCAGCCGCACCTGGTTGTCTACGAAATCATGGCACGAGAGGCGCGTCCACTTTACCGCATGCTTGCCTTCCTTGATCCATTGTTCTGCCGTTCCCCGCTAGTTACAGAATCGGACAACGCGTTTGGCCGGACAAGTGAGGTTCGTAACGATGAAGCCAACCCGGGGAAACAATTCGCCTTTGTGCCATTCAACCTTGGCGACCATATCACTCTTCAGAATAGGGCTAAGAGTGGACGGTTAGGAGCCGGGTTCCCAAGCGGTTTCAAGTGCTTGGACATGACGAGCACCGCGACGTCGTGTGGCTGGCAAATTAGCATCCATCCCCTTGCTCCACTGTTAATCGTGCGGGAGGCTGGCCCAGTAGCGCCAGAAACCGATGCTGGTCGTCACTCATTGCTGCCTGTCAATTACACCGAGTTTAACAAGGAAAGGCGGGGCGCTCCGACGTCGCCGGCGCGCCGCTCCGCGGCGCATCCGGCTACCGTCTGGAGCGGCCCGCATAGTAAATCCTTTGACCCGGAGCCCACATCGGTTGCCTAAAGGAAGATGGCACTCCTAAGAGCAGCCTGATTTCCATGCTCAAGGGCTCAACGGTTCAGAGCATTACATGCTTGATCATTCGCTATTCGCGAATACCGTATCCCCATGTTTACCAAGCCACAAGACATCGTCGTTGCCCTTAAGCTCGCCTTAGGTGCCGCCGCCTCCGGCTATGCGGATTTGGGAAACGCCTTGGGCATGAGCGCTTCGGAAGTGCACGCCGCTGTTGGCCGCCTGATTCAGGCTCGGTTGCTCGATCCGGAAACCAAGCGCGTGCGCTTCGAAGCACTGCGAGACTTTCTGGTACATGGCGTTCCCTACGCTTTCCCCGCAAATCTCGAGCAGATTACCCGGGGGATGCCAACTGCTTGGGCCGCGCCCGCGATGTCCGGAAAGATCAGCTCTTCCGACCAATTACCTCCTGTCTGGCCCGACCCTGAGGGCCGAGTGCAAGGAGCATCCGTCAGGCCACTGTACTCCAGCGTACCTGGAGCTGCGCGCCGCGACCCTGAGCTATACGATCTCCTTGCACTTGTGGACGCCTTGCGTATCGGTCGCGCACGTGAGCGAGCGCTTGCCGAGAAGGAAATCAACCAACGCTTGAATCGCCATGCCACCGCCTAACCTCGGAGCACTGCGAGCTGTGGCCGACCGTCTCGACCGTGTGGGACTCGTCTACGCTTTCGTCGGGGGATCTACCCCCGGATCTGGCAAGCCAGCGACGTCTACCCAAGCTAAGGGGAAAGCTGCGGAGTATCGCGGGCTTATCCCAAGATGCCGGAGAGGGTGGACGTCGCGGGCATTAGAAGCACCCTGTCCGATCAGATTGCACTCGGACACAACAGCAAGGCGGTGCATCGCGCTTACTCTAGAAATGCCCAGGTTACACTGCCGCCCTTAGAAGATTTCGAAAGGAACGCGGCGCTTGCGATCATAACCCCGCAAGGCCCCCCTGACTCATTGGGCCAGTAAGGCGACAACTATGCCTCCGTCCATGATTTGGCTCTTCTCGGCCGTTACTCGTGGCCCGCCCCATTCTGTTTGGGCCTTGACGCCCCATTGAAGAATAGACTCGCCTAATTTGAAACCGAGCGTACGTTTTCAACGGTAAAATTTGACTGGGACCCTGTCAAGAATGTCGGGAACGAGGCCAAGCATGGGCTGAGTCTCTCATCCGCCACTTCCATTTGGTCCGGTCCTACTGTCACTCTTCCTTCGAAAAATCCAACCGAGCCCCGGCAGCTCGCAATTGGTATTATTGAAGGTCGTCACTGGTCGGTCGTCTTCACCCATCGAGGTGACGTCTTCCGCCTAATCTCAGCCCGCCGATCACGAGAAGATGAAAAAGCAATCTACGAAAAGACCGTCAGCTAGTTCGGCCACAACTTCAGAGAATCTCGAAGCCCGATTTGAGGCTGGCGACGATGTCCTCGACTATTTCGATGCTTCCCGCGCTGTTGTCAGTCACGGAGGTGCTCGCCTCGGCGCTGGTCGGAAACCAACTGGAAAGATGCGAAAGACGGTTAAACTTTCTCCAGCGGCGGTGAATCGCTTCAAAGCCTATGCAAGGCTCAAGAAACTTCCCAGCTTCTCTGCTGCGCTTGAGGCAGCTTCAAACAATCTGGGATGATGGAGAATCATTCGGTTTCGTATTACGCCTGGCTAGATGCGAAAGTTAATGACGATCTCTCCGACATGAAGGAGTACGATTTCCTAACGATCCTTCAGACTATCGGAGTCCTAGGGAAGAACGTTAGACAACAGCTGCAAAGCCAATGGCTAAACCTTCGCAACGGGTGCGGTCATCCAAATTCGATGATTGTTGGCGAACATGTCGCGGCCGCCCATATCGAGTTCCTTATCCAAAATGTCTTTTCGAGATTCTGATGAACGGCATTGGGGCTAGTCGCTAATTCTACTCTAACCTTGGTACCTTTTCGGACGGACACCGAAACGGACACCAAACGGGATAGAAACAGCAGTTAAGGTATTGAGCAGAAATCGAACCGAGCCACTGGAGGATTGTGGCTGCTCGCGTGTCACATATGGTGTGGTCGGTATGAGATGAAGACTTATGCGCCTGGCGTTCAAGTCGCTGAGGTTTACCGTTTTCCCTGGTCTGCTCCTTTAGGCCCCTAACCCACTCGCCCGAGATCATGAGACTTAAGACGATCCTTTCCTTCATCATCCTCGCCTTTACGGCACATTCGGTGTGGGCCCAGCTGCCGACGCAGATTGGCGACTCATTCCTAATTCTAACTGACCAGACCAGATTGGCTTCTAATACCCAGCTCATCCACCTCGCGAACGACGGCACCTGCGAGCTACTGCAATGTATATTTATCGGACCCGGAGTCGCCACCCCCCCCATTCCGTCCCAGAGAGGTACGTATACGTATCTTCAAACTCCAGGCGGTCCAACTCCTGCGACCCTTACACTAAATTTTCCGGGGACGGGCTTCTCGAGCTTAAGCGCGACTTACGATCACCAAGATAGTTTCGGGTATATCACGGCGACGATCACGATCATCGGCGCACCTGCTTACGGCATAGATAACTTCTTCACGCTATTTCCGTCCCTGCCAAATACCTTTCTCACTAATGTGAGCAATCGAGTGATACTTAGAACTTCAGATGTTGCTGTAACTGGATTCGTTATCGAGGGAACTGGGAGTCGCTTCGTCTTGATTCGGGCTGTCGGCCCAGGCCTTACTCAATTTGCTGTTAGCCCTATCTCCAAGAATCCGAGCATGACGATCTATTCTAGCTCAAGCGCGCCCGTCTCGGGGCAACCGTGGGGCTCCGTTTCAGGATATGATGCTCAGGCGATACAATGGATCTCCAATATTGCCGGTGCATTTCCATTACCCGCCGCCTCAAACGATCAGGTATATTTTGCGCTGTTAGCCCCAGGTTCCTACACTGTTCAGGCAACCGATTCGACGGTTGGAGCATCCGGTGGAAATGCTCTCGTTGAAGTTTACATTCTGCCCTACTCCAGTTGAGTCCACATTTGGAGCGGACACCAAAACGGACACCAAACGAGTTAGAATCGGCAGTTAAAGGGTAATGCCGGTTTATGCTTGGTTCCCTCTGTAGATCGGTCATTTTGGGGTCGCAATCGCGGCGTTAAATGGCCGATTCCGACCCGCGCCTCCAATCTTAACGTTGTCTGTAACCCATTAATTCCTAGGCGGAGAGATAAATTCGATCAACGTAGGATCACGCACCTCGACCTTACCGTCTGGCGCCTGTGTTCTTATGAGTCCATTGCTGGGCTGGCCGAAAAACTTCGCCGCATAGCGTGTCATTATCGGAAGGGCCTTGCCGAATGAGTTATGTGCCTCGCTAATACTAAAGCGCGTCTCCCACAGGAGCTTGTGCTTCTTCTGTTTCCACATGAGTTGGAAATCATAAGCCATAAGCACCACGAAATATCTATTCTCCTCAATTTCTGAGACCAGCTCAGTTCTTTTGAGCCCGAAAGCCGTCGCTCTGACGTACCTCCCATGCTCGCTCCCGATTAGGTCAGCGGAATCGTAGCCGAGCATGGTCGCGTTCAGAAAATCGGATTGATCGCGCGAAACGTTAAACAGAGCAAGCTCGGTTAAGGCGCTTGAGAGTGACGAGATCTGATCGTCGCGCGCGTCGCGTATCGCCTGCCAGCTGCCGCTGTTCAGTCCGGCAAAGCTCGAGAATCGTGGAGTCGGAGAGATAGCTTGCTTGGCATTGCCGAGCCCTTGTGCTGAAGAGATGGCATTCTGGGAAATGCTGAGGTTGTCGTATGCAGGATTGCCGGAAATCGTGCCAGGCGGGATTGTCAGACCCCAATAGACCATGATCAGTAGCTTTGTCTTGGAAGGATCTTTGCCGGGAAGGTAGGCGTCCGAGGCCAGTGCGGGTGCAACTACGCGAGCGACATCGATGAACTTGAGATTGTCGATTGTGTCGTCGTGAATCGCGCCACCGAAGTGACCTCCCTCGCCAAAGACGAAAAGTTCAGGCATGAAGGTGTTGTCGGGGCGCCTAGTTCGGACGTAATCATCACACACTTTTGATGCGACGGCGGTGACTCCCTGGATGCCCTCTTCGGCATTGGCGAATGGGCTGGCAGACAAGAGCAATGCGCCGACGCATAGGAGCTTCAAATTGCCTTGGATGCGTGGCCTTGGATTCATGACATTATGCATACGTCCTTGAGGTTTAAACAGGGCAGCAGACCTTCTATTTACTATAACACCGCCCAGACCAATAATCCCATCAACCTCCGCCATTTAAAGTATCAATGCACGGGGCGCGATTCGAACCCACATGACTAACGTGACCGGGCATTGCATTTGCTAGAACGATACCAAAACGAACACTAGAAGAGTTAGGTTCGGCAGTTTACGGGTAACGCCCTTTTACGCTTGGTCCCCTCTGAAAATAGATCAATTTCGGCCTGCAATCGCAGCGTTAACTGGCCAATTCCGACCCGCGCCTCCAATTTTCACTGGCTGTTCAGTAAAGAGATCCGTGAGCCGGAAGGGCCACTGTCAGTGGCGTACCGCTGCGGCGAAACTTAAGACGCCATCGTGGTTACGTAACGAGGTGCCGCTGGTCGCTACTTGATGGCGCGCGAACATTATCCGCAACGACAGCGACAGCCGTAACCAGCGCGGTGGTGGCAAGGTCCGAAACCGCACACACGATGAGCAACACGGAGGCGGTCAGCAGTGCCGGATTCTCGTTCCGAATGCCGCTGGCGATGGCGTAGACAAAAGCGAGGAGAAGGGCGAGTACGGCCGGGATTGCAAGGGAACTCCTCGGATAGGGCCCTGCCCGCCGGGGGCGCAGCGCAATGAACACCACGATTCCAGCGATCAGAAGGTTCACGACCGCCGACCCGCCAAGGAAAGCCGCAACGCTGCGCGCCTTGAACCCCGTGGGGTAGTTCAGGTATGCCTTGAGCGGCGGCATGACCCCCATGGCGACAATGACCGCCGAGATGACAAGGATCGCGGCGCTGCCCAATAGGAGCCAGCGGCAAATCCTGAGCCGGGTGCTCGCGCGCTCAGGTGAAAGCTCGGGGGCGGGCTGGATGGCCATGCACCCCGCGGCAAAGGCCCCTGCAAGAATTCCCAGGGCACCCGTGATAACCATGGGGATCCCCTGGGGGACGACCGCACCCCGGTCGATGAAGGGAAGGATTGCGATCAGTGGGGCGACCATCGCGATAACGGTGGGCCATTTTGGCCGGAATCCAGGAGCGTCCCTGGACGCGAGCCAGAATTGGCAGAACGCAAGGAACGGGGCGCCCACGAGGCACCCCACGATGATCTCCCTTGTCGAGGAGGTGCCGGGAACCTCTACCGCGGAAGCCGCCACGAAATAAACCAGGAGACCCGTGAGCCCGAGAACGAAGGAACCAAAAACCTTAGGCAACGTGACTAGGAGCCGGTTCATGACCTGGAGTGTACTCCCCTGGTGCCCAGCATACAACGGTCAGCATGCCCAACCCCTGGGCCAACCGTACCTTCAAGAATCCCTAATGGGCACCAGTAAATCGACATAAGCCGCCCCGCATTGAGGGAATCCCCGGCGCCTTAGTTGCTTCTGGAGAGCACCGAATTCACCGCCTCGCGCAGTTGGCTCACGTCAAACGGCTTCGACAGCGAGTGATAATGAAGGCCGGAATTGGCCTCCCCTAGGGCGACGTCATCCGACGCGTGGGCGTTGGCGACGATCACCCGGCAGTCCCGGTTCGTGAGGAGCGCGCGCTCGATCAGCAGGTTCGTGGGGAATCCCGGCATGACCGCGTCGACGATCAGGAGCCCGAAGGCGCTCCCGGGCACCGAGAGCGCAGCCAAGGCGGAATCGCCGTCGGCGGCGGTGATCACGGGGAATCCCTCGTTGGAGAGGACCTTCTCGACAAGCGCAAGCAGTTGCGGCTGGTCCTCGGCGATGAGAACCCGGCAGCGTGTGCTGGAGAGTATCCCGGCCCTCGCGGGCTGTGCGGTGATGGCCTGGGCCGCCTCCATCTCCGGCAGGCGTATGGAGAACCGGGTCCCCTTCCCCGGAGCGCTCGCGACCGAGATGGATCCTCCCGCCCCGGAGACAAGTCCGTAGACCATCGACAGGCCCAGCCCCGTGCCGCTTCCGCTCGCCTTCGTTGTGAAGAAGGGCTCGAAGATGCGCTCCTGGGTCTCCCGGTCGATGCCGACCCCGGAGTCAGCGATCTCCAGGGACACGAGTCGCCGGCCGTTGCCCTCGGTCTGGGCCGCGACCTTCAGCTCCAGACGGCCCCCCTGGGGCATGGCGTCTCGCGCGTTGATCGCCAGGTTCATGATGATCTCCTGGAGCGAGCCCCTTCCAAGGGGCACGAAATGCGCCCCGTCCACCTCGGCCGTCACCTGGATGTTCGCGGGCAGCATGCGCCCGAGCGTCTTTGACTCGAGACGCACGACGTCGGCAAGGTCGGCCACCCCCCCCTTCAGGCTCGCGTCGCTCCTGCTGAACGCGAGAAGGTGGTGCGTGAGCTGCTCGGCGTTCGCGGTCGCAGCTCGGATCGCGGCGACCCCGTCGGTGACGGACGCGGCGTCGTTCGGATCCTCGGCCATAAGGCTCCCGTAGCATTTGACGACGCAGAGGGCGTTGTTCACGTCGTGGGCGACCCCGGCGGCAAGCCTTCCCAGGGCGTCGAACTTCTGCGCGTCACGCGCGGTGTTTTCGGCCTTCATCCTCGCCTCCTCGGCCCTCGCGCGGCTCTCCTGCTCCACGGCCAGGCGCTGGAACGCGCGCTCGGTCTCGCGAAGCGCCCTCTGCGTGTCGCGCAGCATGTAGTTCATGAGCAGGAGCACGAGGGCGATCATCCCCGACGAGAGGATCGTCACCCGCAGCCAGACCAGCCCCGAGGTGAAGTCCATGTACATCGCGGCCTCCCTGGGCCCATCCATGAAAAGCGGGAGATAACCGCGCGTCCAACCCCAGGCGATGGCCAGGTGGGTGCATACGAGAAGCAGAAGCAGCCCCATGGCCTTTCGCGTGCCGAAGAAGAAGGCGACGGACGACAGGAGCACGAGAAGGACAAACGGTCTGTTGGGGGTTAGCCCGAGCTCCATCGACGAGCAGGCCTCGAATAGGAAGAGGGAAACCGCATAGGTCACATAGCGGCCCAGGAATGGAAGGCCCCTAAACAGGGTCGCCACCCAATCGGCCAGCACCGTGGCGACCGCCACGTAGAAGATCGGGTTTCTTAAAATCGCGCCACGATTCAACGCGGTGATCGCGACCAATCCGACGGTGCCGGTGATGGCGAACGTCCACAGGTAAAGCTCCAGCATCTTGTAGCAGGTGTCGACCGGTCCCATGGCCCGCGGCCCGGTCCAATCCCGCCTCGGGGTGAACCACTTCGACGATGCTTTTTCGCTCGGCCGGTTCATTCGCTATGGAGCCTGAATCCGGCCCCTATGCAGGCAATTATATTGTTCCTCGCGACTGTAGCCTAAGTGCGACATAGATCTTCCGATTCGCTGCGCCCTAGGTGATCTCACGCAGGCCCCTAAGTTCTGCGCGCATGGCCCCGGAGAACCGCCGCAGCGCCAATTCCAGGGACTCGAAATCGGGCTTTCGTCCGGTCGTGCCGGCTATGGTCTCCCAGGCCGGCAGGTCGGCAAACTCGCCGTCGGCCTCGCCGAGGCGCGAACCGCTGAACCCGAGGCCGAACTCCTTGCTCAGGTAGTTGGCCACCGAGACGAGGGCGACCTCCAGGGGGAAGCTCTTCGCCGCGGCGGGTTCGTTGTGGAAGGCCACGGCCTCGACCACCTCCTCGGGGAGCTTGTTCTGGAGCGCGAAGATCCATCCGGCCTCGCGGTGGTTGATCCCCAGGTGGGACTTCTCGAGGTCCTCGAGGATCCCCTTCTCGTTCCATGCGTCCACGAGCACGCACCGGTACGCGTCGGCGGCCACGGTCGAAAGGGCGATCTTGCCCACGTCATGCAGGAGGCCCGCCAGGTAGAGCTGCGGGCCGCATTGGGTGCCAAGCTCCCGGTCGAGCTCCTCGGCGAGGGAGGCCGTCGCGAGCGCGTGGATCCAGAGGTGGCGCCAGTCGAGGCCATCCGCCAGCTGGCGGGCGTCCCTCAAGGTGAAGAATGCCTTCTGCAGGCGCCGCACCCTCAGGACGCCGAGCAGATGGACGGCGGTGTTCAGGTCCTTGACGCGCTGCTCCGAGGCGACCACGACCGAGTTCGCCATGGCGAGGAGCCTGATGCAAAGCGCCGGGTCCCTCTGGATGGACGCGACGACGTCCCCCACCGAGGCGTCGTTGCTGCCGGAGATCTTCACGAACCCCTGCACGAGCGACTGCAGCGAGGGGATCTGCTGGAGGCCCTCCAGCGAGGCGAGCGTCTGCTCCCGAGTGAGGACGGGCACGACGTCCGGCGCGGGGGCGATCACGGTCTGCGCGAACGAGCGGGCGAGCTCCTCCTGCAGGGCCTTCCTCTCCTGAAGGAGCCGCCTCTCGCGCTCCTCGCTCGGCGCCTCGGCGACAGGCGCGGCCGCCGGGCACGGCTCCGCCTCCACCTCTAGGGTGGAAGGCGGTGCGGGCGGTGGCTCCGCAACGCTCGGAGCCGGAGGCCGATAGCCCATCCTCTGGACGAAACGGATCCACCAGGCGCCGAAGGACGACCGGAGTGCAACGGACATGACGTTGCCCCTAGATCGGCCCGTCGGGGCCCAGCTTTAGGGGCCTTTTGCCTGGGAAGGGGCGCCGCCCGACATGCGGCCGGCGCCCGGCCGGTCAATACCGGTAGTGCTCGGGCTTGTAGGGCCCCTCGACGGGGACCCCGAGGTACTTGGCCTGCTTGTCGGTGAGCTTGGTCAACTTGACGCCGATGCGGTCCAGGTGCAGCCGGGCGACCTCCTCGTCGAGGTGCTTCGGCAGGCGGTAGACGCCGGGTTTGTAGGTGTCGCGGTTCTTCCAGAGGTCGAGCTGCGCCAGCGTCTGGTTCGTGAAGCTGTTCGACATCACGAACGAGGGGTGGCCGGTCGCGCAGCCGAGGTTAACCAGGCGGCCCTCGGCGAGCAGGTAGATCCGGCGGCCGTTCGGGAAGGTGAAGGAGTCGTACTGGGGCTTGATCGTCTCCCGCTTGACGCCCGGGGCCTTGTAGAGTCGGTCGACCTGGATCTCGTTGTCGAAGTGCCCTATGTTGCAGACGATCGCCTGGTCCTTCATCTGCTCCATGTGCTCGAGCGTGATGACGTCGCAGTTGCCGGTCGTCGTGACGAAGATGTCGGCGTCGGGGAGCGCGCTCTCGATCGTGTTGACCTCGAAGCCCTCCATGGCCGCCTGGAGCGCGTTGATCGGGTCGACCTCGGTCACGATGACCCTGGCGCCGAAGCCCCGAAGCGAGTGCGAGCTGCCCTTGCCCACGTCGCCGTAGCCGCAGACGACCGCGACCTTGCCCGCGATCATGACGTCGGTCGCCCGCTTCAGGCCGTCGGCGAGCGACTCGCGGCAGCCGTAGAGGTTGTCGAACTTCGACTTCGTGACCGAGTCGTTGACGTTGATCGAGGGGACGAGGAGCTTGCCCTTCTCGTGAAGCTGGTAGAGGCGGTGGACGCCGGTCGTCGTCTCCTCGGAGACGCCGCGCCAGTCCTTGACCATCTCATGGAAGACGTACGGCGATTCCGCGTGGATCCTCTTGAGGAGCGCCTTGATGACGCCCTCCTCGTGGGAGCCGGAGGCCGAGTTCACCCAGTCGCTCCCCTCCTCGAGCTCGTAGCCCTTGTGCAGGAGGAGCGTCACGTCGCCGCCGTCGTCGACGACGAGCTGCGGGCCCTTGCCGCCCGGGTGGCTGAGCGCCCTCCAGGTCAGGTCCCAGTACTCCTCGAGCGTCTCGCCCTTCCAGGCGAAGACGGGGACGCCCGCCTTCGCGATCGCGGCGGCGGCGTGGTCCTGGGTCGAGAAGATGTTGCAGGAGGCCCACCGCACGTCGGCTCCGAGCTCGACCAGGGTCTCGATGAGGACCGCGGTCTGGATCGTCATGTGCAGGGAGCCCGTGATCCGGACGCCCTTCAGGGGCTTCTTCGTTCCGAACTTCTTTCGGACCGAGATGAGCCCGGGCATCTCGTGCTCGGCGACGGCGATCTCCTTGCGGCCCCATTCGGCGAGCGCGATGTCTTTGACGTGGAAGTCCTTGGCGGAGCGGGTGGCGGAGGTCGTGGGCATGATCGTAAGAATCTGTTTGTTCGTTAGTTGCGGGCTATTTGGCGGCGGCGATGAGCTCCTTGGTCCGGTTCGTCTGCTCCCAGGGCAGGTCCGGCTTTCCAAAGTGTCCGTAGTTGGTCGTCGAGCGGTAGATGGGACGAAGGAGGTCCAGCTGCTTGATGATGTTGGCAGGCTTGAAGCTGAAGACCTTCTGCACGGCCTTGGTGATCTTGGCCTCCGGCACCTTGGCGGTGCCCATGGCGTCGACCCAGATGCTGACGGGCTCGGGGTATCCGATCGCGTAGGCCACCTGGAGCTCGCAGATGTCGGCCAGCCCCGAGGCCACGATGTTCTTCGCGACCCAGCGGCACATGTACGCGGCCGAGCGGTCGACCTTCGACGGGTCCTTGCCCGAGAAGGCGCCGCCGCCGTGGCGGCCCCAGCCGCCGTAGGTGTCGACGATGATCTTTCTTCCGGTGAGGCCCGAGTCGCCCTCGGGCCCGCCGACGACGAAGCGCCCTGTGGGGTTGATCAGGAACTGGGTCGACTTGTCCATCATGGCGGCCGGGATGACCTTCATGATCACGTTCTCGATCAGGAAGTCTCGGATCGCCGCGTGCTTCACGCTCGGGGTGTGCTGCGTCGAGATGACGACGTTCTCGACCCGGATCGGCCGGTCGTTCTCGTAGCGGATCGACACCTGCGACTTCGCGTCCGGCCGCAGCCAGCCGACGACGCCGGCCTTCCTCAGCTTCGTCAGCTCGCGGCCGAGGCGGTGGGCGAACATGATCGCCGTCGGCATCATCTCGGGGGTCTCGTTGCACGCGTAGCCGAACATGAGCCCCTGGTCGCCGGCGCCCTGCTCCGCCGTGTCCTTGCCCTCGGCCTTGCGGGCGTCGACGCCCTGGGCGATGTCCGGGGACTGGCGGGTGAGCAGATTGTGGATGAAGACCTTGTCGCAGTGGAAGACGTCGTCGTCGTTCACGTAGCCGATGTCGCGGATCGCGTCGCGCACGACGAGCTCGTAGTTGATCTTCGCACCGGTGGTGATCTCGCCGGCGATCACGACCTGGTTCGACTTCACGAGGGTCTCGCAGGCGACGCGGCTCTTGGTGTCCTGCGCGAGGCAGGCGTCAAGGACGCTGTCGGAGATGAGGTCGGCGACCTTGTCGGGATGGCCTTCGCCCACGGACTCGGAGGAAAATACGAATGATTTTGACATGAGGATTCGACTGGGAAGCCACAAACGAACCCGGTCTCATGGGGTCTAGGCAAGCAAAATATCAACATATCTGGATTTTGTGATGTGACTTGTTCTTGGCGGGCCGTTTTGCGGGCTCGAAATTCTCTGGCTTGCAGGGCAGGCTCGCTGTCTCATTGATCCAACGCCAATAATGGATGATTCTCTGACAACCCCTTCCATCGACCTGAAGGGCCGACGGATACTGGCAGTAGATGACGACCGGATAAACCTGCGCATAATCGGCGGCATTCTCCGGCACGAGGGCTACGAGATAGCCGAGGCCGCCTCGGGCGAGCAGGCTCTTGAGACCTACGCCACGTTCCAGCCCAACCTGGTGCTCCTAGACGTCATGATGCCCGGTATCGACGGGTTCACGACCTGCCGCACCCTGAAGAAGGCCTACGGGGACAAGTGCGCCCCGGTCATCTTCGTCACGGCCAAGAGCGAGGCCGATGACGTCGTCATGGGCTTCGACGCCGGCGGCGTCGACTACCTGACGAAGCCCTTCCGCCCCAAGGAGGTGGTGGCCCGGATCCGCACCCACCTGAGCAACCAGCAGCTCGTCGAGCAGCAGAAGCACCTGGTCGACCAATTGAGCAAGGCGAACGCCGCCAAGGACCGGTTCCTCGGGATGTGCGCCCACGACCTGCGCAACCCCCTCTCCTCGATCCGCGGGCTCGCAGAGCTCTTGGACGAGAACGCGATCGGCGAACTAAGCCCCGAGCAGAGGGAGATCATCCAGACGATCCACGGCGCGAGCCAGTCGATGCTCCAACTGGTCAACGAGCTCCTGGACGTCGCCACGATCGAGGCGGGCCACTTGAAGCTCGACAAGGCCCCCACGAGCGTTGTCGAGATCGTCGAGAGGTCGGTGCACCTGAGCAACATCGAGGCCGCGAAGAAGAACACGAGGATCGAGATGTTGAAGACCAAGGAGGACCCCATGGTCGACGTCGACCGCAACAAGATCCGCCAGGTCGTCGACAACCTGATCAGCAACGCGGTGAAGTACTCCCCGAAGGGCTCCGTGATCACGGTCACCATCCACACGAAGGGTTCGTTTGCCGGGTTCACCGTCAGGGACAACGGCCCGGGGATACCCGACGACGAGCGCCACAAGCTCTTCAAGGACTACGGCCGCCTGTCGGCGACGCCGACCGGCGGGGAGAAGTCCACGGGCCTCGGGCTCGCAATCTGCCGCAAGATCATTGAGGCTCACAACGGGACCATCGGCGTGGACAACCTCCCCGGCCACGGTGCGGAATTCTACGTGAGCCTCCCGCTCTTCATTAAATGAATTTCACCGGAAGCATCCTCCTCGTGGACGACGAGGCGCACATAAGGAAGTTCATCTCCCTTTTGCTGCGCCACCTTGGGACGACGCGCATCTTCGAGGCGCCGAACGGCGTCGAGGCGCTCGAGGTCTACAAGAGGGAGAAGCCCGACCTCGTGATGCTCGACGTCAACATGCCCGTCATGGACGGCATCGAGACCCTTCGCGCCCTGAAGACGCTCGACCCCGACTGCGTGGTCGTGATGCTCACCTCGCTCGCCAACCGCCAGACGATCGACGAGGCCGTGGCGCTCGGAGCGGCCAACTACATCCGCAAGGACGCGCCGCCCGAGGACATCGGCCGGGCGCTCGCCGAGACGATAGAGGCCTGCTTCGAGTCCGACGAGGAGACCCCTCCCGCCTGAGGATGAGCACCGCCGATTCCACGCACCCCGAGGGTCCCGCGCCCAAGCCGGCCGTCCTGGCCGAGGTCCGTTACTCGCTGCCGGACCTCCTGGCCGAGATCGAGGCCGAGCGGGGCTCCGCCTCGTTCGCCATGGAGAAGCTGGACCAGGCCGAGATCGGCAAATTGTTCAAGGCCAAGAAACCCACCCGTGTTAAGCCAAAGAGTTGATACGTTCTTCGCCAAGCTCCGTGCGACTCCCAACTTCGGGAGCGAGGAGGAGCTGCGCAGCCTGGGCGAGCGTCACGGGGACAGCCCCGAGCTCGTGCAGGCCGTGATCGACGCGAAGATCATCGGCAAGGACGACGCCTGCCGCTTCTGGGCGGACACGATGAACGTCGCCTACGTGGACCCGTTCGTGTCGGTCATCACCGACGAGGCGATCGAGAAGATCCCGCTCGAGGTGGCGAAGAAGGTGCGCGCGGTCGGCCTGTACATCTTCAACGGGACGATGACGGTAGCCATGTCCTCGCCCGACGAGAGCGAGACGGCGAAGAGGCTGGGCCAGATCGCGGGGATCCCGGTGAGCCCGGTCTTCGCGCTGCCGAGGGAGGTCGAGGATGCGATCGCGATCCATTACTCCAACGAGGAGCGCCTGGAGGACAGCCTCGGGCAATTGGAGCGCTCCACCCTCTTCGACCAGCCGGAACTGGCCGCCGACAAGCTCGCGCAGCTCGCCGACAACAACGCGCTTGTCCAGATCCTCGACGAGATCGTGTACTACGCGATGAGGGAGCGCGCCACGGACATCCACATCGAGGCGCAGGAGATCCACTCGCGGATCCGGTTCCGCGTCGACGGCAACCTGCGGGAGATCCTCACGTACTCCAGGAAGCTCCACAAGGCGCTCATCTCGCGCATCAAGATCCTGTGCAACCTGGACATCGCCGAGTCGCGCATCCCCCAGGACGGCCGCTTCTCGCTGCCGATCGGCAACCAGACCGCCAACTTCCGCGTCTCGACGATCCCGTCGGCCTACGGCGAGAAGGTCGTGATCCGCATCCTCGCGATGTCGGGCAAGAAGTCGATGATCACGCTCGAGAAGATGATGATGTCGCAGTCGATCCTGCAGCCCTTCAAGCGGCTGATCCAGAACCCGAACGGCATCATCTTCGTGACGGGCCCGACGGGCTCGGGCAAGACGACGACCCTCTATTCGGCGCTCCACGAGATCAACACGCCGGAGCTCAATATCTCGACGATCGAGGACCCGATCGAGATCCAGCTCGACGGGGTCACCCAGAGCCAGGTGAACCACACGATCGACCTGAAGTTCGCGAACCTGCTGCGGGCGCTCATGAGGCAGGACCCCGACGCCATCCTGATCGGCGAGATCCGCGACCTGGAGACGGCGAAGATCGCGACCGAGGCGGCCCTGACGGGCCACATCGTCTTCGCCACGCTGCACACGAATTCCGCCCCGCAGGCGATCACCCGGCTGATCGAGATCGGCGTCGAGCCCTACATGGTGGCCCCCTCCGTCATCGGGGTCCTCGCCCAGAGGCTCGCGGCCCGCATCTGCGAGAACTGCAAGGAGGCCTACACGCCGTCCCGGGAGGTCCTCTCGAAGTACTTCAAGGACGAGGGCCTGACGGACGTCTCCTTCTACCGCGGGAAGGGATGCCCCAAGTGCCGCGGCACCGGCTACAAGGGCCGCGTCGCGATCCACGAGCTTGTCCTCATCACCGAGGAGATCCGCGCCCTCATCTCCGAGGAGCGCAGCGTCCAGGAGATCACCAAGGCGGCAGCCAAGGTCGGCTACAGGCCCCTGCGCTACGATGGGCTCAAGAAGGTCCTTCTCGGCATGACGACGATCACGGAGATCGAGCAGAACACCTCCTTTGAGTGGGCGACCTGAGCCCGGGCGGCATAGAAAACACAACCCTCAACCTCCACACGCCGTGCCCGACACCCCGTCCATCGACCTCGATTCCATCGCGAGCCTGAGGGAGCTCAACCCCGGCGACAACGGCGAGTTCCTCAGGGAGATCGTCGGCATCTACCTGGAGGACACCCCGAAGCGGATCGCCGACTTGAAGGCCTGCCTCAAGATGGGGGACGTGGCCGGGTTCACCCGGGCGGCCCACACCATCAAGGGCAGCTCGGCCAACGTGGGCGCCCAGATCCTTAAGTCGGTCGCGGAGCGGCTGGAGTTCCTCTCGAAGAAGGAGGGCCTGGCCCAGGCCGCCCCCCTGATCGGCGACTGCGAGGCCGAGTTCGCAAAGGCGGCGGCCGAATTGCGCCGGATCTCCGCGTAGGGGCCTACCGGTAGAGCGCGGTGCTCGGGACCGCGGCGATCACGTTGTACTGGCGCATCGCCAGGCGCCACCACTCGGCGAGCGACTCCGACGGCAGGCTCCAGAGCTCGCGGTGAAGGTGGATCATCGACTGCGGGTCCAGGAGCAGGGCCATCTTCTCCTTGGTCGTGAACCGCCCCGGCCCCTCCCTCAAGAGGCGCAATTGGAGCCTCGAGAACCACTCGCGGGCGACCGTGCTCGTCCGGCGCTGCCTCAGGAGCGCGACGTGCATGGCGTTGATATAGGGGTCGAGGACCGCCTGCATGAGGCCGTAGTCGGCGCGCAGGGGCTCGAAGGGCGGGAGGTGCCGGTAGCACTCGGCCAAGTTGCGCTCGAGCTGGCGCAGCTCCTCGGGGGGCTGCGTCTCGTCGGGCGTGACGAAGATCCCCAACTCCCGGGCGCGCCGCCCGAAGCTCGCCTTGCTCAGGAAGATGGAGAGCGGTATCGAGAAGACGAGGCCCGCCAGGACCGGGCTAAGCCACGCGAAGTAGGCGGGGATCAGGATGAGGGAGGAGATTCCCCAGACGAGCCCGAACACCGTCTGGACGCCGTGCGTGATGATGGCCTCGCGCCAGTCCGTCCCGTCCTCGTCGGCCGAGCGCTTCTGCGTGACCCACTGGACCCCCTGCCCGAGGAGCGTGAAGATGACGAACCTCGTGTTGAAGATCATGTTGATGGGAGCAAGGAGCATCGATCCCAGGGATTCCAGGATGGCGCTCAGGGTGACCCGCCAGCGCCCCCCGAACCCCGCGACCTCGTCCTTGCGGCCAAGGAGGACCACGACGCTCACGAACTTGGGCAGGAAGAGTAGCAGCATCGTCAGAGAGAAGAGCGTCAGAGCCTCCGGCACCGCGACGGCGTACCCGAAGAGGGACGTCGTGTCCGGCAGCATGTACGCCAGGTCGGGGGGCCCCGCCGAGGCCTGGTTCACCATCTCGATCGTGCTCAGGATCAGGAACAGGAGCCAGAGCGGCGACGACACGTAGGCCATGACCCCCATCAGCAGGTGGAAGCGGTTCGCGGAGCGGAACCCCCGGGCGGTGAGGAGCCAGGCGTGCTGCATGTTGCCCTGGCACCAGCGGCGGTCTCGCTTTGCGCTCTCGATCAAGGTCGGCGGCCCCTCCTCGTAGCTGCCCTCGACGTCGTGGGCGAGCCACACGCCCCAGCCCGCCTTGCGCATGAGGGCGGCCTCGACGAAGTCGTGCGAGAGGATCCGGCCCCCGAAGGGCTCGTTGCCCGGCAGCTCCGGCAGCGAGCAGTGCTCCATGAACGGCTGCACGCGGATGATCGCGTTGTGCCCCCAGTAGTTGCCCTCGTGCTGCTGCCAGTAGTTGAGCCCCGCCAGGTAGATCGGGCTGTAGATCCGGTTGGCGAAGGCTTGGAGCCTCGAGTAGAGGGACTCGCCCCGCACGGTCCTTGGCGCCGTCTGGATGATCCCGGCCGAGGGGGTCGCCTCCATCATGGACACCAGGCGGCCGAGGGCCTCGCCCGTCATGATCGAGTCGGCGTCGAGCACCACCATGTAGCGGTAGTTCTTTCCCCAGCGCCGCAGGAAGTCGGCGACGTTGCCGGCCTTCTTGTTGATCGCCTGGCGCCTCTTTCGGTAGAAGATCTTCCCGAAGCCGCCGACCTGCTTGCACAGCTCGGCCCAGGCCACCTCCTCCCGGATCCACTGGTTGGGCTGGTTCGAGTCGCTCAGGATGAAGAAGTCGAAGTTGTCGGCGCCCTCGAGCTGCTGGACCGACTTGAAGACGACCCGCAGCCCCTCGAAGACGCGGCTCACGTCCTCGTTGAAGACCGGCATCACGATGGCGGTCGAGGCGAGGCGGTGGGGACCGCCCTGGGGCGCGCAGACCGAGATCCGGGCGCTGTCGCCGCCGCGGTTGATCACGTAGAAGCCGGCGAGCGCCGTGCAGAACCCGACGGCAATGTGCGCGAAGAGCGGGATGAAGAGGAGAAGAAGGGCGACCTCGAGTCCCGAGAGGCCCTGGTTGCCCCTCCAGTAGAGGTCCGCCACGAACCAGGTCGCCATGCTCGTCAGGCCAAAGACGCTCGAGAAGAAGACGAACCGCCGCCGGTTCAGGCGGGAGGCGTCCATCTTGCCTGTGAGGAAGACCTGCATGCTAGCGCGTGAGGAAGAATATCCCGCCCAGGGAGAGGGCGAACACGAGCCAAAGGAAGAGGGCGCGCAGGACGGGCCAGCGCTCGAACCGCTCGAGGGTCTCGCCCGCGGCCTCGGTTATCCGGCCGAGGTCGATCGGCCTCGGGACCATGCTGGAGACCGCCAGGTCGGGGCCGGCCTCGAGGTGGCTGCTCCTCATCGCCTTGGCGAACCCGGGCGGGATCCGGTCCTCGTCGAGGAACGCGTAGGGCCAGCGCTCGGGCCCGTCGCAAAGCAGAAGCGCCACCCTCCCGTCCACGGCCAGGCGGTCGTGCGGCTGGTCCTTCTCGTCGAGGACCGCGGCGAACCAGGAATCCATGAGCGCCTCCGTCTCCTCGGCCGCCACCATGGTGGGGTCGAGCGCCGGGTGCGCCTCGTGGCGCCTCGCCGCCCGCTCGAGTATCTTCTGGATGAGGCGGCTCTGGTGGAGCCGGTTGTGGATGCGGTGCGCGCGCAGGTAGTCCTCCACCCTCACGTAGGCCGCGTTCCAGGACTCCATGGTCCCGGTCTTTGGCCGGAACGCCTCGGGCAGCCCGACCACGGGACCCTCCCCCAGCGCGTCTTCGGTCACGGCTGCCACAGGTAACTCCACGTCTCGGTGAGGACGTGGGGCGTCTTGCGCAGGAAGCAGCGCAGCTCGACCGGCCGCCCGGTGCCGTCCGGCTTGATCGCGAACGCCACCCTCCACGTCCCGTTGAACGGGTTCTTCTGGAGCGTCGCGTTGACGAGGGCGGCGCCGGTGCCGACGGTCACGACCGGCTGGATCAGGGGATCCGGGCCCTCGTGGATCAGGTACGAGCCGCCGAAGTCGACGAAGAACCTCTCAAGGTCGGTCTCCTGCGTCGCGGTGCGGCCCTCGCGGGTCGCCGTGACGTACCCCGCGGGCGGATGGACCTGGTCCAAGAACCAGTGGAGCTTGTAGGAGAGCTCGATCGGGTCGCCGGGCTCCGGCAGGACGGCGGGCACCCAGAAGACCCCGATGTTGTCGTACGACTCGTCGGGGCCGTGGAGCTCGACCAGGCGCACCGAGCCCCGGCCCCAGGGGCCCACGGGCTCGACCCAGGCGCTCGGGCGCAGGTGGTAGTACGCCTCGAGGTCCTGGTAGCTCTCGAAGTTGCGCTCGCGCTGGAGCAGCCCGAAGCCCTTCGGGTTCTCGTCCGAGAAGGCCGCGACCCGGGTCGACTCGGGGTTGGTGAGCGGGCGCCAGATCCACTCGCCCGCTCCCGTGAAGAGCATGACGCCGTCGGAGTCGTGCACCTCGGGGCGGAAGTCGTTGTAGCTCACGTTCGAGTTCTTGCCGTGCCAGAACATGCTGGTCAGGGGGGCGACCCCAAGGACCCTGGGGTTCGTCCGGCAGTAGAGGACCTCGTGGACCTGGACGACCGTCTCGGCGCCGGGGGTGACCTGGAAGCGGAAGGCCCCGGCAACGGAGGGCCCGTCGAGGAGCGCGTAGAGCGTCAGGCTCTTGGCGTCGGCCGCCGGGCGCTCGACCCAGAACTCCCTAAAGACGGGGAATTCCTCGCCGCCGGGCTCCCCGGTGTTGATCGCCAGTCCCCGGGCCGACAGCCCGTAGACCGCGCGCTGGCACAGGAAGCGGAAGTAGCTTGCGCCCTGGAAGGCCCCCAATTCATCGCCCGGCTTGTTGAGCGGATAGAGCACCCTTAGCCCGGCGAAGCCCATCGTCGACGGGACGGAAGGGATGCGGTTCGCACCGTAGTCGTAGAGCGCGGGGGAGAACGCGACGGGCTCCACCGCGCGGCCCTGCACGGTGCTGATCTGCACCGTCCGGTCGAAGTTGAATCCGGGGTGGAAGAACTGCAGTTCGAAGGGCAGGCGCTCGCGCCTCCAGAGGGACTCGCCCGGGCGGAAGCGGATGTCGCGGTACTGGTCGTAGTTGAGCTTGAGGAGCGCCGCCGGCACGTTGACCGGGGGGGCGACGAAGGGCTTCGCGGCGAGCATCTTCGCCTCGAAGCGCAGCACCTCGAAGTCGAACACCTGGTCGGTCCCCCGCGCGGGGGACAGGGTCGCGGCCGAGGCCGCCGCCGCAAGGACCAGGGCAATTCTGGATGGTTTCATGGTCAAAGGAAGAACCCGCGCTGCTTGTCGGTGACGGGGAGGTTGGCGCGTTCCATGACCTTGAGCAAATCCTCCCAGATCAGGCGCTTGGTGCGGTTCGTGGGGTTCCTAAGGATGTAGCTCGGGTGGTAGGTCACCATGAGGGGCCTCCCGCTGAAATCGTGCCACTTGCCGCGGACTTCCCCGAGGGCCCCGAACGCCTTGGGCCCGAGGAGCCCCTTTGCGGCGGTGGCGCCGAGCGCCACCAGCAGGCCCGGGTCCACGATGTCGATCTGCGCCCGCAGGTAGGGAAGGCAGTGGGCCATCTCGGACTCGGTCGGCGGGCGGTTGCCCGTCTGGACGCCGTCCGCGCCCGCGGGCAGGTCCGGCCGCCAGTTCATGATGTTGCCGATGTAGACGTCCGACCTGGAGAGCGCCATGCCCGTGATCATCTTGTTGAGGAGCTGGCCGGCGGGCCCGACGAAGGGCTCACCCTGGACCTCCTCCTCCGCGCCGGGCGCCTCGCCGACGAACATGATCGAGGCGTCGAGGTTGCCGACGCCGAGGACCGCCTTCTTCCCGGGCCTTAGCTTCGCCCTGCAGACCGGGTCGTCGGCGACGAGCTTGAGGAGGGCCTCCCACCTCGTGCGCTTGTCGCCCGCGGGCAGGGACACGACGGGGGGCGGGGGCGCGGGGGCCGCAGCCACCCGGGACTCGGCCCGGGGGGCCGGGGCCCTTGCGGGGGCGTGCTCGGCCGGCGCCGCAGGCCGGGGCGCCGCAAAGGGGCCGATCGCGGCGCGAAGCGCGGCCAGGCCCTCCTCGGACACGACGACACTGTCGACCCCGCTTGCCTTGAGGCGGCGTAGCTCGTCGGTGATTGCGTTGAGCGCGAGGCGCATGGTCAGTGGCGCTGCCCCCCCTGGGCCTGGAGCATCTTATCCACGTATTTGCCCAACATGTCGAACTCGAGGTTCACCAGGTCCCCGGCCCTGCGCACGCGCAGGTTGGTGACCTCGAGCGTGTGCGGGATGATCCAGACCGCGAACGTGTCGCCCTGCACCTCGGCCACGGTGAGCGATATCCCGTCGACGGCGATGCTCCCCTTCATGACGAGCAGGCGGCCGCACCCTTCCGGGCCCCGGACCCGCAGGTAGTGGTCCTGCCCCCGCGGCTCGAACACCTCGATCGGCCCCGTCCCGTCGATGTGGCCCGTGACGAAGTGCCCGCCGAAGCGCCCGTCGGCCCTCATGCTGCGCTCGAGGTTGACGGGGACGCCGGGACCGACCGCGTGAAGGTTGGTCAGGCGCCGGGTCTCCTCCAGGACGTCGAAGGTGAGGGTCTCGCTGTCATAGGCCACGGCCGTCAGGCAGCACCCGTTGACGGCCACGCTCTCGCCCGTGGCGAGCCCCTTCACGGTCTCGCGGGCCGACACTGTCAGGCGCCACCCGCCCCCTTCCCTTTCGAAGGACTCCACGCCTCCCGTTTCCTCGACGATTCCGGTGAACATGGCCCCGCTTAGCGCAGCTTGATCCGAAGGACGGCCGTGTCGCCCCCGCGCCCGACCAGGAAGACCGTCTCCGTGCGCTGGAGGTCCGCCTCGATCGCCGTCAACCTCGCCTGCGCGGAGTCGAAGTCCTTCACCTCGGCCCCGTCGATCTCCTTGATCCAGTCGTCGGGCCTTAGTCCCGCGATGTCGGCGGGGCTGTTGGGCTTTACCAGGTGGGCGACGACGCCCCTCAGGTCGGACGTCTTCGAATGCCGGGCGATCGCGTCCCCGTAGACGAACTCCCGGGCGGTGAACCCGATCCTTTCGAAGTAGTTGCGGTTCGCCTCGCGCACCAGGCGCGGCTCCTCGTCGAGCGCGGCCCTAAGGTCCATGCGGCTCGATCCGCGAAGGACGGTGAGCGTCATCGTGTCGCCGGGGACGTGCGCCGCGATCAGGCGGTCCAGGTAGTCGACGACGACGCGGTCGGGCTTGAACCGGGGCAGCGGCTTGCCGTCGACCCCGAGGATGATGTCGTGCGCCTTGAGCCCCGCCTTCTCGGCGGGGCTGCCCTCGAGCACCTCGCTTACCACCGCGCCCGACTGGGACTCGAGCTTGAGGAACGCGGCGACCTCCCGGTCCATCGGCTCAAGGCCGTAGGCGCCGAGCCAGGCGAGCGGCCTGCCGAACACGTTCTTCGGCGTCCTCGAGATGTAGGGGAGCACCTCAGCGGCCACGAGGAAGGCGCTGCTCTCCTCGATGTTGACGAGCATGACGGGCGAGCCGCCCCGGTCGGAGCCCGAGAACTCGAGAAAGGTCTGGCCGAAGGAGCTCGCCGCAAGGCCGACGAAGCGGCCCGCCGTGTCGAACACCGGAAGCCCGGGACCTGCGACCTCCTGCTGGGAGATCGCGGTGCGCTGCGGCAGCGACTGGACGAGCGCCACGTGGCTCTGGAGGATGTAGGGGGTGAAGTCCTCCTCCTTGTTGCGGATGCCTATCCCCCAGACCTCCTGGGCCAGGGCCACCTCCGTCGGGGAGCCGGGGGCGGCGAAGGCGGTCACCGGGACCAAGCGCCCCCTGACGGCGGCGCTCGCCCGCACGAAATGCCACCCGGTAAGGGCGTCGCGGCCAAGGTATTCGGCCGGGGTGCCCTCGGGGTCCCCGGGGACGTACACCTTGAAGTCGCGTATCTGCTTGGGGGAGATCCTCAGGTCGATCGCCGCGGATGGCAGGATGATCGTGCCCTGGGCGTCGACGACCGTGCCGTAGGCGATCGTCGGCCGGCGCTCAAGCTCGGTCTGGGTCACGTACTCGACGGCGACCGTGCACTTGACGCGCTCAGCCCAAAGGGACGGCAGGTCGGCGGCCCGGGCGCAGACGCCCAGGCAGAGGGCGGCCAGGAGGAAGGCGGGTGTTTTCACGGTTTAAGGACAACAAGGGATACGCGCCGTTCCCGCTGGACCTCAAGCAAGGTCGGCGCGGGCTTGGCGGAATACGCCGAGTCGATGGCCCTCATGACCTCGAGCGACGCCACGGGGCTGTCGTTGATCCGGGTGATGATGTCGCCCCGGGCGAGCCCCGCCACCTCGGCCGGGAAGCCCCTCTGGACGCCGATCACGAGGACCCCCGTGTCGTCCGTCAGCTGGTTCTCGCGGGCGTAGGCCCGCGAGATCTTGCGGACCCCGACGCCCCAGGTGTCGGAGACCCACTCCTCGCCCATGCGGCTCTCGAGCCTGGCGGTGACGAGCGAGACCGACTCCTCCCTGGAGCCGCGCTTGTAGGTGACGGCGAGCGAGGTCCCGACGGGCTCGCTTGCGATCATGTTCTGGATCGGGGGGAGCTCCTCGGGAAAGCGCCCGTCGAGCTTCTTGCCCTCGATCGTCAGGATGACGTCGCCCGCCCTTAGGCCCGCGTAGGCCGCGGGGGAGCCCGCCTCGACGCTGTCGACCAGCATGCCCGTGTTGGTCGCCACGTCGTAAAACCCCTCCAGATCCTGCAGCGCCTTCGGGACGATGCCCGTGTAGCTGCGCGTGATCGAGCCGTCGTGGACGAGCCCAGCGACGATCCGCTTGGCGGTGACGCTCGGGATGGCGAAGCCCAGGTTGTTGGCCCCGAGGTAGGCCCGCGACGTGATCCCGACGACCTTGCCGTCGTCCGTCACGAGCGGCCCCCCGGAGTTGCCCGGGTTGATGGCGGCGTCCGTCTGCAGCCAGGTGTTGAAGTTGCCGGTCTCGTAGCCGTCGACCCCCTCCGTGTCCTCGAAGTAGCGGTTGTTGTTGGAGATGATGCCGCGCGTCACCGTCCGGGTCAGCCCGTGCGGCGTCCCGACGGCGAAGACCGTCTGGCCGACGTAGAGCTTGTCGCTGTCGCCGAAGTCGGCGTGCTTGAAGGCGAGGCCCCGCCTCTTGACGTCGTCCAGGTTGAGCCGGATGAGCGCCAGGTCGGTCCAGTGGTCCCAGCCGATGAGCCTTGCCCCCACCCGCTCCAGGTTGGACAGGGTCACGTTGATCTCGACGGCCTTGGGGCCGGCCACGTGGGCGTTCGTCAGGATGAGGCCGTCCTGGGACAGGATCACCCCGGAGCCTATGCTCGCGTCGATCCGGCGGGCCCCGTCGTCAAAGTTCATCTCGCGCACGTCGATCCGCACGACCGAGTCGAGGAGCCGCTCAAAGCCCGAGCTCATGGAGGCAAACGCCCGGCCTGGGAGGAGACCGAGGCAAAGGGCTGTGGCGGCCAAGATTGACCGGGGGAGCGATTGGTTCACTATGGCGGGTTTCACACGATGGTTACCGAGAGCAAAGACTACAACTTTCAGGAAATTGAGCCCCGCTGGCAATCTTTCTGGGAACGCGACCGGCCTTTCCGGGCCGGCCAGGAGCCGTCCCGGCCCAAATACTATGTCCTGGACATGTTTCCCTACCCGTCCGGGGCGGGGCTGCACATAGGCCACCCCGAGGGGTACACGGCGACCGACATCATCGCCCGCTACAAGAGGGCCCGGGGCTTCGACGTCCTGCACCCGATGGGCTGGGACGCCTTCGGCCTGCCGGCCGAGCAGCACGCGGTGAAGACCGGGACACACCCGGCGGCCAACACCCAGAACAACATCGCCAACTTCAAGCGCCAGATCAAGGCGCTCGGCTTCTCCTACGACTGGGACCGGGAGGTCGACACGACCGACCCCAGGTATTTCCGGTGGACGCAGTGGATCTTCCTGCAGCTCTTCAAGCGGGGGCTGGCCTACGTCGACGAGCGCCCCGTGTGGTGGTGCCCGGAGATGCGCACGGTGCTCGCGAACGAGGAGGTCGTGGACGGCAAGAGCGAGGTCGGGGGATTCCCCGTCGAGCGCCGCAGCCTGCGCCAGTGGGTGCTCAGGATCACGGCCTACGCCGACCGGCTGCTCTCGGGGCTGGACGGGGTCGACTGGCCCGACTCCACGAAGCGCATGCAGGCGGCCTGGATCGGCAGGAGCGAGGGGGCCGAGATCGTCTTCAGCCTGGAGGACCCGTCGCTCGGCGGCCTGAAGGTCTTCACGACCCGTCCCGACACCCTCTTCGGATGCACCTACATGGTCCTCGCCCCGGAGCATGCCCTTGTCGGGGCGCTCACGACCCCGGACAACCGCGCCGCGGTGGACGCCTACCGCAGGCAGGCGGCCTCCAAGAGCGACCTCGAGCGCACGGACCTGGCCAAGGACAAGACCGGGGTCTTCACCGGCTCCTACGCCGTGAACCCGGCCAACGGGGCGCGCGTTCCCATCTGGGTCGCCGACTACGTGCTCACGGGCTACGGGACGGGCGCGATCATGGCCGTTCCCGCGCACGACGAGAGGGATTTTGAGTTCGCCGGCCGCTACTCGCTGCCGGTGGTGGCCGTGATCGAGCCCCTGGACCTTCCCCCGGGAGGGGCGGCCACGCTTCCCTACACGGGCGACGGCCGGCTCGTGCATTCGGGGGCCTACACGGGCCTCGGCTGGCAGGAGGCGAAGCGCCGGATGACGGACGACTTGGCGGCCCGCGGAACGGCCCGCCACTCGGTCAACTACAAGCTGCGCGACTGGCTCTTCTCGCGCCAGAGGTACTGGGGAGAGCCGATCCCGATCGTCTGGGTCGGCGAGGCCGACTACCTGGCGGCCAGGGCCCGGGGCGGCGACGCGCTCCCGAAGGAGCCCGTAAGCTTCGAGCTGGACGGTGTCGTTAGGTTCGCCCTGCCCCTGCCCGAGTCGGCGCTTCCCCTGGAGCTCCCGCCGGTCCAATCCTACCTGCCGAGCGGCACCGGGGAGAGCGCGCTCGCCAACGTCCCCGAGTGGGTCGACGTCTGGTTCGACACCTCGACGGGGGGCACCTCTCCGGCCTCGAAGGCGAAGCCCGCGGGCGACACCTGGGTTCGCGCCAGGCGGGAAACCAACACGATGCCCCAGTGGGCGGGCTCATGCTGGTACTACCTGAGGTACACGGACCCCCATAACGAGCGCGCGCTCGCCTCCCCGGAGGCGCTCAAGCGCTGGGGAGGGCCCGACCTGTACGTGGGGGGAGCGGAGCACGCGGTCCTGCACCTCCTCTATGCCCGCTTCTGGCACAAGGTCCTCTTCGACATCGGGGCCGTCCCGACCGACGAGCCGTTCAGGAAGCTCTTCCACCAGGGCATCATTCTCGGCGAGGACGGCGAGAAGATGTCGAAGAGCCGCGGCAACGTCGTGAGCCCGGACACGATCATCGAGAGCCACGGCGCCGACAGCCTGCGCCTCTTCCTCATGTTCCTCGGGCCGCTCGAGGCCATGAAGCCCTGGAACCCGCGCGGGATCGAGGGCGTGCACCGCTTCCTGCAGAAGGTGTGGCACGACTGCGTCGGCGACGACGGCCGTGCGAACCCGAGGGTCAGGGACGGCGTCGCCGACTCGGGCGAAGTCATCAAGCTCCTGCACGAGACGATCCGGAAGGTCGGCGACGACATCGAGTCGATGCGCTTCAATACGGCGATCTCGCAGATGATGATCCTCGAGAACGCGCTCCACAAGGAGCCGCAGGTAAGCCGCCAGTCGACATTGGCGTTCATCCAGCTGCTCGCCCCGTTCGCGCCCCACTTGGCCGAGGAGGTCTGGTCGCGCCTCGGAGCGCCCGGCCTCGCCTCTGCGACCCTTTGGCCGGCGTTCGACCCGGCGAGGATCTCCGCCGCCGAAGTGCGCATCGTGTTCCAGGTGAACGGGAAGCACAGGGGTGATCTGCTTGTCCCGGTGGGCATCTCACAGGAGGACGCCCTCGAGCGGGCGAAGGCCCATGAAAAGGTCGCGCCTTTCCTGGCCGGCAAGAAGGTCGTCAAGGTCGTGTTCGTCCCGAATCGGATCCTGAACCTCGTGGTGGCTTAGGGGTCCGAATTGGGGGGCCTTCGCGGGCCCCCTCGGATCCTCTCCCCCCGAGGGAAAACCGCGGAGTTCTACGCAATTATACTCTCTTGCGCGCGTTGACTGGGGCCCATAGAGTGGCGGGGTGAAATTTCAGAGTCCCACCCTGCGAATCCTGGCCACCTTCCTGTGCCTTTGCGCCGTCGCGCGCGCGCAGTCGGCGAAGAAGAATCCGACCAGCAAATTGTACGTGGCTGACCAGGTGGGAGACACCCAGATCGACACCGGCGTCGAGATCGACGACCTGACCAAGAAGTCGGTCTACAACGCCGAGGGCACGGCGATCGAGACCAAGGCCAACTCGAACACGTCCGTCGTTCTCTCGAACGGCACGGGCATCTATTTTGACGTGAACACGCGCGTGCAGGTGCGCACGTTCAAGCAGGAGTCGTTCAGGCCCACCCGCGACGACATCGACGACGAGCCCTCGATCTCGAGCACGCACCTCTTTGTGGAGCACGGCGTCATCGGGGTCTCCACGAGCAAGCTGGTCGCCGGGAGCACGATGGTCTACGACACGCCGCTTGCGACCGCCACGATACGCGGCCGCCAGGCCGTCATCCTCTCCCAGGACAACCTCACGGTGATCTCGATGGTGCAGGGCGAGGCCACGGTGCAGGCCGGACCGCTGGCGAGGCCCGTTCAGGTGAACAACCACCAGCAGATCATCATCCGCCCCGGGAAGCCCGGCGAGGCGAACATCGTTGAGGTGCGGGACATACCAGACGGGGGCTTCGAGGACGAGATCTCGTGGCTTGAGGAGCGGGTGCTGACGGCCGACGCCGCGCGCAAGCTCGTATACTTTGAAGTGCAGGCAAGGAAGGGTTCGGACGTCACCCTGTTCGACGGGACCACGAACACCACGCCGGGGGCGCAGGCCTCCGACAAGGAGATCGTGCCCATCCCGGTGGTGCCGGCGAACCCTACGGTGCAGCCCAACGTGAGCCCAGCTAACCTAACGAGCGGATAGCACGGGGTTCACACACGCGCGCGGAGTACATGAAATTCCTGCCACGACTGCCCACGGCCCTTGCCGCGGCAGCCATCGTTGTCTTTTCCCCGCCCTCCCGCGCGCTCGTGTCCCTTGAGGACGGAAAGGACCACATCTACGTGGACGCGTCCGTCGAGATGGGCTACGACTCCAATCTCTTCGCGAATGCCAACCGCACGGGAAGCATCGTCTACCAGGGGTCGCTCAGCACGGAGTTCGCGCGCCGGGCGGGATGGATAGGGGTCAACGGATCGGTCGTCCTTAGCTATGCGCGCTACGGCAGCCTCCAGAGCCAGGACTACCAGGACCCGAAGTTCACCCTCGAACTGACGAAGCAGACGGGCCGGACGACCGGGTCCCTGACAGTCGGCATCCAGCGCGAGCACCGGGAGGACGTGACCGTGAACACGCGCGACGTCTCGTGGAACTACGACGTGGGGCTTAATTTCCAATACCCCGTGATCGAGCGCTACTCGTTCTCGGGAGGGCTGGCCTACAGCCGCATCGACTACCAGGACCACGTGCTCTTCACCGACGTGTCGACGTATTCGGGAAGCCTCTACCTCTATTACGTCCTCAGCGAGCAGCGCGACTTCTTCGTCTCCTACCACACGGTCTACACCGACGAGGCCTCGGGCCAGTACGACATCGACAAGGGGCTCTCGGCCGGGGTGAGCGGGCGGGTCTACGGGCCCTTCAACGGGTCCCTCCAGTTTGGATACGAGTCGCGCACGCCCTACAGGTCCGCCGTGGACCACGGCAGCTACAACGAGCTGAGCGCAAGCGGCAACGCGACCTGGAGCATCAACCGCAGGATGAACCTCACGGCGGACCTGAGCCGGGACTTCCAGACGACGGCGACGGCCGACTCAATAGAGGCCACCAAGGCGGGCCTCACGTTCCAGGACTCCTTCACGAGCAAGGCGAGCACCACCCTCGCCGGGGACGTGGGAGAAAACAGGTTCCTCGGGGTCGAGGGGCTCATCCGGCCCGGCGGGCCCCGGCGCGTCGACACGTTCCTCTCCTTCGACGCTTCGTATTTCTACACCCTCAATCCGCACCTGAAGTTTTCAATCAACTACGTATATTATCTTAGCTATTCCACACTCGCGTACGCGGAGTTTCCTAGGCACCAAGTAAACGTGTCACTGTCATCGCACTGGTAACCGCAATTTCCACGTGAACATCCTCCTAAAGACCGCCATGGCCGCCGTGCTGCTCGCCGCAGCGCTCGCGCCTGCCCGCGCCGGGGATGCTCCTCAGAAGCCGCGCTCCGACCGGAGCCAGGTGTACAACATCCGCTCCACGGACAAGCTGCATATCACGGTATTCCAGGAAGACGACCTCTCCACGATCTGCCGGGTCGACGCCAAGGGGACCGTGAACCTGCCGCTTGTCGGCGAGCTGCGGGTCTACGGCCAGACGCTCAGCCAGGCCGAGCGGACGATCGAGAAGGCCTACAAGGCGGGCCTCTTCCTGCGCAACCCCCAGGTGACGGTGACGGTCGAGGAGTATGCGCCCAGGGAGGTGTCCGTCCAGGGCCAGGTGAAGAACCCCGGCCGCTATCCCCTTCCCGTGGAGTCCACCATGAGCGTCCTCGACCTGGTCACCAAGGCCGGCGGGTTCACCGACACGGCCCAGGGCACCGCGGTCCGCGTGACCCGGATACAGCCGGACGGCTCGACGAAGGTCATCACCCTCGATGTCGAGAGCCTCATCAAGGGCAGGAGCAACTCCAAGACCAACGAGGACAACAAGGCACTGCTCCTGGAGCCCGACGACATCGTCTACGTTCCCGAGCGGATCATCTGAGGCGCCCCGCAATGTCCGACGCACCCAACACGAGGCCCCCGAAGGCGCACTCCCCCGCTTCAGACGATGACAATGTGGTCGAGCGCAGGACGCTGCGCGACTACTACATCATCCTGCGCGAGCGCATCTGGATCGCCCTTCCGATAGCGGTGCTTCTTTCGGTCGGGTACTTTTACATGCAGGCGCGAAAGACGCCCATCTACCAGGCTGTCGCCTCCCTGCAGTTCGAGAAGCCCGAGACGGTGGTCACCAGCCAGGGCGTCGTCGACCCGTCCGTCCGCTCGGACATGGACCTGAACACCTACATCCACGACATCAACAGCAACCGCCTGCGCACGGCCGTCGTTGAGTCGTTCACCCCCGCCGAGGCGAAGATCCTCGCTAGGGCAGCGATGAAGAGGCTTCCCCCGGGTTCCCTCCCGCCGCCCGTCGGGGCGCTCCTTGGATCCGTGAATGCGGAGCCGATCCGCAGCAGCTACCTGATCACGATCTCGGTCAGCCACGAGGACCCGGAGGCGGCCGCCCTGGTGGCGAACCGGTACGTCGAGAAGTTCATGGACTACCTCTTCGAGAGCGTCGGGGGCAAGAACGAGGAAGCCGTCACCTACCTGAAGGGGCGCGCCAAGCAGCTGCAGCTCGACGCCGAGAACGCGGAGAAGGAGCTGCAGGACTACATGCGCCAGCACAACCTTGTCTCGCTCGACAAGAGCATCGACATCGTCTCCGACCGGCTCAAGTCGGTGAACGCGGCGCTGACGAGCGCCCGCCTCGACATGCTCAACGTCGAGCAGCTGTCGCAGCAGGTCGCCGAGTTCAAGAGGTCCGGCAAGGACCTCTTGGAGATCTCCTACATCGCGGGCCACGGCGCCGTTCCCACCCTCAAGGCCCAGCTCAACGAGGCCGAACAGACCCAGGCGCTCCTCATGGAGCGCTACCTGGAGAAGCACCCGAAGGTCGTCGACAACGCCGACAAGATCTCGATCACGAGGATCCAGCTGGCCAAGGCCGTGGAGCTGGCGATCGCCGACCTCAACACGCGCCTGTCGTCCTCGCGCGACAACGTCGCCGCGCTCCAGAAGGAGTATGACGCCCAGGAGGCCCGGGAGCTGAGCCTGAGGGCGCTCAGCGTGGACTTCAATTCGCTGCAGAGCCGTGCGACCGTGGCCAAGAACTACTACATGGAGATCCTGGACCGGCTCAACCAGACCACGACATTCAAGAACCTCGACAAGATCTCCCTCCACCCGCTCGACAGGGCCCAGGCCCCCGGCGGCCCGGTCTCCCCCAACATCGGCGCCATCATGCGCACGAGCGTGGGCTTGGGGGTGCTCGCGTTCCTCGGCATCGCTATCGGGCTCGGCTTCGTCGACGACCGGGTCAAGAGCGCCTGGGACGTCGAGTCGTTCATCGGCGTCCACCTGCTCGGCATCATTCCGCAGCTCGCCTCGATAGCGGACGACGAGAAGATCGGGTTCTCCCAGACGACCTCCGGGAACGAGCCGGGCAACGAGGCGTTCCTGAGCCTGTACAGCTCGGTCAAGATCCAGTCGAAGCTCGATTTCCCCAAGTCGGTCCTCGTGACGAGCACGATCCCCGGCGAGGGCAAGACCCTCATTTCGTGCAACCTGTCGTCGTGCTTCGCCCGCCACGGCAAGAAGACGCTCCTCGTCGACTGCGACCTTCGCCGCCCGATGCTCCACCGCCACTTCCGCCAGCCGAACACCGCGGGCATCATCTCCTGGTTCGAGCACGGGGCGCACCTGGACGGCGACATCCTGACGAATGCCGAGCTCGGGATCGTGAAGATCGCCGACAACCTCTGGCTCCTGACGTCCGGGGGGCGCTCCAAGAGCCCCACTGAGATCCTCGAGAACCCCGTGTTTGCCAGCCTGATCGAGCGCCTGAAGAAGCAGTTCGACCTGGTGGTCGTCGACTCGCCGCCCATGGGCGCCGTCACCGACGCCACCCTGATCGCCGAGCGCGTCGACGAGGTCATCTACGTCTGCCGGTTCAACCGGGCCTACCGCAAGCACATCCGGCTCTACATCAAGTCGCTCAGGGAGGGTAAGAACGAGATCCTTGGCATCGTGTTGAACGGCCTGTCGCCGCGGCGGATCGAGTACTATTCGAACTACCGCTACTACCGGAGCTACAAGAAATACTACGGCGCGCAGACCTAGGGGCCCCACCGTCAGTGCCGACGCATCTTTCAGCGTACCTGCCCGAGAAGTTCGACCCGTCGCGACCCGTCGCCCTCATCGCCGGGCAGGGCCTCTATCCGCAGCTTGTCGCCAGGCAGATCCGCGCCGCGGGCGTCCCCCTGAGGCTGATCGCCTTCGAGGGCGAGACCGCGGCCGAGCTCGTCTCCTCCTTCCCCGAGGCCGACCGCCACACGGTCCACATCGGCCAGATCGGCAAGACCCTCGGGCTCCTGAAGAAGTTCGGGGCGGGGTACGCCCTCATGGCGGGGCAGGTGACCCCGAGGCGCCTCTTTGACGGGCTTAAACCCGACCTTAAGGCCGCGCAGATCCTCCTTTCCCTCAAGCGGCGCAACGCCGAGACCATCTTCGGCGCCGTTGCGAAGGAGATCGAGGCGCTCGGCGTCAGGCTCCTCGACGCCCGCGCCTTCCTGGACGCCGAGCTCGCGGAGCCCGGCTGCATGACCGGCGGGAAGTTCCCGGTCGAACAGGAGTACCTCGACCACGGCATCCACATCGCCAAGGAGTGCGCGCGGCTGGACATCGGCCAGGGTTGCGTCGTGCGCAAGGGCACCGTCCTCGCGGTTGAGGCCTTCGAGGGCACCGACGAGATGCTGCGGCGGGCCGGGGGCCTGAAGGCCGGCGAGACGCTCTTCGTCAAGACCGTCAAGGCGCGCCAGGATTACCGGTTCGACGTCCCCTGCTTTGGAATGAAAACGCTCGAGACGATGCACGAGGCGGGCCTGCATGCGGCCGCGCTCGAATCGGGCGGCGTCATCATCCTCGACAAGCCGAAGGTGCTCGCGAGGGCGCGGGCCCTCAAGGTCAGCCTCCTGGGATTCTAGGGGAGCGGGCCCTGCGGCCCGCCGGGCTGGCTACGGGTTGGCGGCCACGACGTCGGCGGGCGCCATCGTGCTGGCGGTCGCTGTCTCGTGGGCAAGCTTGACCATCATTCCGTGAAGCTCCGAGTAGCTGTAGGACCTGTCGCTCGGCTCACGGGACGCGGACTGGGTCGCGCACCCGCCCAGGAAAAGGGCCGCACCGGCGATCAGCGTGGCCACGGTTGCTTGGCGGAGGATGGCGCGTGTGAGTGGGGTCTTCATTGTTTTTCCTTACGATGAAACCATGCGCCCCTGCGGAGGTTTTCGAAAGTTGGGGAACTACGTATCGGGGTGGGAAACTACGTAGTCCCAAAGAGGCCGGAGGGGCCCGGTCCTGCCAGTCCCAGAGCGAGTCGTGTGAGATGCAAGATGCTTAATACAAGTATCTTGCAGTCACCGATGGCCTTTCCCAAGAATGAGTGTCCCAGGCCGCTCCCGCCGCCCCAACGGCGAAGCCAATCGAGCGCTCCTGCACTATCCCCTTGCGCGAATCCCTCCGCCCCCACTCAGCCGATCGCGAGGGACTGCATGGCGCCCCTCATGTAGCCCAGGGCGTACGCCATCCCCGCGTGCCATGGCGCCGCGCAGGCCATCTGCGGCGTGTGGTCGGGGATGAGCACCCCCTTGAACCCGTTCTTCTTGAGGATCCCAAGGACGCGCAGCATGTCCACGTCGCCGTCGTCGACGAACGTCTCCTTGTAGTGGGGTACTTTGCCGGCGACGTTCCTGAAATGCACGTAGCCGAGCCTGCCGCTCCGGCTGTACTGGTCGACGGCCTCGTAAAGGCCCCCCTCGGTCATCTCCGCGATCGAGCCGATGCAGAATTCGAGCGCGTTTGAGGGGCTCGCGCTCAGGTCGAGGAGCTTCTGGTAGTACCTTGGCTGGTAGACCAGGCGCGGCTGGCCCCGGATGAATTCCATCGGGGGGTCGTCGGGATGGGCGGCAAGCCTGACTCCCGCCTTCTCGGCCACGGGCAGGACCTCGGCGAGGAATCCCTCCAGTCGCCTCCACAATTCCTCGTGCGTGGCGGGCGCCAGGGTGCCGGCGGGCGCATTCGGATCGACCACCATGTTCCACGCCATCCCGAGGGGCATCGGTGCGTCGTAGGGCCCCTCCATGCCGACGCTCGGGGCCCCTCCGCGGGCGTAGTTCCCTCGCGTGCGGCCCGCCACCCCGGCGATGCTGAAATTATAGCCCATGACGGGGATCCCCGCCTCGCCGACGCGCCGGATGATCGTCTGGACGTTCGCGATGTGGGCGGCCCGCCTCGGTCCGCCCAAGAGGACGTCGTACCAGTGGGCCGGGTCAAAGTTCTCGATGGCCTCGAGCTTCAGTCCGGCCTCCTCAACCGAACGCCTCAGGGAGACCAGCTCCTCCAGCGGCCAGAGGCGGTCCGGGTCTCCGGCCAGGCCCCAGCCCGTGTCGGTACCGGTGGGCTGGTCGTCCTTGCCCGAGTGCGCCCCCCCGCGGAAGTAGTCGACCAGGTGCGCGACCACGTGGGTCGCGCCCGCCTGGCGCGCGAACTGGAAGTTCTCGCGTGTGAGCATGTGCTTGTAGAGGCCGATGCCGAGTTTCATGGGGAGGGATCGTGGGTGGGAAGGGCCTTCACGGGCGGGGCGCCCCGGTTGCGGGCGCTCTCCGGCGGGCCGAGGTAGCTGGGCCTAAGGCCCCCCATGTCGACGACGATCTTCTCGATCACGACCCCGGGGTCCACGCGCCAGAGCTTGAGGACATGCAGGCCGGGGCCCTCCACCTTGTGCCGCGAGCGGGAGTGGTGGACCCCGTCGGAGACCATCCTCTCCCACCCCTTCCCGGAGTTGTCCTCGGCCGCGAGGTCCATCACCTGGGGGGAGCCGTCGTCGAATGAAACGGCGTAGCGCAGGCCGCGCCCGGGCGCGTAGGCGAGAGTCGGAGCGGTGATCACGTCGACCGAGGCATCGCCGGCCGAGCCAAGGTACATCTCGTACTCGAGCCGCGGGGATCCGGCGGCGGGCACGCTGCTGGGTGCCGTCACGGGCTCCGACATCACACCCGAGAGCGTCCTGCCGAAATCGGGCAGGACCGACCAGGCGACTCCGCCCGATGCCTCGGCGCGCGCGAAATGCTCGGCCTCGATCGAGACCACGCCGTCCGCCTCGACAAACGTCCCCCCGGGAAGCGAGGCCATGGGCCCGGGGTTGGATACCGGAACGGCCACCACGGCTAACACGCGGCCGCCGTCCACGCGGACCGCGACGTGGGCCGTCGCCTGCCCCCGCGGGGCCTCCTCCCAGTGCGCCGACACCCGGACGGTCGCCCCCCCCGTCACCTGCCCCTCGCTCGGCTCCACGGAAAGCCACGGCACGTCGGCGTTGGCCGTGTACCTGAACGGGGCCCGCCCCCGGTTGAAGACCTCGAATGTCCGGGACTGCGCGCCGCAGGGGCTCAGCTCCGGGACGGCCGTTCTCGCGTGGTCGGGATCGAAGCCCGGCCAGGCGTCGGCGCTCCCCTCGACCGCGACGGCGGGCACCGCCTGGTCGGGCGCCAGCACCTCCGTGACGGCGGGCATCACGTTCGCCACGGGCTGCTGCCAGTACGTGTAGCCGATGTGGGTCTGGTCCATGAAATGCCTCCATCGGCCCCCGGCAAAGCCCTCGTCCCAGAAGCGGGTAAGGGCGGCGTCCTCCCGGAACAGGGCGCGAACCCGCTCGGCCTCGTCGTTGGTGGAACGGCGCCCCTGGGCGGCGTAGAGCCGGTTCAGGCCCGCCCGCATGTAGAGCTCGTTGACGATCCTACAGGCCGCGACCGGGTGGACCACGAGCTGGTAGAAGGCGTCCCTGGCCGCCGGCTCCAGTTCGCCCTGGATGCGGCGGGCGCTTTCCTCGAGGCCCTTCCATCCCGCGAGCTCCGCCTCGGCCTCGCCGTAGTTGACGAGGCTGAAGGTGTCCGGGGCGAGAAGCTCCGGCTTTCTCCGGCCGTTGAACTTCAGGTACGCCGACTCGATCCCCGCGATCTCGGCGGCGTGGGCGGGCCCAAACTCCCGCTCGGCCCAGGCCCGCGTGTAGTCCCCGAGGCTTTGGTACGGCAGGTCGCCGGGAGCCCAGGCGTACCTGAGGAAGAACTCCATCGGGAACTCCTTCTCCTTGAAGCTGCCCACGTTGACGATCCACAGGCGGTCGTCCCCCGACTCCCAGGCCAGGTGCATCTGCTCCCAGACCTTCGTGATCGGGACCGTGGCGAGCCACTTGTAGTCCCTCGGGTCACCGACGTAGTCGAGGTGGTAGTAGATGCCCGCCCCGCCCCTGCGCTTCCTCTCGTCGGGAGTCGGCAGGCGCCGGACGTTGCCCCAGTTGTCGTCGCACCACAGGAGCGTCACGTCGTCCGGCACGCGCATCCCCTTCTCGTAGTACGCCTGCACCTCCTTGTAGAGGGCCCAGACCTGGGGGATTGATCCCAGGTCGGGGTTCACCTCCCTCGCGAGTATCTCCCGCTGGTCCGCCACGATCCGCTCCAGGAGCGCGACATTGCTCGACTCCGACATCGGGAGGTCCCCGTCACCCCTCATCCCGACCGTGTAGAGGCTCTCGAAGGCCCGGTTGCGGCGGACTCCCTCGGTCCAGAATCGGCGCAGCTCGGGGGCGTTCGCGGTGTAGTCCCAGGGCCCGGTCCCGTGGCGCTTCCACTCCTGCTGCGCCCGCAGCATCGGCTCGTGATGGGACGTGCCCATGACGATCCCGAACTCGTCCGCAAGGCGCGCGTTGTCGGGGTCGTCCTCGTTGAAGGCGCTGTCCCACATCGCGGGCCAAAGGCAGTTGGCCCTCATCCTGAGGAGAAGCTCGAAGATCCGCTCGTAAAACCCGTGGTTGTAGGCACCGAACCGCTCCTTGACCCAGTTGGTCAGGGCGGGGGCCTCGTCATTGAGGAAGATCCCGCGGTACTTGACGGCGGGGCCCGTGCTGACGACGGGGTCCGCGCGCAGGAAGAGCTCGCCGCGGTGGCGCACGGGCACGTCGGCCCACCAGTACCAGGGCGAGACGCCGATCGCGGCGGAGACCTCGTAGACCCCGTAGATGGTCCCCCTCTTGTCGCTGCCCGCGATGACGAGCGCCTCCTTGACCCCGGGAAACGGGTCCGCGACGACGACGACCTGGAAGGCCTCCCAGCGGCCCCCGATGCGGCTTGCGTCCACCTTGCCCTCGCGGACGAGGCCGTCGATCAAGGGGCTTCGGCCCAGGGTGCCGACGAGGACAACCCGCGAACCCAGGGATGGGGAGAGGGCCCCAAGCAGGGGCTTGCGTCCCGAGACCCGCTCCACGTCCGACTGCAGGTCCCTGGCCGCGCGAAGGACCCCGGGGAAGGCGCCGGCATCGACGCAGATCGGCGCAGCAGTCTCGCCCTGGACGAGCCCGAATGCCCCGCCGCCGGGGCCCTCCTGGAGGCGGCCCTGCGCGCGGGCTCCCCGCGCGGCCAGGGCGAGCCCCACGAAAAGGGCCATGGCCGCCCGGGCCAGAGGGGTCCCAAGGTGCATGCGAAAACGGGGTTGCGGTGCCAGTAAGGGCAAGAGTGGAAGGGCGGCTCGGTCAGCGCCGGGGAGGGGTCCGGCCGCCCAATGAGGCAATCAGGACGGGGACCCGGTTTCAAAGACCGTTTTGGTGCAACAATTGACCGGTCCCCTCCAAAGACACCCGCGGGGCCGCTTGCCCTTTGGCCAACCGCGGTTCAATTTCGCCGTTCACCGGGCGGGGTTCGCCCAAAACTATGCAAAACGACGTTGTTGCGGTGGCGGTTAAAGGGGTGGTTCCCACACCCAATGGCTGCGCCGTGTTCCTTGGCAACGACGACAAGATCTTCGTGATCTATGTCGACCACTTCGTCGGCAACGCGATCCAGATGACGCTCGACGGCGTCAAGAAGGACCGGCCCCTCACCCACGACCTGATCGGGAGCATCCTGGTGGGCCTTGGGACGCGCCTGGAGCGGGTCGTGATCAACGACGCCCGCGACCAGACGTTCTTCGCGCGCGTTCTGCTCACCATGGAGAACGAGCTCGGCACGAAGATCGTGGAGATCGACGCCCGGCCGAGCGACTCCATCGTCCTGTCGCTCCAGCAGAACCGCCCGATCTACGTCGCGCGCGCCGTGTTCGACTCCGTCGAGGACCGGACGGAGATCCTCGAGCAGTGGCGCAGGCAGCAGGACGAGCCCGGGGCGGAGCTACCCTGACCGTGCCGAAAGGATTGCCGCCTCCCCTGGCCCCGGGCCAGCCCCTGACGGCGCTCGCGCCGATGCAGGACGTGACCGACCTGGCGTTCATGCGGGTCATCGCGCACTACGGGGCCCCGGACTATTTCTTCACGGAGTTCTTCCGCGTCCACGCGCAGTCCCGGCCCGAGCGCCACATCCTGCGCAGCATCGACGAGAACACGACGGGGCGCCCGGTCTTCGCCCAGCTGATCGGCGAGGACATCCCCCACATGGTGCGCACGGCCGAGGCGCTCGCCAGGCACCCGGTCGCGGGAATTGACGTCAACCTCGGCTGCCCCGCGCCGAAGATCTACAAGAAGAACGTCGGCGGCGGGCTCCTGCGCGACCCCGCGCGCATCGGGACGATCCTCGCCGCGCTGCGCCAGGCCGTGCCGGGGCTCCTCACGGTGAAGATGAGGATCGGCTTCGAGGACGCGTCGAACCTGGAGAAAGTCATCGACCTGGTGAACGAGCACCAGATCGACCTGCTGACGGTCCACGGGCGCACTGTCAGGGAGATGTACCGGAGCGAGGTC
Source organism: uncultured Opitutaceae bacterium (assembly GCA_964414785.1). Lineage (GTDB taxonomy): Bacteria > Verrucomicrobiota > Verrucomicrobiia > Opitutales > Opitutaceae > Palsa-1447. Next base: position 43,398 of record CAYPXZ010000024.1, read on the forward strand.
CACTACGACAGGATTGCCCAGGCCGCGGGCCGGGCCCGCTGCCCGGTGCTCGCGAACGGCAACGTCACCTCGGCCCCCAGGGCGGCCGAGATCGTCAGGGACACGGGCTGCGCCGGCGTCATGATTGGGCGCCACGCCATCCGCAACCCCTGGATATTCAGGCAGTGCCGGGAGCGGTTCTCGGGCGCGCCGCACGCGAGGATCCTCCTGAGCGACGTGCGCGAGTACGTGGAGCGGCTCTACCGCGAGACCCGCGATCCGGAGTTCCCCGAGCGGGCCCACGTGAATAAGATGAAGAAGTACCTCAATTTCGTGGGACAGGGGGTCGACCCCCAGGGCCTCTTCCTCCACGACATGAGGCGGACCGAGGACGAGGCCGGGCTCTTCGGGGTCTGCGACCGGCACCTGCTGGGGCGCGAGGGCGCGGAATTCTCGAGCGAGCCCTACGCCGGCGTGATCGCCAGGCCCAACTGCGAGACGCCCGAGGATGCCGCCGACGGCTGCTCCCTTGAGACGGTGACGGCCTAGCTTCTACTCGAGGCCGAGCGACTTGCGGCCCGCCTCCGAGATCATGCGCGGGTTCCAGATGGGGTCCCAGACGATGTGGACCTTGGCCCTCTCGACCTGGGGAAGCGCCGCGATCTTCTGCCTCGCGTCCTCGGCAATGACCGGGCCCATCCCGCAACCTGGGGCCGTCAGGGTCATCTTGACGTCCACCGCGTTCGCCCCGGACGGGGTCGCCTCGATGGACAGGTCGTAGATGAGCCCGAGGTCGACGATGTTGACGGGGATCTCCGGGTCAAAGCACGTCCTTAGGGCGTCCCAGACCGCCTTCTCGTTGAACTCGCCCGCCGGGGCGCAGCCCTGGTCCGCAAGGACCAGCCCCTCGACCAGGGCGGCGTCCTCCCGCGCGATCCGGAAGAGGCCCCTGTCGGTCTGGACCGTGACGTTCCCGCCGAGCGTCTGCATGACCTCGACCGACGAGCCCCCGGGGAGCGTCGCGGGGTCGCCCGCGGGAATCGCGGTCGCTGGGCAGTCCCTGAGTATCTTGTGGGTCATGGGTGGAGTCTCCCGGCGCGGCCTAGTGGATCGCCAGGTCGACCGGAAGGCGCGCGTAGACCCCGCGCGGGTCGTTAAGGGCGCGCAGAGCCGCGAACTCGCTCTCGATCCGCTCCTTCACCTCCCCGACGAATCCCGTCGAGTGCAGGTGCAGGCCCTCCGGGGCGACCTTGCCCAGCATCTCCGCGATGGCCTCGGAGAGGTTCCTTGACCTCGGGTACTCGGTGATCCGGAAGTGCTCGCCCATGCTGGCCTGGTGGCCCGCGTACTTGATCGCGGCGTCCAGGCCCCCGATCTCGTCGACCAAGCCGAGCTTCTTCGCCTCGAGCCCGGACCAGACCCGGCCCTGGGCGATCTCCTCGACGCGGCTGATCGGCAGCTTCCTGCCCTCGGCCACCTTCGCGACGAACTGGCCGTAGATCCAGTCCACCAACTTCTGGAAGACCTCGAGCTCCTCGTCCGTCTTCGGCCGGGTGATCGTGAGGAAGCCCGCGAACGTGCCCGTCTTGACACTGTCAAAGGTGATGCCGTGGTCGTTGGCCAGCTTCTGGAGGTTCGGCTGGATGCCAAAGACTCCGATCGAGCCGGTGATCGTGTTCGGCTCCGCGAAGATCCGGTCGCCGAAGGTGGAGATCCAGTAGCCGCCCGACGCGGCGTACGAACCCATGGAGACCACGACCGGCTTCACCTTGCGGGCCAGGCGCAGCTCCCTCTGGATCGTCTCCGCGGCCGAGGCGCTGCCGCCGGGGCTGTTCACGCGAAGGACGATCGCCTTCACCGAGGAGTCCTCGCGCAGGCGCCTGACCTCGCGGGCGAACTTCGCCCCTCCTATCTCGGTCTGGTCGCCCTCGCCCTCGACGATCTCGCCCTCGGCGTAGATCACGGCGACGTGGCCCGCCGCCATCCCCACGGTCGAGGGGTGCGGGACCGTCTTGGAGTAGTACGCGAGCTGGACCTGCTTGAAGGTGTCGGTCGGCGAGCTTACCCCCGTCTCCCGCTTGAGCCTGTCGATGATCTCGTCGCGGTAGGCCACCCGGTCGATGAGGCGGGCCTTGAGCGCAACGCCGGGCTTTATGATCCCCTCGGCGTCCACGGTCTTCTGGATGGCCTCGGGCGAGACGCCCCGCGACTTGCTGACATCCGCCACGATCGTGCCCCAGACGTCGTCCAGGAGCTTCTGGGTCTGCTCGCGGTTCTCCGGGCTCATGTCCGTCCTCGTGTAGGTCTCCACGTAGGACTTGTACTTGCCCACCCGCGTGATCTGCACGCCGATGCCGTACTTCTCGAATGCGCCCGCCAGGAAGAAGGGCTGGCTCGAGAGTCCCGGCATGATGATCATCCCGTAGGGGTCGAGCACGATGTCGTTCGCGACCGAGGCGAGGTAGAAGTCCTTGGTGGTCGCGTAGTCGATGTAGGCGACCACGGGCTTGCCCGAGTCACGGAATTCGGAGAGCGCGGCCCGGACCTCCTTGAGCGCCGCGTAGCCCGTGCCGTAGCCCCCCGGCGACAGGTTGCCGATCAGGAGGACGCCGCGAATCTTGCTGTCATGGGCCGCGTACTTGAGGGATCGCGTGATCAGCCGAAGCTGCATCGTGTCGGTGCGCCCCACGTTGAATTCCCCAAGGTCCACGGGCGGCGGGGCGTCCGTGATGTTCGTCGACAGGTCGAACACGAGGTACGACCCGTTCTCGACCTGCGGGGCCTTCTTCTCCTGGCCCATCGTGATGATCGCCCCGATGAATCCGATGAACAGGAGCGCCGCGCCCGTGGCGAAGACCACCAGGGCAACCAGGGCACCCAGCATCGAGGTGATGAAGTTCTTCATGGTAAAGAGGTAGAACGTAACCTCTTTCGGGCCATCCACCAGTAGAAACCGCCGACGCACGGAAGTGACGCAGGAACGGATTGCATCCCCCTAGGCATTGCCCAATGTCTCGGGCATGAACGAACAGAAGGATCTCCTGACGACCGGTCAGAAGGCGCTCACCATAAACCTCGACATGCCGAAGTACGGCACGTTCGCGGAGATAGGCGCCGGCCAGGAGGTGGCGCGCGAGTTCTTCCAGGCCGGCGGGGCCTCGGGCACGATCGCCAAGTCCATCTCGGCCTACGACATGGTGTTCAGCGACGCGATCTACGGGAAGGCCCCCCGCTACGTCTCGCGCGAGAGGCTCAAGCTCATGCTGGACCACGAGTACCAGCTGTTGATCGACCGCCTCTCGGGCACCCGGGGAGACCGGACCAACTTCTTCGTGTTCGCCGACACGGTCGCGACCAGCAACTTCAAGGGCACGAACGAGGCCCACGGCTGGCTCGGGCTCAGGTTCCAGACCGAGCCGAAGGGGGAGCCGAGCGAGATCGTCCTGCACGTGAGGATGTGGGACAAGGAGGCGGTGCTCCAGCAGCAGGCCCTCGGCATCGTCGGCGTGAACTTCATCTACGGGGCCCTGTACTACCGGGAGGACCTGGGCAAGCTGATCGAGTCGCTCAGGGACAACCTGGGCACGGACAGGATCGAGATCGACATGCTGCGCTTCTCGGGCCCCGCGTTCGCGAACGTCGACAACCGCCTGATGTCGCTCTACCTGGTCAAGTTCGGGCTCACCAACGCCGTCATGTTCGGGCAGAAGGGCGAGGTCCTGCAGCCGAGCGAGGTGCTCCACAAGAAGGCGATCCTCGTGGAGCGGGGCAGCTTCCGGCCGGTGACGATGGTGAACGTCGACATGCTCAACTGCGCGACCGCGCAGTTCGTCCAGGAGCCCCTCGTCAAGGGCAAGGAAATCGTCGTGCTCATGGAGATCACCATGAACAACCTGCTCGCCGCGGGAGCCCTCGACGCGCACGACTTCCTCTCCCGCGTCGACCTCCTGGCGGACATCGGCTTCACCGTCCTCATCTCCAACTACTCCGAATACTACCGGCTGACCTCCTACTTCCGCCGCTACACGAAGGAGATGATCGGCGTCGCCATGGGCATCAACAACCTGCTCGAGATCTTCAACGAGAAGTACTACGAGAACCTGGAGGGCGGGATCCTCGAGTCGTTCGGCCGGCTCTTCCGCAACTCGGTGAAGCTCTATATCTACCCGATGCGCAAGGACGCCTATGAGGCGTATGTCGCGCAGAGCGAGTTCGGGCACGGCGTGTCGAGCAATGCCTTCTCCTCGGGCGTCCTGATCAACGCGAAGAACGTGAAGATCGTCGACCACCTCTCGAACCTCTACGCCCACCTCCTGGAGAACCACTACATCGACTGCATCGTCGGCTTCGACACGGAGATCCTAAGCATCTTCTCGCGCGATGTCCTGCGCCGGATAAAGGAGCGGGACCCCACCTGGGAGAAGATGGTCCCGAAGCCCGTCGTCGACGCGATCAAGCGCCGCGGGCTCTTCGGGTATTCCGAGGCGCCCGTCCTCGAGGGGGCCAAGTAGCATGCGTTTCCACAAGTACCATGCGCTCGGCAACGACTACATCGTTCTCGACCCCTCGGACTTCCCCTCCTGGAAGGCGCCCGACACGGCGCAGATCCGGGTGATCTGCCACCGCAACTTCGGGGTCGGCTCCGACGGGATCCTCTGGGGCCCCTTGCCCACGCAGAAGGCCGACTTCGGACTGCGGATCTTCAACCCCGACGGGTCGGAGGCCGAGAAGTCGGGCAACGGCCTGCGCATCTTCTCGCGCTACCTCTGGGACCAGAAGCGGGTGGCCTCGCCCCGCTTCGCGATCGAGACCCCGGGAGGGGTCGTCCAGTCGGAAATCAAGGAGTCGGGCGGCCTGATCACCGTCGCCATGGGCTCGGTCAGCTTTGACAGCCAGAGGATCCCCGTCAGGGGCCCGTCCCGGGAGGTGATCGGCGAGCCGATAGAGGTGCAGGGCCGGCGGTTCGTCTTCTCGGCGGCCACGATCGGCAACCCCCACTGCGTCATCCCGGTCGAGGACCTTTCGGCGGACCTGGCGCGGCGCTACGGGCCCGACATCGAGGTCAATCCCCTCTTCCCCAACAGGACGAACGTGCAGTTCCTCAAGGTGCTCGACCGCTCGACGATCCAGATCGAGATCTGGGAGCGGGGCGCCGGATACACCCTCGCCTCGGGAAGCAGCTCGAGCGCCTCGGCCGCCGTGGCCCACAGGCTCGGCCTCGTGGACCGGTCGGTTACGGTCAGGATGCCCGGAGGCTCGATCGGCATCGAGATCGGCGAGAAGTTCGCGATCACGATGACCGGCACCGTGAACAAGGTGGCCGTGGGCGAGATGCACCCCGACCTCTTCAAGGTGGTCGTCTAGCCCGCGGCCCTTTTGGCCGTTGCGCGGCACGTGCGGGCGCGCCATGGTCGCGGAGTGACTGGTAGCGAGGCCTTCCGTCAGCTGTCGACCCCTGCGAAGATCAACCTTGCGGCCCTGGCGCTCATCGCCGGGGCGCTTGTCGTCCACCTGTGGCCCGAGTGGACCCGCGACCCCGACCTCTCCCACGGGCTCCTGATGCCCCTGGTCTGCGTGTTCCTGCTCTACCTCGGCCTGCGGCCGGCCGGCGAGCCGGCCCTGGGGGACGGGTCCGCCCTGGCGCTGACGGCGCTCCTCGGGGCCGCAGCCTTGGCCGGCCTCTGGGTCGCTGGGCTCCTCGCGGCAACGGTCGACTGGTCGAGCCAGGTGGTCGACTTCATGCTCGCCGGCTCGTTCGCCGCCCTGGGCTGCGGCGCCGTCGCGGCATTCGCCGGGCGCCGCACGGGCCTCGTCCGCTTCAACTGGACCAGCGTGTCCGCGGCGATCCTGTGGGCCCTGTGCGCCCCGCTCCCGCCGGGCACCTACACGAGGCTTACCCTCGGCCTGCAGCTGCGCGTCTCGGAGAGCGTCGTGCGGGCCCTCGACCTGCTCGGCGTGGCGGCCCACCGCCAGGGCAACATCATCGAGCTGGCGCACGGCACCGTGGGGATCGAGGAGGCCTGCAGCGGCGTCCGCAGCCTGGTCTCCTGCGTCTTCGCCGCCATCCTCTTCTCCGCGGCGCTCACCCGAAGGCCCGCGGCCCGGCTTCTCCTCATCGCGCTCTCGGTTCCGCTCGCCCTCGTGATGAACTTCCTGCGGTCGCTCGCGCTGACCCTCCTGGTCAACAGGGGCGTGCGGATCGAGGGCGCCTGGCACGACTCGACGGGCTACGGCGTCCTCCTGGTGACGGCCGCGATCCTCGCCTGGCTTGCGATCGCGCTCGACCGGGCCCCGGCCGGCGGCGCGACTCCCGAGGGCACCGCAGCCCCCGCCCTCCCGCGTGGAGGCGGGCTCGGGGCCCAGGCCGCCCTGACCGCGGTCCTGGCGCTTGTCGCGGCGACGCTCGTCATCTTTGCCGCCAACACGACGCGCCCCGCAAGGATCGCCGGCGCGGTTCCGGACCTTGCCGCCATGCTTCCCGTGACAGCCGCCGGCTGGCGGGTCGAGACCGACCGGGACCTGGACCGGTTTGCGGGGATACTCAGGACCGACCACATGGCCCAGCGCACGTACCTGAGGAAGGGGGTCTCGGGCATGGACCAGGTCACGCTCTACCTCGCCTTCTGGTCCGAGGGGCAGGCCTCCGTGGGCGCCGTCGCCTCCCACACGCCCGATGCCTGCTGGCCGGGGTCGGGCTGGGTCCAGGTGGCCGTTCCGGACAGCCTCGCCGCCCTTGAGGTTGGAGGCTCGGAGCTGCCCCACTCCCAGCACCGCTTGTTCACGAACGAGGGGTATCCCCAGCAGGTCTGGTTCTGGCAGGTCTTCGACGGGCGCATCGTCGAGGTCGGCAGCACGCGCTCCGTGCCCTCCTTGATCAAGATCGCCCTTAGGTACGGGTTCCGCCGGGGGGGCGAGCAGGCGTTCATCCGGGTCTCGAGCAACCGGCCGTGGGAGGAGATTTCCAAGGAGCCCTTCATCACGCAGTTCTTCTCAAACGTCCGGGGACTCGGCCTGCGCTAGACAAGGAACCGCTGCGCCTCCACTTCTATGCCCATGGACGAACCCAGGATTCCCCTTCCCCCGTGGCTGCCGTGGGCGTCCACGGCGTGCCTCGCTGCGATGCTCGCATGCGTGGGGGAGCTCTGGCTGGTCGAGAGGGCCCGGGGCCAGCTGCTTCGCGACCAGGTCCTCCTCTCGCAGGCCGCGATCCAGGGCACGCAGAACCAGCTCGAGGCCGAGAGGATACTCGGGCGGCGCGAGCTCGGGGCGGCCCGCGGAGCCGGCCTTCAGGGCGCCGGTTTCAGCGTGGAGCTGCTTTCGCCGCCGGAGGGCCCCGGCCCCGCCGCGCCATGGGGCGTCGTCGTCTGGTCGGCGGACGGGGACCATGCGGTGCTCAGGGTCTCCGGCCTGCCGGCGGCCAAGCCGGGCCGCGACTACCAGCTCTGGCTGGACGGTCCGGGGCAGGACTACCCCGTCGCCTGCGGCCTGGTGGGAAAGGCGGCGCCCGAAAACGAGGGCGGCTGCCCCGTGGCGCTGCCCTCTCCCGTGGAGCCCGGATGCCGGTTCCTTCTTCTCGAGTGCGCCGCGGGCGGCGCGAAGACCCTGGAATCAGCCCGCTCGGGGGGACCAATCGTACTTGCCTCCCTTCCCGACACAGGAAGTATTCCTAGGCGATGATCATCAAACCCAAGGTGCGCGGATTCGTATGCGTGACGGCACACCCGGCCGGATGTGCAGCCCACGTCAACGAATGGATAAGCCACGTCAAATCAAAGGGTACCATCCAAAACGGCCCTCGCAAGGTCCTGGTGATCGGGGCGTCCACGGGATATGGCCTGGCCTCCCGGGTTACGGCGGCCTTCGGCTCCGGGGCATCGACCTTGGGCATCTTCTATGAGCGCCCCTCCGAGGAGGGGCGGCCGGCGACGCCCGGCTGGTACAACTCGATCGGCTTCACGCAGGCGGCCCGCGCCGCGGGGCTCTATGCCAAGAACATCAACGGGGACGCTTTCTCCAACGAGATCAAGGCCCAGGCCCTGGAGACGATCAAAAGGGACCTCGGAACGGTCGACCTGGTCATCTACTCGCTCGCCTCGCCAAGGCGCACCCACCCGAAGACCGGCGCGGTGCACAAGTCCGTCCTGAAGCCCGTGGGGACCTCCTACACGAACAAGACGGTCGACACCGACAAGGGCATCGTGAGCACCGTGACGATCGAGCCCGCGACCGAGCAGGAGGTCGCCGACACGATCGCCGTCATGGGCGGCGAGGACTGGGAGCTTTGGATGAACGCGCTGGCGGAAGCCAAGCTCCTGGCGCCCGGCGCGCAGTCCGTCGCCTATTCCTACATCGGGCCCGAGGTCACGTGGGCCGTCTACAAGAACGGGACCATCGGCCTCGCCAAGAACGACCTCGAGCGCGCGGCAAGGAGCATCGACTCCCAGCTCAAGCTCAACGGCGGTGGCCGGGCGTTCATCTCGGTCAACAAGGCGCTCGTCACGCAGGCGAGCTCAGCCATCCCCGTGGTGCCGCTCTACATCTCGATACTCTACAAGATCATGAAGGCCGAGGGCACGCACGAGGGGTGCATCGAGCAGATGCAGCGCCTCTTTGCGGAGCACCTCTACTCGCCGTCCGGCCCGAAATTCGACGAGGCCGGCCGCGTCCGGGTGGATGACCTCGAGATGAGGGATGCCATCCAGGCCTCGGTCGCGAGGATCTGGCCCGGGGTGACGACCGAGAACCTGGCCGAGCAGACCGACATCGCGGGCTACCGCAGCGAATTCCTCAAGCTCTTCGGGTTCGGGCTGGACGGCATCGACTACGCTGCCGACATCGAGCCGCACATCCCGATGCTCTGAGCCACGGCGCCTAGTCGCCGACGCTCGCCGACCTGCCGTTGTCCTTGGGCCCGAGACCCAGGATGTAGGGGCCTGCCCGCTTCGCCCATTCGTCGGCCTTCGGGTACGACGAGGCGCCTTCCGCGAAATTGATCCTGAGCATGTCGGTGTCGATCACGCCGGGGTTAAGCGGCACGGCGGCCATCCCCTTCGGGAGTTCCTCGGCCAGGGCCTTCGTCAGGCCCTCGATCGCCCACTTGGTGGAGCAGTACGGCGCGACCTCGGGCGAGACGCTCCGCCCCCAGCCGGAGCTCATGTTCACGATGACGCCGCTGCCCCTCTCGATCATCGCCGGGGCAAAGGCCCTGATGACATTGGTAACCCCGATAATGTTGACGGAGACCACCTTGCTAAATTCCTCGGCCGGCACCTTCCAGAGCGGCGCAGGGGTGTTCATGAGCGCGGCGTTGTTGATCAGGATGTCGGGCGGGCCCAGGGCGCCCAGGACCCGCTCCGACCAGAGCGCCACCTTGACGGGCAGCGTCACGTCGACCGCGTCGAAGCTGTGCGGCTCCGGGTGGGTGAACCTGAAGTCGAAGATGGCCGGGCCGCTCCTGCCGCAGCCGGCGACCGTGTGCCCGTTCGCGATGTACCACTCGGCAAGGGCGCGGCCGAGGCCTCGGGTCACGCCGGTGATGACGATCTTCATGCCTAGCGGGCCTGGAGGCTGAACTTGTTGAGGCCGGCGGTGCGGCACGCGTCCATGACGAAGGCGAGCTTCTTCAACTGTGTGGTCTCGTCGGCCTTGATGAGGACCGGGATGTCCCGGTTCGTCTCGCTCACCTGCTTGAGGAGCGCCACCAGCTGGGGATCGGAAACGATCTTGCCGTTGAACGACACGAGACCGTCCTTGTCGATGCCGATCGTGACCGTGCCCTTGTACTCGTTCTTGCCCGCGGTCGCTATCTTCGGGAGCGTGATGTTCAACATGGTCGCCGACCTGAACTGCATCGTGACGAACGCGAAGAAGATCAGCATGACCAGCACGTCGATCAGCGGCACGAGGTTTAGCTCGGGCCGCTTGCGGGTCTTTTGGCGGAATCCGCTCATCCGCGGCCGCGATTGATGATGCGCTCGAGGAGCACGTCGAGCTGCGCCGCGTAGTTGTCGATCCGGCGCTGGAGGTACCCGCTCCCGACGAGGGACGGGATCGCGATCGCCAGGCCTATGACCGTGGCGGAGAGCGCGAGCGCGACTCCCTTTGTGAAGACGACCGGGTCGGGAAGGCCCGTGTCCGGGGAGATTTCGGAGAACACCTGCAGGAGGCCCGTCACCGTGCCCGAGAGGCCTATCAGGGGGGCCGCGGCATAGATGACGTCCAGGTAGGGAACGCCCCGCTCCATCCGGTTCACCTCCAGCCGGGCGAACGCCTTGAGCGAGTCCGGGTCGTTGTGGTGGATCTCCGCGAATTCAACGATCCGTGAGAGGACGGTGTGCCGGCCGCCGACAAGCTGCTTTCCGTTCATGACCGCGTCGACCAAGTCCGGGGGCAGGACGGCGGCCGTCCTCAGGGCGTAGACCCGCTCAAAGATGATGAAGACGGCCAGCGCCGAGCATATACCAAGGGGATATATCAGGAGGCCGGCCCCCTTGAAAACTTCGATCATTCCAAGTGTCATGGTTAATAGTGTGCCTGTAAGACGCTTCCGACTGCAAAAAGGTCCCCAAAATTAGGGGCAACAGTGGCCGTCGCCAAGCTGTTTGATTGTCGGCGGGGGTCCGCACAGAAGTCCCGGCCCCAAAAGATATCCTAAAATACTATAAGCTAGTATTTTAGGAAGACATGTACGGCAGGGCCCCGGCGACCCTCCCGGCATCGGCGGCGCCCTCGATAAGTTCCCCTATGGGGTCCCACCGTCCGTTCACGAGCGCGTCCCTGGCGCTTTCGCGGACCGAAACGGGGACCGACTGGCCGGCGAACGCCGCGCGCTGGCCTACCAGGTCGATCACGACCTCGGTCGAGGGGTCCGCCTCGACCGCCTCGGCGATCTTCGCGATGTCCCCGCGGCTCGCCGTGACGCACGGCATCCCAAGCGTCGTCGAATTCCCGAGGAAGATCTCCGCGAACCCCTCGGCGATGACGGCGCGTATCCCGTACTTCTGGAGCGCCTGGGGGGCGTGCTCGCGCGAGGAGCCGCAGCCGAAGTTAACCCCGGAGAGAAGGATGCTCGCCCCCTTGTGCCTGGGCTCGTTGAGCGGGTGCGGCTTGTCGCTGCCGTCGGCGTTCTTGCGCATGTCGTAGAACAGGTATTCGCCGAGCCCGTCAAAGGTGACGCACTTCATGAAGCGGGCCGGGATGA
>CAYPXZ010000025.1:0-54234 GCA_964414785.1 uncultured Opitutaceae bacterium
CAGTGATCAACTATTCACCGCCAGCACTTGGATCTAATGGCGTACATCGCTGAATTGCCTCCCTGGAAGAATTCGGCCAAAACTTCGGGCTTAACGTAGGTTGGCCAGTAGCTTCCCTACCCAATTTCTGCTCGAGCTTATCGCAGACAAAGAGGCCGCGGGTCTTCTTGCGTTTGACATAGGACAAGTGCCACGAGTTGTACAAGGCACTGGGATCTTCAATCTGACGCAGGTTATCTCCTCTCCGAAAGCGACGGCTCGATAGCCGACAAGTTGCTTCAAACAGCATTCTCCGGTTTTGAATGGTGGTCCATGCCGTCAAATGGTTGGCTCGTTGGGTTCTGGAAGTGTATCGCCCCAACCCCCATGACTCTGAGTAATACGCTGATCCGACTGGCCGCCTTCGTAGTCCTGTTTGCCGTGGAGCTGGGGCATGCCCAATCGCCCACGGCTGCTCGTGCCGTTGGCGGGCCGCCGGCGAACAGTGGCATCTACAACGCGCCGCCGCCGGCGTATCCGATAGCCATCCTCCCGGCATTACCGGCACCAGATGACAAGTCATTCTATGCCGAGCAAGCCGTGCCTCATGGACGGGTGGAGATCGTCTCGTACAAGAGCACCGCGGGAGCCGTGAAGCAGATGCACGTCTATCTGCCGCCCGGTTACGATACCACTATAGACCGACGTTTCCCGGTGCTCTACCTAAATCACGGCGGGGGAGAGAACGACGGTCACTGGACGGCGAGCGGATTCGCCCACTGGATTCTCGACAACCTCATCGCCGACGGGAAGGCACGACCGATGATCATAGTCATGCCCGACACCAGCCACCTGGTTATCGGCACTCCGCCCAAGCCCGGCGAAGACGACGCCTGCACTCAGGAATACCTCAAGGACATATTGCCTTACGTGGACGGCCATTACCGCACGCGGCCCAACCGCGAGAGCCGCGCGGTGGCTGGCCTTTCGATGGGCGGTTTCGTGGTGCTCAACACCGGCCTGACTCACCTCGAAACGTTCGGCGAACTCTACGTGTTTAGTTCCGGCTATTGGCCGGACATGCTCGTTGTGTTCAAGGAAAACATCAAACCGCTCCTCAGCGAACCGTCCATCAACGATCGTTTCCACATGCCGCTCTATTTCGGCGTCGGCGAGACGGACATCGCTTACCTCAACAGCATGAAGACCCTCGCCGTTTTCAACGGATATGGCATCCGTACTTTTTCCGTCCTCAGCTCCAACGGCCACGAATGGTTGAACTGGCGCCGCTATCTCTACCAGACCGCGCAGATCATGTTCCCTGAGGAGCACTGAGCAGCTGTGTTGCGCCCATCCCGGTCAAAATCAATACATACCAGCAAAACAAGTGAATCCGACCCTGCTTGTCTCGACTTTCAACCGATCTCTAGGACTGCTCCTCACCGGACTGTTCCTCACCGCCGCGGCTTTTGCAGCTGACGAAGCCTGCACAACCTGCGGCGGCCGGGTGACGGTTACCGGCGACTTCTCTCACTATAAGGAGCCGCCGGGCCCCCCGATGACGGGCTCTTCGGCCGAGGCCTATCGCGAGGACATCAATGGCCAGCGATTTACCGTCACCGTGGCCAATCTTCCGGCTGGCCTCTACACGATTGATATCGGCGCCGCGGAAACGATAGCGACCGCGGCCGGCGAGCGCGTGTTCGACGTGATTGCGGGCGACCAGGCGCTGGCGAAGAATATCGATCTCTTCACCACTGCCAACGGAAGCCGGAAGGTAACAACAATACACGGCACGGTGTTGAAGGACGACGACGCTCTGCGCGGGCCGCTTCAGCTCACCTTCTCGTCCAAAAAGGGTCGCGCGAAGTTCAATACGATTACGATCCGGGACCAGACGGGCGCGGAGGTCGCGTCGTTCGCGGCCTGCGACCTGGCCGACGCCTTCTCGCGGGCGGCGATGGTAGCGCCCGAGGTGGCCGCGCCGGCTATCTGGCGAGATGCTGCGCAGCCGCTGCGTGCACGGGCCGCCGACCTGATCCGGCGGATGTCCCTGGCGGAAAAAGTTTCGCAGCTCAAGAACTCGGCACCATCCATCCCGCGCCTCGGACTGCCCGCGTATGATTACTGGAACGAGGCGCTTCACGGCGTCGCCAACAATGGATTCGCCACGGTTTTTCCGGAGCCGGTTGGCGCGGCAGCGTCGTGGAATCCATCGTTGTTCCGGCGCGAGGGCAGAGTCATCGGCATCGAGGGTCGCGCGAAGTTCAACAACTACGCCAACAGCCACCAAGGCGACTCCAAGTGGTGGACGGGGCTGACCTACTGGACTCCAAACATCAACATCTTCCGCGACCCGCGGTGGGGTCGCGGCCAGGAAACCTACGGCGAGGATCCGTTTCTCACGAGCGAGATTGGCATCGAATACGTGAGGGGAATTCAGGGCGATGATCCCCGCTACATGCTGGCGATGGCTTGCGCGAAACACTACGCCGTTCACAGTGGCCCGGAGCGCTCGCGTCACTCTTTCGACGCGGTGGTTTCCGAGCGGGACTTGTACGACACCTATCTGCCGCAGTTCGAGCGCGTGATTCGCGAGGGCAAGGTGGCCGGAGTGATGAGCGCCTACAACGCGGTCGACGGTGTGCCGGCCAGCGCCGATGCCTTTCTCCTCACCGACTTGGTGCGCAACCGCTGGGGTTTCGAGGGCTACATCGTGTCCGACTGCGACGCTATACGCGACATCTACGGCGAGAAGCAGCACCACTATTTGAAGTCCGCCGAGGAAGCCGCGGCAACCGCGGTGAAGGCAGGGTGCAATCTGTGCTGCGGTGGCGACTACAACGCTCTGGTGCGCGCCGTGCAGCAGCGCTTGATCACCGAGAATGAGATCGACGGCGCCTTGTACCACACGCTCTGGACCCGCTTCCGCCTCGGGCTATTCGATCCCGCCGCGCAAGTACCATACTCAAGCTATACTCTCCAGGACAACGATCTCCCGGCGCACGATCAAGTGGCGTTGGAACTGGCCCGCCAATCGATCGTTCTGTTGAAGAACAATGGCATCCTCCCGCTCGACCGGTCGAAAGTGAAGCAAATCGCCGTCATTGGCCCCAACGGCGATTCGAAGTCGATGCTGGAGGGTAATTATCACGGTTCCTCATCGGCCCCGATTTCGATCCTCGACGGCATCCGTCGTATCGCCGGCTCGGAGATTAAGATCACATACGCCATGGGGAGCCCAATAACAACCAGGCCAGGCGCTGCTCCTTGGAGCGGGCAGGACAACACGACCACGCGGCCGGCTGCGGAACTAAAGACCGAGGCGCTCGCACTGGCCGCCCAGGCCGATCTGATCGTGTATGTCGGCGGCATCACCCCGGCTCAGGAAGGCGAGAGCTTCGACCGTGAGTCGATCGAACTGCCCCGTGAACAGCAGGAGCTGGTGCGGGCGCTGCAGGCCACCGGCAAGCAAGTAATTATGGTCAATTGCAGTGGTTCTGCGATGGCGTTGACGTGGGAAGACGAACACTTGCCGGCGGTCGTGCAGGCCTGGTACCCCGGCCAGGAAGGTGGGCGCGCGGTGGCTGAGATACTGTTCGGCGTGGTCAATCCTTCGGGACACCTGCCGGTCACCTTTTATCGTGCCACGGCGGACCTACCCGACTTCGCCGATTACTCGATGAAGAACCGCACATACCGCTACTTTAAGGGTAAGCCGCTCTATGCATTTGGCCATGGTCTTAGCTATACGAAATTCGATTACGCCAACCTTCGCGTCACACCGACCGCAGGCGGCGCGCTCGCCGTCACCGTCGATGTGACCAATACCGGCGCCTGTGACGGCGACGACGTCGTGCAGCTTTACGCTACACCGCCCGAGGCCTCGCACCCGCAAGAGATTCAAGCGCTCTGCGGCTTCGGCCGTGTGCACCTGATGGCCCACAAAAAGCAGAGCGTTACGATCACCGTACCCGCGGTTGCACTCCGCCGCTGGAATGTGGACCTAAAGGATTATGCGATCCCGGCCGGCAAGTGGACCCTCTCCGCCGGAGCCTCGTCCGCCGATCTGCGGCAGACGACCATCGTGAAACTTTAGACTGCGCCCGACCGCCCTCGTGGGGAAGATTATGACGTTCTTCCGCTAATTAGAGCCGTTCGATGGGTTCGTCCGGGCCAATTCTTCGACTTTCTTGTAATCGTCTTACCTAATATAAGGCATTGCGGATAAATGGCTGCCCAAGAAGGGATCCGAGACAAAATTTTGAGGGTCTCGATGCCCTTTAAAAGGGGGATGAGTTCGACGAGAAAATCACGGGGGGGCCTTCCTCCAAAGCGCTTGTTGCTTGGGAACGCTACAGACCCTTGGTCGGTGGTTCTCAAGGTCCGCTCGTGGGTCGCACATTTACGAGAAGGGAGGGTTCGCTCTTGTGCGGATATAGCTAGGAGGGAGGGTATTACACCTGCCCGCGTTTCTCAGCTCTGGTCGCCTAGGAAGATCACGAGGGAGCAGTTGGACTATGCCGTGACAGCAAGCAAGGCAGGGGTGGTCAGTCTTCGAAGATTGATCCAAATCGCTCGGAGTTCAGATATGAAAACAGAGGACCAAGAACTCGAGAATATGGCCTCAGGGTAACTAAATGACGGCTCTCAGAAGCCGACCAATGAGCCATATTGGCGCGGCCTATTCAGTTTCTTTTAGTTACCCTGGCGAGGACGGCCAGAAAAGATGTCGGTCTTGACATATATCGGAACTGACATACTAGTTTTCCATGTCTCAAGCCGACAAGCCAATCGTGTGGATGGAGGGAGAAATCAAGACTCCTCCATTCTCAGGTGAGTCCCGGATTGAGGCTGGTATGTTGCTACGGCGATTGCAGAAGGGCGAAAATATCGGTCTACCGCATTCCCGCCCCATGCCGGACATTGGATCGCGTTGCCACGAGCTTCGCATACGTGATGAAACCAAGAATTGGCGCATATTCTATCACAACTCGGCCGATGCCCTGGTCATCCCCGACGTGCACAGCAAAACGACACAGAAGACTCCCCAAGCCGTCCTCGAAAACTGCAAACGCCGTCTGAAAATCTACGAATCTATTCTATGAAACCTGCAAAAAAACAACGTCTCGAGGCCGCTGGCTTCAAAGTGGGCTCTGCCGATGAATTCCTGGCCCTTAGTCCGGAGGAAAGTGCCTTGGTATCGCTACGGATGTCGTTGGCCGAACAGGTGCGCAGCCGCCGCTTGCGATTACACTATTCGCAGACTGAACTCGCGCGCCTAATTGGTTCGAGCCAGTCTAGAATAGCCAAACTGGAAGCCGCTGAGTCCGATGTCTCCCTTGATCTCCTATTCAAGGCGCTGTTTGCGACAGGTGCGAATATGCGGGATGTTGGGAAGGTTGTTGCTGCTGTTTGAAGCCGGTATCTGCGGCCGGGGCTAATCCCCTCTGATCGCAATGACTGGGTCGACCTTAGAGGCGGCCCGGGCGGGCAGATAGCAGGCGGCGATCGCGACCGCTCCCAGGATGGCCATCGATGCACCGATGACTGGCAACGGGCTCGAATCGAGACCCGGCATCATCTTACCGAGCAGCTTCGTAATGGCGACGCCACCCACGAGCCCAACGGTGGAGCCCACCAGGGCCAGCCTAATGCCCGCGGTTAAGATGAGGCTCCTCACGTTGGCCAGCGAGGCGCCGAGCGCCATGCGGATGCCGATCTCGGGTGTGCGCTGGACCACAGTGCGCGCTATGACTCCGTAGATCCCGAGCGCTGCCAACAAAAGTCCGAGTAGTGCGAAGGCGCTGAGCATCTCCTTCAACAGTGTCACGTCGAACGAGGACTGCTCGACCATTGCGTCGCCCGTCATGAAGTTCTCTATCGCGAGGTCGGGGTCGATCGAGGAGATCGCCGGCCTAAGCTCGGCCAGCACCGACTTCAGGGCGCCGGTCTGCGCCCGCACCGCGAACATTGAATACTGCCACGGTTCCTGGGAGATGGGGTGGTAGACCTGGAAGACATACGGTTGCTTGTAGAATGCAGCGGTCCTCGTGTCGCCGACAATGCCGACCACCTGGGACCACTCGGGCTTTTCGGTGTCCGTCCGCCTGACTCGCTGGCCGATCGCATTGCCGTCGGGGAAAAGGGCCCTGGCCATACTTTCACTTATGATCGAGACCCGGGCGGATTGAGCCGTGTCCGCGTCGGTGAAGGCGCGGCCGGCTAGAATCCGGCCTCCGCTCACCCTGAAGTAGTCCGGGGAGACGCCATCGAAGGTGGCCGTTGGCTCCAGGCCCTTGGCCGGCGCAGGCCGACCTTCGACGAGGTACTGACGGCTTCCCATCTGCGCGTTGTAGGGAAATGCGTAGGCCAGCGAGAACGAATCCACCCCCGGGATCGCCCGGAGCTTTGCGCCAAGCTCGCGCTGGAAAGCCAGGATCTTCTCGCTGGAATCGTACCTTGCCTTGGGGAGGTCAAACTGGCCCACGGCGACATCCGTCGAATCCCATCCCAGGTGCTGCCTGACCATGCCGTTCGCCCCGCGAATGAGAAACGCGGCGCCCGCGAGCAGCGTCATCGCCATCGCGAATTGTCCGACGACGAGAAGGCTTCGCATCTTTCTGTGCCCGGTTCCGGTGGTTGCCCCGCGCATGCCGCTCTTCAGTGTATCATTTACGTTGAGCTTGGCGACGAGGAGAGCCGGAGCCGTGCCGAACACCAGCGCCGTCGCGATGGAGGAGGCCACGGCGGCACTGAGCACCCGCCAGTCGATCGGGAACTGGATCGCGGACCCCCCGCTTGCGATCGCCTGGGCGCTGAGCCAGTTCGAGCACCACGAGTCCACAAGGAGAGCGCCGAGGCCGCCCGCCAAGGAGAGCAGCAGGGCCTCCAGAGCGATTGGCCTGACAAGGTGGTAAAGTGATGCGCCGAGGGCGGAGCGCACCGAAAGCTCCTGGGAGCGCTCGAGCGTTCGAGCGAGGACGAAGTTCGCCAGGTTCGAGCAAGCGATAAGCAGCACACATGCGGAAAGGCCCAGGAGCATTCCGACGATGACTCGCCCCGTCTGGCTGCCCGTGGCGCCCATCAGGCGCTGGGCGCGAAGTCCCGCGTTACCATCGGCTTTCGCATTGTCATGCGCCAACCTCGCGCCGATGGCGGCGACAAAGGCCTTTCCCTGCTCGGGAGTGACCGCTGCCGCCCTTCTTCCGATCACGCGCATCCACGGCTCGTCGCGGGAGGTTCGCTCGGCGGGAGCGAGCCGCTGCGGGCGGAAAAGCCCGAAGTCACGGATGAACCGTCCGTCGTTGGCGGATTCAGGGAGAACGCCGACGATTACGTGGCTCTCGCCGCCGACACGGATGACGCGTCCGATGGCATCGGGCGAGCTGGCGTAGCGCCTCCTCCAAAGGTCGTGGCTAATAACGGCTACCTTTGGGCTGCCCTGCGTCTCGTCCGCCGGCGTGAGGGTCCTCCCGATCTCGGCATGCAGCCGAAGCACCTCGAAATAATTCGGCGACACACGCACCGAACGCTGAAGCTCGGTTGACCCGCCCTTCTCCGATAGCGAGACCGTTTCATCCCACGAGGATGCAAACTCGCCGAACCCGGATTCTCCCGACCGCAGGTCGAGAAAGTCGGCCGCCGAGAGGTCGCCCTCGTTGTTGCCCGGGGTTACGCGGAAGACGCGAACGAGCGAGGACGCGTCCTCGAACGGAAGCGGGCGCAGGAACATCGCGTTCATGAGGCTGAACACCGCAGTGTTGAGTCCGATGCCGAGCGCAAGCGTCACGATCGCGACGCCAGCAAATCCGGGACTCTTGATCAGGCCTCGCATGGCATACTTTAGGTCGTTCATTGGAATGCCAGTTGCGGCACGAGATTCTTTGCAGGGCCCATGCCAGCCCCATGAATTGACGAAAGACGCTCCATTACAGATGCTTGTGAACGAACCTTATTCCACGACAATCCCGCGATTGCCCGAATACGAAATTCGGCGCTCCCGAAAGTGGGACACCAAAGAAGATACCGCAAAATCTGGCCTTTGCGGGGAATTTTAATCTAGGGCCATATACAGAGCTGGATGGTGCAATAAGCAGACCATCCCTGCCCGATAACCGGCTGCAAAACCGAAAGAGAGGGGCGTCACCGTGGCCGACTCAAGTGGGAACAACCATTAGGAACTAAATGGTTCGATCCCAGCCTGGGTCTTGGACCCCCAAGCAGGGATCCGGTACAAAAAACTCTTGGAAAAAATTCTAATGCCCGATCTTAAGTTATTTTTGTATTCCGTAGTGAAATGGCTGCCCGGGCTGGGATCGAACCGGGGCCGGCGATTTGACGTTCATTGGCTAGCAGCTTTCCAATAGAGAGTTAGGAAAGTCAAGAATCGGCCACGAATCTCAAATGTGGCCTCTAGAGCGGTGAACTATTCACCAGCTATGCACCGGAAGGGCCAGTCTACGGTGCTCGTGACTCATTTCTCCGCAGCTTGACGCGGTACACCATGCATGCATGATGCATGCATGGCAACGAAGACCATCAGCGTCGATATGGAAGCATTCAGGATCTTGCGTCGTGAACGGAAGGGCCCGAGAGATTCCTATTCCCAGGTGATCCAGCGCCTCTACGCCGGGCAGCCAGCTCGCACGGTCGATGAATTTCTTAAGCTTCATGCTCCAGAACTAGAGGGGCGCGGCTTCGGAGGACCTCGAGGCGATGAAAAGCACGCTACTACTTGATACGGCATTTGTATCAGATTTGGACGCTGAGCTCACCCGCCGTGAAGCAGGCCCGGCCCGCGCATTCTTCGACCGAATGCGCCAGGCAGAGGTCTTTGTCAGCGTGGTGACGCTCGAGGAGTTTTATGAAAAGAGAGGCCCCGAGGCTTCTCGCGAGCTTGCGTCACGGTTTTCTATCTTGGGTATTCACGTAGGTGATGCAATGCGCTGCGGCTTATTGCAGACTCGGTCTGCACGGCGCCTGGGTGAGAATGACGCTTGGCTAGCGGCGCAGGCGCTTCGTGGCGGATGTTCGATCGTCACTCGTGACCGCCGCTTCGACGATGTCCCGGGGCTAGAGGTTCTTAACTATTGAAGATCCGCGCCGGAGGCTTCGGGTTTGTCTCGTCGACAATCTTCTGGCAGAGGAACCGTTCGACATAGGTTGGCAAGTCGCATCCCCATTCAAGTTTTGCCCGGGCTCATCGCCGATGAAAGAGGCGGCAGGTGCTCTCGCGGTTGACCGAGGACAAGTGCCACGAGGTGGGCAAGGCATTGGGGTATTCAGTCTGATGCAGGTGATCTTCTCTCCGATAACGGAAGGTTCGTAGCCGAGAAGCTGCGCCAAACCGCATTCCCTAAGGTGGCATGGTGGCCCAAGTCATGCATTGGTTGGCTCGTCGGGTTCTAGCAAATTCTCACTGCGTACTATCGGATCCAATCGGCGCTTTTTCTGCGGCCTCTATCTCTTCCCACGATGGGGCCTGCCAGACTTGCAGAAGACGTCTGTTACTCATGTGGGCAATGACATTGCCGTCGCCCGACATGGCGATTCCCGAGTATATGCCGCTCCCCGAGAGTCCAGATAACGTTAGAACATCCTGCCAACCTTCAGTATCCCAAAGTTTTACGGCTTCGTCACTCGAGGACCCCGTGGTGAGGAGACGCTTGCCATCGCGTGAGAACGAAGCCCCGCCTGCGGCGAGACGAAAGCCGTTGAGTGTTGCCACTTCGCGCCAATTAATAGTTTCCCAGACACGGACGTAGGCCTCGTTGCTGGCGACGGCGAAATATCGACCATCGGTCGAAAAGTTAGCGATGTTTGGTTCGAGGATTTTTAGGTCCAACCGAGTGGTGCGTTGCGCCTCCAGATCCCTTAGGAAGGCGCTTCCTTCCACACCGAGGATAATTATCGACCTTTCATCCGGCGAAACGTTGCCAGATTCGGCAATTGCCGGACTCGACCACGCCTGGACTACACTTTTCGTTGCCAGGCTCCATTCCCGGCACTGATTGTCGTCATAGGAGTAGGTGAGCAATGTATTGGAATGAGGGAAGATGCTTATCGGATACTCTTTTGGTGTCGCTGGCGTAAGGAAACTCAACGCGCGGCGTTGCCCGATGTCCCAAACCGCTAACCGTCCGTCCAAAAGCCTCATCACAAATTGTCTGTGATCACTTGAAAATGCTTCTAAGGAGCCGGGTCCGGTATCCAGCAGGAGTTCCTGCTGCTCGTAAGTCGGTCCGGTCCATTTCACCAAGTGCCCTTCCGAATCCCATACAAGAATCGACCGACCGTCGGGAGCAAAGGACCAGACTTTCACCGGCTTAGGCAAAGTGATCGATTCCTGGTGGCGATGAAGGGTGGAAATGTCCCAGAGTTTTACGGTGCCGTCCTTGCACCCACTGGCCAAGGTCCGGCCGTCGGGCAGGAGGGCGAGCCGCCACACCTCTCCACGGTGGCCACGAAGCAGGTCCAGCTCCTTTCGACTGGCGACATCCCAGATGCGGATTGTCTGGTCTGCGCTGCTCGACGCCAGCTTGCTGCCATCAGGCCAGAAGACCAGGGAACTAACCCAGGAACTGTGACCCGACAGACGCCCAATTTCAGAGCCCGTGGCCACGTTCCAAAGGCGAATCTCCGGGTCTTGGTACGCACCGCCAGTCGCGAGTGTTTTTCCGTCCCGTGTAAATGCCAGGGCCGAGATCGTTCCGTCCGTGGCAATCGCGGACCAGATAGTGTGGCCGTCATTGAGATCTACCACACCGACCCGGCCGTCCCTCAACCCGCAGGCTGCCAGCGTCCCGTCATATGAGAGGGCGAATGGCGTCCCCGGAAATACGTTGTTCGACTCAATCTTGTACTCGGCCAATTTCTCCCCGTCTGGCATCCGACGGAGAACTATTGTGCTGGCGGTCAACGTAACCAACGTTCGTCCATCCCCGGTGAAGGCGATGCCCTGGCAGATTTCTGCTAACGGCAAGTCGGCCGTGATTCGGCGCGTCGCCGTATTCCAAAGATGCAGACGGGTGATCCCATTTGCACCCGCTTTCGAAGATGAAATATCGGTGCTGGAAAAGGCCAGAAATGGTTCGGTGGGCGAAAACGCCGCTCGGACCACGCCTTCAGTGGGCTCAAGCAAGGCCACTTGCTTTCGAGTGGCCAAGTCCTTCACCACCATCCCACCGACGTGGGAAAGCCCGATGGCGAGCAATTGTCCGTCTGGTGACGCGGCCAATGACTGGATCTCTCCATTTCCGCCGTGATAGACGGTGGCTAGGGCGTCGCTTCGGGCCTGCTGCCAGAGATAACGCCATTCCCAACCGCGCAAGTCCTTCTGGCCGGGTTGCGGGCGCTGGCGATCGATAAGATCCATCGCGCGACCGAGGTTGCCATCATGGAGCGCTTGGGCAGCCAGGTTCATATCCGCGGCATAGGCGATCTGGCGCGCGGTAAGCTCGTTTGCCTGCGCCTGTTCACGCAGTTGCGACTCGCCCGCCTTTGCCTGTTCCGCCTGATGCTCGGCGGTCCTTGCCCGGCCCAAATTGATCCAGCCAAAAAGGGTGCTACCCGCGGCCAGAAGCATCAAAATAATGGCCACCGCAGCGACAGACCGCGCTCGAACCAAGGACCGGCGGGTGGCCGCCTCGCGCTCCTTTTCCAAAGCCAATAAACGCTGGGCTTCGCTCAGCGCCTCACGCTCATGCCGCGAGTCGCGGCTGGCGCTGATGACATCGGCGAGGACATCGTGGGTGAGCTCGACGCGTTGAATGCCAAGGCGATCCTCGATCCGGAGCAGCCGGCGGGACACAAGAGTGTCAACGAGAGCCCGGGTTACGCCATTCGCCTCAAGGACGGTCTCGAGGGCGAGGTTGTCGCGGAAGCCGGACTTTGTCAGAAGGTGATCCTCGACGTATTCGCGCATCGCAGGAGGAAGGTCGGCGACGCTCCGCTCATAGAAATCGTTGAGGATTTCACGCCGGTTGCCCGATACGAGGTCGGCCGTGATCGCTTCCTGACCGAGAGAGCGCCGTCGTTGGTTGAGCTCGCGGCAGATGACGCTCAACAGCGCCGGCTCGACTTCCATCTCCTCAAGCCGCTCAGCGGAGCCGCCGCGCGCACCTGCTACAAACTCTACCACGCGCACCGCCACCCCTTCAGCCAACAGTTGCGGTGCGGGTCGAGTGACAATCTCGAGTGCTTGGGTGCCCGTGAGCCGGCACACGCGCATGCGGTTGTACATAAGCGAGCGCATTTCGTTCTTCAGGCCCTCCAAATCCGGCAAGAAATCCTCCCGTAGGCTGAGGATGACCTGGCACGATGGCTTGTCGAAATTGTAGCGTCCCGTGTCCATCTCACCGGAGTCAAACTTGGCGCGGAGGCCCGATGGCGGGCGGTTTTCTACCAGGTCCGCGAGCTCGGTGAGAAAAGCCCGGCCTCGCTCCCGACGAATGTCGTCGGCCCGGCCGAGCGTGAAGATTTCTTCGAATTGGTCGAAGGCGAGGACCGGGGTCAGGAGGCGATTCTTGGCGCTCCAGATGTCGATATCCTTTCGATGAAAATACTCCCAGAGCGACTCGTCTGCGCGCGGCACGGGTGCGTCGGCGCCGACGGATTTGAAGGCTTCTACTAATGCGGCTTTGACCTGGTCGGCCAGAGGAGGCGTTGCCGGGTCGTGGTCGAGCCGCAGATAGAGCGGCAGGAAATCGGCCTCGCGCAGCAGCGGGAAAACGCCGGCCTGGAGCAGCGAACTCTTCCCCAAACCCGACTGGCCGAAAAGCACCGTGAGAGTGTTGCGGCGAATTAGGCGCACGAGTTCGTCGGTTTCCTTCTCCCTGCCGAAGAAAAAGCTGCGAAGGTCCTCGGTGAACGATGACAGACCCGGCCACGGGTTGTCGTGGTCGACGGCGGACGAAGGGGCGGGGGCGGGGTCGGACATCGGAGTGTGGAGCGAGTACTACGCGGCTATCACAGGCGGGGGTTCACCCGGATTGACGCATGGTTTTGTGCTCTTCTTTGCGGTCGAGCGGGGGAGCGTCACAATAGCCCCTTCTCGCGTTTGCGGTAGTCACGGATCAGTCGGATCATCCGCTCGACAAATTCAGGCGTCGGCTCGCCGCCGGGCAGCCGGGTCCATTGCACCTGCAGGAACCGCTCGGGCACCAGCGCATCGTTCTCAGGAACCGGGTCGATCGCCACTGGCAGGATAAAGGGAATCGTCTCCGCTATAAGTTTGGCGCGCTCCACGGCGAGTTTCCATTCCAGACGGAAGTAACCCTCGTGGCGCGCCTGGGTCTGGGCAGAAATTACCGGCAGGAAGAAGGAGCAATTGCGGATGTTGCGCTTGATCTGTTGGTCAAAGTCGTCGCCACTCTCGAGATGGCGTTGGTCGAACCACACCTCGATGCCAGCGGCATCAAATGCATCGCGAAGCTTGCGCACGGCTGGGGCATCTTGGCTCGCGTAACTTAGGAACACTGAGCCGGGTTTGAGCTCCGGGACAGTGGGCGCCGGGGCGGAAACTGCAATAGGCGCGGTGGAGCCACGCGGATGACGTTCCTCGTAGCGGGTAGCCAGTTCGCGGACAAAATCAGCGGCGTTTCCCTGCTCGAACACCTGCGTGCAATAGGAAAAGTTCTTCAGGAAGAGAATGAGACTGGGTTCATTCCTAACCCTCCGGTCCGCGACAATCTCCTGCTCCTCGCGCTGGAGGGAGAGGCGGCCGCTTTTTGCGATGCGGATGAAGAAGCGCGTCAGCCAGTCGGGGAAGGTGTTGCCGATCAGCAGCAGGTGGCTCGACTTAAGTTCGTCGAACAGGACGTTCGGCCGTTTCGACTCCGCCTGCATCGACGTAAAAAACTCGAGGGTGTCCTCCTCGGTGATAACGAAATCAGGTGAGGCAGAGAGCCGGCCCAGCATATGAAACACGGTCGGCGTAGCCGCGCTCCGGGCCCCAGAAGGTAGGTCCTGGATGTGGTTGGGCGCATAGGCGAGCGAAACGGTCTTGGAGGCACCGCCGTGCCGCTCCTCATCGAGCGCCTGTTCCAGCAAGGTGTCGAAGGTCGTGGTGACAAACAGGTTGAAATGGCGGATGCGGGCGAGCTGGCGCAGGCTCTCCGGCACGGGCGGCGCCAGTTCTTTCATTAGGTTGCGAATGCGCGGGTAGATTTCCTCGCGGCGTCCGCCTCCCTGAAGGTAACGGCAGGCAACCTGGTGGAGCGCGTCGTCACCCGTGAAACCGTCCGCCGGAAGTCGCAGGCGCGCCGCTAATTTTTCCGCTAACAGGCGCTGAAGTGGAATCTCTCCGCCAGAACCATCCGGGACTCCAAGCAATTCGGCGCCGACTATCGGAATCACCTTTCCCTCGTCGATGAACTCAAGAATGTCATCCCAGAAGAATTCTTGGAGAGCAGGGGGCGAGGTAAGCACGCACCCAAGCGTTACTTGGGTATGAACGGGGAGTCCAGTCGACATTGCTAACTCCCGGAAAGAGACTACGGCCGGAATTGATCAAAGGGCCGCCGAGGAGGGGCGAGATTAACGGACCGCATAAACAGGGGTAACTACGCCAAAGCGAATCAAGAAAATGGGGTTTACCCTTGAGAAGCTCGGGAAGAAGCAGGATCCAAAGGGCCGGATAAAAACCGGACAGGCGTTTTTTTGGCACACAACCATTTATCCGTAACCCTTTTGGGGGTAAATGGCTGCCCGGGCTGGGATCGAACCAGCGACCAAGTGATTAACAGTCACCTGCTCTGCCACTGAGCTACCGGGCAATCTCTTTGGCGCCGTTGGGGGGCGCCGGAAGGGTTCTAGTACGGACAGGGTGCGTACCCGGGCAAGAATAAATTGGAGGGAAGCGCTTCCTAGATCTGAAGGAAACGCACGCAAAGCGGCTCCGGCACCGCGATCGATCCCGTCAGGGTTAATCTACCTGTATCGGCATCGATCCGATATACTGTAGCGGTATTTGCCGCGAGGTTTGCGCAAACAAGCCATTTACCGGACGGGTCGATGGCGAAGTTGCGGGGAACCTTGACCCCGTCGGCCATGCGCTGGACCAAGGCCAGCCTTCCCGGGGCCTGGTCAAAGGAGAGGACCACGATGCTGTCGTCGCCCCGGTTGGACCCGTAGACAAAGCGTCCCGACTTGCCCACGACGACCTCGGCGGACGTGTTGAGGCCCACGTAGTCGTCGCGCAGGATCTTGATGGTTTGGTAGGGCGACAGGACGCCCCGGTCCCCGTCCCAGGCGAGCGCGGTTACGGATCCGGCCAATTCATTGATGACAAACGCGTGCCGCCCGTCGGGGTGGAAGGCGAAGTGCCGGGGGCCTGATCCCGGCGCCACGGTAGCGTAGGCAGGGGCGTTAGAGGTCAGCAGCCCCTTCGCCGCGTCCAGCCTGTAGACGTACAGCCGGTCGAGCCCCAGGTCGGCAACAACCGCGAAGCGCCCCGAAGGATCGACATTGATGGAGTGGGGGTGGGCGGACTCCTGCCGCTCGCGATTGGGCCCTGAGCCCGAATGGTGGATTATGCACGAGCGCGGGCCCACGGTCGCGTCGGCCAGGACCGGGAATACCTCGACGTAGTGCTCGCCGTAGTTAGCCGTCAGCACGCACGTGCCCGAGGGATCGACGCTGATATGGCACGCCTCTGACCCGTCCACTACGCGCTCGCCGACTCCCTTCAGGGCGCCCGTGGCCGCATTGATCTGGTACGTCTCGATGGCTTCCCTGGGATGGCGCCCGAGTCCCGGCACCTCGGCCAGCGAATACAGGTTCCTTTTATCCGGGGAAAAGGCCACGAAGACCGAGTTGGATTTGTCGGCCGCCCGGGCCGCCGGCGAGAGCGTCCCGGAGTCCTGGTCGAGCCTCGACAGATAGAGGCCGCGGTTCGAGTCGGTCGCCGACGTGCCGAAATAGACCCAGCATGCGGGCCCTCCGGCACGGGCGGACGCGGAAAGTCCCATGAGCGCTCCGATTGCGGCTGCCGCCAACGTGGGGTTCATGGGCCCAATGACGTGGGGATCGAGGGCCGCCCTTGCGAGTCAAAACCCATAGGCCTTGCCTCGCCCGTTTGCGGGCGAATAATGGGACCCATCATGGGGCGCCGGGCCAATGTCGGACTTGCGGCGGTGTTTCTCCTCGGGGCAGCCGGGGCGCGGGCCTCCGCGGACCCCGGGGCCGCCAGTCCCTACGGGTCGCTCCAGCTCAGGGACGGGCGCGTGCTCCACCACGTGCGGACCTTATCGGATGAGGGGGCCAGCGTCGTCGTCAGCTCCGACGAGGGCATGGTGAAGTTAGATAAGGCTGACCTTCCGGATGCGGCTCCCGGCGCCCCGGCGCCGGCCAAGGCGGCATCGTCGCCGCAGCTCGTCATGGAGCCCTTCAATCCGGACCAGGCCCCGGCTGGCCCCGTGCAGGAGCCTGCCCCGAAGAAGCCGGAAGCCAAGCCGGGTGCACCTGTCCAGGCCAGGAAACCCCAGGAGGCAAACCCGGTTTTCATGGGGTGCACGATCGCCAGCTTCCAGCCCAAGGCGTTCCAGACCGCCTTGGGCAGCGCGGCGGTCGTGTTCAGGAACGGGACCGACGCCCCGGTCGTCGTTCGGCCCTGGGACCTCGTCTGCATGACCTCTTCCGGAACCCGGCACGCGGGCCGGAGCTTCGTCATCGAGGCGTTCCCCCCCATCGTCCGTCGCCGGCTGGTCCTGCCGCCACAGGGGGAGGTCGATGAGATTGTGGTGTTTACGTCCGAGGCGTTGGATATTTCCGGCGTCCAGTGGGCCCATTGAAGTTTTGGTTGATTTCCGGCCGACCGGCCTTTCTAATCTCACCTTTCAACTACGCCTGACTCCGATTCCCGGAGGCAAAGGGGGAACGAAACCATGAAAACTCCGCTCATACTCAACGTCGCGACGCGCGCCCAGACCGGCCGCAGCGCATCACGCCGCCTTCGCAAGGTAAACCGCATTCCCGCCATACTTTACGGGAAGCACTCGGCCCCGGAGAAGCTCTCCATCGAGGTGCCGGAATTCACGAAGCTCCTCAAGACGGTCGCGGGCCGCTCGCTGCT
Organism: uncultured Opitutaceae bacterium; assembly: GCA_964414785.1. Classification (GTDB taxonomy): domain Bacteria; phylum Verrucomicrobiota; class Verrucomicrobiia; order Opitutales; family Opitutaceae; genus Palsa-1447. Next base: position 17,054 of record CAYPXZ010000025.1, read on the forward strand.
GATCGAGCTCAAGCGCGACGACAAGGCCGAGAAGGCCCTCTCCTTCCTCCAGGAGATCCAGCGCGACCCGATCACGGACCGCTACCTCCACGTCGACCTCCACGAGGTCAAGTCCGACGAGACCTTCGAGATCCGCGTCCCCGTCCGCGTCGGCGGCGAGTCCTTTGGCGTCAAGAACCAGAGCGGCGTGCTCGAGATCGCGACACACATGCTGCGCATCCGCTGCCTTCCGAGCGACCTGCCGGAGGCCATCGAGGTCGATGTCACCCCGCTTAAGGTCGGCGAGACGATCAAGGTGGGCGAGATCAAGCCCGTCAAGGGCGTCACCTTCCTTGACGACAAGGGCCAGCCCGTCGTCGCGTGCGTCGAGCCGGTCGCCGAGATTGTCGTGGAGACGGTCGCCGCCGCGGTCCCCGCGGAGGGCGCCGCAGCGGTCCCCGGCGCCGAAGGCGCCGCCGCAGCAGCGGCGGCCCCGGGCGCGGACGGCAAGCCGGCAGCCGCCGGAGACGCCAAGGCGGCTCCCGCAGGCGACAAGAAGGGCGCAGCCCCCTCCGCGGGCGACAAGAAGGCCCCCGCCCCCGCAGCGGGCGCCAAGCCCGCAGCGCCCGCCAAGAAGTAGTTTTTCACATCCGGCGACCCCGTCGCCGGCCGTTCTTTGAGTCATGTCCATTTCGCTCGTCGCCGGCCTGGGTAACCCGGGCCGGGAGTACGAGCATTCGCGCCACAATCTAGGTTGGGCCGTCATCGACGCGTATGCGTTGAAGCACGGCCTTGTCTGGAAGAACGCGCCCGATTTCGAATCGGCCGTGGCGCGCAGGGACCTGGGGCCCGGGCGAACGCAGTGGTTCGTCAAGCCCCAGACCTTCATGAACGAGAGCGGCCGAGCCGTTGCCGCACTGGCCCGGTACCACAAGATCGCCCCTGAGGCGGTCGCCGCGGTCTATGACGACCTCACGATCGACCTCGGGCTCATGAAGGTGTCGGTGACCGGCAGCGATGCCGGACACAACGGCGTCGCCAGCCTACTTGAGCACCTAGGGACCGGGTTTGCACGGTACCGGCTCGGGATTGGCCCCAGGAATCCGCCGGAAATGGACCTCAAGGACTTCGTGCTCGCTAAATTCACCCAAGAACAACTCACCTTAATCCAACAAAAGACAGACACCTACGTCAAAGGCCTGGAACTGCTTCTCGAGAGCGGCGCCGACCGGGCGATGAACCAGCTCAACCGAAGAGACATCCCATGAGTAATCCGACCAAACGCAACTACCGCGCAACCTTCATCCTCGACAACCGAGGCAAGCAGGAGACCGTCGACCAGATCGTCGACGGCGTCAAAAAGGAGATCGCTGCCGTCCAGGGCGACGTCACCGCGGTTGACAACATCGGCAAGAAGGACTTCGCCCGCGTCACCGACAAGAAGCTCACGGGAGCGGCATACGTCCACATCAACTTCAGCGCCCCCCCGCAGGGGCCCGCGCAGCTGCGCGAGCGCCTTCGCCTCAACGGCAGCGTCTACCGCACGTTTGTCCAGGAGGTCTAACTCCCATGGCAAACTTCAACAAGGTCTACCTGATGGGCAACCTCACGCGCGACCCCGAGATGCGAGTCACGCCGAAGGGGACCGCCATCTGCCAGTTCGGATTGGCCATCAGCCGGTCCTGGAAGGATGAGAGCGGCCAGACGCGCGAGGAGACCGCCTTCGTCGACATCGAGGCCTGGGGCAAGCAGGGTGAGGTGATCTCCAAGTACTGCACCAAGGGCCGCCCGCTCTTCGTCGAGGGGCGCCTCAAGTTCGACCAGTGGGAGGACAAGACCTCGGGCCAGAAGCGCAGCAAGCTGAAGGTCGTGCTCGAGAATTTTCAGTTCATCGGGAACCGGGGCGACGGCGCTCCGGGAGGCGCAGCCCAGGGCGAGCCCTCCGAAGCCTCATCGGGCGATGCCCCGTCTGCATCCAGAAGCCCCGCCAAGGGTCCTACGGCCTCGAAAGAGACCGTTGATGAGGATGTGCCGTTCTAGGGGCGCGCCTAGTAAAGCGTAAAGAAAACCTTGGCTAGACGATAGCTGAGTAGCAGGCCCGCGCGGGAAGCGCGGGCGTTTGAGTGTTGGCCCCGATCGGCCCCCTCGAGGGGCCTGTAGCGGGGGAATCCCTCACGAATCCCTAGCCCTGCCCGTCAGGGCGACGGTTTCGCCGCGACGACGTCGATGAGCGTGACATTCATGATGACCGGCATGCCTTTCTGAACGCCCTCGGGCCACGGGTTGTTGCCGAATGACAGTTGCGGCGGGATGGCGAACACGGCGTTTCCGTCAATCGTCATCATCTGGATCCCCTCCATTAGCCCGGGAAGGAGCCCAGCCATCGTCATGCGGATGCGCGTGCCGGACATCTGCGGCAGCCTGGTGACGCCGTCCGCGGCCGTGGCGGTGCAGGTGAAGACTATGGTGTCGTCGGGACGCGGCCGCGTCCCCCCGCGCCCCGTCTCGACCCGGTAGGCGAGCCCGCTCGAAGACAGCTGAAGTCCGAGGCGAAGCCGAATCCTTCCCATGTACCACTGGATCCGTCCCTCTTCGTCGAGCGAGCCCGGGGCCTCCAGCTTGCGGAGCTCGCCGATGTCGGCGATCTCGCGGCCGAGGTCGGCGAGGAGCCTTCGCGCCTGCGGGTCGAGCGCGACCGGCCTTCCCTCGAGGGCACCGCGGGCGCCGTCGAGGAAGGCGCCGGACTGCGCGGGGTTCCACCCTAGCTCCGCGAAATGGGCGGCCATGGCGATGAAAGATCCCAGGGCGGCGCAGGACGGCAGGGGAAGGCCGGCCGAGGTGGGTTGGCCCGCTTCAGGGGCTGCCTGCCCTGCGGCCCTGCGGCTCATGTCCTCCAGGAACTGCCGGGCGCCGTCGTCAAGCGGCAGGGGCCCGCCCTGGAAGACGGCGCGCATGCCGTCGACGAAGGCGCCGATCTGGGGCCCGGCCCACTTCAGTTCGGTGAAGTGCCCGGTCTGGGCGAGGGACGAGCCGATGGCGCCGTAGGCGGGAAGCGGGAAATCCGGGCCGGCCTTGACGTGGCCCGCGTGCCAGACGTTCTCCTGGACGAGCGCCGGGTCGGTCGACCAGCTGTCGGAGGACATCTGGGCGGCCACCGGCGCGGCCAGCGCGAGGGCCGCGAGAAGCCACGCAAGCGGCCTCGTCACGCCGTTGACGGGGAGGGCCATTTGAAGCTCCGGAGTTCGACGGCGACGGGCGCCTCGACGCCCTCTGTGACCCGGTAGAAGCGGTCCATCTCCAGGCCGGGCACGACCTGGCGGGTGTTGGATGCGGGCCAGAATATTTCGACCCGGGTTATCCCTCGGGCCTGGCCGAGGCCGATCTCCTGGCGAAGCGGCGAGGATCCGAAGCTTCCGCCCGTGCAGACGGTGCGGTGGATCTCCCTTTCGCCCTCCTCCGTCGCGACAACCACCCGAATGCGGGCCCCGATCGCGGCGCGGTTCGTCCTCACGCCGACAAGCTTGAGCTTGAGCCAGTGGTTCCCGTTGCCCGGGTTCGCGAAAAGCTGGTTATAGAAGCGGTCCCCCTCGACGGCACCGCCGATGACGGCGTAGATGTCCTGGTGCCCGTCGTTGTTGATGTCGCCGAACGCGACACCGTGGCCCTTCTGCAGCTGCCCGAACCCGCCCGAGGTCGTCACATCCTGGAACCGCCTGCCGCGGTCGTTGCGGAGCATGCGGTTCGGGATGAGCGTGTTCAGCTGGGGGTTGCCGGTGCCGAGGTAGAAGTCGAGCCAGCCGTCATTGTCCAAGTCCCCGAAGTTGGCCCCCATCGACACGAAGACCTGGTCCAGGCCGCACTCCTTGGTGACATCCGCGAACGTGCCGTCGCGGTTGTTTCGGTAGAGCTTCGGGCGCTGGCCCGCATGGGGGAGCCCCAGGTACTCCGCGGCCACGTCGCCCGCGTCCTGGATGCGGTACCCGCTCACGAAGATGTCGGGCCAGCCGTCGTTGTCGTAGTCCCAGAACCAGCAGGGGAAGCTGATCGGCGGGTCTGTCACGCCGGCGATTTCGGCGACGTTCGTGAAGCGCCACGGCGCCTTCGGCGACGCGTCGGCGCCGGCGGGGCCGTCGTTTCGCATCAGGACCTTCGGCCCGTCGACCCGCGAGAGGAAGAGGTCGGGCCGCCCGTCGTTGTTGTAGTCGCCTGCGACCGCCCCCTTGAAAAAGCCCACCAGGTCCATGCCGTGCTCGGCGGCGCACTCGGTGAAGGTGCCGTCCCCGTTGTTGCGGAAGAGCTCGCACGGGTTGCGGTCGTCCTTGCGGGACTCATTCGCAAGGAAGAGGTCCAGAAGGCCGTCGCCGTTGTAGTCGAACCAGACCGCCGAGTGAACGGGGCGCATGCGCAGGAGCCCCGCCTCCTCGGTTACGTCGGTGAAGGTGAAGTCTCCGTTGTTGCGCAGGAGGGAGCAGGGATAGTGCCCCTCGGTGCCGAGCCACGCGCCCCGGAGCACGAGCACGTCCGCCAGCCCGTCGTTGTTATAGTCGGCGTGGACCATGTTCAGGCCGCCCGTCAGCCCGACGAGCCCCGCCTCCTCGGTGCGCTCGGTGAACGTGCCGTCGCCGTTGTTGTGGAAGAGCCGCAGCTGGCTCTTCAGGCCCCACGCCGACACCATGATGTCCAGGAAGCCGTCGTTGTCGAAATCCTCGAGCACGACGCCGCCGGCGAGGTCGTACACATCGAGGCCGAGCTCGGGCGCGACGTCGGCGAAGCGCCCGATGTCGTACTCGGAGGCGAACAGGCCAGGCTCAATGAGCCAGGCCTTCGGCACCTTGTCGGGGTATTCGCCGAGGGTCATGTAGGCGATGTTGAGCATCCAGCGCGCGCGCAGGTCGCCCGGGTACTTGTCCAGGAGCCCGGTGAGCGTCTCGATCGCCATCCGCGATCCGCGGGGCAGCGTGTGGACACCCTGGCCCCGGATCGGGAACAGGCACGAGTCGGCGTTGTGGCGGGCGCAACAGTTCTCGTCCTCCCCGATCCTCAACTCGCAGGTGGCCTTGAACGTGAGCCAGTCCGCCTCCCTCCGCTCCTCCCGCGGGACGTTCTGGGCCTCCATCATCTGCTGGATCACGTCGTGCATCTTGAGTGCCTCGCCCGGCTGGCCGGCATCCAGGAGCTGCCAGGCGAGTCGCAAACGGACCCGAAAGACATCTCCCAGCTGGGCGGCCTGCGCCTCCTGGGCCCGCAGGAGCGCCACCTGTTCGTGGTTTCGGTAGGGATTGCGCAACGGGTCCGCGGCGAGCCGGATCTTCTCCAGGAGCGCCGCCATCCTTCGGTTGCTCTCCGGCTGCGGGCGCGCCGGGGCGCCCTTCGCCAGGCTCGATGCGGCCTGCGCCGCGACATGGATCGGGAGGGAGGCCCCGGCGGCCAGGCCGAGCGAGGTCCACATCGCGGACCGCATGAAGGCCCGGCGGTCCAGCATCCCTGTGGGGAGGGGCGGGAATGCTTTGCCGTCGCTCATAGGAGACCGCCGACGGCCGGAAAAGCGGGTGTGTGGATCAGGTCCCTGTGGCCCATGGTAGTGGGGGACGTTGCACACGGGAAAAGGGTGCTCAATTCCCTTGGGGCCAAGGGCGCGGATTCCGGGGCGACCCGACGGGAAGTGGGACCGGTCGCCGATTTTCTCGCCGCTCGGCGGTGCCGGGCTCGAAGAGCGGTCCCAACCCTTGCGCCTTCAACCGTTCCCTGTGTCGGGTCGTTTGTGACGCGAGCTGTGGGGCGAACAAAGCGCCACCTCGCACGCGTTGCGCGTCAGTCGCGACATAACCCCGCCCTTAATTGATGGTTGCGAAGATGCCTGTTTGGGATGGAACTCGATCCCTCCGTTGAAGACCTGCCCCCTGTCCCGTTTGTTCGCTTCCGGGTTTGTGGCGATGCTCGCGTTTGCCGCCTGCGTTGAGGCAGAAGCCGTGGTTTCGGCGGACAAGGTGCAGCCCCGCGTCGCCGACGTCCTGACGCCGCTCCCGAGCGGAGCGGTGAAATTGGGCGGCCACCTGGGCGAGCAGATCGACCTCTGCCTGCGCGCCCGGATCGAGGCGCAGGACGTGGGCGAACTGATCGGGCCCTTTCGGGAACGGCGCGACGTAACGGAGTGGCGCAGCGAGTTCTGGGGCAAATGGATCACGTCCGCGATCGACGGCTGGCGCTATTCGGGCGATTCGACACTCCGCGCGCTTGACGAACGCGCCGTCGCCGAGCTCATCCGGACCCAGACTCCCGACGGCTACATCGGCGCCTACGCCGACGGCGGGCACCTCCAGCGCTGGGATGTCTGGGGCCGCAAGTACGTCCTGCTTGGCCTTCTCGCATGGAATGAGGCGACGGGCGATGCCGGCGCGCTCAACGCCGCGCGGCGCGAGGCGGATTTCCTCGTCGCGGAGGTTGGTCCGGGCAGGTCCAAGCCATTCACGAACGACATGTGGAATGGCATGGCGACCAGTTCGGTCATCGAGCCGATGGTCCTGCTTTACAGGCGCACCGGCGACGCACGCTACCTCGACTTCGCCAATTACCTCGTCGGCGAGTGGCCGACCCCGGAGGGTCCCGACCTGCTTCGCAAGGCGCGCGCGAACATCCCCGTATTCCAGATGTTTCCCGGGCCGGCCGCAGTCGTTAAGGACTATGCCGACGGAGGCCACTCCAAGGCCTACGAGATGATGTCCTGCTTCGAGGGGCTCGCTGAACTCTACCGCACGACCGGGAACCGGGACTACTTTGACGCCACGGAGAAGGTCTTTGCCAACATTCGGGACAACGAGATCACCGTGATCGGATCAGGCTCCGATTGGGAGCGCTGGCACAACGGCCATACGCGCCAGACGGAGCCCTGGGTCAAGGGGATGGAGACATGCGTCACCGTCACCTGGATGAAACTTGCCGGCCAGATGCTCCGCCTCACCGGCGATCCCGCCTATGCCGATGAAATCGAGCGCTCGACCTACAACGCGCTGCTTGGCGCGCAATCCCCGGACGGCGCCTGGTGGTGCAGTCATTCCCCGCTTGCGGGTGCAAAGGAGCGCGCGCCGGAGCAATGCGACCTCCACCAGAACTGCTGCGTCGCCAACGGACCGCGCGGCCTGATGCTGATCCCGCAGCTGGCGGTCATGAAGGCCGCCGCCGGTCCGGTGGTGAACTGCTACGGATCCATGAGGGCCCTTGTTCCGCTGCCAGCCGGCGGCAACGTCCTTCTTGGGCAGTCCACGGGCTATCCGCTGGACGACACGATCCGCATCACGATAGGCCTTAGCGAACCCGGGACGTTCGATCTTCGGCTTCGGATTCCAGCGTGGAGCGAAAGGAACACCCTCGCCATAAATGGGACCCCCTTGCCGCCCCCCCTCATGGGCACCTACGCCTCGATCGATCGCCTTTGGCATGACGGCGATGTGGTGCAGCTGCGCCTTGACCTGCGGGCCCGCGCCGTGAGGGCGCCGGGCCATCCGGAATACGCGGCCATCGTCCGGGGCCCGCTTATCCTCGCGCGCGATGTCCGGCTTGGTCGTGCCTCGGACCTCAACCTTCCCATCGCCCCGAAGATGGATTCCGACGGCTGCGTGGACGTCAGGCTCGTCGAGAGTCCGCCGGGCAACGGTATCTGGCAGGCCTTTGAGCTTCGGATGGGGAAGGATGCAGCCCCGCTGCGCCTCTGCGATTTCGCGTCGGCCGGCAATACCTGGGACGAGGCCTCCGCCTACCGAATCTGGATGCCGCTCGCCCGCCCCTAACCCCCGTCACGAGGGCGGAGTGGGGGACAGGGCCAACCTGCGCGGGGTGTGGCGCATCCCGATCACGCCGCAGATGAAGTCGATCACGTTCTCACGGTAGCCGATGAACTCGAGGACGCGCGACAGGAACCGCCTCTTCGTCGCGGTATCGATGTTCATGATCGCCCAATAGTGGGAGTTCGGAATTTCGCGGGCCTGGTTGTGGCGGCACTGCTCGACGATCGCCTCCCGCGACAAGCCAAGGTAGCGGCGGCCGCTGGAGGAGGAGGTCAAGGAGTGGATGAATTCCCCGAATTCCGACCCGTGCTTGGCCGCAAGCCAGCCGAGGATCGCAAGGTACTTGTCGGCGTCGGTGAACTTTGTGCGGAACTCGGCGCCCATCAGGAATCCGATCAGGGGCTCCTCCGACGCGTTGGGAACAGCGCCGATGTTCAGGAGTGCGGCAAGGACATCGTTGGGGCTCTGATTGAAGTCGGTCGTCAGCCTCTTGAGCATGTCGTAGACGTCATCGCTCACTTCGATCTTTTGCACGTCAACAGGTTAAACCGGTTTAAAATGTTTTCGAGGTTGTTTTTTATCCTAAATGATTGATTACCAATGGCCGGTGCGGCCACTTAACCTTTTGTTGTTCAGCGCGTTTTCCGGGAGGTGCCTTCGAGGCCAAAGGTGCCTGCGAAGGCTGCGTTATGGCACTTCGTAGATTTCGACGAGCGCGATGCCGGTCGTATTGTTCAGTCCGGTGACCTGGGCCGTATAGGAGCCCGGGGGCAGGGTCGCGACGAGGGCGCAGTCGGCGGAGTTAGCGTTGATTGAGAACGCCCCGAGTTGCGAGAAGGTCGCGGCCGTGGCTGCCGTGATGGTGGCCTGGACCGTCGAGGGTCCCCTCGTGGAGGTGTTGCCCCAGCCTGTGTTGGTGGCAATCACGGTGCTCGTGCCGTTCACGGAGTCGTAGAGCGAGAGCTGCGGGGCCGCCAGGACCCCCGGCACGCCGAACGGGGTGAGACCGGGGCCGATGCCGCGGATGAGCACCGTCTCGGAGCCGCTCCCCGACACCACGAAGCCCGCGATCAGGGTCTGGGCTCCGGTGCCTGCCTGGCTGCGCGCCGACAGGTTGATGAAGCGCGCGCCCGGGGTGCCCGTGTCGGCATCATAGACCTCGACGAGCACCACCCCGCTGTCCGCGTTCGTCGATGAGATCTGGGCCGTATAGGGGCCCGTCCCTAGGTTCGTTAGGATGGCCGTGTCCTTGGAGGTTGCATTGAGCGCAAAGGCCCCCACTTGGCCAAAGGCGTTAACCAGGGCGGTCGTGCCGCCCCAGGCCGAGTTGCTCTGGAGGAGCGTCGAGCTCCCGTCAGGGTTGCTCCTGAAGAGGGAAAGCACCGGGTCGGGCAGTACCCCGGTGACGCCGAAGTTGGTAAGGGCAGGACCGTCACCTCGGACCAGGATGCTCTTGGATCCGGACCCTCCGATCACGAAACCCCCGGTCAGGGTCTGGGCCCCCGTCCCTGCCGTCGAGCGAACGGAGAGGTTCGCCAGGTGCGCGGTGGAGCTGCCTGGGGGCGGCGTCGGGGTGGGTGTTGGCGTGGGCGTCGGTGTCGGGGTGGGCCCTCCGTTCGTGGTCGGCTGACCGTACCGGATCGTGCTGTTGTTCAAGTCGAGGATGTACAGGTCGCCCGACGCCGTCACGGCCACCGAGGAGGGATAGCTGAACTGGGCCGCGCTCCCGGTGCCGTCGGCGCTGCCGAAGAACAGAGGGGTGCCGGCGAGGGTCGTCACGGCGCCGCCCGGGGTGACCATGCGGATCGTGCTGTTGTTTGAATCGGCAACATAGACGTTGCCGGCCGCGTCGAGCCCGAGCCCCGTGGGCGTGTTGAACCTTGCGGCCGTCCCGGTGCCGTCCGCGCTGCCGGAGACGCCAAGCGACCCCGCCAGCGTCGTCACAACACCGGCCGGAGTGACCTTCCGAATCGCATGGTTGCCCGAGTCGGCGACATAGATGGTTCCGGAGCCGTCGATCGCGAGTCCCATGGGAAGGTGGAACTTGGCCGCGCCTCCCGTGCCATCCGAGGGTCCAAGGTTTCCGGCCGTGCCCGCGAGAGTCGTCACGATGCCGCTCTGGGTGATCTTTCGGATCGTGCCGTTGACCGAATCGGAGACATAGAGGTTTCCGGCGCCGTCCTCGACGATGCCAACCGGCTGGTTGAACCTCGCGGCGCTCCCGGTGCCGTCGGTGCTGCCCCCCGATCCGGCGTAGCCAGCAAAAGTCGTCACGACCCCGCCCGCCGAGACCTTGCGGATTATGTCATTGGAGGTATCTGCGACGTAGATGTCGCCGACACTGTTGACGGTCAGGCCGGAGGGATGGTTGAACGTTGCCGCGAGGCCGGTCCCGTCGTTGCCGCCGGCCGTGCCCGCCGATCCTGCGATCGTGGTGACCACCGCTCCCGGTGTGACCTTGCGTATCGTGTGGTTGCCCGTGTCGGCGACGTAGGCGTTGCCGGAGCTATCGAGGGTGATGTCCTGGGGGTAGCGGAACCTGGCGGCGCTTCCGGTGCCGTCCACGGCCGCCGCGCCCGCGGCGCCCGCCAGCGTCGTCACGACGCCGCCCGAGGTGATCTTGCGGATCGTGTTGTTGCCCGTGTCGGCGACATAGATGTTGCTGCCGGAGGCGTCCGAGGCGACCCCGTACGGATAATAGAATCGGGCTGCGTTTCCTTGGCCGTCCGCGCTGCCGATCACGGAGACGCTGCCGGCAAGGGTGGTGACCACTCCCGCCGGAGTGATCTTTCGGATCTCATCATTGCCGACGTCGGCAACGACGACGTCGCCTGCGCTGTCGCAGGCGACGCCGAAGGCATAGTAGAACCTCGCTCCGCTGCCAGTGCCGTCCACGCTTCCCTCCGAACCGGCGTTGCCCGCAAACGTGGTCACCACCCCGCCGGGCGCAATCTTGCGGATGGTCAGGTTCTGGGAATCCGCGACGTAGATATTGCCGGCGCCGTCCACCGCGAGGCTTGTCGGGGTATTGAATGACGCCGCGGCGCCCGTGCCGTTCGTGTGCCCGATACTCCCCGGCGTCCCGGCGATCGTCGTCACGACCCCGGCCGGTGTTATCTTCCTGATCGTAAAATTGTTGGAATCCGCGACGTAGACATTGCCCGCGCCGTCGGTGGCGACGCCGCTGGGATTATTGAAGAGCGCCGCGCTTCCCGTCCCGTCCGCGCTCCCTATGACTCCCGGAGTTCCCGCAAAGGTCGTCACCACCCCGCCCGGCGTGATCTTTCGGATCGTGCTGTTCAGCGTGTCGGCCACGAAAACATTGTCGGAGCCATCCACGGCGATCCCCTCGACAATGTCGAAGCGAGCCGCGCTTCCCGTCCCGTCCGCGTTGCCGTAAAGTCCCGCGGTGCCCGCAAGCGTCGTGACCACTCCGGCCGGGGTGACCTTGCGGATGATATTGTTGCCAGTATCGGCGACAAATACGTTGCCGGAGCTGTCGACGGCGACGGCGTATGGATTGTAGAGACGCGCGGCGCTCCCCGTCCCATCGGAGCTGCCGATAGGCACGCCGGCGAACGTCGAAATGGCAAACGGCGTCGCATAGTTGCTCTGCGCCCAGGCGCAGCTCGCAACGAGAAGCCCGGCAACCACGCCCAGGCAGGCGCGGATTGTCGGGGCAATGGGGTTGGCTGTGGTCGGCTGGATCGGCTTCATCAGGGTATGGGTTTCTCTCAGCGATATTCCGCAAGGGTTTGTTGCCGGTGTCACCTCGGGCCTTACGGCAAAACACCGCCGCGGGCCGGATTACTTCGGGATTCTGGGGAAAACGGGGTCGGAGTTGCCCTGGCGGTTGCGTGTCCGGTGATTGGGACCATCGGCGGCCCGCCTCGTTCCGTCAATTTGCCTTCGAGCATGCGGTCACCCTCCAACGTGGATTGCGCGCGGTTCAGGGGTGGTGGTGCGGGGTTTTCGGCTGCGCCCCGATGGGGCGGTGGCAATCGTCTGTTTCCATTTCCTACAGGGTGACCCGAAAGGGGGTCCACGGGAAATGGGGACCCGGCACAAAGAATAAGCTCATGTGACTGGGTGCTCTGTATAACCCTTATGGGCCGCCTATTGTTACCAGCTGCTCTTTTGACGACGTATGCGGACGCCTCTCGGCGCCATCCCTGGAAAGGCTGGCGTGCATTCCCCGCGGTCCACAGGACCGACCTGATTCGCGGTTCGGGTGCTGCGGGAACGTGCATCCGGATTGCGAATCGGGTGGGGCCTGCCTCCGCGGTATGAGGGCCGAAAGGGTGAGAATTGAGTGCCTTTTTGGGGTTGCTCGGTCGTCCCAAACCCGGGAATTCCCGAGCGGCGGGGGCCCGATCGGCGCCCGCCCGGGAACGGGCTAAATGGGGCCCCGGGAAATACTGCGTTGACACCCCCTCCCGGCTGCGGGATTTGTTTGGGTTTCCACACAAGAATCCCCTCATCTTTCCAATCATCATGGCCCACAGCGAAGTACTCCTAGTCAAGCCCGTCGAGGGCCTCGGCGGTGAAGGCGACCAAGTCAAGGTCCGCGCCGGTTACGCCCGCAACTACCTCCTGCCGCGCAACGTGGCGGTGCCTGTCACCAAGGCCAACCGCAAGCAGGTCGAGGCGCTCAAGAGGCGCCGCGGCGAGCGCGAGGCCCTTGAGCTCAATGGGGCCCAGGACCTTGCGCGCAAGCTCGAGAAGACGGCCCTGGCATTTGCCGTCACGACGGGGGAGGGCGGCAAGATGTTTGGCGCCATCACCTCCGCCGACCTTCACGACAAGCTCGTGGCCGCGGGCTTCACGATCGACCGCAAGCGCATCCACCTGCACACCCCGGTGAAGACCCTGGGCAAGCACACCGTGAAGGTGAAGCTGCACGAGGAGGTCTCGGTCGAGCTGTCGTTCGACGTTGTTTCCGAGAACCCGATCGAGCCCTCCGCAGAGGAGAAGGCCGCCGAGGAGAAGAAGAACAGGAAGGGCGAGGCAAGGAGGTAGTCTCCCGGCCTCCCGCCAACGATCGCCGGGCTGATCCCTAGACGGGGGGCCCGGCCGCACCCTGAATGGCCGACGAGAAGAGCATCAGCCCGCAACGCTCCGGCGCTCCGGCGGCGGGCCGTGGGATGCCCCATAGCGTCGAGGCCGAGGAATACCTCCTCTCCTGCTGCCTGATCGACGGGGCGGACGTCGTGGCGCGCTGCCTTGAGGCAAGGATTACGCCGGAGTCGTTCTACGTCCCGGCGCACGGCATCGTATTTGAGAAGCTCCAGGACCTCTATGGCCGCCAGGTCCCGATTGACGTCGCGGTCCTGGGGGAGGAGCTCAAGACGGCCAAGCAGCTCGAGTCCATCGGCGGGTACGCGTTCCTGACCCGCGTCAGCGGGAGCATCCCAACAACGGCCCAGGCGGGCTACTTCATCGAGCGGGTCCGCGAGCAGCACCTGCTGCGCGAGATCATCCGCTCGGCGACCGGGGCCGTGGAGGAATGCTTCAATTTCACGGGCGGGATCGACGAGTTCGTCGACCAGGTCGAGGCCAAGATCTTTGCGGTCACCCAGAGCCGGGTGAGCGAGGGCGCAAAGCCCATGAGCGTGCCGACCAAGGAGGCGATGAACGTCGTCCACAAGATGATGATGAAGAAGGGCGAGATGACGGGCGCGCCCTCCGGCTTCCACGACCTCGACAGGCTGACATTCGGCTTCCAGCGCCAGGAAATGATCGTCCTGGCCGCCCGCCCCTCGATGGGAAAGACCTCGTTTGCGCTCAATATTGCGGAGGCCGCGACGCTCCCTAAGCGGGGCGTGCCGTTCCCGACTCTCATCTTCTCCCTTGAGATGAGCGGGGCCCAGCTCGCCCTTCGCATGCTCTGTTCGCGCGCCCGGGTCAAAATGCAGGCCCTTCGCGACGGGCTCCTGTCAAAGAATGGCAACGAGCAGCAGCTCCTGGTCGCCGCCGCCGATGAGTTCTCGAAGGCCCCGCTCTTCATCGATGACTCAAGTAACCTGTCAATCATGCAGTTGCGGGCCAAGGCGAGGCGCCTGCACGCTCGGAACAAGCTCGGGCTGATCATCGTGGACTACCTCCAGCTCCTGAGTCCCGTCGACTCAAAGGTGCCCCGCGAGCAGCAGGTGGCGGAGGCCTCCCGCGGATTAAAGTCTCTTGCGAAGGAACTTGATGTCCCGGTCATTGTATTAAGTCAGCTGAACCGTTCGTCAGAGAAGGAGAACCGCGCCCCCAAACTGGCCGACCTGCGGGAATCCGGATCGATCGAACAGGACGCAGACGTAGTGCTCATGCTTGCCCGACCCAAAGACGCAGACGAAAAGTTCCAGGTGGCCGCCGACTCGGCAGAGTTAATCGTTGCCAAGCAACGAAACGGGCCAGTAGGAGAACTGCGGCTTACTTTCCTCCGCGACATCACACGATTTGAAAACTATACCCAGTAACCCTGTGATTTACAGGGTCCTACGCATTGCCGCTGTCTTTGTGATCCTCGCGGGTGCCTGCGCCTCCCGCATGCGGGCACAGGAGGCGCCGGGACAGATCGCCGAACAAGGAGCCCCTGCGCCTTCCTACAAGGTGGGTGCGATCGCGGTCAAGTTCGTGGGAACGGCCAACGTCAACGAACAGGTGGTGCGGGCCAACATCCAGGTGCGCGAGGGCGGCGACCTTGACGAGACGATGCTCGATCGCGACATCCGTGCCCTCTACAAGACGGGCCTCTTCGAGTTCATCGAGATCAAGCGCGAGGCCGTCGACGCCCGGACCTTCAACCTGGTGATCGAGGTCACCCCCAAGTACCGGGTGCTCAGCATCAAGTTCGAGGGCAACAAGCAGCTGAAGACGCGCCGGATAGAGAAGGAGATCAAGTCCGCCGCCAACACCTCGCTCGACGAGCGCCAGGTGAAGGAGGACTCCGAGAAGCTCAAGGAGTACTACCAGAAGCAGGGATTCAACCAGGTCTCCGTGACGTACTCAATCAGCCGCGACCGCAGCACCGGCCTGGGGACCGTCACCTTCAAGATCCGCGAGGGCAAGAAGGTGAAGATCCTGGCGATCAACTTCGTGGGCAACGCCCACGTCAAGACGAAGGCGCTTCGCAAGGTGATGGATACCAAGAAATGGTGGATGTTCTCCTGGCTCATGGACACCGGCAGGTTCAAGGACGACGAGTTCCAGGACGACTTGGACAAGCTGCGCGACTACTACCGCGAGCACGGCTACCTGGACGTCGAGATCCCCGAGGAGAAGATCGTCTTCAGCTACCCGAAGTCCGACGGCCTGGTGATCGCGATCACGGTCAACGAGGGCCGCCAGTACAAGATCGGCGAGATCACCATCACGGGCAACAAGCTCCACTCGACCGTGCTCCTGAAGCGCGTCGCGTCCCTCTACGCCAAGCAGGGTGCCGTCTTTGCGCCGTCGAAGATCGACAAGGCGGTCGAGCGCATCGAGGACTACTACGGCAAGGACGGGTACCTTGACACGCGCGCGCACGTGACCCGCAGGCCCAACCTCAAGACCAACGACATCGACCTCGAGTTCAAAATCGACGAGAGCGAGAAGTTCAGCGTCGAGTCGATCCAGATCGAGGGCAACACGAAGACAAAGAGCGTCGTGATCATCCGCGAGCTGATCCTCGGGCCGGGGGACGTCTTTGACACGGTCCGCATGAAGATCAGCAAGAACCGCCTCCAGAACACGCGGTTCTTCGACGAGGTGGACATCACCCCGCAGGACACCAACATCCCGGGACGGCGCGACATGCGCGTCGCGGTGAAGGAGGGCCGGACGGGCACCTTCACGTTCGGCGCGGGCTACAGCACCCTGGAGCGGGCGACGGTGTTCGCCCAGATCCAGCAGACCAATTTCGACCTCTTCAACAGGCGCTCCCTCTTCCAGGGCGACGGCGAGAAGTTCAGCATCAAGGTGTCGCTCGGCCAGCTCTCCAACGAGGCGGTCCTCAGCTTCGAGGAGCCCTACCTCTTCGAGAAGCAGCTGGCCTTCGGGTTCAGCCTCTTCCGCGAGCAGTCCACCTACGTGAGCACCTATTACCAGGAGCTGACGGAGGGCGGCAATGTGAACCTGCGCAAGCAGCTCTTCGGCCTCTTCAGCGGCACCCTCACCTACCAGTACGAGACCATCAGCATCTACGACGTCAACCCGTCGGCCTCCAACGTGATCCAGACCTTCTCGGGTCTCCACAAGGTCTCGGACGTCTCCTTCGAGCTGATCCGCGACACCCGCGACAAGCTCGTGAGCCCGACCTCCGGCAATCGTATCGACTTCATCTCGACCCTGGCGGGAGGCGTCCTTGGCGGCACCGACAACTTCTACAGCTTTGAGTTCAAGGGGTCCCAGAACTTCAAGGTGTTCGACACCCAAACTCAGGTCCTCGAGCTGGTTGCGAGGGCGGGCGTCATCAACAACTACGGCAACTTCAAGGTGCTGCCCTACTACGATGCGTTCTACCTGGGAGGGCCCTACGACCTGCGCGGCTTTGAGTACCATGAGGTTAGCCCGACGGACCCCTTCGGGGAGCCGATCGGCGGCAAGACCTACGGCATGTTCAACGTCGAGTACTCGGTCGAGATCGTGGACCCGATCCGCTTCGCCGCCTTCTACGACGTGGGCTTCGTGAACGCGGGGGCCTACGACTTCAACCCGGGCGCCTACAACGACGACTTCGGCTTCGGCCTGAGGCTGATGGTGGCCGGCTCCCCGCTGAGCCTTGACTACGGCATCCCGATCAAGGGGACCAAGCTCAACAAACATGGCGGCCAGTTCAATTTTTCGTTTGGCACCCGGTTCTAATTCCGATTCGATTTACCTCTTACACCCTGCGATAACATCCCATGAAGAAATCCATACAGTCCATAGTTGCAGTCGCCGCGATCGCCCTGTCGGCCCTGACAACGCACGCTCAAACCGCCCCCAAGATCCTCGTCGTGGATCTGGCCAAGCTTTTTGACACCCACTGGAAGACCCAGGAGCAGCAGGCTAAGCTCCAGGCCGACGAGACGAAGGCGCAGGACCAGCTGGCCGAGATCACAAAGTCCGGCAATGCCCTGGTCGAGCAGTTCAAGGAGCTCGACGAGCAGTCCAAGAACCCGACTGCGACGGCCGAGGCGAAGACCAAGGCCCAGGCCGAGGCCCAGAAGAAGTACGAGGAGATCCAGCAGAAGCGCAGCGAGCAGAACTCCTTCGTCCAGAATACGAAGAACACCCTCCAGCAGCGCTTCCAGACCTTCAAGACCCTGATGATCGAGGAGATCACGAAGGCATCGGTCGAGATCGCCAAGAAGAAGGGCGCGACGTTCCTGATCGACAAGTCGGGCCCGACCCTGGTCGGCGTCTCGAACGTCCTCTACTATGAGCCCTCGCTCGACATCACCGACGAGGTGATGGCCGAGTTGAACAAGGACCGCCCGGCCGCGACCGCCGCCCCGGCGCCCGCCTCATCGACCGCTGCCCCGGCCGCGAGCGACTCGCCGAAGATCACGGTCCCCGGCATCGCGCCGAGCAAGTAAGACCGGCCCCCTGGGGGCCATGGAATTCTGATCGAACCCCGCTTGCGTTGAGCAAGCGGGGTTCTTTTTCTATGGGGTATGAAGGTCTCGTTCACGCAGGCTGAAATCACCGCCATCGTCCAGCCGACCAAGGTTGCGGGATCCGCGTCCGGCTCGATCACGGGGATCGCTTCGCTTGGCTCGGCGGGCCCCGGGGACCTCTCGTTCCTCGGCAACCCCCGGTACAAGACCTCGGTGGCCTCGTCCCGGGCCACGGTCGTCCTCGTGCCGCCCGACTACGACGGGACGCCCGGGCCCGGGCAGGTGCACCTGTTCGTGGACAACCCCTCGGTGGCGCTGGCGCGCCTGTGCGCGCGCCTCGAGCAGCAGCTCTGGCCGAAGCCGCTCCCCGGGGTCCACCCGTCCGCCGTCGTCGCTCCCGGGGCCCGGGTCCCGGCGTCGGCCACGATCGGCCCCATGTGCGTCGTGGAGGCGGGGGCCGACCTCGGCGAGCGGGTGCACCTGCAGGCCGGGGTGTTCGTCGGCCGGGGAACGGTCATCGGCGAGGACTCGTGGCTCATGGCGGGGGCCGTGGTCTGCGCCGACTGCACGCTTGGCAGGCGGGTGCGGCTCCACCCGGGGGTTGTCATCGGGGCGGACGGCTTCGGCTACGAGCACGTCGCCGGGCGCCTGGAGAAGGTCCCGCAGGTGGGCACGGTCGTGATCGGCGACGACGTCGAGATCGGGGCGAACTCGACGGTCGACCGGTCCCGCTTCGAGAGGACGTCCGTCGGAGAGGGGACGAAGATCGATAACCTGGTCCAGCTCGGCCACAATGTCGTCGTGGGCAGGCACTGCCTGATCTGCGCCCAGGTGGGAATCGCCGGGAGCACGACACTCGGCGACTATGTCGTCGTCGGGGGCCAGTGCGGCCTTGCCGGGCACATCACCATCGGCTCCGGGGCCATGATCGCCGCGAAGTCGGGGGTCAAGGACGACATCGCGCCCAAGACGTCGGTCTGGGGCTCCCCGAGCCTGCCGCTCCTGCTCGAGCAGAAGATCGTCATCCTAAGGAACCGCCTGCCGGATTTGTTCAAGCGCGTCGACGCGCTCGAGAGGGAGCTCGGCGCCGGCTCCGGCCCCAAGCGCGCCTAGCCGAGCTCGTCCAGGCGGATGCAGGCCGCCTCGCGGGAGGCCCCGCAGGGGACGAGCGCGGGAACGGCCGCCTTGCAGCGCTCGATTGCGTGCGGGCACCGGGGGTGGAACGCGCATCCGCTCGGCGGATCGATCGGGGAGGGGGGGTCGCCCGCGAGCACGATCCTCTGGCGGTTGCGCTCGACCGCGGGGTCGGGGACCGGGATCGCGCTGACGAGCGCCCGGGTGTAGGGGTGGCGGGGGTTGTCGATCACCTGCGCTGCGGGCCCGAGCTCGACGATCTTGCCCAGGTACATGACGGCCACCCGGTCGGAGATGTGCCGCACGACCGACAGGTCGTGGGCGATGAAGATGAGGGTCAGGTTCATCTCCCGGCAGAGCTGGGAGAGGAGGTTCAATATCTGGGCCTGGATCGACACGTCCAGGGCCGACACCGGCTCGTCCGCGACGACGACCTTCGGCTTGAGGGCCAGGGCGCGCGCGATCGCGATCCTCTGGCGCTGGCCGCCGGAGAATTCGTGAGGGTACTTGCGGGCGAAGCGCGGCGCCAGGCCGACGAGCCTCATGAGCTCGTCGACGTGGCCCTGCACCTCGGCCCTGGTGCAGATCCCGTGGACGAGCAGGGGCTCGGACAGCGCGGCGTGGACCGTCATCCTCGGGTTGAGCGAGGCGTAGGGGTCCTGGAAGATCATCTGCAGGTCCCTTCGGCAGAGCAGGAGCTCGGTGCGGGACGCGGTGGCGAGGTTCAGGCCGTTCAGGGACACCGTGCCGCCGGTCGTGGGGACAAGCTGGAGAATCGTGCGCGCGAGGGTCGACTTGCCGCAGCCCGATTCCCCGACAAGGCCGAGGACCTCGCCCTGGCGCACGGAGAGGGTGACACCGTCCACCGCCTTCACCGAGCCGGTGTGCTTCTTGACGAGGAAGCCGGTGTGGATGGGGAAGTGGGTCCGCACTTCCCTTAGCTCCAGGATGTTCTCAGGCATGGGCTGCCTTGGTCCCCATGGCGTCCACATCGATCTCGCCTGCCCTTGCCCGGATGCACGAGTGGGCGTGCCCTGCGGAGACCTCCTCGAGTTCGGGGCGCCTTGCCAGGCACGCGTCCGCCACGAAGGGGCAGCGCGGGGCGAACGCGCACCCCGGGATGGCCTTCGAGACGTCGGGAGGGAGCCCGGGGATCGTGAAGAGGTCCTGGCCTTTAGGCTGAAGCGCCGGTATCGAGCGCTGGAGGGCGCGGGTGTAGGGATGGCGGGGCGCCTTGAAGAGCGTGGCCGCGTCGGCCGTCTCCATGATCCGGCCCCCGTACATGACCTGCACGTTGTCGCAAAGCCCCGCAACGACGCCCAGGTCGTGCGTGACGAAGATGACCGCCATCCCGAGCTCGCGCTGCAGCCTGCGGATAAGGTCCAGGATCTGGGCCTGCACGGTCACGTCGAGGGCCGTGGTGGGCTCGTCCGCGATCAGGAGCTCAGGGTGGGTGACCAGGGCCATCGCGATCATCACCCTCTGGCGCATGCCGCCCGAGAACTCGTGGGGGTAGAAATGAATGCGCCGCGCGGCATCGTTGATCCCCACGGCCTCCATCATCTCCAGGGCGCGGGCGAGGGCGTCCTTCCTGGAGATGTCCTGGTGGATCAGCAGGGGCTCGATCACCTGCTCGGAGACCCTCAGGTAGGGGTTGAGCGAGGTCATGGGGTCCTGGAAGATCATCGAGACCCGCTTGCCGCGTATCGAGCGGGCGACGGCCGGGCTGCACCGCAGGAGGTCGACCCCGTCGAACATCGCCGATCCGCTCTCGATCCTGCCGGGCGGCTGGGGGATCAGTCCCATGATCGAGTAGCACGTGACCGATTTGCCCGAGCCGGACTCCCCGACGATGCCGAGCGTCTCGCCGCGCTCGACCGAGAAGCTCACCCCGTCGACGGCCCGGTAGACGCCGTTGCGCGTGTGGAAGTGGGTGCGCAGGTCGGTTACGGTCAAGAGCGGCATCGGGGTCGAAAGCGTGTCGGCATCGGTCGCCCTATGGCAAGTCTCGCACCGCCCGGACGACGCGGTCGGTGGACAGGCCGGCGAGCGAGCCGCCGCCCGTCGGGGGGCAGCCCGGCGGCTGGAGAATCCTGTAGGGGGACGAGAAGGCGGGGCCCGTCCTCAGGGGGTTCGTGGGGCCGAAAAGGGCCACGACCGGCACCCCGAGGGCGTTGGCCAGGTGCATCCCCCCGGTGTCGTTTGAGACAAGAAGCCGGCATCCGGCCAGGGCGCCCGCAAACCCCTCGAGGCTCGTCGTGCCCGCCAGGTTCGAGACGCGCTCGCTGGCGAATCCCGCGGCGATCCTTGAGGTGATCGGGGCGTCCCCCTGGGTGCCGAAGAGGACGAAACGCTCGGCGGGGAGGGCCTCGATCAGGGCGCGCCAGTGGGCCTCGGGCCAGCGCTTCTGCGGGTCGTTCTCCGAGCCGGCGATCAGGCCGATCGGCCCGACTGCCCCCGGCGGCCGCGCGGGCGCGAGCGCGGGGGCCGCGAGCGGAGTGGAGTCCGCCGGCGCATCCAGCCCGAAGTGCCGCAGGAAGTTCTCCCACAGC
The DNA here is from genome assembly GCA_964414785.1 of uncultured Opitutaceae bacterium. Lineage (GTDB taxonomy): Bacteria > Verrucomicrobiota > Verrucomicrobiia > Opitutales > Opitutaceae > Palsa-1447. Next base: position 38,072 of record CAYPXZ010000025.1, read on the forward strand.
TCGATCTGGTGGTGGCGCGCCTCGTCGAATCCCTCCGGGGGCCGGTAGGCGTGGGTCAGGAGCGGCCGCGGCCTTCCCCGCCTGGCAATGCCGAAGCGCTGCGGGCATCCCGCGAGCAGGGCCTCGAGGTCGCCCCTAAGCGAGTTCGTCAGCAGTATCCAGACGTCCGGGTACGACGAGCGCAGCGAGAGGAAGTGCGCGAAGTATCCCGGGCCCCCGGGCGGCAGCGGGCGGACCCTGTCGGCGACCCCGAGCCCCTCCAGGAGCGGGACGAAGCCCGGCTTCGCAAGGAGGGTGATCTCGGCGTCCGGGCGGGAGGAGCGGATCGCCCGGAGCAGCGGCAGCGCCATGGCGACGTCCCCCAGCCAGTTCGGCATGCGCACCCACACGCGGGTGTTGCGCGGCAGCGACCCGAGGCCCCGGGCCCGCAGGTCATCGGCAAGGAGGTCGCGCTTGGCCTCGAGGCGCAGCCTGCGCGAGGGCACGTCCTGGTTGCGCCAGCGGTCGTGGGCCCAGAGCCAGGACGCGCAGAGGTTCCCGTCCGACAGGGCTCCCTCGAGCCACCGGTTGAGCGCAAGGGTGGCGCCGGCCGGGGTGCCGTCGTAGGGCACGGCGTCGGTCTCGAACGTGACCCGCCAGAACCCGGTGCGCCTGGGGTAGAAGGTCCTCAGCTCCGCCCTGAACTTGGACGCAAGGACCCCGGGCAGCTCGGTCGAGGAGCACACCCGTCCCATCAGGAGCGTCAGGGCGCCGCGCGTGCCGGCGTTCTGGTCGAAGAGGACCCCGACGCACCCGTTGTCGCGGAGCATCCCCAGGGCCTCGGCAAAGCCCGCCTTGCGGGAGAGGAGCCGCATCCCGTGCCGTTCGCGGGTCGTCTTGACGAAGGCGTCGAGCGACGGGTTGTCGAAGGGCCTGAAGATGATGCCGAATTCCGGCATCGGGACCCCCGCGAGGTGCCTGAACCAGGTCTGGCTCTCCCAGAGCGCGAAGTGAAGGGTCGCAAGGACGATCGGCCGCGGCCTCGACGAGAGCTCGCGCGACAGGGACAGGGCGGAGGGCCCGAGGGTCGCGATCGCCCGTATCCGGCGGTCCGTGAGGTAGGGGGCCGCCAGGGAGAGCATGGCGGTCTCCACCAGCCTGCGGGAGCTCTCGCGGGCCATCGAGCGCCGCCACGAGCGGGCCCTCCCCGGGAAGGCGTGGTGCAGGTTGGACCTAAGGACCCGCCTTCGCCGCGGCGCGGCCCACAGCACGAGCTCGCCCGCCGCCGCCGAGAGGGCGCGCAGGACGGGCTCGGGCGCAATGGCGAGCAGGCGGCCCAGCAGGCTTAGGGCGAGGGGTATCACGCGGTCTTTGGCTGGATTATGGGATTTGGCGTTTGATCTTGGCCCGGAAAAGCCATGAAACGTTACGCTCGCGCGTCAATGACCGAACTCCTTGTCATCAAGCCGTCCTCCCTGGGCGACATCGTCCAGGGCCTCCAAGTGGCCACCTCGCTCAAGGCGCAGCGGCATGACCTACGCATTTCCTGGATCGTTCGCGAGATGTTTGCGCCGATCGTGCGGGCCTGCGAGGCCGTCGACCACGTGTATGTGTTCGACAGGAGGGGCGGCACGAAGGGCTTCCTCAAGCTGATGCGCGAGGTCCGGGCGACCAAGTTCGACTACGCGTTCGACATGCAGGGCCTCCTTCGCACGGGCCTGATGACCTCGCGCGCCCGCGCCAAGGTCAAGGTGGGCCGCAGCGACTCCAGGGAATGGGCCGGCGTGTTCTACGACCAGAAGGTCCCCCTTCCGCCGGACGGCAGGAGAAGCCACGCCGTCGACATCCTGCTGCAGTTCTGCCCCGTCCTGGGCGCCAAGCCCGAGCTAAGGGGGACCGTCCGCTTCCGCGAGGTGGACAGCCTCAACCTGAAGTTCGCGGACGGGCGCGGGGGGGCAAAGCCGTTCGTCATGTTCCCCGACAGCCGCCGCGCCGACAAGAAGTGGGGGGGCTTCAAGCAGCTGACCGAGATGATCCTGCGGGAGGACAAGTCGAGGAAGGTCGTCTGGGCCGGGAACAACTTCCTGCCGGACCGCGGGGCGTTCCCCGCGGAGCAGTTCATCAACCTGACGGGCAACACGAGCCTCGTGTCCCTGCCGGCCCTCGTGAAGAGGGCCGACTGGGTGATCAGCAACGACAGCGGCCCGATGCACCTGGCGGCGGCCCTCGGCGTGCGGGTGTTCGCGATCTTCGGCCCCACGGACCCGCGCCTGTACGGTCCCTATCCCCCGGGCGGGCCCTCCAACTTCGTGATCCAGGCGCCGCTCGGCAACATGAAGCTTCTGACGGTCAAGGAGGTCCAGACGCGATTCCAGCGCATCCGCGCCGCCTCGAGGACCACCCAGGGTTGATTTGCCGAGGCCGGCCAAGCATAGTCGCTTCCGATGGATACACTCACATTTCTCCAGGCAAACGGTTGGGGCGGTAGTTTTCCCCCCGAGGTCGAGGCCCGCGCGACCGGGGCTCTCGAGGACGGGTCGGTGATCGTTCTTCCCAACCTGCCGTTTCCGATGACGGACGATGAGAAGAAGCTCCTCGACCCCAGGATTTTGGCGAAGGCGAAGAACGTCAGCTACAATCCCGCAACCGGGCGGCTCGGCGGTACGAGCTGCACGGGGGCGGAGGCCGAGCTCCTGCGCCTCCTGGTCGCCCGCTATTCGGAGTCCGCGCGAACGCTCGTCCACAACCTCTTCCCCAGGTACCGGGGCGCCGTCCGCCTGGAGCGCACCAGCCTGCGCCCTGCCGAGATCGCGGGCCGGGCGAGCTCATGGCGCAAGGACGACACCCGGCTGCACGTCGACGCCTTTCCCTCGAACCCCGTCCGGGGCGACCGGATCATCAGGGTCTTCTGCAACGTCAACCCCTCGAATCGCCCGAGGGTCTGGCGCCTGGGCGAGCCCTTCGAAAAGGTGGCGGCCCGCTTCGGCCCCGCGATCGCCAGGCCGTTCCCCGGGGGGGCCGTGGTCATGCAGTGGCTCAGGATCACCAAGAGGCGCCGCTCCGAGTACGACCACATCATGATGGGGCTTCACGACGCGATGAAGTCCGACACGGCCTACCAGTCCTCGACGGGGACCGCCCCGGTCGAGTTCGGCGCGGGCACGACCTGGATCACGTTCTCGGACTCCGTCTCCCATGCCGCGCTCTCGGGGCAGCACCAGTTCGAGCAGACATTCTCCCTGCCGGTCTCCGGGATGGCCGACGAGGGCAAGTCACCCCTGCGCATCCTGGAGCGTCTGAAGGGACGCCGGCTGGCCTAATCATGCTCGACCCAAAACTGATCCGTGAGTCGCCCGACCTCGTCCGCGCGGCGATTGCAAAGAAGCACCTCGCCGTCGACCTGGACGCGGTCCTGGCCGCTGACGCCGCATGGAGGACCCACCTCCAGGAGGTGGAGCAGCTGCGCTCGGTCCAGAAGGCGGCGAACGCCGCGATGGCGACCCTTCCCAAGGGATCCCCGGAGTTCGCCGCGAAATTGGCCGAGATGAAGGCGGTGTCCGCGCATATCAAGGAGAAGGACGCGGCCCTGAAGGCGGCCGAGGAGAGGCACCGCGAGGCCATGCTCGCGCTCCCCAACCTGCCGCACGCGAGCGTCCCCGAGGGGAGGACCCCCGAGGAGAACGTCGTGTTCTCGGCGTTCGGGGACGTGGCGGCCGTGGGGCCCTGCGCCGTGTCCCACTGGGACATCCCGGGATTCTCGAAGCTCTTTGACTTCGAGCGGGGCTCCAAGGTGACGGGGGCCGGATTCCCGTTCTACATCGGCGATGGCGCGCGCCTCGTGCGCGCGCTCGTCAACTTCTTCCTGGAGGAGGACGTGAAGGCGGGCTACGCCGAGGTTTCGCCGCCGATCTTCGTGAACGCGGCGAGCGCCACCGCGACCGGGCAGCTTCCCGACAAGGAGGGGCAGATGTACGAGACGACCGCGGACCGCCTGTACGCGGTGCCCACGGCCGAGGTCCCGCTCACGAACTTCTTCAGGGACGAGATCCTGGACGAGGCCTCGCTGCCGGTCAGGCGCTGCGCCTACACGCCGTGCTTCAGGCGCGAGGCGGGCAGCTACGGCAAGGACGTGCGCGGCCTCAACCGGCTCCACCAGTTCGACAAGGTCGAGCTCCTGAAGTGGGTGCACCCGTCCCGCAGCTACGAGGAATTGGACGGGCTAACGGACGACGTCGAGGGCCTCCTGCGAAAGCTCGGGCTCCCGTACCGCGTCCTGCTCATGTGCGGCGGGGACCTTGGGTTCGCCCAGGCGAAGAAGTACGACCTCGAGGTTTGGGCGGCCGGGCAGAAGCGCTGGCTTGAGGTCTCGAGTTGCTCCAACTTCGAGGCCTTCCAGGCGCGCCGAGCCCAGATCCGCTTCCGCTCGAAGGAGTCGGGCAAGGCCGAGCTCGTCCACACGCTCAACGGCTCGGGACTCGCGGTCCCCCGGGTGCTCGCGGCGATCCTGGAGAACAACCTCGAGGCGGACGGCAGGGTGAGGATCCCTCCGGCGCTCGTTCCCCATTTCGGCAAGTCGCACCTCACGTTCGGCTGAGACGGCCGACCGGATCGAAATGAAGAAGCGCGGAAGAGCCCGGTGGCCCGCGGCGGCCGACCGGGCCGCAGCGCTCGTTCCCAAGGGGCGGCTTCATCCCGGCGTCGTCGAGTGGGCGGACGCGCGGCCGGCGAGGGAGCCCTGGGGCGTGGCGCTTTCGGGCGGGGCCGACTCGGTCGCACTTCTGCTGCTTCTCTGGGCCCACTGGCCGGCAAGGCGCCCTGACCTCGTGGCCTTCCATTTCGACCACCGGCTCAGGGGACGGGAGTCGACGGCCGATGCCCGGTTCTGCGCCCGCCTGTGCAAGGGCCTCGGCGTTCGGCTCGTCTCGGGGAGGTGGGCCGCGGCGCGGCGCGGGGCCGGCGAGGCGGGGGCGCGCGACGCCCGGTTCCGGTTCATCGAGCGTGGAATGGCCGCGCGGCGCATGCGCGTCCTTTGGCTCGGCCACCAGCAGGACGACATCGCCGAGACGATCCTCATGCGCCTGGCTCGGGGCAGCGGCGGGGCCGGGCTTGCCGCCCCCCGGCCGATCCACCCGTTCTCGCCCGCCCGGGGCGCGCGACGGGGCGGGTTCCATGTCCGGCCGCTATTGACGCTGAAAAAGAGGGAGCTCTCCGGGGTCCTCCGCGCCGCCGGGGCCCCGTGGCGCGAGGATTCAAGCAACGCCACGGGCTCGCACTTCAGGAACCGGCTGCGCAGGGACGTGATCCCGCGGTGGGTGCGCTCCGCCGAGAGGGACGCCCTTGGAGGCGCCGCCCTTTCCCGGGAGCTTCTGGAGGAGGACGACCAGGCGCTTGAGGCGTGGGTCGACGCGCTCGACCCCCTGGGGGAGGACGGCTCGCTTCACGTGGCGCGCCTTGCGGGCCGTCCCCGGGCAGTCGTCAGGCGGTCCCTCCACCGGTGGCTCCTCCTTCAGAAGGGCGCCGGGGAATTGTCGAGGCAGGGCTTTGACTTGCTGCTTCGCGCGGCCGAGCGGGGATCACCCGCAAGGCACAGCCTTGGGAGCCATGGCTTTGCGGTGATCCGGGGGGGGCGCCTAAGGTTCGATTCCAGGCGCAGAACAGCGACGTCCCATTGACTTGTAACGCTGGAACCACAAGGTAGTTTTAACAGTCATAATATCCCCTAGATGCCCGACAACGACACCAAGAAACCACGCCGGCAGCTGAAGAACATCCCACCGGACCGCTTCCAGCCGAAGGTGCTCATCTTTTGGATCGCCTTGGCGTTTGCCGTGGTTGCGCTTCTTTTCTGGTCCCCGGGGATCACGGTGTCGCCGGCGCCCCTCACCATCTTTGAGGTCGTCACCCATGCCGAGGCCTCCGACATCAAGACGGGAATGATCCAGCCAGACCCCTCGGGCGGCCGCGACTGGGTCCTGATCACCGGCGAATTGAACAGCGCCTCCCTGGTTAACGAACGCGGGACGAAGACCTCGGCATTCCGCGCCGCGGGACGGCTGACCGACTCGAACATGGAGCGCCTGCAGAAGACGAACAAGTTCGTCGAGCGGCCCACGACCACCGTGCTGACCCAGCTCGCGCTCAGCGTCCTTCCGGTGCTGATCATCATCGGTTTCCTCTACTTCCTTTTCAGCCGCCAGCTGCGCCAGGCCGGCCGCGGCGCCCTCAATTTCGGCAAGAGCCGCGCGAAGCTCCTGACCCGCGACCGCGACAAGGTCACGTTCGGCGACGTCGCGGGCTGCGACGAGGCCAAGGAGGAGGTCTCCGAGGTCGTGGAATTCCTCAAGGACCCGAAGAAGTTCACGAAGATGGGCGGGCGCATCCCTAAGGGCATCCTCATGGTGGGACCCCCGGGAACGGGCAAGACGCTCCTGGCGAAGGCCGTGGCCGGCGAGGCGGACGTGCCCTTCTTCAGCATCTCGGGCTCGGACTTCGTCGAGATGTTCGTCGGCGTGGGCGCCTCGAGGGTGCGCGACATGTTCGAGCAGGGCCGCAAGAGCGCCCCGTGCCTCATCTTCATCGACGAGATCGACGCGGTGGGTCGCCAGCGCGGCGCCGGCCTCGGCGGCGGCAACGACGAGCGCGAGCAGACGCTCAATTCCCTCCTGGTCGAGATGGACGGCTTCGACACGACGGAGGGCGTCATCATCATCGCGGCGACCAACCGCCCCGACGTCCTCGACAGCGCCCTTCTGCGGCCCGGCCGCTTTGACCGCCAGATCTATGTCGACCTTCCGGACATGATCGGCCGCGAGCAGATCCTGCGCGTCCACGCCCGCAAGCTGAGCCTTGCCGACAACGTGGACCTCGCGGTCATCGCGCGCGGCACGCCCGGCCTTTCCGGTGCCGACCTTGCGAACCTCCTCAACGAGTCGGCGCTCCTCGCGGCCCGCCGCAACCGCAAGAAGATCGACGCCATGGACGTCGAGGATGCCCGCGAGAAGGTTCAGTTCGGGCGCGAGCGCCGGCGCCTGATGGACGACGACGAGAAGAAGCTCACCGCCTACCACGAGGCCGGCCATGCCCTCATCCAGGGAGTCCTGGATGACGGCCACATGCCCGTCCACAAGGTCACGATCATCCCCCGCGGGCGCAGCCTCGGGAGCACCATGTTCATCCCGAAGAAGGATGTCCTGACGCAGGCGATGAAGCGGATGCTCAACCAGATCGCCATGGGGCTCGGAGGCAGGATCGCCGAGGAGCTCGTCCTCGGGGACATCTCAAGCGGCGCCGCGGGCGACATCGTGCAGATCACCGCGATCGCTAGGCACATGGTCTGCGACTGGGGTATGAGCGCCCTGGGGCCCATCTCCTACGGCGGCAACCACGACACCGTCTTCTTGGGCCGCGACATCACGAGGACCGAGAACGTCTCAGAGGAGACGGCCCGCAGGATCGACGTCGAGATCCAGCGGATCATTTCCGAGCAGTACGAGCGGGCCAAGGTGATCATTACCGAGCGGCGCTCCGCCCTCGACAAGATTGCGGAGGCGCTCCTGGAGCACGAGACGCTCGAGGGCAGGCATGTCCTCGAGATCCTTGAGTTTGGCGAGATTCGCTCCCCGATTGCCGCCGCGTTCATAGGTAAGCCCGCGGAAAAGCCCGAGGAGAAGAAGGCCGCCGACAAGCCGACGCCGGCCGAGGGCCTCGGTGCGGGTCCCGCTCCGGCGCCGACGCCAGCCTGACCGGGCGCTCGGCAATATGCGCCGCCGCGTCTTTACCGCTTGGATTTGCCGGGCATGCGCGCAACATTGCCGGACCACCCCCGTATGAAGATCTGTTGCATTGGCGCCGGCTACGTCGGCGGACCCACGATGGCGATGATCGCGCTCAAGGCGCCGGACATCGAGGTCAGGGTCGTCGACATGAACGCCTCGCGCATCGCCGCGTGGTGCTCGGACACGCTTCCCATCTACGAGCCGGGCTTGGTGGAGGTCGTGAAGCAGACACGGGGCAGGAACCTGCATTTCTCAACCGACGTGAAGGGCGGCATCGAGGCGGCGGACATCGTCTTCGTGGCCGTCAACACGCCAACGAAGAGCTACGGGGTGGGGGCGGGGCGCGCGGCCGACCTGCGGTTCATCGAGTCGGTGGCCAGGACGATCGCCGAGTGCGCGAACGGTCCGAAGATCATCGTCGAGAAGTCGACGATCCCGGTGAAGACGGCCGAGACGATCAAGGACATCCTCGCCGCCAACGGGCGCGGCATCAAATTCCAGGTCCTCTCCAACCCGGAGTTTCTCGCCGAGGGAACGGCGGTCGCCGACCTGCTCAATCCCGACCGCGTGCTGATCGGCGGGGAGCGCACGCCCGAGGGGGCCGCCGCCGTAGCGACCCTTGCCGACGTCTACGCCCGGTGGGTGCCCCGCGAGCGGATCATCGCGACCAACCTCTGGTCATCCGAGCTCTCGAAGCTGGTGGCCAACGCCTTTCTCGCCCAGAGGATCTCCTCGATCAACTCGATCTCGGCCCTCTGCGAGGCCACGGGCGCCGACGTGGACGAGGTCGCCAACGCGATCGGCAGGGACTCGCGGATCGGGCCGAAGTTCCTGAAGGCCTCCGTCGGCTTCGGCGGCTCGTGCTTTCAGAAGGACATCCTCAACTTGGTCTACCTGTGCGAGCATTTCGGGCTTCCCGAGGTCGCGTCGTACTGGGAGGCCGTGGTGAAGATGAACGACTGGCAGAAGCACAGGTTCACGACAAAGATCGTCCGGTCCCTATACAACTCTGTTGCCGACAAGAAGATAGCCGTGCTCGGGTTCGCGTTCAAGAAGGACACGAACGACACCCGCGAGTCGCCGGCGATCGCCGTGTGCAAGGACCTGATCGCCGAGCAGGCGAGGGTGTCGATTTACGATCCCAAGGTGCCCGCCGATGAGATCCGCCGCGACGTCCTCGGAAAGGACCCCGCCAATCCGCTGCTGACCATTGCCTCCGACGCCTATGGGGCCGTCGAGGGTGCGCACGCCCTCGCGGTGGTCACCGAGTGGGACGAGTTCAAGGCGCTGGATTTCAAGCGGATCTTCAGCCTGATGTCGAAGCCGGCATTCGTCTTTGACGGACGCAACATCCTGGACCTGCCCAAGCTCAAGGAGATCGGCTTCAGGGTCTGCGGGATCGGCAAATAGCCCCACCTGGAGTCGCTAGGTGCCCAAAGCGGTACGGTAGACGCGGGGAACCCGCTTGGTGACGGAGCAGAGCGTCTCCCAGGGGATCGTATCTGCCCACCTGCTGAATTCCCCGATTGATATCTCGTCGGCGCCCTGGCTGCCGACGATGACGGCCTCGTCGCCGCTGGCCACCCCTGCGACATCGCTCACGTCGACGATGGTCTGGTCCATCGTGACCCGGCCGAGGACGGCGCAGCGCTTTCCCTTGATCAGCACGCTCGCGCGGTTGCTGACCGCCCTGGGGATCCCGTCGCCGTAGCCCGCGCACAGGACCGCGATGGTCGAGTCCCTGTCGAGCTTGCGCGTGCGCCCATAGCTCACGGTCGTGCCCGACGGCAGGCGCTTCACGATTCCCACGCGCGTCCGGAAACTGAACACGGGCTCCGTCCGCACGTCCGAGAGGAACGAACTGGGGTGGGGCAGGATCCCGAACTGCAGGAGGCCTACGCGCACGGCGTTGAACGGGCTCTTTCCGGGCATGGTCTCGATCCCGGCGCTGTTGTCGGCGTGAACGTAGAGCTTCTCGGGTGGCTCCCGGTCCAGGCCGCTCTCGGAGAGCACGCGAAGGAAGCGGCGCCGCTGTTCCTCGGTGAAGCGCATGTCGTCGTCGGGGCTCGCGAAATGGGTGAAGATCCCGGCGAGCCTGAGGTGTGGGGACTCGCTGATCCGCCTGACGAGCGAGGTGGCCTCCTCGTGCCATACCCCGAGCCTGCCCATCCCCGTGTCCACCTTCAGGTGGACCGAGATGGCGCGGCCCGAGAGCAGCGCCGCCTTGTCCAGGCGCGACACCTCGTCGTCGGTCGAGACGGTGGCGGCCAGGTCGTATTCGGCGACAAAGCGGTCCTCGTCGGGCAGGAGCGGGCTAAGGAGAAGGATGGGCCAGCCGGGCCCCAGTTCCCGCAGCTGCGCCGCCTCGGTGATGTTGGCGACGGCAAACAGGTCGGCCCCGGCGTGCATGAGGCGCCCGGCGACCTGCTGCAGGCCGTGGCCGTAGGCGTCGGCCTTCACGACCGCGACGTAGCGGATGTGCGGGGGAAGCGACGCGCGGATGTGGCGAAGGTTGCGCTCGAGTGCGGCGAGGTCGATCTCGGCCCAGCAGCGAAGCGGTAGGGATGAGTGGGAGGGAATCACGGGGCTCGGTGGATCTGGGGGGTCCATTTCGCGTAGGCCGGCTCCTGGTGCAGGAAGGCGTCAGGGGTGGCCGTTTCATGGAAGAGGTCGGCCTCGGCGAGGGGACCAAGGGCGAAGAGGGACTCAAGATCGTACGGTGTGGGCAGCGTTCCCGCCGGCACGGGATCCCAGTGCCGGAACCCCTCGGGCATGAGGAGCTCTCCTGAAAGCTCCGCGGCCGGCACCCGCTCGAGCGTTCCCCCCTGGGATTGCCGGTGCCAGAGGCCCCGGCGAGCGTCGGCGATCACCGTCACCGAGGGGCGTGCCACCGCCGCCGCCACGACCGCCAGGCTCCTGTAGGCGTACACGGGCCTGGGAGCCATGGTGCTCCACATCCGAAGGGCCATGGCCGAGGTGCGAATACCGAGGATGGAACCGGGACCCTCGCAGAACGCGAACGCCCGCACCAAGGCGACGTCGACATCGAGCTCGTCGATGCACTCAAAGACACCCACGCCCGCCTCCTCCTTGCGGGAGCACCAGCGCGGCGCCAATCCGTGGCCGAGGAGCCCCACCTGGATCCTTTCCGAGGCGGCGTCGATCAGGAGCAGGGGCGATTGTTTGAGGAGAATCTGGCTAAGGCTCGGCATCTTGCAAAACTGACCAAACGCTTCAGGGGGCGCCCCCGCAAGCCCGGTTAAAGGGGGTCCCAATCCGGCATTGACCCGACCCCCCTGAAACCTACGCTGGACCCTTACTTTATCCGCATACCAGCCCTAGCCTCCACTCCGTGAACGTCCAACTGAGCCCTGTTTCAGAGTCCCGCAAGAACCTCGTCGTCACCCTCGACTCGCCCGAGGTCGACACCGAGCACGCCGCCGTCGTGGCGGAGTACGTGCGCCAGGCAAGGCTCCCCGGGTTCCGTCCGGGAAAGGCGCCGGCCGCATTGGTAATCAAGCGGTTCGCAAAGGAGATTGCGGAGGAATTCAAGCAGAAGGTGGTCACCAAGGCCTACCAGGGAGCCCTCGAGAAGGAGAAGCTCGAGGTCCTTAGCGTCGTCAGCGTCGACGAGGGCAAGATCGAGCCCGGCCTCTCGGCGGCGATCACCGTCACGGTGGACGTGCGTCCGGAGTTCACGCTGCCCGACTACGTGGGGCTGCCGACCCAGGTCGCGCCCGTCGATCCCACCGACGCGGAGATCGACAGCGTCGTCCAGGGCCTGCGCTCCGAGCGCGCCGACTTCAAGCCCGCGGAGCGCCCCGCCGCGAAGGGCGACTATGTGAAGCTCTCCTACGAGGGGTCCGTGGACGGCAAGAAGATCGCCGAGGTCGCGGGTGACAAGCAGCTTTATGCCGCGGTGCCGCAGACTTGGGAGGAGGTCGAGGGCACCAACGAGGGCATCATTCCCGGACTCGGAAAGCACCTCGCTGGACTCTCGAAGGGCGACAAGAAGACGGTCCCCGTCGTTTTCCCGGCCGACTTCCAGCCGGTGCCCGCGCTCGCCGGTAAGAGCGCCGAATATGCGATCGAGATACAGGAGATCCGCGAGCGGATCCTGCCCGAGCTCAACGCCGAGTTCTTCAAGGCCCACCGCGTGGACGACCTCGAGGGCCTCAAGGGCCAGATCCGCACGAGCCTGAAGCTTCAGAAAGAAAAGCAGAACCGGGCCGCCCAGCGCAGCCAGGTGACGCAGGCCCTCGCCGAAAAGGTGAACTTCGAGCCCCCGACGAGCCTCGTCGAGGCGGAGACACAAGGGGTCCTCCGACAGTTCATCGAGGAGAACATGCGTCGCGGGATTCCCGCGGAACAGTTCGAGAAGGACAAGAAGGAGCTCTTCGACGGTGCGCGCAAGGCCGCGGCGGGGCGCGTCAAGGTTCAGCTGATCCTCGCCAAGATCGCGGAGGCCGAGAAGATCACGGTCACGGACCGGGACATCGACCTTTTCATCCGCAACGAGGCCGCCCGCTCCAACAGGAGCCCGGACAAGGTGGCGAAGGACCTCACGCGCAACCGCGAGGCGCTGCGTTCCGTACAACAGTCGATAATTTTCGACAAGTCGGTTGATTTCCTTGTCTCTAAGGCTAGTCTGTCCGTAACACAGCCGTGAGCTACTACGTACCCATCGTCCTCGAGAACACCGGCCGCGGAGAGCGGTCGATGGACATCTATTCGAGGCTCCTTAAGGACAGGATAATCTTCATCGGCACCCCCATCGACGACATGGTCGCAAACCTCGTCATCGCGCAGATGCTCTATCTGCAGATGGAGGACGCCAAGAAGGACATCCACCTCTACATCAATTCACCGGGCGGCGTCGTCACCGGCGGGATGGCGATCTATGACACGATGAATTTCCTGCAGTGCGACATCCAGACCTTTTGCGTCGGGATGGCCGCAAGCATGAGCACCGTCCTGTTGGCGGCGGGCACAAAGGGGAAGCGCTTTGCGCTTCCGAACAGCCGGGTCATGATCCACCAGCCGTCGGGCGGCGCGGGAGGGCAGGCCGCCGACATCACGATCGCCGCCAGGGAGATCCTGCGCTGGCGCAAGACCTTGAGCGAGGTCATCGCCCGGCACACGGGCAAGCCGCAGGAGCAGGTCGACAAGGACTCCGACCGCGACTATTACCTTAGCGCCTTGGAGGCGAAGGAGTACGGGATCGTCGACCACGTGGTCGCCTCGACCCGGGAGGCGCAAACCCTGGTCGTCAAGTCGGCCGCATAAGGGAGAGCTTTCGTCCGTAGTTTCCGCCCTCGACAGTGCGGCTCACCAATCCAGACTAAGCCGCCATGGCAAAATCGTCGAGAATGACACTTTGCTCCTTCTGCGGGAAGTCGCAGGCGGAGGTTAAGAAGATCATTGCCGGGCCCGGCGTGTACATCTGCGACTCGTGCGTCAACGTCTGCAAGACGATCATCGACCGCGAGGTGAAGCAGCCGGCGATCGAGGTGAAGCCGGCTTTCCGGATGATCAAGCCCTCCGGGATAAAGAAGGTGCTCGACGATTACGTGATCGGCCAGGACCACGCCAAGAAGGTGCTCTCGGTCGCGGTCTACAACCACTACAAGCGGCTCAACTTTGAGTCGGGCGTGTCGCCCAGGGACCCCGCCGCCGTCTCGCCCGAATTCAGCGATGTCGAGGTCGAGAAGAGCAACATCCTGCTCGTGGGCCCGACGGGCTCGGGCAAGACGCTCCTGGCCAGGTCGCTGGCCCGAATCCTGGATGTCCCCTTCGCGATCTCCGACGCCACGACGCTCACCGAGGCGGGGTACGTGGGCGAGGATGTCGAAAACGTGGTGCTCAGGCTCCTGCAGAACGCCAATTACGACGTCAAGCGCGCCGAGTGCGGGATCATCTACATCGACGAGATCGACAAGATCCGGCGAACGACCGAGAACGTCTCCATCACCCGCGACGTGTCGGGGGAGGGCGTCCAGCAGGCGCTCCTTAAGATCCTCGAGGGCACCGTGTGCAACGTGCCGCCGCAGGGCGGGCGCAAGCACCCGAACCAGGAGTACATCCAGGTCAACACCTCCAACATCCTCTTCATCTGCGGCGGCGCCTTCGTGGGCCTCGACCAGATCGTCAAGAAGCGGCTCGGCCACCGCTCGATAGGCTTCCACCAGAGCGAGGAGGACCGGGAGATCGCCCCGGACGAGATGATGCGCAAGATCGCGCCCGAGGACATGGTGCGCTTCGGGATGATCCCCGAGTTCATCGGGCGCCTGCCGGTCGTCACCGTCCTCGACCAGTTGAAGGTCGCGGATCTCGAGAAGATCCTGCTGCGCACCAAGAACGCGATGGTCAAGCAGTACTCGAAGCTCTTTGCCATGGACGGCGTGCGCCTGCGGTTCACCTCCGATGCGGTCAAGGCGATCGCTGCGAAGGCCATTGAGCTCAAGACCGGGGCCCGCGCCCTGCGCGCGATCCTCGAGGGGATCATGCTCGAGGTGATGTACGACCTTCCCCAGCAGGAGGATGTCACCGAGGTCATCGTCGACGCCGCCTCCGTGGCGGGCCGGCGCCGGCCGACCGTCAAGCGGGCCGCCAAGGCGACGCCGACGGAGAACGCGGCCTAGGGCCTTACCAGGTGCGGTAGTCGCCCTTGGCGATGCCCCTGGCGAATTCGACGAAGAGCTTCACGCAGCGCTCCACGTCCTCGAGGTCGACGATCTCGCTCGGCGTGTGCATGTAGCGAAGGGGTATGCTGACGACGCCGGTGGCGACTCCGCCGCGCGCGATCTGGATCGCGCGCGCGTCGGTGCCCGTGGGGCGGGGGTCGCTCTCGACCTGGTAGGGGATCTTGAGCTTCTTAGCGGCCCTAACGAGCCCGTCATAGACCTTGGGATTGATGTTCGGGCCCCGGCAGATGATGGGCCCCGCGCTCAGCTTCGTCTCGCCGTACTTGCGGTTGTCGCAGTCGGGGTGGTCGGTAGCGTGGCCGACGTCGACCACGAGGGCGACCTGGGGGTCGACCGAGTAGCCGGATCCCACGGCACCCCGGACGCCTATCTCCTCCTGCGAGGTGGCGACCGCGACGACCTTCGCGGCGGGCATCTTCCCGCTCTTGGCGATGCGGATGAGCGTCTCGCCGACGATGTAGGCGCCCACCTTGTTGTCGAAGGCGCGCGCCGTCCCGATCGTCCCGTGGATCAGCTCGAATTCGTGGTCGTAGGTGGCCGCGTCGCCTATTGAGATCCGCGCCAGGGCCTCGGCCTTGGACCTGGCCCCGATGTCGATCCAGATCTCATGGATCTCGGGCACCTTCTTCCTGTCCGCCTCGTCCATGAGATGGACGGCGCGTTTGCCGGTGACGCCCTTAACCGGCCCCTTCTCGGTCTGAATGACCACCCGTCGCCCCGAGATCACCGTTCTGTCATGCCCGCCGATCGTGTCGAAGTAGATGAACCCGTCCTTGTTGACGTAGGTGATGATGAGCCCCAGCTCGTCCATGTGCCCCGCCATCATGAGGGTGGGGTTGCCGGTGGGATTGATCGTGGCGATCCGGTTCCCCAGGGCGTCCCCCTCAAATGAGTCGGCGGCGGGCCTCACGTGGCGCTCGAAGACGGCCTGGGCCTCGGCCTCGTAGCCGGACGGCGAGCGGGCGTGGAGGAGTTCGGTGAGGAACGCTGGGGGGGAGTAGTGTGGCATCGTGGGAGCTTGGAAAGCGGGCAATCTCGCTCCGATTTACGGGGACCGCAACGGGGAAAAAGACCTTGGCGTCTGGGCACCTACATGGGATCGTCGCCCGTTCATGATTATCTACCCCGCAATCGACATTAAGGGTGGCCGCTGCGTCCGACTGACGCAGGGCCGTGCGGACGCCGAGACGGTCTACGCGGACGACCCTGCGACGGTGGCCGAGGGCTTCAGGGCGGGAGGGGCCTCTTGGGTGCATGTGGTGGACCTTGACGGGGCGTTTGCCGGCGAGCCGAAGAATCTTGCGGTCGTCGAGCGGATCGCCCGCCTGGGGCTCAAGGTGCAGCTTGGAGGGGGCCTCAGGACCCGGGAATCCGTGGACCGCGCCCTCGCCATGGGTATCTCGAGGGTCGTGATAGGAACCCGCGCGGCCGAGAGCGAGGACTTCATCGCCGAACTTGTGGCGTCCTACGGGGAGCGGATTGCCGTTGGAATCGACGCCAAGAACGGGAAGGTGGCCGTGAAGGGATGGGTCGACACAACTGGCGACTCAGCGCTGGGGATGGCCCGCCGGATGGAGGTGCTCGGGGTATCGACCCTGATCCACACGGACGTCGGGACCGACGGGATGCTGACGGGGCCCAACCTCCCGGCCCAGGAGACGATGCTCAACGCCGTCAGGACCAATATAATCGCAAGCGGGGGCGT
>CAYPXZ010000026.1:0-3185 GCA_964414785.1 uncultured Opitutaceae bacterium
TAGGCCGCGGCGAGCAGTTCATCAAGATGAAGGGCAAGGAGGTCTTCAAGCTGGCCGTGCGGGTCATGGAGGAGGCCGCGAGAGATATTTTGGAACAACACGGCCTCGAGGCCCATCAGATTGACCTAGTGATCCCCCACCAGGCCAACCTGCGCATCATTGACGCCATTGCCCAGTACCTCGAGCTGCCCGTTGAGCGGTTCTTCGTCAATGTGGACCGCTACGGCAACACGTCGGCGGCCTCGATCCCGATCGCCCTGGACGAGGCCCGCAAGGCCGGCCGGATCAAGCCGGGGGAGCTGACCTTGCTCGTCGCGTTCGGGGCAGGCTTGACCTACGGTAGCGCCCTGATTCGCTGGTGATTTCCGCCCTCATGCCGAACACTTTCTTTCGCCGCTCCTTAATGCCCCTCTGGGTCGCGGCGGCTGTCGCGCTTGGCGCGGCACCCCGGCTCGCCGCCGACCTGACATGGACCCCCGCGACGGGCTGGAAGCTCGAGGGGGGGACCCTCTCGGGCCTCGCGGGGACGCAGGGCAAGAGCGCCCTAGAGCTGATGAACAAGGCCAGGCGCGACGAGGAGGAGGGCAGCAGGCACGCCGCCATAAGGGTCTATGAGAAGGTGGCGTCCAAGTACCAGGGCTCGGTGTACGCCCCCGAGGCGCTCTACCGCGCCGGCACGCTCCTTATCCAGAGGAAGCAGTATTTCGATGCGTTCAAGGACTTCCAGACCATGCTGCGGCGCTACCCGAACACGAAGCGCTTCAACGACCTGATCGGCCAGCAGTACCGCATCGCCCAGATCCTGATGGACGGCGGGCACAACTGGCTCTGGGGCGTCCTGCCCGAGTTCACGAACCGCACCCGGGCGACCGAGTACTTCGAGGTCATCGTGATCGACGCCCCGTACAGCGACTACGCGCCCCTGGCGCTCATGGATGCCGCCCGCGGCTACCAGGCCAACAAGGACACCGAGCAGGCGATCGACGCGCTCGACCGGCTGGTCAACACCTATCCCCAGAGCGTCCTGACCCCGGTCGCCTACCTGAAGCTCGGCGACCTCCACGCCTCCCTCACGGAGGGGCCGAAGTACGACCAGGCGTCCACCAAGGAGGCCATGACCTACTACGAGGACTACATGATCCTTTTCCCCGGCGACGCCAACATCGCCGCCGCCGCCGCCGGCCTGGACAAGATGAAGACGATCCTCGCGCAGAGCAAAATCTACATCGGCGACTACTACTTCTACAAGCGGCTTAACTTCACGGCGGCCAAGGTGTTCTACAACGAGGCCATCACGGCGTACCCGGACTCCAAGTCGGCCAACCTGGCAAAGAAGCGCCTGGCCGAGATGGACGCCAAGCTGACCAGGCAGGTCATCAGGCCCACGACCGCGCCGAAGAAGCGGTTCTGGCTGTTCTGAGGCCCGCAACCCGCGCGGATTCCCGATGACGCGAGTATGGGGCCTGCTCCTAGTCTCGGCGTTCCTCGCTCAGGGGTGTGAGCACTACCGGCTGGGTGCCGGGCCCGCCCCGACCTTCTCGACGATCTTCGTCGAGGCCTCCAAGAACAGGACCAACCTGGCCCAGTCCCAGGTTCTCGTCACGACCATGATCCGCGAGGCCTTCATCCGCGACGGGAGGGTGACGGTCGCGAGCAGCTCGGGGGAGGCCGACGCCACCCTCGAGGTGACCCTCGTCAAGTACCGCCGGGAGAACGCCGCCAACCGCGAGGACGACAACGGGCTGGCCCGCAAGTTCACGCTCCACCTGACGGCCACCTGCAGCCTGCGGGACAACCGAAGCGGGCAGATGCTCTTCTCCGGCAGGACGATCGAGGTCCAGCGCGAGGCCTTCGTCGACAACGGCCTTGGCTCGGTGCAGTTCGGCACGAGCAACGACCAGCTCCAGTCCGAGTACAACACGCTGCCGCTCCTTACCGAGCAGCTGACGGCCAAGCTGACCCACGCCGTCCTCGACGTGTGGTGAGCCTATCCCACTCCCCATGAAAGAACCGATCCTCGCCCCTTCGCTCCTGGCCAGCGACCACGCGGCCCTGGGCCAGGCCGCCCAGGCGGTCGCCGCGCTCGGCCTGACCTGGCTCCACCTGGACATCATGGACGGGCACTTCGTGCCGAACCTCTCGTTCGGCCCCGAGACGCTCGCCGCCCTGCGCCGGCAGGGCTCGACCCTCTTCTTCGACACCCACCTGATGATCACGGAGCCCCACCGCTACGTAGGGGCCTTCGCCAAGGCCGGCGCCAGCCGGATCACGATCCATGTCGAGCCCCCGATCAACCACGTCGCTGTGTTCGCGGCGATCCGCTCGCACGGGTGCAAGGCGGGCCTTGCGCTCAACCCCGGGACCCCCATCGAGGCCGTGGAGCCCTTCCTCGGCGAGGTCGACTTGGTCCTGGTGATGACGGTCCAGCCCGGGTTCGGCGGGCAGGCCTTCAGGGACGACACGCTCCCCAAGATCGCCCAGGTGGACCGCTGGCGGGCGCAGCGGGGCCTGGACCTGAGGATCGAGGTCGACGGCGGGATCGACCTGGCGACGGCGGCCCTCTGCCGGGCCAAGGGGGCGGACACCTTCGTGGCCGGGACCTCGTTCTTCAAGGCCAAGGACAAGGCCGCCTTTGCCGCGGCGATCGCGGCCCTCTAGCGGGCGGGTGAGGAACGGGCCATTTCTCGATCCCAGGGCACTCTTCCCATTGATAGCGTAGAGGGCTGACGTTCACACGCAGGAAACGGCGCGGCGATGGCCCGCCGGAGGGTCCATTGGAGCGTTTTGATTGTGGGCTTGACGGGCTTGCCTTCAACGAACACGAACCCGCCCAATCCTCTGTCCGCAGAGGATTGCTGCGATGAACACGTCCTACGATCGGATAGCCGGACAAAACCTTGAGCGCCTTGCCGCCCTAAGCGACGGCATCTTCGGCGTCGGCATGACGATCCTGGTGCTTGATCTGCACCTGCCGGTCACGGCCGCGATCCACAGCGAGCACGATCTCTGGCTGGGAATCGAGGCGCTCGCTCCGCAGCTCGTCATGTACGTCATGAGCTTCATGACTCTCGGCATCTTCTGGGTCGGCCAGCAGACCCAGTTAAACCACCTCGCCCGGGCGGATCGCCATCTTACATGGATCCATTTCGCCTTTCTGCTCGCTGTCACGGGCATGCCGTTCTCAA
>CAYPXZ010000026.1:3285-25484 GCA_964414785.1 uncultured Opitutaceae bacterium
CTTACATGGATCCATTTCGCCTTTCTGCTCGCTGTCACGGGCATGCCGTTCTCAACCAAGTTGCTGGCCGAGTTCAGCTCGTACCGCGTGGCGCTGGTCGTGTACTGGGCCAACATGCTGGCTTTGGGCGGCATGCTGTACTGGAGCTGGGCCTACGCGAATCACAACAAGCTCGTGAAGGCGGAATTGCCTGCCGACGTGACCGACGCCATTTGCCGCCGCATCGTGATCGCCCAATCCCTCTACGGGTTCGGCGCGCTGATGTGCGTCTTTGGCACGCGATGGAGCATCGTGTTCATCGTGCTCGTGCAGCTCAACTACGTCCTGGCGCCCGGAACGTGGCGACATCGCAGCCCCGGTCCCTGAGGAACCCAATGCCGGTTCCCGTGGCGGCCCAAGGATTCTGACTCAGAAGCCTGCTAGTCCCCACCGGCGGCGATCCGCTCGGCTCGCTCGTAGTTGCGCCGGAACCGGTCGTCCAGGTCCCTCGACAGGCGCACCGCGTCGACCAGGTTCTTGGAGGCCAGGGCCTTCTTGATGGGCCCCAGGCACTGGTCGTAGTCGACGGCCGACATGTCCTGGAGGACGGCAAGGGCCCTCTCGCGCGCGGGCGCCGGGGCCGCGATGATGGCCCGCCACGCGCGCACGAGCTCCGGGTGCGTGTCCTCGGTCGTCACCCGCACGACGAAGGCCAGCTCCTGGAAGAGCGACCCGGTCCATGCGTGGTGGTGGACGAGGACGTCCCTCTGGGCGTAGGGGTTCTCGTCCGGGTCGCTCATGTAGCGCCGCCACTCGCCCGACTCGTAGAAGTCCCTGCGCACCGGCAGCCGCCGAAGCGCGAACTGCCTGGGACCCCCGGGCGTCCCCGTGCGGAAGTTCCAGAGCTTCTGCCCGTCGATCGAGAGCGTGTACTCGATGAAGGCGAGGGCGACCGAGGGATGCGGCGCGCCCCTAAGCAGCGCGATCGGGTCGACCGAGTACGCCGAGCCCCCGGCCGGGGAGGCGTAGCCCAGCCTGTCGAGGCCGCCGGTCCGGCGCCGGACCGCCTCCTCCTGCTCCCTGCCGTAGAAGTCGATGCACATGCCGGCCGCGCAGTCGCCGGTCGCCACGTCGATCGGCGGCTTCTGGGAGGCATCGGTGAAGTAGCGCGCGTTGGCGCCCACGAGCTGCAGAAGCCTAAGGCCGTCAACCCAGCCCTGGCGGATGGCACCTTGGGTGGCGGCCTCTCCGGCCCCGCCCTTCGCCAGCGCCTCCACCCTCCTGTGCATCTGCTCCTGGACGACGTTCTCGATCGCCGCGGCGATGGCCCCGCTCTTCGTCGGGTCGCACATCCCGAGCTGGCCCACGTAGCGCGGGTCCGTCAGGTCCGCCCACTGCCGGGGCTCGTGGTCGACGCCGAGTCGCCTGAGCGAGTCCCGGTTGAAGAGGATGCCATAGGAGCTTAGGACCGTGCCGTACCAGAGGCCGTCGCGGTCCCAGTTGATCTCTCCCCCGAGGGTCTGCGGGAGGGCCTGCTCCGTGAACCATTCCGGGTGCAGCCGGGCTATCCCGGAGTCGACGAGGCGGCCCGTGCGGGCCTGCCGCTCGTAATCGAAGGGGCCGCCCCCGAAGAACAGGTCGATCCCGCAGCCCGCTTGGGACGCGAGGAACGCGGCGCGCGCCTCCATGACGAGCGCCGGGGCGTCCCCGCCCAGGCGGCCGTTCTGGAAGCCCGACTGGATCTCGGCGCTCCACGGCTTGCCGAGCCTTCCCGTCCAGTAGTTGCGGAAGCTGGCGACGTACTCGCCCTCGAGGTAGCGGGCGATCTCGCTCGTGCCCCCGATCATCCTCCAGTCGAGGAAGACGGTCCGCCCGGTCTTCGCCCGGTACCAGTCCGCGAATCCGAGCGTGAACTCGTGGCGGATGGCCTCGTTGTGGGGCGTGATGATCACCAGCGTGTCGTCGGCCTCCGCCGGCGAGGCCCGGTGGGGCCGCAGGACAAAGGGCAGCGCGAGCGTAACGGCGAGCGCCAGGACGATGATCGCCCGCTTGAGCATCGCCGGCCCCTAGTCCCTGAGGACGACGACGTCCTCGGGCTGGACGCTCGCGTGAAACTCCTCGGTGCGCGACCTGTCGACGTACCGGGGATTGAGTTCGAGGACCTTCAGGGTGGTGTCGCCCGACACGAAGTCGTACTGCGCGTTCTCGCCGAGGTAGACGCACTTGCCGATCCGCCCCCGGATGGAGTTGGCGGACGGGCGCTCGGGCTCCAGGACCCAGCACTCGGGCCTTATGGAGACCTTGACCGCGGAGCCCACGGCGGGAGCCGCCTTGGGGTCGCCGAGGACGCCCTCGAACTGCCCCACGGGGGTTTCAACCGTCGCGCGGCCCCCGGAGACGGACCTGAGCGTTCCCGCGATGAAGTTGGTCTCGCCGATGAAGTCGGCGACGGAGCTTCGCGCCGGCCTGCGGTAGATCTCCTGGGGGGTGCCCACCTGGGCGATCCGGCCGCCCTCCAGGATCGCCATCCGGTCGGAGACCGAGAGGGCCTCCTTCTGGTCGTGCGTCACGTAGACCGTCGTCAGGCTGAACTCCTTGCACACCCTGCGGATCTCCATGCGCATCTCGAGCCTTAGGCGCGCGTCCAAGTTCGACAGGGGCTCGTCCAGGAGCAGGCACCGGGGCCGGATCACGAGGGCCCGGGCGAGCGCCACGCGCTGCTGCTGGCCCCCGGAGAGCTGGTTGGGACGGCGCTCGGCGTAGGGGCCCATGTGGACCGACTCGAGCGCCTCGCCCACCTTCGTGCGGATCTCCGCCCGGGGAAGCTTCCGCTCCTCCAGGCCGAAGGCCACGTTCTCGGCGACCGTCATGTGGGGCCAGAGGGCATAGCTCTGGAACATCATGCCGGTGTTTCGCTTGTGGGGGGCGAGCCGCGTCACGTCCTCCTCGCCGAAGAGGATCGTCCCCTCGTCGGGGATGTAGAAGCCCGCCAGGCAGCGAAGGAGGGTCGTTTTCCCGCACCCGCTGGGGCCGAGCAGGAAGAAGAGCTCGCCCGGCTCGACCACGAGATCCAGGCCGCTGAGCGCCGTCACGGCGCCGAAGCGTTTGGTCAGATTCTGGATCCGGATTGAGATCATGCCCGCGCGAATGGCCGAGATTCGGCGCAAGAGGCGGCCGAGTCGAAGTCAAAAGTTGGAGTGTGGCGGGGGCTATCCCCGGGGCACCGGGGTCAGGCAGGCGGGGGCCGGGGCGTCCAGGGACGGCCGCGGCACGCAGGGGAAGTGCAGCACGAACCGCGTGCCCTGGTTCTCGCGGCTCTCAAACTCGATCCGCCCGCCGTGAAAGTCCACGGCGCGCCGCACGATGACAAGCCCGAGGCCCGTCCCGGGGACGGTCCCGGTGTTGCCCGCGCGGAAGAACGGGCGAAAGAGGCTCGCCTGGTCCTCCAGGGGGATTCCCCTGCCCTCGTCCAAAACCTCGACCACCCAGCCCTGCGGCTCGCTGGACACGCACACCTTGACGCGGCTGCCGAGGGCGGAGTACTTCAGGCCGTTGGAGACGAGGTTCTCGACCGCGGCCTTCACCAGGCGCGGATCCATCGAGGCCACGAGGTCCGGCGCCACGTCGACCTGCAGCTCCACCCGGGGGCAGGCCGCCGAATCATTGAAGGGGCCCACCGCCTCGGCCAGCACCTTGCCCGGCGAAAGGGACTCGAACGAGGCCTCACCCGTCATGTGCTCGGTCCGGTTCAGGAGCAGCACCTGGTCGACGAGCTTCGAGAGCGTCTCCAGGCCAGACGTCTGCAGATTGAGCCACTTCTTCGTCTCCTTAGCGGCCTCCCCACTCAGGCTCGCCGACTCCGTGAGGAGCCTGTCCAGGAGGAACTGCGCGCCCTGGATGGTCGTCAGCGGAGTGCGGAACTCATGCGATACCATGGAAATGAACTCCCTTTGCACCTCCAGGAGCTCGCGCCGCTTCTCCGAGAGGCCGCGGGCCTCCTGCTCAAGCCGCTCCAGGTGATCGTTCAGGCTCTTCGAGCTGCGAAGGGCCTCCTCGCTGCTGCGGTGCGCCGCGTCGATCATCTGCATGAGCGTGATCCCGAGCGCGAAGACGAATCCCAGGGCGAGGAGCCCCTCCCTTAGGAGCGTGCCGGCCGCGATCCCCTCCGAGGTCGAGAGGGCCGCCGCGTGGCGGATGTACAGGTAGTAGCCGATGTGCCCCGCGACGATGATCCCGAATACGGCGAGGGCCACCCGGCGGGTGGCGAAAAGGAGCGCGAACAGGAGGATCACAAAGTCGAAGGCGAACGTCAGGACGCCGAAGCTGAGCGCCTGCACGGGCCTGTTCTCCGAACCGAAGATGAGGACGCCGCCGTGGATGGACAGGACGAGGGCCAGTGCCAGGCCGTTGCCCGCCCGCTGGAGCCGTCCCTTGTAGACCTGCCTTAGGCAGACGGCGCCGGCCGCGATGATCACGAGGTTCACGATGAGCCTCGGGACAAACAGGGGCGGCTGGATCCACATGTTCTTCCCGATGTTGAACGGGATGAACGCCATGATGAGCAGGGCGATGGCCGCCAGCAGCCGGGCCTTCAGGCCCTCGAAGACCGGCCGGTCCCTGTAGGCGGCGTTCAACCGGTCGAACATGGGGGCGAGGAAGCCGGGCATCGCTAAAGGGATACGAAAGTCGGGCGGATGTTAAGCCCGGAGGCGAGAACCCGCTGATTTCTTCAGGCCGCCTCTTCGGGAACGGTCTGTAGGGACCCTAATTCGCGGCCGCGTCCGGCGCGAGCGGCAGGCTCATCGTGACCTCGATGCCCCGCCCTCCGGGGCCGGCCTTGACTGCGAACTGGCCTCCGGAGGCCCTGGCGAACGTGGACGCGAGCATGAGCCCCATCCCGAGCCCGTGGCCCTCGGAACCGACGCCGCTCAGCTTCTTGAAATTGCCGATCCACTCGATCTGCTGGGGCGTCATCCCCCTGCCCGAATCCGAGACGCTCACGCGCAGCACCTTCGCCTCCTTCGCCGCCGCGATCTTGACCGCGCTGTTCGGCAGCGAGCACTTGAAGGCGTTCTCGAGCAGGTGGTGCGCGACGAATTCAAAGCCGGTCGTGACGACCTGCACCGTCGCCCCCATCGGGCACTCGACCACGAGGTCCTGCGCCCGGCCAAACTGCGCCGCGACGCTGCTCCCGACGTCGCGCAGGACTCCCGCGTTCACGACCTCGTCCACCCTCCACGGGCTCCCCGTTCCCCCGGGCGCATCGCGGGGCCTCTCCAGGCGCGACCAGAAGAGCAGGTTCTCCACGATCCTGAATATCCTGGCGCCGGACATCTGCAGCATGCGCCCGTATTCGGCAAGCTCGGCCGGCGTGAGGGTCTTGCCCTCGTTCGCGGTGTCGACCATCAGGTCGGCGTACCCAATGACCCCCATGAGGGGCGTGCGCAGCTCGTGGGGAAGGACGCGCGTGAGGAACCGCTGGTTGCCTGCAATGGCCTCCGAGACCTGCCTCGCCCGCTGCACCCGGATCTCGATGGTCTTAAGGATGTCCTGGGCCCGGTACGGCTTCGTCACGTAGTCGTCGGCCCCGAGCGACATGCCCATCCGCAGGTCCGCGCTCTCCGCCCTTGCGGAGAGGATGATGAAGGGCGTCTGGTGCCACACCGGGTCGGCCCGGATCTTCTGAAGGAGCTGGAACCCGTCGACGACGGGCATGCGTATGTCGCTCAGGATAAGGTCCGGCCGGACCGCGTCCATGGACGCGAGCGCCTCGGCGCCGTTGGCGGCCGCCGTGACGGCGTAGCCCGACGAGGCCAGGATGCCCTCGGCAATCATGCGCACCTCGGGCTCGTCCTCGACAAGGAGTATCCGGGTGGGCGCCTCAGTCATGTTCAAGTCCCCCTTCTGTTGCATGTTCCCATGGGTTCACCGGGTGCATGTGATCGGCCAGCTTTCCAGGGGAAGCAAGCGCGGAGGGCCCAAGCGTGGATTAAAGTTGGGGTCGCCGCCCGGGGGCCCGCCGGTGGGGCACCCGGCCCCCGGCGCCAGCATTGGGGACCTTGTCGTTTTGCGGTAACGGTTTGCGTTCAGACCCCGCTTCCTGCTTTCTCGAACCCCTAACCATGTCGATTCCAACGAGGCCCCCGGGGCACCCTGATCTGGAGAGCGTGATGTTCACCGAGGAGCAGATAAAGGCCCGCGTGCGGGAGCTCGGCCAGGAGATCCGGGCCGTCTTCGGATCCGGCGAATTCACGATCATCTCGATCATCAACGGCGCCGTCATGTTCACGGCGGACCTGATGCGCGAGATTGACAACCCGGTGCGCCTGGACTGCGTGCGGATTTCAAGCTACGGCGAGAAGACGAAGTCGGTCGGCGCACCCCAGGTGGTGCACAGCCTGACGATCGACATCGCCAACCGCCATGTGCTCCTGATCGACGACATCCTCGACACCGGCAAGACGATCAAGCTCGTCTCGGGGCTCGTGCAGAAGCTCGGGCCGGCGAGCCTAAGGACGTGCGTCCTCCTGGACAAGCAGGGCCGACGCGAGGTGCCCTTCGAGGCCGACTTCGTGGGCTTCAGGATCCCCGACAAGTTCGTCGTGGGCTACGGGCTGGATTTCGCGGAGCGCTACCGCAACCTGCCCTGCATCGGGGTCTTGAGCCCCAGGCTGCAGAACCCTACCGCGTGGGCCTGACGCGCCGCGGGCTGCGCCCCGCGAGTTTCTTGAACTTGCCCGAACGGAGGGCGTCGACCTGGTCGCGGATCACGGCGGCCTTCTCGAACTCGAGCCGGCCGGCCGCCTCCTGCATCTCCTCCTCGAGCTCCGCGATGACGGCTGCGACGTCCTCCGAGCCCTCCTCGACCTCGGCCTCCTCCCTCTCGCCGCTCCCGTCGTAGGTCTGCAGGCTCGCCTGGGCGCCGCGCTTCACGCTCTTCGGGA
This sequence comes from uncultured Opitutaceae bacterium, assembly GCA_964414785.1. Taxonomy (GTDB): domain Bacteria; phylum Verrucomicrobiota; class Verrucomicrobiia; order Opitutales; family Opitutaceae; genus Palsa-1447. Next base: position 10,209 of record CAYPXZ010000026.1, read on the forward strand.
CGATCCCGTGGAGCGTGTTGTAGGCGACCTGCTTCTCCCGGCGCGCCCGCGTCACCTCGATCGTCCGCGCGATGGAGCCGGTGATCGTGTCGGCGTAGAAGATGACCCTGCCCTTCTCGTGGCGCGCGGCCCTCCCGGCCGTCTGGATGAGGCTTGTCTCACTCCGCAGGAACCCCTCCTTGTCGGCGTCCAGGATCGCGACCAGCGCCACCTCGGGCAGGTCGAGCCCCTCCCTAAGCAGGTTGATCCCCACAAGGACGTCGAAGTTGCCCAGGCGAAGGTTCCGCAGGATCTCTATGCGCTCGATCGTGTCGATGTCGGAGTGCAGGTACTCGACCCGTATCTTCGCCTCGCGCAGGTACGTCGTCAGGTCCTCCGACAGGCGCTTGGTGAGCGTCGTCACGAGCACCCGCTCGCCGGCCGCAGCCGCCGCCCTGGCCTCCCCTATCAGGTCCTCGACCTGGCCCTTGATGGGGCGCACCGAGATCTCGGGGTCGAGGAGCCCTGTCGGCCGGATCACCTGCTCGGCCACCACCGAGGACCGCTTGACCTCGAACTCCGAGGGCGTCGCCGAGACGTACAGGGTCTGTCCCGTGATCTGCTCGAACTCCGCGAAGCTCTGGGGGCGATTGTCGAGCGCCGAGGGAAGCCGGAAGCCGAAGTTGACGAGCGTCTGCTTCCTCGAGCGGTCGCCGTTGTACATGCCGCCGACCTGCGGGACCGTGGCGTGGCTCTCGTCCACCATGAGCAGGAAGTCCTTCGGGAAGAAGTCGACAAGGCAGAACGGCCGGTCGCCGGGCTTGCGGTTGCCGAAATGCAGGGAGTAGTTCTCGATCCCGTTGCAGAAGCCCATTTCCTGGAGCATCTCCATGTCGTAGTTGGTGCGCATCTTTATCCGCTGCGCCTCGAGGTACTTTCCCTGGGACTCGAACCAGGCGACCCGCGACTCGAGCTCGGCCTTGATCGAGGCGATGGCGGGCGCCAGCGAGCCGCGGCCCCGGACGTACTGGTTCGCGGGATACAGGTCGAACCTCTCGAGCTTTCGGATCACCTCGCCCGTCAGGGGATCGAACTCGCTCAGCGCATCGACCGTGTCGCCGAAGAACTCGACCCGAAGCCCGTGCTCCAGGTATGCGGGCATCACGTCGACGACGTCGCCCCGGACGCGGAAGCGCCCGGGCTTCAATTCGTAGTCGTTGCGGTCGTAGATGTTCTCGACCAGGCGCTCGAGGAAGGCGTTGCGGCCGAGTTCCGCCCCGGTGTTTATGGAGATCCTCAGCTGCGTGAAGTCCTCGGGCGAGCCGAGGCCGTAGATGCACGAGACGCTCGCCACGACGATCACGTCGCGCCGGCTCACGAGGGAGCTCGTCGCCGAAAGCCTCAGGCGCTCGATCTCCTCGTTGATCGAGGAGTCCTTCTCGATGTAGGTGTCGCTCGAGGGGATGTAGGCCTCCGGCTGGAAGTAGTCGTAGTAGCTGACGAAGTACTCGACCGCGTTCTCCGGGAAGAAGCTCTTGAACTCCGAGTAGAGCTGGGCGGCGAGGGTCTTGTTGTGGCAGATGATCAGCACCGGCCTCTCGCACCGCGCGATGACGTTCGCCATCGTGAACGTCTTGCCCGAGCCCGTGACGCCAAGGAGCGTCTGGTAGCGGTTGCCCGCGGCGATCGAGGAGACCAGCTGCTCGATGGCCTGGGGCTGGTCGCCCGTCGGCTTGTAGTCGGAACTAAGCTTAAAAAGCATGGCCAATCGCTATGACATCGGGCATACCCAACCCATGTCAAAGGCTGTTGTTTCGACGCTGTACGATTCCGACGTCTTCCGAATGGCGTGCCGGCAGTTTGACCAGGCCGCGGACGCCATCAACCTGGCCGAAAACCTTCGGGACCGGACGAAATACCCCCGCCGGTGCATCGCGGTGTCGCTTCCCGTCAAGCGCGACAACGGCAGCGTGACGGTCTTCGAGGGCTACCGGGTCCAGCACAACCTCTCGACCGGCCCCTCGAAGGGCGGCGTCCGCTTCCACGAGAGCGTGACCCTGGGCGAGGTCGCCGCGCTCGCCATGTGGATGAGCTGGAAATGCTCGCTTGTGGGGCTCCCCTACGGGGGGGCGAAGGGAGGGGTCATCGTCAACCCGCGCGACCTCTCGCAGACGGAGCTCGAACACCTCTCCCGCCGGTACATGCAGGAGCTGATCGGGTTCGTCGGGCCCCAGGTCGACATCCCCGCTCCGGACGTCGGCACGAACGAGCAGATCATGGCGTGGATGATGGACACCTACTCGAACCACGTGGGCTACATCTGCCCGGGGGTCGTGACCGGCAAGCCGATCGCCGTCGGGGGCTCCCAGGGCCGCAAAGAGGCGACCGGCGCGGGGGTCGCCTACCTCGTAAGGAAGTACCTGGAGGACATGAAATGCCCCGTCGACAAGGCGACGGTCGCGATCCAGGGGTTCGGAAACGTCGGCAGCGAGACCGCCCTGGCGCTCTCGGCCATGGGCGCCAGGATCGTCGCCATCTCCGACTACACCGGAGGGATCCACAACGCCTCGGGGATAGACGTGAAGAAGGCCCTGGCGTACCTGCAGTCGGAGCGGGTCCTCAAGGACTTTGCCGGCGGGGACGCCGTCACGAACGGGGAACTCCTCGAGCTGGAGTGCACGGTCCTCATCCCCGCGGCCCTCGAGCGGGTCATAACCCCCGAGAACGCCCCCAAGCTGCGGTGCAGGCTCTTGGCCGAGGCGGCCAACGGCCCCACGACCAACGCCGCCGACAGGATCATCGACGAGCGGGGCGACATCGAGGTCATCCCCGACGTGCTGTGCAATTCCGGCGGCGTCATCGTGTCCTACTTCGAGTGGCTCCAGAACCAGCAGAGCTTCTACTGGGACCGCGACGAGGTCATCACGAAGCTCCACGCGATACTCGACAAGGCCAAGGACTCCGTCGAGTACCAGAAGCGCAAGTTCAAGTTCAGCCGGCGCCTGGCGGCGCTCACCCTCGGGATAGGCCGCGTCGCCGAGGCCAAGCAGAAGCGGGGGCTGTTCCCGTAGGCCCTTGCGGGGCGCTCTTGCGTTGCAAGGAAGGGACGTCCTGCGCATTCCTCTCCCATGAACGAGCGCAAGGAGAAGGACGGCGTCCTGTCATTGTTCATCGCCGACGACCACAAGCTGGTCCGCGACGGGCTCAAGGTGCTCATCGAGCGAACCGACCGGTTCCGCCTCGTGGGAGAGGCGGCGGACGGCAGGGCCCTGGTTGAGGGGGTGACGGCCCTCAAGCCCGACGTGGTCCTTACCGACATGGCGATGGGCGAATTGAACGGGATCGACGCCACCCGCCAGCTTCGGTCCGCGGGGTTCAAGGGGGTCATCGTCATGCTGTCTATGCACGACGAGCGGCGCTATATCTCCCAGGCCATCGAGGCGGGCGTGAACGCCTATGTTCACAAGGACCACGCCTTCGACCAGGTCCTGGAGGCTATCGACGGGGCCCGCCGCGGGGAGGTCTGGCTGAGCCCGCAGCTCGCGATGATGGCGGATGGAAGCCAGGTTCCGACGCTCCTTGACCTGCTGACGATGCGCGAGCGCGAGGTCCTCCAGCTCTTTGCCGAGGGCTACGGGACAAAGGAGGTCGCCGGGCTCCTGCACCTGAGCCCGAAAACGATCGAGATCCACCGCCTGAACCTCTTCTCCAAGCTGAAGGTCAACAATGTGATAGAGCTCACCCGGATCGCCATCAAAGAGGGGATGATTCAGCTCTGATTGCGGCGGCCGCGCTCGAGGGCGCCCGCCACCGCGGCAATGAGGTCCGCGATCTCGAACGGCTTCTTGAGCACCTCGGTTCCCTGCTGCGCGAGCCCCTCCTCGTCCTCAAAGCGCCCGCTCATCATGATGACCGGAAGCCGGGGCGAAAGGGCCCGAACGCGGCTGACAAACTCCCCGCCCCCGATCTCGGGCATGTTCTGGTCGACGACCACGAGATCCCAATGGCCGGGATTGGCCTCGAAACGCCTCCAGGCATCCGCCGGGGACGTGTACAGTTCCGGGGCAAACCCGCCCCGCTGAAGGATCATCCGCGCCACGAGGCCGACCGAGGGCTCATCGTCCACGACGAGGATGCGCTGGCCCGTGCCCTGGCCTAGCCGGCCGCCCACCGCGGGCGGCTGGGGATCGGACTCGCCCCGCGCGATGGGTATAAGGACCGTGACCGATGTCCCCCTGCCCGGGGCGCTTTCGACCTCCACCCCGCCCTCGTGGGCCACGATGATGTCGCGGACGATGGACAGCCCGAGCCCCGTTCCCTCGCCGCGTTTCTTCGTCGTGAAGAACGGCTCGAAGATCCGCTTGCGGGTTTCCTCGTCCATTCCGGCCCCCGTGTCGCTGACCGACATCTGGAGGTAGCGCCCGGCCGTGCACCCCTGCGGGAGCGGACGGTTCCCGTCCACGCCCCCGAGCTCGCGGATCTGGGCGCCGATCCGGATCTTCCCGGCCTTTGCCCCTATGGCGTGCGCCGCGTTGGTGCACAGGTTCATGAGGATCTGCTGCAGCTGCCCAGAGTCCGCCAGGACCAGCGCGGATTCGCAGCTTAGGTTGAGCGACAGCGACACATTGGCGGGCAGTGCGGCCGCGATCAGGGGTGCCGTGTCCCGGATGATCTCCACCGAATCGACCGCGACCCTCTTCTGGTCGCTGTTGCTCCTCGAGAAGTTCAGGATCCGCCGCACCAGGTCGCGGGCGCTCAGGGCCCCGCGCCTGGCCTGCTTCAATAGCTCCGTCGCCTCGTGGCCCGGCGCCAGGCTCGTGGAGGCCAGCTCCACGAACCCGTTGATCCCCGTCAGGAGGTTGTTGAAGTCGTGGGCTACGCCGGCCGCCATGTTGCCGAGCGCCTCCATCTTCTGGGACTGCAGCAGTTGCGCGCGCAGGCGCTCCGACTCCGTCGTGGCCTGGATGATCTCAGTGATATCCCCCGCCACGCCGATCGACCACTCGGGGTTGCCCGAGCGATCATGGTGCACAATGCCCTGCAGCTCCACGTGGCGAAGCGCGCCGTCCGGGCGGGTGACCCTGAACCGGATATGGTACGAGCGGTCGCGCCCCGGGGGCGCGTTCCACGTCCTAAGCACCAGGCTCCGGTCCTCCTCCGCGACGAGCGCCAGGATTTCCTCGATCCTGGGTGCCGTGGCGCTCGCGGGCAGCCCGAAGATCTCGAATGTACGGTGGTCCCACTCGGACTGCTTGGTATGGAGGTTGTGCCGCCAGACGCCAAATTCCGATGCCTTGAGCGCGAGCGCCAGGCGCTCGGCCGTCGCCTCGAGCGATTCCTCCGCTTTGACCCTCGCCGAGATGTCCGCCGCGATCATCAGCAGGAAGCTCTTCCCGTTGAGATCGATCCGGTCGCAATTGAGCAGGCAGTTGAGGATCCTTCCGTCCTTGCTCCTGAGCGAGATCGCCTGGCCGGAAACCCGGCCCTGCGCCTTCATGGTCCTCATCAGCGCCTCGCTTTCGGCAGGCTTGGTCCAGCCAATCTCGGGCCCGCGGCGGCCGACGATCTCCTCGCGGCGGTACCCCGTGACCCGGCAGACCTCGTCATTTACCTCGAGATAGATCCCGGTCTCCAGGTCGTTGATCCCAATAAGGGCGGGAGCGTTCTGGAATATCATGGAGAACTTCTTCTCGCTCTCGCGAAGCTCCTTCTCGGCCCGCCTTCGCTCCGTGATGTCGCGGGCGAACCCGCAGTAGAACTCGTCGTCGCCCACCTTGACGTGCGCGGCCACGATCTCCACGGGGAACCTGCTTCCGTCCTTTCGGATGTGCTCGGACTCCGACGAATAGGATCCGTCGGTTCGCAGCCGGCGCCACACCTCGGCCAGGCGCTCTGGGGTCGCGGTGGGATTGATCAGGGCGATGGAATTGCCGATGAGCTCGTCCCTCATTCGCCCGACCGCCCGGCAGCCCGTGTCGTTGACGTAGACGATCTTGTTCTGCGTATCCAGCCAGTAGGCCCCGTCGTAGTGGCTGTCGATTGCCCGCGCCAGGCGCTCGCGCTCGGCCTCGACGCGCGACCTCTCTTCCCGGGCCCGCAGCGAGGTGACGCCGTAGCCGAGATCCTCTGCCAGCTCCGCCAGGAGGTTGCTCTCATGCTCGTCGAAGGCGTCCACGTCGTCGGAGTAGATGGAGAAGGCGCCGACAACCGCGCCTGCCGAATGGATGGGGAACACGAGCGAGCTTTTCAGGCCGTGGCTCTCTGCTCCCTCCCGCCACGGAGCCATCCTCGGATCCGACTCAATGTTGCGTGACAACACGGGCTTGCCCGTGCGGATCGCCGTCCCCGTCGGCCCGCGGCCCAGGTCCTCGTCGGCCCAGGTCACCTTCGCCCCTGCGAGGTACTCGCCCCCCGCTCCGGCAAAGGCGACCGGCCGGACCGTCCTCTGCGGGTCCTGCTCGGCCGAGCCCACCCACGCGAACCGGTAGCCCCCCTCCTCCACGACCACCCGGCAGAGCTCCTGCAGGAATTGCTTCTCATCGCTTGCCCTCACCAGCACCCGGTTGCAGGCGCTAAGCGTGCGAAGGGCGCGGTTCGCGTGGCGCAGCTCCGCCTCGCTTTTGATCCGGCCGGTGATGTCGGTTTCGATTCCGTCCCAAACCACCTTCCCGTCCGCCCTCCTCCTTGGGCGCGACGCGAGGTTCACCCACCGGAGCCGGCTGTCGGTTCCGATGATACGCGTGATGATGTGAAACGTGTCCATCGCCTCATACGAGGCCGCCTGGGCCGCGGCGATCGCCGGGCGGTCCGCCTCGAGGACCTGGTTGTAGATAAGCGAGGGATCTCGGAGCACCGCCTCGGCCTTGTGTCCGTGGAGCCTTTCGACCCCGGCGCTCACGTAGAGGAACCGGGCGGATCCGTCCTCCTGGCGCTCGAGCTGGTAGATCATGCTGTCCGGCAGGTTGTCCCCCAGGAGCCGCAGGCGCGCGTCGCTCGCATTCAGGCTGTCGAGCATCTTGTTCATGGCGCGGGTCATCTGGCCGATCTCGTCCAGCGATGAGACGTCGACCCGGACCGACAGGTCGCCCTCCGCGACCCTGGAGAGCGCGTCGGCGACGGCGACCACGGGGCGGCTCAGCCGCCGGGCGACCACGATGCCGATGGCGATGTTGCCCGCGAGGCTGCCGAGGGCCAAGAGGAGGACGAGGGTGCCCAGGCGCGTGACATCGCGACGGCTTACGATCGATTGCTGCTTCGTGTCGTTGACCACCCGATAGTTGAGCGCGATCAGGTCGGCGAGGAGCCTGGCCGTCGGGGCGAAGGCCGCCCTTCTTGACCCGTCGAGGCGCCTCGCCGCGTCCTCCAGCCGGCCCCGGTCCCCGTCCTTCACGGCGATCGTGGCCGACGCCAGCTCCGCCGTGAAATCCCTGCGCCACGCCTTCGCCGTCGGCGCGAAGTTGCGCCAGATCACCGCCTCCTCGGCGGTCTGCGGAAGCGGCTCGTACAGGTTCCAACCGACATCAAAAAGGCCCCACGCACGCTGCTGGCGGACCATCTCCTGGGGCACCGCGGCGGCGCCGGCGCCCGACACCAGGCTCTCTGCGGACGCGTCGAGCTCCTCCATGGCGTCGTGCATCATCTCGAGGCCCTGGATGCTCGGCAGCCTGACGACCCCGATCTCGTAGAGCGCCGTGCTCAGGAGGCGCACCTGCCAAAGGGCCAGGAGCGACACGACCATCGTGATGGCCGCAAGGACCCCAAAGGCGCTGATCAGCTTGCCTTGAAGTTTCATGGCCTGCGGGCCCCTGCCTCCACGCTCTTCACGTTATTGTTTGCAGAAGAAGGAATTTTGGCGACCGGTGCGGTAGAGGACTAGGGGCATGGCCCCGAAATATCCATCCTGTTATCGGAACGAAGATAGGACCGGCCGCCAAAGGGCCATGCAGGTGCAATAGGACCGGTGTCCGGGGCGCGCCCGGCTCTAAGGAACTTCCCTATGCCCATGAGGCCTTTGCTGCTTTCGCTTTGGGGCTGCGGGCCGATAGTCACGGTGAGCCCCAGGCTCACCGGACAAACCATGAACGAACCAGAACGAGCCGACATCCTACTGATCGACGACGACGCGGCGATACGCACCCTGCTGCTGAGCGCCCTTGAGACCCGCGGCTATTCGGTTCGCTGGGCGGCCGATGGGAAGACGGCCCTGCAGCTCCTGTCCTCGCACGGGTTCCGCCTCATCATCACGGACATCTTCATGCCGGACATGGACGGGCTGGAACTGATCATGAGGAACGCGAGGACGAGCCCGCACACCCCTATTCTTGTCATATCCGGAGGCGGCATCTACTGCGGACCCGTCGAGATCCTCAAGTCGGCCAGGCACCTCGGCGGCTCGAAGACCCTGGAAAAGCCCTTCGCGATCGCTGATTTCTTTGCCTCGGTGAGCGAGCTCCTGGCGGACGAGAAGGCCTGCGTAGCCCGGGCCTAGCTCTAAAGAGGCCCGTGCCTTCGGGGGAGAGGAACGTTCCCGCTCAGACGAGCCCGGGGACGGCCGCAAGCGACGTGACGAAGGCCGGAGCCTCGCGCCGCACCTTCTCGCGGGTCACATAGCCGCCGTAGCCGATGAAGAGGTCGACCGCCGGCATCGTCTCCAGGTCGCTCGCCCCGTCTCCCACCATGACGACCTTCTCGGGGCCCAGGTCGGCCCTCAGGCGCTGGATGATCTCGGGCTTTCCTCCCGAGCGGGTCGAGGGGAAGGCCGCGTCGTAGCCGCCATAGGATCCGTCCGCCTTGAAAAAGAGGTCCACGGCCTCAACCCGCGAAACCCCCAGAAAGTCCGCCAGGGGCCGGATGGCCTGCCGGAATCCGCCGCTGATGATGACCGGGGTCCAGCCCGCCTTGCCGAGGGCCGCGATCGCCGCCTTGGCCGTGGGCTCAACGGTCTGCACGTAACGCCGCCCGATGGCCGCCGTGTCCGCAAGGGTCGGCTGTATGGCCTCCAGGCGCAGGGGAAAAATGTCCTCCAGCCTGATCCTTCCGTTCATCGCGTCCTCGGTAAGGGACTCGATGCGCTGAAAAACATCGGGCCCGCGGAGGCGGGCAAGCTCGTCGATCCCCTCGATCGAGCTCAGCGTGCTGTCGCAGTCAAAACAGATCAGCTTCAACTGCCGGGAAAGGCTACTTCTTCGTGCTGCGCTTGAACTTCGAGGTGAACTTCTCGACGCGGCCGGCCGTGTCGACCAGGCGCTTCTCGCCGGTGTAGGCGGGATGCGAATCCATGGTCACGTCACGCAGGACGATGAAGTACTCCTGGCCGTCGATTTTCTCCTTGCGGCTCGACTTCATCGTCGAGCGCGTGAGGAAACGTTTGCCGGTTGCGACATCAAGGAAGCAGACCGGATTGAGCGTCGGGTGACCTTCGGATTTCACGGGAAAATTGGGTTAAGATTCAGCCCTGACGCGCTTTGTAACGCGGGTCGGTCTTGTTGATGACGTAGATTTTGCCGCGGCGGCGCACCACCTGGCAGTCGGGGTGACGCTTCTTGGCTGATTTGATGGAGGAAACAACTTTCATAAAAGGCACCAAAACAGAGAGCGTACACCCCCCCTGTCAACTCAGTTCTTCCCGGGCTCCTCCGGCTCGTCGATGATGACCCGCCACTCGGCCCCCTCGTCGGAGAGCAGGGATCTCCAAAGCTCCTCCTGCATAGGGCGTTCGAACAGGTCGGCCGGGGGGCTCGCGACGATCCAGGTCCCGCTGTCCAGCTCGTTCTCAAGCTGGCCCGCCGTCCACCCGGAATACCCCAGGTAGGCCCGCAGCCGGGTCGTCTCGTCCGCCAGGAGCTCGACCGCCTTCTCGGGGTCGATCCCGAAGTGGAGCTGGAAGGCGTCCTCGCGCGTCTGCCACGCGGCGAGGATCAGCTGCTCGGTCTGCACCGGGCCGCCGACGAAGATCGGGGTCGACGCGAGGGGACCGAGGGCGAAGTCGCCCTTCAGCTCCCCCAGGTGCTTTCCCAGGGGCCGGTTCAGGACGACGCCCATCGCCCCCTCGCTGCTGTGCGTCGACATGAGGACCGCCGTCCGCCGGAAATTGGGGTCGCGCAGCACCGGGTGCGCCAAAAGGAGCGACCCCGCGAGCGACTGCCTAGTGCTTCCGGTGCTTTCCCTCACGTTTCGGTTTCTTCCCATCAGAGTTTCTGGACGGCGACGCCCGCGTCCGCCATCAGCCTCTCCACGAGCGGGTCGTTGTGATAGTCCGAGCGGTACCGTATCTCGGCGATCCCGGACGCGGCGAAGACCTTGGCGCAGTTGATGCACGGGTAGTGCGTGACGTAGGCGATGCACCCGCCCACAGAGCTGCCGCGCCGGGCCGCGTCGGCGATCGCGTTCTGCTCGGCATGCACGGTCGCCTGCTCGTGGCCCGCGCGTATCCGGGAGACGTGCGGGGTCCCCGGAAGGAACCCGTTGTAGCCGGCGGCCACCAGGCGGTTCTTCCTCTCGCCGCCCGCGACGATCACGCACCCGACGTGCAGCCGCTCGCAGTTGGAGCGGGTCGCGATCAGGACCGCCGTCGCCATGAAGTACTCGTCCCAGGTCGGGCGCCGCTTGAAGTTCTTGGCGGCTTTGGCGATCAGATCGACGGGGTTCTCCTTTTTCTTCGCGGCGCTCATGGGTTCGGTGCCGCCACGTTGGACCCGTGCGCGCCACCCGGCAACCCTCGACTGCCGCGAAGGCGTGCCCCCGATTGCCTTCAATCCCGTTACGCATGCCGCGGTTGCCAAGGGGCGCCCCATGGGGTTACGGTGCGCTCCCGATGCACCCAACCGAACCCGGCCGCTTCAGGCCCGCGGCACCTGCCCGGGCTTGCCTATGAGGCGATCCTGCGGGCCCGAGCTCCTCGATGCGCTGGCGCACGACCACCCCGACGCGGTCCACAGCCGGCGCGACCTGCGGATTGTCAACGCCTTCATGGGAAACCGGCGCTGGTTTGCGGCGACGCTCCCGGGCCTCGTGCTGCCCGGCGAGCGGGTCCTGGAAATCGGCGCGGGAACCGGGGAATTGGGGCTGGCCCTGAACGCCCGCGCGATCCCCGTGGACGGCCTCGACCTGTGCCCGCGGCCACCCACTTGGCCCGCCGACCGCGCGTGGCACCAGGCGGACCTGAGGGGATTCCAGGGCTACGGCGCCTATCCCGTCGTGATCGGAAACCTGATCTTCCACCAGTTCACGGACGAGGAGCTGTCGGCCCTGGGGGCCGAGCTGCGCCGAAGCGCCCGGGTTTTCCTCGCGAGCGAGCCAAGGCGCCGGCGGCTCTCCCAGACCTTGATGGCCGCCCTCGCCCCGCTCCTCGGGGCGAACCCCGTGACGCTCCACGATGCCCGAGTGAGCATCGGCGCCGGATTCGTGGACGAGGAGCTGCCGGCCCGCCTCGGGATGGACGACGGCAATTGGGATATTTCGTGCACGTTGACGGCACTCGGGGCGTCCCGCGTGGTCGCAGTGCGTCGCCCATGAGCCTCCCCATCGAGATCGTCGGCGGGGGCATCGCGGGACTTTCCGCGGGGCTTGCGCTGCGGCGCTCGGGCGTCCCCGTGACGGTGTTCGACGCAGGCGGCTATCCGCGACACCGGGTGTGCGGGGAGTTCATCGCCGGCCTGGGGCCGGGGACGGTCGAGGCCCTCGGCATCCGGGAATTCCTGGGCGACGCCTGCCCCCACAGGAGCGTCACGTACTTCGTCCGCGAACGCCCGCTTCCAGCGTTCACGCTGCCCGGGACGGCGTGGGGCATTAGCCGGCACGCCCTCGACGCGCGCCTCGCCGAGGCCTTCGTCGCCGCGGGCGGGGTCCTTCGCGCGAACACCCGGGTTTCCGAGGGCGACGCCCCCGAGGGCCGCGTCTTCGCCGCGGGTCGCCGGCGCGCCGGCCCCCTCTGGGTGGGGCTGAAGGTCCACGTGCGCGGCCTTGCGCTCGCCAACGACTTCGAGGTCCACCTGGGCGAGCGCGCCTACATGGGCCTCTCCCGGGTGGAGACCGGCGAGGTGAACGCCTGCGGGATCTTCGCCTCCCGCGACGTCGCCGAGCGCGGGGCGGCCCTCCTTCCTGCCTACCTGGATGCGGCGGGTCTTCGGGGCCTCGCCGGACGCATCCGCGCCTCGCAGATCGACGAGGCCTCCGTGTGCGTGACCGCGGCCCCCCTGGGGGACGCCTCGACGTCCCCAGGCGACCGCGTCCGGATCGGCGACGCCTGCGCCTCCATCGCGCCCTTCACCGGAAACGGGATCGCGATGGCGCTCCAGGGCGCCGAATTGGCCCTGGGGCCCCTTCGGGAGTACGCGGGAGGCCTGACGGGCTGGCAGGACTGCGTCCGCCGGATTGCTTCCGCCCAGAGGCGCCGCTTCCGGGTCAGGCTCGCCCTCTCCTCGCTCCTGCACCCCTTCTTCCTGGAACGCCGAAGGCAGTCGCTTTTGGCGGCTTTCGCCCGCATGGAGCTAGTCCCCTTCCGCGCGCTCTACGGCGCCCTCCACTGATATGGCCCCCAATAGCATGTTCCTGCACTCGCTCGCCACGGCGGTCCCGCCCGCCACCTTCTCGCAGCCCGACTGCTGGGGGCTCGTCGATAAGTCTGGCCTGCGCTCGCGCCTGTCGCGGCGCTCGATGCTCGTGCTGCAGAGCATCCTCAAGGGCGAGAACGGCATCTCGCAAAGGCACTTCGCCGTCCCGGATGTCGGGAGCGTGTTCGAGCGCTCCGCGGACGAATTAAACCACGCCTTCCGCAGGGAGGCGCCGGCCTTGGCCGCCCGAGCCCTCGCCCCAGCGCTGCGCCAGGCGGGTCTCGAGCCCGCCGGTATAGACGCCCTTCTCATCTGCACCTGCACGGGCTACCTGTGCCCGGGCCTCACGAGCTACGTCGCGGAGGACATGGGGATCCGGCCGAACGCCGTCCTGCACGACCTGGTGGGACTCGGCTGTGGCGCCGCGATCCCGATGCTGCGGGCCGTGAGCCACCTGCTGGCGGCCGAGCCCTCCGCCACGGTCGCCTGCGTCGCCGTGGAGGTGTGCTCGGCGGCGTTCTACCTGGACGACGACCCCGGGGTCATCATCAGCGCCTGCCTCTTTAGCGACGGGGCGGCGGCCAGCGTGTGGCGCTCGACTCCGGGGCCGTCCGGAATCCGCGCGTTCGACTTTAGCTCCCTGCACCTGCCCGAGCAGCGGGACAAGCTGCGGTTCGAGCAGAAGGAAGGCAAATTGAGGAACCTCCTCGACCGGTCCGTCCCGGAGCTTGCGGCCGGCGCCGTCGGCAGGCTCTGGTCTGAGCGCGGCGGGCGCGGGGTCTCCCGCGTGGTGGCCCATCCGGGCGGGCGCGACGTATTGGACGCGGTCGAGCCCGTCGTCGCCCCCTACTCGCTCGCCGCAAGCGCCCGGACCCTGCGGAGCTACGGGAACATGAGCAGCGCCTCGGTCCTTTTCGCGCTCGAGGAGACCCTCAGGGAGGAGTCGCCCAGGGCGGATGGTGATTTTTGGCTCGTGAGTTTCGGCGCAGGCTTTAGCGCACATAGCTGCCGACTCGGCGTTTGACCCATGCCCACACTGAAGGATCTGGTCGCCCACTGCGACAAGCGCACCCGCCTTGCGGCCTTTAAGGACGCCCCCGGCGCGTTCAACGGCCTGCAGGTGGCCAATAACGGCAAGGTGTCCAAGATCGGCGCGGCCGTGGACGCGGGCCTCGTTCCCTTCAGGAAGGCCGTCGAGGCGGGGGTCGATTTCCTCATCGTCCACCACGGCATGTACTGGGACATGCCGCGCCCCCTGACGGGCCCGGCCTACGAGCGCCTGGCCCTCCTCATCCGGGGGAACTGCGCCCTCTACTCCAACCACCTCCCGCTGGACTCGCACCCAAAGATCGGCAACAACGCGCTCCTGGCGAAGAGCCTGGGGTTAAGGCCCGGCCGGGGCTTCATCGAGAACGAGGGCGGCCCCATCGGCTGCATCGCCCCGAGCCGCATGACGCGCGCGGCGCTTAGGGCGGCCTTGAAGGCCCGCTATCCCCGGGTCGTCGCGATCGAGTTCGGCTCCCAAAGCCCGAGGCAGGTCGCCTTCTGCAGCGGCAGCGGAAACGGCGCCATGCCGGCCCTCCTCGCCGAGGGGGTCGACACGCTCGTCACCGGAGAGATCCGGGAGGAGTGGTTCAACGTGGCGCAGGAGAGGCGCCTGAACCTCTACCTGTGCGGCCACTACGCCACGGAGGTGCACGCCGTAAGGGCCCTTGCGGCGGAGCTTTCGGCAAAGTTTGGATTGCCGTGGGAGTTCATCGCGACCGAAAATCCCCTTTAGAAGGAAACTCCACGGACATGAAAAAGATCGCGATCCTCAACGGGCCCAACCTCGACCGCCTCGGCAAGCGGGAGCCGGAGATCTACGGGAGCGCGAGCCTTGCGGACCTTGAGAAGGCGCTCCGCGGGGAATTCGCCAAGAAGGCCGAGCTCGAATTCTTCCAGTCCAACCACGAGGGCGAGCTGATCGACCGGATCGCGAAGCTGGCCGACGCGAAGTTCGACGGGATCGTGATCAACGGCGGGGCCCTGACGCACACGAGCGTCGCCCTTCGCGACGCGCTCCTCGGGGCCCACCTGCCGGCCGTCGAGGTGCACATCTCGAACATCTACAAGAGGGAGGAGTTCAGGCACACCTCGCTGACGGCCCCGGCCTGCGTGGCGGTCATCACGGGCCTGGGACTCGAGGGATACCACGCCGCCGTCCGGTTCCTCGTCGGGGCGTGAGCGACCCTGCGGACGCCAGCGGCTGGTTCGTCTGCCACACCCGGCCCCGGTGCGAGAAGAAGTTCGCCGCCCTCATGGCGGCGGAGGGCTTTGAGCACTACCTGCCGCTCGTGACCAGCACCCGGCGCTACTCAAGCGGGACGAAGCGCTTCACGAAGCCCCTCTTCCCGGGCTACGTCTTCGCGCGGGTGGCGCAGGGGCGCAAGGCCCGCATCTACCAGCAGGAACTCCTTGCGCGCGCGATCCCGGTGGATGACGAGGCCAGGTTCCTCGAGCAGGTCGAGGACGTGAGGAAGATCGTCGCCTCGGGGGTCGAGCTGAGCGTCGTCCCGCTCCTTGGCAAGGGACGTCGGGTAAGGGTCATCGGCGGGCCCCTCCACGGGCTCGAGGGGCAGGTCGACGATTCCTCGAATCCGCAGGGGATCATGATCTCGGTCGACGTGCTCCGCCAGGGGCTGCTCCTAAGGGTGCCCGCCGAGCAGCTGCAGGTACTGCCTTAGCTCGGATCGGCGGCGCCCGG
>CAYPXZ010000026.1:25584-52335 GCA_964414785.1 uncultured Opitutaceae bacterium
GGGTGCCCGCCGAGCAGCTGCAGGTACTGCCTTAGCTCGGATCGGCGGCGCCCGGTGGGTGTGCGCAACCAATTTGGGATCGCGACCCGCGGGTGCGGCAGCTGCCCCTATGGCGCAATCCATTTGGACCTAAAGGATTGGCATCGGAGAGCGACCCGTGGCACGGCCCATGCGAAGGAACGTTAAACCCGCTCCTTCGCGGGGAAGAGTTCCCTATCGGCTTCGGACCCCGAATACCCCACCCTTCACAGCAAGCGTTATATCTCGGATCCCCCGCCTTCTGTCCCATGGCCTCCAAAGCCGCCCAACAAATGAAAACGCCCCCAAAGCCCGTGTCTTTCGGCCCGCTTGTCGCATCCGCACTCGTTCTTTCCACACTCCTTGCAATATCCCCGCGGATCCGCGCGCAGGGCGCCTCCGTGGGGCCCTACACGTTCACAACCCTAGCGGGAGCGCCCGGCCAGGAGGGCAACGCGAACGGGACTGGCAACTCGGCGCGGCTCTCGTTGCTCGGGGGGATCGTCTCCGATGCGAGCGGCAACCTCTACGTGTCCGACACCTCGAATAGCCGGATACAGAAGATCTCGAGCGCCGGGGTGGTGACGACCCTGACCGACCAGCCCTCCGTTACTGACTTCTTGTCGAAGTCGGGCTCCGGGAACTCCGTGTACTTCAGCCCCAGTGCGCTCGCGGTGGACAGTTCGGGCACCGTCTACACGATTATCGGCAACCAGATTTGGAAGATTTCGAGTTCGGGTGTTCCGACGCTCCTCGCCGGCAGCGGCATGCAGGGCACGAAGGACGGACAGGGCGACCAGGCCCAGTTCGCCTTCCCCGCGGGGATCGCCGTCGACAAGGCTGGAAACGTGTACGTGGCCGGCGACAGCACGGTCCGGATGATCTCGCCCAACGGTACGGTCATGACGATCGCAGGGGCGCCGAGTACGATGGGCGCGGTCGACGGGACGGGAGGGGCGGCGCGCTTCTCCGGGCCGACGGCGATCGCCATTGACGCCGCCGGCAACCTCTACATCGGCGACGCGGGCAACAGCTTCACGGTGCGAAAGATGACGAGCGCGGGGGTCGTGACGACGCTCGCCGGCAACGCCGGATCGTTCGGCACGCTCGACGGGACCGGCTCCGCCGCCCATTTCGGCTATCCCAACGCGATCGCGGTGGACGCGAACGGAAATGTCTTCGTCACGCAGGCGGACAACGTGATCCGCCAGATCACGAGCGCCGGCGTCGTGACGACGATCGCCGGGACGCCCGGCGTGTCGGGTTCCTCCGACGGCACCGGTTCAAAGGCCCTCTTCAACGACCCCATCGGAATCGCCGTCGACCCAAGCGGCAACCTGGTCGTCGCGGACAGCAAGAATTTTACCGTGCGCAAGCAGTACGTTTCGCCAAACGCGGCGCCCTCCATCCTCTCGCAGCCCGCCGACCAGTCGGTTGCGATCGGGGCGACCGCCACATTTTCGGTATCGGCCGCGGGCATCCCCGCGCCGGCCTACCAGTGGACGCTGAACGGAAATGCGATCCGCGGCGCCGTCAATGCGACGCTCTCCGTCGCAAACGTCCAGGCCACGGATCTGGGGACCTATGCCGCCGTCGTGACCAACAGTTCCGGAAGCATCGGCTCCGCGGCGGCCACGCTCTCAAGCCCCGGAGTGGCGCCCGTGACGGCGGCACCGGCCGCTTCCCGCCTGGCCAACATATCAAGCCGCGCCCTTGTCGGAACGGGCTCCAACGCGATGATAGCCGGGTTCGTCATCTCCGGCCCGGGCGGATCCACCGACCAGGTGATGATACGCGGCGTGGGGCCCTCCCTTTTTATGTACGGGATAACGAACCCGCTCAATCAGCCCGTGCTGACGCTCTTTGACTCCACCGGGGCGCAAATCGCCACAAACACGGTCTGGGGGTTCAACTCGAACTTCTGGGATATCGTCGGGGCCGAACCCTCCTCGGGCGCCTTCGCCCTGGCCTATAACTCGAATGACTCCGTCCTTCTCACCAACCTCGCTCCGGGCACCTACACCGCCCAGGTGTCGGGCGCCGGCGGCACGAGCGGGATCGCCCTCGCCGAGGTCTACGAGGTGTCGAGCACGGGCGCCCATATCAGCAACATCTCAACGCGGGCCTTCGTCGGCACAGGCTCTTCGGTTGAGATCGCGGGCATCGGCATCTCAGGGACCCTTCCCCAGAAGGTGCTGGTCCGCGCCGTCGGGCCGACGCTCTCTAAATACGGGGTGACAGGGCCGCTGGCGCAGCCATCGCTCGCGTTGGTCGACTCCTCGGGAAACCAGGTGGCTGCCAACACGGGCTGGTCTACCGCCTCGAACGCTGCCGCCATCGCGGCGGCGGTCGCCTCCGTCGGGGCGTTCCCGCTTCCCGCGGGGAGCGCAGACGGCTCGCTCCTGGTGACCCTGCAGCCCGGCACCTACTCGGCTGTCGCTTCGGGGGTGGGCTCCTCCACGGGTACGGCCCTCGTCGAGGTCTACCAGGTTCCCTGATCTCGCTGCGTACTCCAACCGGGGTACCTAGATAAGGACCCACACCGCGTGGGCCACGTGCAGCGTGGCGCAGGTCGCCAGGGCCGCGGCCGTGTCGTCGACCACGATGCCCCACCCCGCGGGCAGTGCCTGGAGCTTGTCGATCACCAGGGGCTTCGTGATGTCGAAGAGCCTGAATAGGGCGAACCCGGCCAGGAGGAGCCCGAGGAAGGGAAGGACGCCCGGCCCGATGATCATCTGCCAGCCGGCGAAGCAGAGCGGCATGGCGACGAACTCGTCGAGGATGACCTCGCCCGGGTCGTGCCTGCCCATGCGGATCTCCGCCTCCCCGCAGAAGCCCACGGCCACGTAGGCGATGACCGCGCTCGCGAACAGGTTCTCGAGGATCCCCAGCGGGTAGAAGCACACGATGAAGAAGACGAGGCCCGCCGCCGAGCCCCAGGTGCCGGGCGCCTTCATCCTAAGGCCCACGGGCCCCAGGGTAGAGACGGCGAGGACCGCTTCAGTCGGCAGGTGCCGCGACCAGGAGGGTTGCTCGAGCTTCATCGCGCTACGCCTCGTCGGCGAACACCAGGCGCGCGTTCCTAGCGATGTACCGGTAGCCCGACCACACCGAGAGCACGGTCCCGGCGACAAAGATGATGACGCCGACCTTGTTCACGAACTCGACGGCCGAGGAGGCGTTCCAGTTGAAGAAGAAGGCGAAGTCGACGGCCAGCATGGGGGCCCCGAGGAAGAACCCGAGGGCGATCAACTGCGTCAAGGTCTTGCTCTTTCCGCCGCTGTCGGCGGCGACGACGATGCCCTTCGAGGCGGCCACCATGCGCATGCCGGTGATCAGGAACTCGCGGCAGAGGGTGATGAGCGCCAGGGCGACCGGGATCTCCCGCTTCTCGACGAGCGCGATCACGATCCCCATCACCATGATCTTGTCCGACATCGCGTCCATCAGCTTGCCGAAGTTCGAGACGAGCTTGAGGCGGCGCGCCAGGTAGCCGTCGAGCCAGTCGCCGACGGCGCCTGCGATGAAGAGCGCGAAGGCGAGGGTCGCCGCCCCGGGCCACGCGCAGTACATGAGCCCGACGATCACGAACATCAGCGGGATGCGCGAAAGCGTGATGGCGTTCGGGAGGCTCAGGGGCACGCTTAACAAGACCCCGGGGCCCGGGTTATGGCAACATCGTAGAGGAACGCGCTCGCCAGCCGCCCCGCGAGGCATTTCCCTAGGGGGGTCGCCATGCGTCACTGCATCTATCCCGGAACCTTTGATCCGATCACGTGCGGGCACCTGGACGTGCTCGCCCGCGCCGCGCGCCTCTTTGACCGGGTGACCCTGGCGATCGGGGAGAGCCCCAAGAAGCCGCTCTTCACGCCGCAGGAGCGCCTCGCGATGATCCGCCCCAACATCGCCCAGTACCCGAACGTCACCGCGACGGTCTTCTCGGGGCTCCTCGTCGAGTTCGCGCTGGAGCAGAATGCCGACGCGATCATCCGCGGCCTGCGCGAACTGACCGACTTCGAGTTCGAGTTCAACATGGCGCTCATGAACCGCCACCTCCAGCCGTCGATCGAGACGATCTTCGTGATGCCGAACGAGCAGTTCAGCTACACAAGCTCCTCCCTGGTCAAGCAGGTGGCGCGCTACGGGGGCCAGGTGGCCAAGTTCGTCCCGCCGAACGTGGCCGACGCCCTTCGGGCGGTGTATTCGAAGTGACGCGGGGCGGCGCACGGATTCCCGGGACGCGCGCCCTCCTTCTGATCCTCGGGGTTGGCCTGGCGACCCGCGTCGCGGCGTCGCCGATCGGCGACGCCGTCGCCCTCTTCAAGCAGAAGAAGTACGCCGAGGCCAGGGCCCTCCTTGAGCCCCTGGCCAATGGCACTCCCCCGGACGCCTCGGCCTGCTACTACCTGGGCATGACCCTTGAGCAGGCGGGGAAGAAGGCGGCCCTGGATCCCGCGAGGACATGGCTGAAGAAGGCGGCCGATCTCGCGCCCGAAAACGAGGTCTACCTGGCCGAGTACGCCGGGGTGTGCCTGCTCCTGGCCGACCGGGACAGCTCGCTTACGCTCGCCATCGAGGGGCGAAACGCCATGACCCGAGCCATCGCGCAGAACCCCTCGGACCTCGATGCCCGGGAGGGGCTCATGACCTTCTACGCGCGGGCCCCGTGGCCCCTCGGGGACGCCGATCTGGCGTTTGCCCAGGCCGGGGAGATCGCGGCCCGCGACCCCAAGCGCGGGAGGGCCGCGTACCGCACGGTCGGCGAGATCTTCCTGAGGGGAGGGCGCGCCGAAAGGGCGCAATCGGCGTTCAAGGCGGCGCAAAATCTCGCCGGGAACGCTCCCTAGTGATACTCAGCCTCCATGGCCCGCATTCCGATCGAGGACAACTTCAACGACGTGATCTCCAAGGCCCAGCGGGGGATGGGGATCTCCGACCCCGACCTGTGCAGCCGCGCCGAGGTCTCACCGGGGGACCTCCAGGCGGCCAAGTCGGGGCAGGTCAACGACGCCGTCCTGCGCAGGGTGGCCCGACACCTGCGGCTCGGGCCGAACGCGCTCGAGGACCTCGCCCACAAGCGCTGGTACCCCGAGGTCCCGGTCTTCCCCCACGGCTTCGCGATCTTCAACACCCCCTTTGAGGACATCACGGTAAACAGCTACCTGATCTGGGACGCGCGCTCGCGGGTGGCGGCCGCCTTTGACACGGGGGCCGACAGCCAGGCCATGCTCGACCTGGTCCGCACCGAGGGCCTTCGCCTGGAGATGCTCTTCCTTACCCACACGCACGACGACCACGTCGCGGACCTGAAGCGCGTCGTGAGGGAGACCGGCGCCGAGGTCTGGGCGAGCGAGCGAGAGCCCGCGGACTCTCCGGGGGCAAAGGTCTTCAAGGAGAACGCCCACTTCCACATCGGAGGCCTGGCGATAAAGACCCTCCTGACCTGGGGACACTCCCCGGGGCAGACCACGTTCTACGTCACGGGGCTTAGCTATCCGCTTGCGGTTGTGGGAGATTCGCTCTTCGCCTCCTCGATCGGCGGCAGCGCCGAGCACTTCGCGGACCAGTACAAGAACGACGTGGAGAAGATCCTGCGCCTGCCCCGCGACACGGTCCTGGCCTGCGGGCATGGGCCCCTTACGACCGTGGCCCAGGAAAAGCGCCATAACCCATTCTTTGCTTCCTAAGGTGCACCGGATGGGTATGTTCCGTACTCGACTCCCATGAAGCCCCCCGGCAAAGTGCGGCAAAAAGTCCCCCGTCAATGAAACGCAAAACATCGTTCGTCCTGTTCCTTGTCTTTGCCCTTATCCTGGCGTGGGTGGTGATCATCACGGACAAGCAGGTGCGCGACCACCTTGGCAGCACCCTCTACATCATAGGTTTCGCGATCACCGGGTGCATGATCCTGGTCCTTGCGGGCTATGCGTGGAACCAGGAGCTCGTAAAGACGCTCAAGTCGATGCACGACACGACGGATTCCGTGCGCCTGGAGGACATGCCCCCTTCCGGCGACGAGTCCGACTCCGACGAGATCATCGGCCTGGCGCGCAAGATCGAGCGGATGGCGCGCTCGCTCCAGCAGGTCGAGGCGAGCTACAAGGGCATCGTCGAGGACCAGCCCGACTTGATCTGCCGCTACCGCAACGACGGGAAGATGACCTTCGTGAACGGGGCCTACGCGCGGGCGGTCAACCGCAAGCGCCCGGAGCTGGTGGGCGTCGACTTCCCCTTTTTCACCCCCGGCGCCGCGATCGCCGACGAGCCGTACACCTTCGAGACCGAGATGCCGTTCGAGGACGGCCGCAGGCTCTGGATCCGGTGGACCCAGCGCGCGATCAAGGACGACGAGCGCAACACGATGGAGTACCAGGCCGTGGGCCACGACATCACGGAGCGAAAGGAGGCCGAGGCCGCGCTCCTGAGGGCGAAGGAGGCCGCCGAGGCCGCCGACCGCGCCAAGTCCGAATTCCTCGCCATCGTCAGCCACGAGCTGCGGACGCCGATAAACGCCATCATCGGGTTCTCGAAGATGCTCTCCTCGACCACCCTCTCCCTCGACCAGCGCGAGCAGGTCGAGATGATCAACTCGAGCGGGCTCGCCCTGGAGAAGATCATCGCCGACATCCTTAACCTCTCGAAGATCGACTCCGGCAAGATCGACATCGAGCACGCCCCCTTCTCGCTGAGGATGTGCGTCCAGGACATCTGCGCGTTCTTCGCCCCGAAGGCCCGCTCGCTCGCGCTCGCGATCGACTCCAAGGTGGACCCGGGCGTCCCCGAGATCGTCAACAGCGACGAGACGAGGATCCGCCAGATACTCACGAACCTGATCGGCAACGCCCTCAAGTTCACGGAGCGCGGGGGGGTCTCCCTCGAGGTCTCGTGCGCCCGCGGGGAGCCGGTCGAGCCGGGATCGACCCGGCGGGTCGCCCGCCTGTTCTTCGCCGTCAAGGACTCGGGCATCGGCATACCCACCGAGAAGCTGGACCACCTGTTCCTTCCCTTCAGTCAGGTCGACACCTCGTCGACCCGCCGCCGTGGGGGCACGGGCCTGGGACTCATCATCTCCAAGCGCCTGTGCGAACTGATGGGCGGCACGATCTCGGTCGAGAGCCGCGTCGGCGAGGGCTCGACCTTCAGGTTCTCCATCCTGACCGACTTCGAGGACGCCCCCTGAGCCGGGTCCGCCCCTAGAGGATCTTCCAGCGGAAGCGCAGGACCTCGGCCCAGGCGCTTCGCCCGTGGCCGAGCACCCGGCTCACCTCGACATCCCAGATGAAGTTCTTGTTCAGGGAAAGCGTTGCGCCGCCGCCAATCGTGCCCGCGAACGTGGCCGATCCCGCCGTCGAGTCGCTCAGGGTAGTCTCGGCGTAGGCTCCGACCGTGCTCCCAAGTTCCCACTTCAGGTAGGCGCTTCCATACCAGCGGGTGTCGTACCGGGTGTTCGCCACGTTTCGGAACTCGTCCCATTCGAACATGGCCGCCGCCTTCGCGCCGGCGGCGATGTCCATGGACCAGGGCAGGATCACCCCTCCCTCGACGGAGTCGTTGCCCACGGCCTTCGAGTTGGTGGGGAGCATCACGAACGGGACGATCGCCGCGGCCTGGCCGCTCGACGGGTCGCGCCAGAAGGTCCACTTCGGCCTGAGCGTAATGTCGCCTATTCCGCTTTGCGTGTGGTCGTTGCCCGCCGTCGAGAACGTGTCTCGCAGGAAGAACTGCGCCCCGAACTCCATGTCGAACGTGTTCGTGAGGCCGGCGGAGACAATCGTCGTGCCGAGCGCCAGGGCCTTGTACTGATTGGGCGCCGTCGTGTCGGGGGCTATGCCGAGCGAGATCGCATCCATCCTCATTTCGAGGCCACCGGGCTCGATTGTCTGGGTCGTCTCGGTGACCTGGGCCGAAAGCCGCGGGGCGGACGCCGCCGCGAGCAGCAGGGCCGCGAGGGCTGGGGCCCGCATGAACCTCGTTGGGGCTGGCATCCCGGGCAGGCTCGCGTGGGCCGGCCCGCGTGTCACCAAGAAAATGGGACGCGGGGCGCGGAGGCCCCTTATCCTGTTGCCTCGCCCGTCCCCGGGGGAGATCCTCCCAAGAATGGGCACCTTTCGCCTGATTCTGGTCGCCGCCGTCATGGCCCTGCCCGCCGGGTGCTCGCGCCCCGGCGCCGAGGAGCCGGACGCGGCGCTGGCGCGCACCCGCGCCTACCTGCAGGAGCTCGGCGTCGTCCGCTCCCAGATGAACGCCGACAGCTCGTCCAGGATCCCCTCGCTCATCCGCCGCCAGGATGCGACGCTCCTGACCGACCAGGTGGCGCGCCTCGGCCAGTACCGGCACGCCCTGGGCCAGCTCGACACGGCGGGCGTCGACCCCAGGGCCGTCAAGTTCGAGCAGGGGGTCGAGGCGAGCCTCGAGGCCTACCGTTCGGCGTGCCTCGACGCCGCGGAGTTCTTCCGCGAGGCAAGGGACGCCGACTCGAGGCAGCCGGGCGTCGTGAAGGCGCTCTCCAAGGGCCTCCAGCCGGCCGAGGGCGGTACCCTCGGCGCACTCGACTCGCTCGTCGCCGCCGCGAACGACCTGGACTCTACCCAGGTCGCTGGCGTCAACCTTACGCCCGTCGTCGCGGCGATTCGCGCCGACCGGCGCAGGCTCGACCTGGCCGCCGACGCGGAGCAGGCCCTGGCGAAGCAGGTCGCCTCCAGCGCCGCGCCCTGAACCCGCCCCGGGGGGCGCCCTCCCCTAGTCGAAGATGATCGTCCGGTTGGCGCAGAGGAACACGCGGTCCTCGTTGAGCAGCTTGAGCGAGTTGGCGAGGACCGTCCTCTCGATGTCGCGACCCGCCCTGGCCAGGTCGTGCGGCGTGTAGGAGTGGTCCATGGGGATCACCTGCTGCATGATGATCGGGCCCTCGTCCAGCTTGTCGGAGACGAAGTGCGCCGTGGCGCCGATGACCTTCACCCCGCGGTGGAACGCCTGGTGATAGGGCCTCGCCCCGACGAAGGCCGGCAGGAACGAGTGGTGGATGTTGACGATCTTGTTGCGCCACTCGGCCACGAACCGCGGGCCGAGTACGCGCATGTACTTCGCGAGGACGAGGTAGTCGGGGTTCATCGGCGCCAGAAGCGCCTGCAGGGCCTCCTCGTGCGCCTCACGGGTGATGGCCTCGTTCGGGAGGAAGTGGAAGGGGACCGAGAACTTCTCCGCGAGTGGGCGCAGGTTGTCGTGGTTGCTGACGACGGCCAGGAGCCTCGCGCCGAGCTCTCCATAGGCGTGGCGCACCAGCAGGTCCGCCAGGCAGTGGTGCTCCCGCGAGACAAGGACGACGATCCTCCTCGGCTCGGCGATTCGGACCTGAACGGCGGCCCCGTCGGGCAGGAGGTCGAGGATGGCGGACCGGATCGCCTGTCCGTCGAGCGTGCCCCGGCAGCCCGTCCGCATGAAGAACGTCTGGGTGTCGGCGTCCACAAACTCGTGGTTCGAGGTCACGTTGGCGCCCGCCCTGAAGAGGACCCCGGTGATTGCATGCACAAGCCCCGGCCTGTCGGGGCACTCGACAAGGAGGACGTGCTCGGGGAGGGTGCTTGTTTCGTCCATTCGGGCAGGCTCGCCACCCCCAAAAGAGGAGTCAAGCCGACCGTCCGGACGGGATCCCGGGCGCTTCAGCCCGGGAGCGAGCCGTTCCCCGAGCCTCGCAGGTAGCGGACGACGTCCTTGGCCCCGTAGTGCTCGACTCCGGGTTCGACAAGCCGGGCCAGGTCCGAGATCTCGTTGCCCGCCGTCACCAGCGACGGCTCGCGCTCGCCGTTTCTGACCTGCCCCAGGCCCACCGTCGCCGCGAGTCCGTTGCACAGGCACTTGCGGCCTACCGTGTCGGCTATGTCCCCGCCCTTGCGGACGTAGTCCTCCACCGGCTCGCCGGCGCACCGGAAGCCCACGCCGCCGTCGGCCCTGACGAACGCCTGGCGCAGGTACCCCAGGTCGCACACCCGCTCGCGCGCGGCGTAGCACTCGACCTGCGAAAGGGTTCCCGGCAGCTCGGCGACCTTGAAGGGAAACCCCGTGGGCGAAGCCGCCGGGTCGGTGAAGACGCGGGCCGTGCCGGCGCGGCTCGCGCGGATGGCCTCCAGCTTCAAGTCGCTGGCGATTCCGGATTCATCGCAGAAGGCGAACGCCGTCCCGACCTGGATCCCGAGGGCGCCCAAGCGGCGAGCGGCGGCGAGCTTCTCGGGGGTCGCCTGTCCCCCGGCGACCCAGAACGGCAGGCCAAGCTCGCGGATCTTGGCGAGGTCGGCCGCGTCGCGCAGGCCGTAGACCGGCTCGCCCTTCGCGTCGAGCTGCATGGGTCCGCGGGGCGGGGCGTTGTGGCCCCCGGCGATGTCCCCCTCGACGATGAAGCCGTCGACCTTGCCGTTCGACTTCTTGGTGAGGGTGAGGGCGAGCGTCGCCGAGGACACGATCGCAAGGAAGCAGGGGCGCCTCAGCCTCGGTGCCTCCCCGCCGAAGAAGGCCTGGGGGTCGAGCTGGGAGAGGTATTCCTCGTCGGGGAGCGCGCCCTCGACGTCGACCCTCAGGGCCGCGGGCTGGCCCTCGGCCAGCTGGTCCAGGACGCCGGGGATGGATCGCGGGATGCCCGCTCCCATCATCACGTAGTCGACCCCAGCCAGCATCGCCCCGTAAAGCGACGGGATCGTCGCAATCTGGATCTTTTCAAGGAGGTTGATGCCGACCGGGCCCGGATGGCCCTCCTTCGCGAGGAACACCTCCGCGAAGTTCGCGACCACCGTCAATTCCATCAGCATGGGGCTAAGCTGCAGGGTCGGCAGCGGGATCCCCCGGTAGGGCGCCAAGGGGTCCTTGCCGCCGGGCACAAAGTGCGCGTCGACGATCCGCTTCGCCATGGCCGGAATCGGGAACTTCTCGAGGGCCCGCCGCATGTGGCCGCCCGGGTCGCCCTCCGCCAGTCGCCGCGCGAGGATGACCGAAAGCAACGTTCCGGAAACCACCCCCAATTCGCCCGTCTCCGACACGGCCTTGGCGAGGCGCCAGTTCGACACCGCCACGCCCATGCCGCCCTGGATTATTTCTGGATGTCGCATGGGGGTAATGTCTTGGGGGATTCCGGGCCTCAATGAGCCGGCGCAAACGGGGAGCCGGGGGGGATGGCCCCGCAGTGGGTCAGCAATCCGAGGCCGAGGACCATACGCGTCCGACGAGCCTACCAGCCCACTCCTCCCAACGGAAGGCCGAATCCAGCTCGCAACGAAGTATTAGCGGGAACGCCTGAAGCCCCCCGTTTTCGTTCAATTCCCCCTCGCCGGTCTGCCCGAAGGACGGGGTAATGGTTTCAATCGGGCCAATCGGGCCGATGAAAATTCCTCACGGCTCCCCCTTTCCCGCAATGGTTGCATGGGCCCATCGGACCGGAGCCATGGCAGGCGTATCCGGTTAACCACAACCATCCGGGGAAGTCCGGGACCCGAGGCGCACACCCAGATAATCTGCTATTCAAATATCCACAACGTGTTACAGAGTCATGGGGCCGCGCGGCACCGCGCATGCAGGCTAGGGAAAGGCTACCCACCCACCCCATGAATCTCACCCTAAGGCTTGCGCTCCCTGCCGCGGCGCTTTTCGGCGCCCTCGGCGCAGCCGCCTCGGGCCCGAAGGCCGACAAGCCTGTCGTGATGGAGAGCGTCGTCGTCCAGGAACCCAAGACGCACACGCTCTTCATGGGCGCCGACATCGCCGTTGCGCTCGGCGATGCCCTCTATCCGGTGAAGGATGTCTTCGGCAGCTCTTGGGTGATCACCTTCAAGGGGCAGCAGACCGTGGTCCCCACAAAGGAGGGCCCGGTGAGCCTGAAGGTCACCCCGTCCCTGAAGCTGTCGGCGACCTCGGCCACCGTTTCCAACCTCAGGCACGAGCGCGGCTTCTCGTTCAACAACGACCCCCTGACGCGGCTGACACGCTCGATGAACCAGACGGCGGCGACAAACGCGGGCTACCAGTTCAGCCTCAGGCAGACGCAGGCCACGATGGACCACACCAACTCGCTCGTGGCCTACGCGACGGCCTACAACGCATTCCACCCGAACGCCCACATCGGGGACAAGGGTCAGGGGTCGGCCGCCGGCCTGGCGCAGCTCGTGCAGACGACCAACCAGGCCCTGGTCGCGCAATCGGTGGCAGCGGGGGGCGGCGACCTGACAATCGGCGGCAAGCAGGTCGAGCCCGTGGGCTACGACGCCATGGAGGTCACGTTCGAGGTGTCCTCGGACACGCCGCTTGCCAACCCGTACCTCGTCGTGGTGACCCGCTTCCACGAGAAGAACGCCGCCCCGGGAACGGCCCGCAACTGGATCTACGCAAAGGCGCTCGACCCCATAGACGCCCACCCGAGGGAGGTCCACGTCACGCAGGAGGGCCTACCGCTCGACTTCGAGGTCGAGGATTTCCAGATGCACCTGTACAACCGCGGAGTCGAGGTTGCGACGACCGTGGCGCCGCGCCGGGTCGAGCTGACGCGGGACGAGGCGTTTGAATACGTGAAGATGGAGTACGTGAGCGCCCACCCCAAGGAGGACCTGCCCGCGGTGCCCGTCATGGGGACGCTGCCGGCCGAGCTGCCCACCCGACTCGCCGCCGGCAGGTACGGCGAGGTGTTCTTCACCAAGGTCTCGAAGGACGGGCTCGCCGACGAGCCGTTCTCGGATTTCAAGTGCACGAGGAGGATTGACGACCCCTTCCTCGTGTCGGTCCTCAGGGGCCTGCGCTTCAAGCCCGCTCTCTCGCAGGGCAGGCCCGTCGAGGGCGTGTCGGTCCTGGACCTCAACCGTCTGACGTTCTAGGGCCCTCCCCTGGGCCGTGCGAGCGGCCCCGGGTCAGGACCCGCCGGGCCCGTTCAAAACGGACTCGCCGACACTCCCGAGTCCGCCGAAGGCCCGCTGTTCGTGCCATCGGCAATGGCATCGAACGTATGGTTGAGCATCTGAAGGACCTTGGCCCTGGGTAGGTGCTTGAGCACGTACGCATCGGCCCCGAGTTCATGAGCCTGTACGAGGGTCTCCGGCTTGCTCTCCACGGAGACGACTATGACGTGCATCTCCGGATGCGCCGCCTTGAGTTTCGCGAGGAGCTCCAATCCGCTGATGTGCGGAAGGTTGATGTCGAGCAGCACAACGTCGGGCTTGTGCTCCGCAGCCATCTCGAGCGCCGCGTATCCCTCGGCCGCGTCCCAGACCGTCTTGATCCCAAGCTGCTTCAGGAGAATGCGCATGTACACGTGCACGTGCTCCTCATCATCGACAATCAGCGCTGTGGCCGGGCGCGGCATGGCCAGAAACCAGTGTCAACCTTGACTCCTTTTGCAAGCCCGAGCTGCGAGCAAACGCTGAGGGGACGGACGGCGGGGATCCAAGTGGGCCGAACTTGCCTGTCAGGGCTTTCCCCTCAACCCGTAATACCCGTCTTTGCCGTTTGAATGGGCAAGGACGCGCTAGCCAAGCGGTAAGGCAAAGGTCCGCAAAAACAAACCGGAGATTTCGGACCAAATTCCCTCAATTCCGATGCCGCGGTGAAGATATTTCCGGGGCTCGGCAGGCATCACGAGCCTGCGCGTTCATATTAAAGGCCGATTGAGGATTGCGGGCCTTCAACTGTTGCAACTATCTAGGTTTAATAAACAGCCCGGCTGCGCCGCGCTGACCCTTGAATTCCCTTCGGCGGAGCTAACTCGTGTCCAATATATCGATGGATACCAAGCGCCTTCCATCATTGGACGGATGGCGGGCAATAAGCATAGTCTTGGTCTTGGGCTATCATTCCACCCTGGTCTCGGGATTTCCCCCGTCACTCAAGCCGGCATTTGACTGGATCTTTGATGGCAATCTCGGAGTCAGGACCTTCTTCATAATCAGCGGCTTTCTCATCACTTGGCTGATGCTAGCCGAAAACGATCGGACCTCGCGGGTGAACTTACGACTCTTCTACTTGCGACGTTGTTTGCGAATCCTCCCGATCTACTGTGCGTACCTCTGCGTGCTCGCGGCTCTTCAGTATTTCACGCCCTTCAAGCAATCGACATCCACATGGATCGGAAACCTTACCTTCACCACGAACTACTTTGTGGGTTTTGATAGTGGCGCAAGCAACCACCTGTGGTCGTTGGCAGTGGAGGAGCAGTTCTATCTCATCTGGCCATGCTTGTTCATTCTATTTGGATGCGCCAGGAGCTTGCGGGCATGCCTTTTGATTCTAGGTCCAGCCATCTGCATTTCACCTATTGCGCGCGTCATAAGCTACCTCCACCTAGAGCCTCATCCCGTTCGAATACTCTTCTCGCAGTTCTCCTTCATGATGAATTTTGACTCGTTGGCGATTGGCTGTGCTTGCGCCGTTCTGTTAGCGCGCAAACAAGATTTCGTCCGACTCTTGACTACGACGCGGCCGCGGCTCGTGTTCCTCATCGCGCTGGCAATGATAGTCGTACCCAGCGTACTAAGAGAGAATTTCCTGCTGGGGATATTCACTGTCCCACTCGGGAACACATTTCAGAGCATTGGCACGGGCACCATGCTCCTTCAGAGCTTAATTTCCCCTCGATTTGGGCTCTACCCCGTTCTCAATCTCACGGCGAGCTGCTGGCTTGGGGTTTTGTCGTATTCCATATACATTTGGCAGCAGATTTTCTGTGTGGGGCCATGGGAATTCGGATTTGCGAATACTTGGTGGCTGTCATTTCCCTTTTGGCTACTACCCGTTTTTGCGACCGCACTCGTGTCCTACAGATTCCTGGAGCGGCCGGTATTTCGACTTCGCGCCCATTTTCGAGCGTAGGGAATCTCGATGGTATTTCGATCCATCCTCAAGTACTGGAAACGTTCATGCGCACGTTAAACTCACCCGCTATCTGCTCCCGCCAATCCGAATTGCCATAGCATTGAAAAAAAAGATGCCGGGCTCGGCCGCGAAATTGCTTGTCAGGGCTATTCCCGAAAACCGTGATACCCGTCTTTGCCGTTAGATTGGCGATGGGCGCGGTAGCCAAGTGGTAGGGCCGAGGTCCGCAAAGACGTATCGGAGTGGGTGCTACGCCTTTCGCAGCCTTTCCCAATCTTATTTTCAGAGGGAAACACGCACTCGGAAGGGCACCGGCTCACGTCCTACGACGAGGTAGATTTGCCACAGGTATCGTGGCCAGTCATGAGCATCCTTGCTTAGAAACAGCCCATAAAGGACCAAGCGCACTGGGAGCGACCATCCTATGCTTTAACCTGCGAAAGAACGCTCAGATCGGGTCCAGAGAAGCCCTGATCGCTGTCCGGCGACGCGCTTTGTCGATCAGATGGGCGTTGGGTTCAGGTTTTCGATGGGTTTCGGGCGGCTGATCCATCCCTGACAACGGTACGGCGCACTGCGGCAGGAGCCGGTTCAGCGAGCACATCGGCCACGGTTTTCAGTAACACGTCGGGCATGATCGGCTTGGCGAGGATTCGATCCGCCCCGAGCCACTTCGCGGTCGGCAGGTAGACCGGCTGGCTAAATTTGTGCCCACCGGACATCGCGATGACGCGGGGTCTGGGCTCCGTTTGGCGCAGCTCGTCGATCAGCTTCAAACCATCCATTTCGTCCATCACGATGTCTGTGATGACCAGATCGTGCAGCTTGGTTTTGTAAAGTGTGAGTCCGGTCTTGCCGTCGTCAGCAGTGTCTACCGTGTGACCGGCCGACAGCAGAAGTGCGGCCGTCATAATCCGGAGATTTTCGTCGTCGTCGATGAGTAGGATGGAGGCCATGGAAAGAGTCAGGTCATTTGTGGGGAGGCGATGGGAGGCTGGGCCTTGTCGAGCGCCCGGCGCACGACCTCCAGCAAGGCCGTGGCTTCAAACGGTTTGAACAGAAATGTTGTCGCGAATTCATTGGTTATTTCGCGACCCTGGCCACCCGCACCGCTCATTGCGCAGACCGGTAGGTCGGGTTTCAGTCTGCGCAACGCGCCGGCCAGCACTCGACCGCCCATAATCGGCATTTGCTCGTCTGTAAGCAGGAGTCGCACCTGCGCGGAGAGGGGCATAAAAGCCTCGATCGCATCCGCCCCATTGCACGCTGTCACTACACGGTAGCCGTGCTTTGTAAGGACTCTGGCGGTGAGTTCGCGCACCGGTTCCTCGTCATCAACCACGAGGATCAATTCACCGTTGCCCGGTTGCGGATGGTCGACGCGGGCCTCCGTCTCACCCTTGTCCATGTCTCTAGCGGCTGGCAAAAAGACTCTGAACGCCGTGCCCTGGCCAACCTTAGACTGCACGTCTATGAAGCCGCCGTGGCTAGCGACGATCCCGCGCACGGTGGAAAGACCAAGTCCCGTGCCTTTACCAGCGCCCTTGGTGGTGAAGAACGGCTCCCAGATTCTAGTTAGCACATCAGGCTCAATGCCGGTGCCGGTATCGGAGACTTCGATGATCAGCCATTCACCTGGCTGAACGCCGGGCAACCCGAGGGCTTGCTCCTTATCTAACTTTCGGTTGGTCACACCGAAACGCAGCGTGCCGCCCTGCGGCATCGCGTCGCGGGCGTTGACACAGAGGTTCAGTAGCACCTGGTGAATCTGAGTGGGGTTTCCATATACGGGCCAGGAGTCGGATTGAATTTTCCGTTCAATCCTTATGGTTTTTGGAAACGTTTGCTCCATGAGTTGGATGATGTCCTGGGCCAAGTGGCCGACCTGTGTGAGCTGGAACTCGCCGGTGGTGCTGTGCGCAAATCCGACGATCTGCCGCACGAGCCCGGCGCCACGCTTCGCGCTGCTCTCGAGTGTGTCGAGGATCTTCAGATCGTGGGGATCAGTGGCGTTCATTCGCAGCAGCGGCGCAGCAAACACGATTGGAGCGAGCACATTGTTGAGGTCGTGCGCTATGCCCGCAGCGAGCATGCCGAGGCTTTCCAGCCGCTGCGCGTGGAGAAGCTGCTCCTGGAGTAGCTTCTTCTCCGTCACATCGGCCGCA
This sequence comes from uncultured Opitutaceae bacterium, assembly GCA_964414785.1. Taxonomy (GTDB): domain Bacteria; phylum Verrucomicrobiota; class Verrucomicrobiia; order Opitutales; family Opitutaceae; genus Palsa-1447. The sequence continues at coordinate 42,606 of CAYPXZ010000026.1, forward strand.
AGCACCAGCCACACTGTGCGGCCAGCAAGCAGCAATGGCCGCACGGACACTTCCGCATGGATGACTGTCCCATCTTTCTTTCGATGCCGCCATTCGCTAAAATTCTTGCTTTCGGTACCCCCGTTCTCAAGAGACCTTAACAACTTGCCAACATCCTCAGGGAGCATGATTTGCTTGATCGTCATTCCGAGGAATTCGTCGTGCGTGTAGCCGTATTGCTGTACCGCAGATTCGTTGACCGCAAGGAACCGCAGTGTCGCAATGTCGTAGAGCCACATCGGGAATGGATTGCGATCGAACAGCAGTCGGTAATGTTCCTCGCTTTCGCGAAGCGCCTGGTTCGCTTTGCCCAATTCCTCGGTGCGTTGCTTGACCTTCCGGTCCAGTTCGTTGTGCAACAGACCCAATGCCGCCTGCGTTTGCTGGCGGCTCGTCAGCTCAGATTCCGACTCCCGCCAGCGGCGAAACGCAAACACGGTAAGCCCCACCACAGAGAAGGCAGTAGCAAGAAACGCCGCGTCCAACTTCAGAATGTCGCGCTTCTCTTCCCACCGCGCGGCGGCTTCAAACCAGCTAAACCGGGTCCCGAATATGTAAATTGACGTCGTCGCAGTGACGAGAACCGCCAGCTCGACAATCACTTTTGTTTTCCGGCTTCGCGCCACTTGGACCGTCGCCTGATTCATTGTTTCCTCCGCCTTCTTGTGCTCCGTGATGTCTGTCAATACGCCGATCAGCTCGGCCGGCCCACCAGACGCATCGCGGATCAGTCGCCGGGAGTCGTTGATCCAGCGATAGTGCCCGTCCTTGTGGCGCAGCCGGTATTCCAGATAGCTCGTACCGTCCTCGAGCGCATCGGTTGCGCTGCTCACGACACGATCGCGATCGTCTGGGTGCATTTGCCCGGCCCACCAATCATAACTCGACGCCTCCGCCGCGGTGAAGCCCAACAGCGCAGTGATGTTTTCGCTGACCAAGTGCGGGACAATTTTCCCGCCGCCAAATCTCACCACATAGAGCGCCGCCGGGCTGTGGTTTAGCAATTCGCTCAAGTGGGCGTGTGCAATTCTGAGCGCCGCGTCCGCCTGCCGTCGCTCTCGGCGCAAGCGACTCTCTGCCATTGCGTTAGTCACGGCGGCGCCCAAGCGCGCCAGCCGATCTTTGAGCAGATAATCAGCGGCCCCCTGCTTCATTGCGGCCACAGCGGTGTCCTCACCGATGGTGCCGGATACGATGATAAACGGAATGTCCAGTCCGCGCTGTTTCAGCAATTCCAGTGCGCGGAGCCCGCTGAACTGAGGCATCACGTAGTCCGAAAGCACGAGATCGAGCTCACTGTGGAGCCGCCCGAGATACTCCGCTTCGGTGTCAACCCGCTGCCAGTCGGGCTCGAACCCGGCACGGCGCAATTCACGTGCCACCAGTTCAGCGTCGTCTAAGTTGTCCTCGACAAGCAGCACTTTGAGGGGTTGTGGCATGTCCTATCCTTCCAGTTGCGGAGGCTGGTTAAGGAGCAGCCAATACATGCCCAAGTCGTGCACAGCGGCGGCGAAGCCTTCAAAGTTAATCGGTTTCACGATATAGCTGTTCACGCCGAGCTTGTAGCTCTCCACCACGTCGCGCTGCTCCTTTGACGATGTGAGGACGACGACCGGAATGACTCTTGTGCGCGGATCGCCTTTGATGCGTTTAAGCACCTCAAGCCCGTCGATCTTGGGCAGTTTTAGGTCCAGCAGAATCACTTTCGGCCCATGCTCAAGATTGCGTCCAGTGTGCTCCCCTTCGCCGAAGATGAAATCGAGCGCTTCCACTCCATCGCGTGCCACGTGAATGTGATTGGCCAAGTTCGCCTTCGTCAGGGCGCGCAACGCCAACTCGACGTCACGCGGGCTGTCTTCGACCAGCAATATTTCCACCACATTTAATCCTTTCATGGTTTGGTCTCTCCCCTCACGGTAAAATAGAAGGTCGCGCCTCGATCCACGGCCGCATCGGCCCACACGCGTCCGCCGTGCCTGTGGATAACCCGCTGCACAATGGCCAGGCCCACACCCGTGCCCTCATACTCCTCCGCGCGATGCAACCGCTGGAAAACGCCAAAAAGCTTGTGGGCATACTGCATGTCAAAGCCGGTCCCATTATCGCGAACAAAATAGATTTGCTCGCCCTGCTCCTCCATGCAGCCGATCTCCACGACGGCATGTTCGCGTTTACGCGTGTATTTCAGGGCATTGGAGAGCAGATTGACCCAGACTTGCTTCAGCAGGGCCGGGTCCCCCTTGCATGGTGCCAGCGCGCCGACGTTGATCTGAATCTGTCGTCCCCCGCACTCGGTGTTCATATCGGCAAGTGCTGCGCGCACCATCGGCTCGGTCTCTACGCTCTGCATAATCAGCGGCTTCCGACTAAGTCGCGAGAACGACAGCAGATCGTCTATCAATTGGCCCATGTTTTGTGCACTCTCGCGAATCACTTGAAGCTGTCGCAGGCCCTCGGCGGGCAACTTAGGCCCAAAATCCTCCAATACCGCCTGCGAAAATCCATCCACAACGCGGAGCGGAGCGCGCAGATCGTGGGACACTGAGTAGGAAAACGCCTCCAGCTCCTTGTTTGCGGACTCGAGTTGCTGATTGGCTGCCGCCAACTTTTGCGCGTTTTGAAACATCTCGGCTGCCATCTGCTGCTCACGGGCACTCAAATCTGCCGGGAGGCCGGATGGCTGCGATTTGCGTCGCACGAAATCAGTCACCTCCTCCACGCGATGAACGATATACTTGATCTGGCGATCATCTCCGAACATGGGCGAGTTAACCGGGCTCCAGTAATGTTCCTCAAACGAGCCGTCGGGACGACGGACATCATGTTTCGCTATGGCCATTGTGTCAGACGCCGAGTTTTGAAGCACACGGTCGATGGAGGCCTGCATGTTTGCCACAGACTTTGTGCCGGGATCGTCCGGGTTGTCCGGAAACACCTCAAAAAGCTTTCGACCGAGAATGCCCTCGCGCGTCGTTAAGGTCGCCTTCAGGTAGGCATCGCTTGCTGCAACGATCGTGAGATCGGGTGTGAACACCAAGTAAAGGCCGGGCAGCGACTCGAAGAGGCTTTTGAGCTCGGCCTGGTTGTGGCGCAACTCGGTATTGGCGGCTTCGAGCTGGCCAGTGCGTTCGATCACGCGCTGCTCCAGTTCGGCGTTGAGCTCTTGAATCTTTTCCTCGACCTTCTTGCGCTCCGTTATGTCCAGCGACGAGCCCAGCAAGCAGCTTTCCCCGTCGATAACAATCTGCGTGCCGGACCATAACAGCTGGATGATCTGGCCCGACTTTGAACGCAGTTTCATTTCGAAATTATTGACTACGCCGCGCTCCTTGAGCTTTGAAAACAAAGCGTCCCGCTGCCCCAGATCAACCCAGGTATTCAATTCAAAGACCGTGTGCCCAACCACTTCGTCGCGTGACATTTGAAACATTTTCAGAAACCCGTCGTTCACATCCAGATACCGGCCTTCCTTGACGGTGGAAAGCGATGTGGCCACCGGACTAAGGTTGAAGATACTGGCAAACCTCTCATTGCTGTCGCGCAAAGCCGCGTCCGCCTGCTTTTGGTCGGTAATGTCGCGACCAGCGACCACCGACCCGACGATTGCGCCGTTCCTGTCCCGGATAGGAGCAAAACTGTAGCTTCCCACCCAAGTTTCTCCCGTGTCCGACCGGCGCAGGGTGTACTCGGCGTTCTTGACCGTCTCGCCCCGGAGGGCCCTCGGAACCGCCCACTGCTCCAAAGACGCCGGTTTCCCATCGGCCATAAAGACTTCTAAGAACGCGGGGTACTCGGCGAAGGTCTTGGCACACTCCTCTTTGGTCCTGAACCTGTGGAATGTCGCGAAGGCCTCGTTGAATTCGATAAATCGCCCCTCAGAATCGGAAATGAATACGGCGTCAGTCATACTGGCAATGGCCGCGTCCAATTGTGCCTTGCTCGCCAGCAATGCGGCCTCCGCCCGCTTTCGTTCCGAGATGTCGCGCGCGATCTTGGATGCACCCACCACCCTGCCACCGGCGTCCCTGATCGGCGAAACCGTGACAGAAACGTCCACGAACTGGCCGTCCTTTCTTACACGCACGGTTTCGAAATGGCGCACGCTCTTCCCCCGAGCGATCCGCCCAATGATACCCTCCTCCTCCGCTCGCCGTTCAGGCGGAATGACACGCAAGATCGAGGTGCCCATCATTTCGGTGGAAGTGTAACCGAACATTTTTTCCGCCCCCGGGTTCCAGCTCGTGACAATGCCGTTCAGGTCCTTTCCGATGATCGCATCGTCTGACGACTCGACAATCGCCGAGATTGCCCGGGAAGCCACTTCGGCCAGCCGGCGCTCCGTGATGTCGCGCATAACGATCATAATGCAGTCCTGGCCGTTGAGTGTGATCCTCCGCGATGATATGCTGAACGGAACCAGCCGCCCGTCGCCCATTCGGAGCGTTGTCTCATAGCCAAGGTATTCGCCCTTGGCCTGCAGGGCCCGCAAGAAAGTGAGCCGTTCCTCCTCGTCCAGCCAGTTGGTGTACTTCTTGGTCGGATTCCCAATAACCTCCTCCGGCGTGCTGCCCCACAGGCGGCTAAGTGCCTCGTTGGCCCGGATAACCGTGTAGTCTGCCACACGCACAATGACCGCCAGGTCCGGGCTTGAGTGAAATGCCTTTGAGAACAACTCTTCGCTCTCGCGCAGTGCCTCAGTGCGCTCGAGGACCCGTGTTTCGAGAAGATTGTTGGCGGAATTTGCGGACGCCAAGGCGTCGACCGCAAGCTGTTTTGATTGCCTTAGTCGGCCGTGGAAAAGGCTGAATAGGATGCCCATGCCAGCGAACATCCCGACCGATGGGATGGTTCTCGGATTCGCCACCGCGAAGGAAAATTCCGGCGGGATGAAGAAAAAGACGACAAGAGCAGTGGAGATGAAAGTCGCCACAAGGCCGCCCGGCAGGCCGCCGATCCAAGAGCTGAAAAACACCGCCGGATAAAAAAGGAACCACACGAACGGCTGAATGTAGGGCCAGAATATCCATTGGAGGGCCAAGGCGCCCAAGGGAGGCAACATCGCCAGCGCCATGCGCAGCCGGCTGATCGGTACCATCGCTTTGGTCTCCATGGTGGCGGCTGCCGCCGGCAAATGGCCCCACCCATGCGTACGGAGCTCCGCTGCCGGCAATGCAGCCTCGCTTCCGTTCCCGCGCTTGTTGGCTATCACATCCGCCCCCACATGCACCAAGGTCCTTCGCGGACAGTTTCCCACCGACTTTCACGTTTCTTCCGCAGCCCAGACCCAGCACAGCAGCCGCCCTTCCGAGACCACCGGTGGATGGTAACAGCAACCAGCACGGACATGGCTGGCGAAGAAATGCGCACGCTAATTTTCGCAGCGGGGTTTTTTTGGGGCAACTATCGCGGGGCGCTGTCATGGTATAGGTCGCTGCGGCGGTGGACAAGTCATAATTTTTTATTATATAACCACTTCTTGCTCCTATAAATACAAGCTTGGGACGGCGGCTACCTCGCTCTAGGCCATCACTTGCACTTTCTTTGCGATCCAAACGACGGCATCTCAGTGGCTCACAAGCGTCAACTTCCGGTAGTTCCAATCGGGACTGTTTCCGAAATCCCGCCAAGGGTCATTGAACGCATTATCTCGACGCACCATCATGCGCGCTACGGTGCGTAGGTGGGAGGCGGGCTTGGGCGGCGAGGGTGAGGATGGGGCGTTATCCAGGTAGCGTTCGGTCGTTATGGGCAGGGAAGCGTATTCCTTCGCAAGTCGGCTATGTGGAGACCGGATCAGATGCAAAGAGACAATACGCAGCTCGCGAAATTGCTTGTCAGCGCTTTTTCAACGAACCGTAATACCCCCTCTTTGCCAATGGATTGGGCAAGGGCGCGGTAGCCAAGTGGTAAGGCCGAGGTCTGCAAAACCTCTATGCGTCGGTTCGATTCCGACCCGCGCCTCCAATTTCTACTAACTGGTTAGTAAAGAGATACGTGATCCGGAAGGGCCACTGTCAGTGAAAGTGTCAGTAGATTGGGGCTGGGAATAGCTACCCCGCTACAATTCGCCGGTACTCCGCTGAAACTCGCCTGCTACTCGCTAACGCGGATGGCTCAGAATCCTCTAGGATCTGGACCATTCGAATGAAGCAACGTTTCACGATGTTCCGCAGGGGCCAGGTGTTCTACTGCCAGGACAGGGAAAACGGCAACCAGGAGAGTCTGCGCACCAAGGACGGCGCGGAGGCCCTTACCCTCCTCCATTCCAAGAACGAGGCTTTCCGGCAACCGACGCTAAATCTCCAGATCGCCCGTACCTACCTCTCCGCAACCGACCCCGAGATTGCCGCCCGCACCTGGCAAGCCTGCATGGACCAAATGGCCAAGTCCAAGACCGGGCCGACGCTCATCCGCCACAAGCGGGCCATGCTGGATCACGCATTCGACCTGATCCGTGGCAAGCCGATCCTAGAGACCCAACCCAATGACTTCCTAATGGTGCTGGAAGAGGGCACGGTCTCAACCAGCGTCTACCTCCGTCGAATCCATAACTTTGCCCTAGACATGGCGTGGCTGCCCTGGGCGGTGCTGCCCAAGAAGCGTTGGCCGAAGATTCGATTCAAAGAGAAGCGCGCCGTCACCTTGGCCGAGCACCAGGCCATCGTAGCCAATGAATCCAATCCAGAGCGCAGGGCCTACTATGAATGCTGCTGGCACTTAGGTGGCGCTCAGACCGACATCGCTAACCTCACATCCCAGGACATCGACTGGCAGAACAAGATTGTGAGCTTCAACCGGCAGAAGACTGGCACCCCATCCGTTGTTCGTATTGGCAGCGACCTTGAGACCGTTTTGCGCACGCTACCCCACTTTGGACCGCTATTCCCAAACCACAGGGACAAGCGGGAGACCCATCGTTCCTGCGAATTCGCGAGGTGCTGCAAAAGAATTGGGATAACCGGCATCACTCTTCACAGCTACCGTTATGCATGGGCCGAACGAGCGAAGTCCTGCGGTTACCCCGAAAGATTCGCCCAGGAGGCCTTGGGTCACAACAGCAACGCCGTACACCGCGCCTACGCGAAGAACGCTCGGGTTACACTTCCGGCTTTGGAAGACTATGAAAGGCGTGCGTTAGGAAGTTCAGCTTCTCAAATTCCCTTACCCGCAGCTGGATGAACTCTGAATTGACTCGTCTTAGGCTCCCAGGGTGCCCCTAAAAGTCACTTATCTGAGCCCTGAGGTTTTGCCTTCACCTGATCTACAGGGACATCCCCTAAGTTCCTGACTCCCCCAATCTCCACATGACCCTCAGGCAGTGGTTTATGCGTCAACCCGTTACTGTCTCGACCAAAGAATTTCGCCGCTTGCGCGGTCATCGATGCAAGCTGTTTGTCGAATGCGTGATTGTGTTGCCGAATACTAAATCGGGTTTCCCACAGTAGCTTGTGCTTCTTCTCGCCAACAAGGAGTTGGTAATCGTACGCCATGATTACGACAAAGTAGCGGTCCTCCTCCAGCTCCGCGACCATAGCCGATTTCCTAAAATCGTGTGCCGGTCCACCCAGCCCATTGGTGAGTTCTTTCCACTCTGAGTCGTAGCCAAGCATCGCGGCATTACGCATATTTGCCTGGTCGCGCGTTTGATTCTCAGCTCCCGCCACGGAGAGCGATGCGCTTAGTTCGTCAGCATCCATGGCCGCCAGCGTCTTCGCTTGGCGTACTTCGGAAGAGCTTCCATTTACAGGCTGCTTCGAAGCCGAGCCTTCCGTACGCTCGGCGTCGAGAAGGCGTTGATTTGACTGGTGCTCATCTGCCGCTTTTTGGTTGGCAAAATTGTAGGCGTTCGAGTCGCTCGCGTGCTCGGGGGCGTAAGTTGTACCCCAATATACAACGAGCAACAGCTTGGTCTTATTCTGATTGGCCGTAGGCAGGTAACCCTCGTTCGCTAGCGGAACCGCTATGGTCCGCGCTATATCCATGAATTCCATCTTGTCTATGGAAGCGTCATTCAACGGACCGCTCCAATAGCCGCCTTTCGCAAACACGTAACTTTCGGGCACAAAAGCTCCGCCTCGTAATGTCTTCCGGACATAGTCTCCACTCGCCCTTGAATTTACCGCTTCAAATTCCTCGGCTCTTGCCGTAGCCACAGTAAGCAGTGCTGCCGCCCAGCATATTTGGACAGCCAATGGCAATATTCCCAAGCTGAGAAATCGGGATGTTACCGTCATCATTCTAAATTCTATAATAAGACTACTATAGGCAAACACCGTCCGACGCCAGTTCCCTTCAACTACTGGCAAATGGGCTCCAATGAATTTCTCTTATTGTTCTTTGCCTGCCAATACCGACCAACTGCGTTAGTAACCTTTCCCAACCAGGTGCGGTCCCGAGCTAATTCGAGGACCTCTACGGTCGCGAAATATTTCTTCCCGTTAGGTGCTGGAGTTCCCAATAGCTTTAGCAGCTTCGCCATCACCAAAATCGGGACATCGTGTGGCTGGCAATTCAGCACCCATCCAGACTGCTCCACGGTCAGCCTTGCCGGGAGCTGCCCCATTAGCGCCAGGAAGCGGTGTCGGTCATCGCTCATTGCAGCCTGTCAATTACACCGAGGTTTAACAAGGAAAGGCGGGGCGCCCCGACGGCGCCGGCGCGCCGCTTCGCGGCGCATCCGGCGACCGTCTGGAGCGGCCCCGCGCTAACCCTGCTTTGATCCTCAGATCTCATTGGACCAATTCGGCAAGGACTGTGCCCCCCACGATGATCTGGCCTTCACCCGGCCTACCTGCTCCTCAGAGTCTCTCGACGAGCGGAATCGCTTGGTTCTTGAAACGGCGGTAGACCTTAAAATCCGTAAAATCGACAGTGAACACTCTTGCCCTGGGGTATTTTTCGCTCAACCAAACGACCGAAGCATCCGCGAAATCCGTCTCATATTTCCGCATGAATTGGGCGACAGCGGGCAGGTCTGATACAGGATCAACCTGGAGTTCCCCCGATTCCAGTAATGTGCATAAACTTTCCACACCGGAACCGTATTTGCGCAGGCGGTGCGCAGCCTCGGCTACGACCGATTCGCACGTCACTACCGGCAGCCGAAGTCTGGAAAAATACTTCGCGCACCATTCGTGGTGCTGATCGGACTCGCAGAGCCATGCGACCAAGGGGCCCGTGTCGAGAACTGTATCAATCGAAGCCTTCAATCTCGGAAAGGTTGGTAGGGGTGTTCTTGACTGCGCCTTCCAAATGCGCGAAACGCTCGCCCCATGTCCGAGGCTTCTCGATTCTGATCTCGTTTTCTAGGGCTTTCCTCAAAAGGCCAGAGAGGCTCAAGCGTCTTCGCTTTGCCACCGCAGCCGCTCGGGCCTTAGTCTCGCGCGATATCTTTGTGGCGATCGTCTCCATGATCGGCTGGTAAACCATGAATGGTTTACCCTGTCAATATCACGCTAAGGGCATCATGGGTGCCTTTAGGCTGGGCCTGATCCAAGGCGCCATTCCACTGTCAGTGAAACTGTCAGTAAAAGTAGTGGCAGAGTTAAGCCGGGTAGCTCCAAGTGAACCTGGATTGTCCTTGCTCCACAGAGGGAGAAGGATTTTCTCCCTCTGTCAGGATTGTAGAGGTTAGTCCGATTCCGACCCGCGCCTCCAATTTTAAGTAACTATCCTTTCGTTACTTGGGAAA
>CAYPXZ010000027.1:0-51240 GCA_964414785.1 uncultured Opitutaceae bacterium
CACGAAGGCCTGGATCTCGGCCATCCTCCCCTACAACACCTACGGGGAGGCCGCCGGGGCCATCCGGGTCGTCCGCGGCTTCTTCTACATCGTCCACGTCGGCAACACCGGCGCGGCATGGAGCATCCTCTCGGGCCGAAGCATCCTCCTTGCCTCGCTCGCTGCGGCTACCCTCGTCGCCATCTTCGTCGGGCGGCGGGCCCTGGGTCTGGCGGCCTCGCGCGCCCAGGAATGCTTCGGACTGATGTGCGGGGGGATCGCCGGGAACCTCGTCGACCGGCTGGCCCGCGGCCATGTCGTCGACTTCCTCGACTTCCACTTCGGGTCCTACATCTACCCGACCTTCAACGTCGCCGATTCCGCGATCTGCGCGGGCGTCATTCTCTACGCGGCGTACTCGCTAAGGACTCCCAAGCTCGGGGTCTAGGCGCCCTACTCCACGTTCGCCATCTGCTCGCGGATCCGCTCGAGCTCGTTCTTGAGCTCGATCACGCTCTTGGAGATCGCCAGGTCGTTGGCCTTGCTGCCGATCGTGTTGGCCTCGCGGCCCAGCTCCTGGAGGATGAAGTCCGCCTTGCGCCCTATCTCGTCCTCCGACTTGAGGAGCGTGGAGAGCTGGTCCATGTGGCTGCGGAACCGAGTGATCTCCTCGCTCACGTCGCACCGGTCGGCGAATAGCGCGATCTCGCGCAGCACGCGCTCGTCGCCGGCGTCCAGCTCAAGTCCCGCCTCGCGCAGGCGCTTCAGCAGCTGCGCCCGGTAGGCGGGGGCGACGCTCGGCGCGCGCGCCGCGACCGCGTCCATGTGCCTTCGGCACAGGCCGACGCGCTCAATGAAGTCGACGAAGAGGGCCTCGCCCTCCTTGGCCCGCATCGCGGCGAAGCCGCGCAGCGCCTCGTCGAGCGCGAGGAAGAGGTCCTTGCGCACGCTTTCGGTCGAGATCACCCCCGCGGGCGCCTTCTGGGAACTCGCCACCTGCCAGAGCAGCTCCGCGGTCGGCTCGAAGGCGATGCCCCGGGCGTCCGCGAGCTCCGCGAGCCTGTCGAGCACGGCGCCGACCGAGGCGTCGCTCCAGGAGGCCTCGTCGCGGCCCTTTGCAGGGGTGAACTCGATGTCGACGTGGACCTTGCCCCGGGCGGCGACGCGCCGAACGCGGACGCCGATCTCGGCCTCGAGGCTCTCCCAGTCCCCGGGGAGCTTGACCGACAGGTCGAGGTTGCGCCGGTTTACCGAGCTCACCTGCACGGCGAGCGTTCCCCCGGCTGTCGCCGAGGAGGCCCGCCCGTAGCCGGTCATGCTCCTCATGGCCTCTCCCCCAGGATCTTCGCGACCTGCTGGACGTCCTTGTCCCCGCGGCCGCTCAGGTTGACGATCACGATCTTGCCTTTGCCCAGCTCGCGGGCGCGCTTCATGCCGTGCACGAGGGCGTGGGTGCTCTCGAGAGCCGGGATGATGCCCTCGAGCCTCGAGCAGAGCTGGAACGCCTCAAGGACCTCGTCGTCGGTGGCATAGGCGTACTTGATCCGCCCCATGTCGCGGTAGTACGCGTGCTCGGGGCCGACCGCCGCGTAGTCGAGCCCGGCCGAGACCGAGTGCGTGAGCTCGATCTGCCCGTCGGGGTCCTGGAGTATGTAGGTCTTGCAGCCCTGCAGGACGCCCAATTTGCCGCCTGCGAAGCGCGCCGCGTGTTCCCCCTTTCGGATTCCACGGCCGCCGGCCTCGACGCCCGTCATCATGACGGCCGGGTCGTCCAGGAACTCGAAGAAGAGGCCGATGGCGTTGCTTCCCCCGCCCACGCACGCGACCAGCTCGTCGGGAAGCCGGCCCTCGCGCGCCAGGATCTGCTCCTTCGCCTCGGCTCCGATCACCCGGTGGAAGTCGCGGACCATCTCCGGGTACGGGCGGGCCCCGTAGGCCGTGCCAAGGATGTAGTGGGTCGTCCTCACGTTCGTGACCCAGTCGCGCATGGCCTCGTTGATCGCCTCCTTGAGCGTCTTCTGTCCCGCGTCAACGCTGCGCACCTCGGCCCCCATCAGGCGCATCCGGAAGACATTGAGCGCCTGCCTCTCCATGTCGACTGCGCCCATGTAGACGACGCACTCGAGGCCGAACTTGGCGCACACCGAGGCGGTCGCCACGCCGTGCTGTCCCGCCCCGGTCTCCGCGATCACGCGCTTCTTGCCCATGCGAAGGGCAAGGAGCGCCTGGCCGATCGCGTTATTGATCTTGTGGGCGCCGGTGTGCAGAAGGTCCTCGCGCTTGAGGTAGATCCTCGCCCCCGCGCAGTGGTCCGTGAGGCGCTCCGCGAAATACAGCGGCGTCGGGCGCCCCGCGAAGTCGGCCAGGTGCCGCTGGAGATCCAGCTTGAACTGCGGGTCCACGCGCGCCGCCAGGTACACGCGCTCGAGCTCCTCCAGGGCCGCCATCAGGGTCTCCGGGACAAAAATACCCCCGTACGGACCGAAATGTCCGGTCCGGTCGGGCAGCGAGAAGCGGCCTATTCTGGGCGATGCGATGGCGGGCATGCGGCAGTCACCCTTGGGTCGGCAGGGCGGCGTGGCAAGACGCCTTCGGCGGGCTTCTTTCCTTGTACATTTCGCGAATCCGGCCATTTTTGCGGACGCGCCTACCCATTTTTCAGGCGCCCGCGCATCCCCTTGCGCGGGACTCATTCGACCCCCCCGACGATGAAAACGAAGCTGATTGCCGCCGTTGTCCTCATGTCCACCTCGGCCTTTGCCGCGGGGACCAATCCCCTGGGGCTCCAGCTCTGGAGCCTAAGGAACCAGATGCAGGCCAGCGTTCCCGCTGGCATGGACCTGGTGAGGTCGCTCGGGTTCACGGTGGTCGAGTCCGCCGGGACCTACAACCTCACCCCCAAGGAATTCAGGGCCCAGGCCGACGCCCACGGGCTGAAGATCGCCTGCGGGCACTTCCCCTACGATCGCATGGAGAAGGACCTCGACGGCGTCATCGCCGACGCGAAGGTCCTCGGCGTATCCAACGTGATCGTCGCCTGGGTCCCCCACACCGGGGAGTTCACGGTCGCCGACGCGCATGTCGCGGCCCAGAACTTCAACAAGTTCGGCGCCGCCTTGAAGGCGGCGGGCATGGGATTTGGCTTCCATACCCACGGCTATGAGTTCAAGCCGCTGGCGGACGGCACGTCGGCGTACGACGTCATGCTGAAGGAGACCGACCCGTCCCTCGTCTTCGTCGAGATGGACGTCTTCTGGGTCGTGGCGGCCGGCCAGGATCCCGTGAAGCTCCTCCAGAAGAATCCGGATCGTTACAAGATGTTTCACGTCAAGGATATGAGGAAGGGCGCGACCCAGGTCGGATACACCGGCGGCGCACCCGTCGAGGACAATGTCGCGGTCGGTGAGGGCCGGATCGACTGGCCCAACCTGCTCAAGGAGGGCAAGAAGGACGGAGCCGACGTCTGCTTCGTCGAGGATGAGACCTCCGATCCCGTTAAGAACATCCCGACCAGCCTCGCCTACCTTGCGACTCTCGGCCTCAAACCCTAACCCCAATCCATGAACGCCAATCGTCTATTCCTCGCCAGTAAGATTGCTCTGATCGTGACCGCCATGAGCTTCGCCATCCGAGGTGGCGCGGCAGGCGCCTGGGCGACCCAATTCAACCTGACGCATGAGCAGGTCGGCTGGGTCAACGGCGCCGCATTCTGGGGTTTCACGCTGGCCATGGTGTTCGGCGGCCCCCTGTGCGATGCGCTCGGCATGGGCCGGATCGCGGCCTTCGCCTTCGTCGGGCACGTCGGGGGTATCCTGCTGACGATCTTCGCGTGGAACTACTGGAGCCTCTACGCCGGCACGCTCGTCTTCGGCATTGCGAACGGCTCGGTCGAGGCGGCGTGCAATCCCCTCATCACGACCCTCTACCCGAACGACAAGACGACAAAGCTCAATCACTTCCACGTCTGGTTCCCCGGCGGGATCGTGATCGGGGGCGTCGTCTCGTTCCTCCTCGCGAAGGCGGGCCTTGGCTGGAAGCCCCAGTTTGCCACCATGCTGATCCCGCTGGCGGTCTACGGCCTCATGTTCCTCGGGCAGCCTTTCCCGAAGACCGAGCGCGTCCAGCGCGGCATATCCACCGGGTCCATGTGGGCCGCGTGCTTCAACCCCCTGTTCCTGCTGATGGTCGTGTGCATGCTCATGACCGCGACCTCCGAGCTCGTCCCCGGCCAGTGGATCCCCGACATCCTCACCAACGCCGGCGTCTCGGGCATCCTTGTCCTCGCGTTCATCAACGGCGTGATGGCCATCGGCCGCAGCTGCGCGGGCCCGTTCGTCCACAGGATATCCCCGATAGGCATGCTGATCGTGAGCACCGTGTTGAGCGCCATCGGCCTGTACGCCATGAGCCATGCCTCGGGCGGCATGCTCTTTGGCGCGGCGTTCATCTTCGCGCTGGGCGTATGCTTCTTCTGGCCGACCATGCTCGGCTACACGAATGAGCGCTTCCCCAACACGGGAGCTCTCGGGCTCTCCATCATGGGCGGCTCCGGGATGCTCGCGGTCAACTTCATGCTGGCCGTCGCCGGGCACAACATCGACAAGGGAATCGATCTGCGGATCCCCGCGGGCCAGACCAAGGAAACGCTTTCGGCCGCCGCGGACGGGACAGACCTGCACGCCCTCTGGATGAACATCCAGGGCGCAGCGGGGCTCCACACCCTCGGCCGCATCGCCGTCCTGCCCGTCGTGCTCTTCTTCATCTTCCTGACGATCAAGCTCACGAGCTCGAAGGCGCCCGCCGCGCACAACTGACCCGGTTCAGCCGGAGGCCATCGACCGGCCGGCCTGCCAGCCGGTCGTCCACGCCGACTGGAAGTTGAATCCGCCGGTGATCCCGTCGATGTCGAGGACCTCGCCTGCAAAGTGCAGGCCGGGGCACCGGCGGCTCTCCATGGTCGCCATGTCGACCTCGGCGAGGTCCACGCCCCCGCAGGTCACGAACTCCTCCTTGTTCATGCTCTTTCCCGTGACGGAGAACTGCGACTCGGCGCACTGGGCCGCGAGCAAGCGCAGTCCCTCCTTCGAGAGGTTCGCCCAGGTGGTCCCGGCCGGCAGGCCCGCGGCCTCCACGAGGCGCTCCCAGAGGCGCGCCGGGATCGAGAAGGGGTTGGACGTCGAGACCTGGCGCCTGGGATGGGAGCGGCGCTCGGCCTCGAGCTCGCCCCGCACCTGGTCGGCCGAGCGGGGCTCGGCCCAGTTGACGGCGAGCGTGAAGCGGTAGTCCCTCGCGTGGAGCTCCCGCGCCCCCCATGCCGACAGCCTGAGGACGGCGGGGCCGCTCAGCCCCCAGTGGGTCACGAGAACGGGGCCCTTCTCGCGCAGCCGGGTCCCGCGGGCCGCCACGCCGACCATGGGCGCCGAGACCCCGCCGAGCCCCCTTAGGCGGGGGTCGTCCACATGGAACGTGAAGAGCGACGGCACCGGCGGCGCGATCGTGTGGCCGAGCGAGGCGGCGATCGCTAGACCCGCGGACGCCTTCCCTCCGCCCGTGGCCAGGAGCACCCGGTCCGCGTCCACCGACTCGCCCGTCGAGAGGGTCGCCCGGAACCGGCCCTGCGCCCCCCGATCGAGCGACCTTAGGCCGCATCCCGTCGAAAGGCGCACGCCCGACTTCCTCGCCGCCTCCACCAAGCAACCCACGACCGTCGCCGAGTCGTCCGTGACCGGGAACATCCTGCCGTCGTCCTCGGTCTTCAGCTCGACGCCCCTCGCCTTGAACCACGCCACGGTCTCGGCGGGCCCGAAACGGTGGAACGGGCCGATCAATTCGCGCGCCCCCCTGGGGTAGCTCCTCGAGAGCTCGACCGGATCGAAGCACGCGTGCGTGACATTGCAGCGCCCGCCCCCGGAGATGCGCACCTTCGCGAGGACGTGGGCTGTGGACTCATGGAGCGTGACATCGGCCGCCGGGTCGCCCTCGGCGCACGTGATGGCCGCGAAGAAGCCGGCGGCGCCCCCACCGGCCACGAGGATCCTCCTGCGCTCGGCCATGGCTGGGGCGGCGTTCCCGGGCCTAGGAGCGCTTCACCGTCACGAGCGTGACGTCGTCGCGCTGCACGGTCGCCCCGGTGAACCTGCGGATGCTCTCCAGGACCCCGTCGTTGATCTCCCGCGCCGAGCGCATATGCAGCGCGCGAACAACGTCCGCCAGCCTCGCGCTCGAGTACTCCTTCTCCTCCTCGTTCGGCGCCTCCGTGACGCCGTCCGTGTAGAGGACAAACGTGTCGCCCGTGTTGAACGGCTCCACCTTGTCCTCGACCGAGGCCGTGAACAGCTCGTCCGGCATGAGCCCCACCGGCATCCCCTCCGAGCGGACGAGGTGCGTCAGGTAGTTGCCGGTCGCCGGGTCCTTGCGCGCAAAGAGCGGGAGCTCGTGGCCCGCCCGCGAGAACGTCACGGCGTTGGCCTCAATGTCGATCACCGCGTAGAGCACCGTGACGTAGATCTCGCCGTGGATGTCGGCGCCCATGGTCCGGTTGAGCTCGACCAGGGCCTGTGACGGGGAGGTGTGCCTGGGCGCGATCTGCCTGAGGTTCGTGCGGCAGACGGCCATGTAGAGCGAGGCGCCGATCCCCTTGCCCGACACGTCCGCGACGACGACGCCGAGCCTGGTAGGAGAGAGCACGAAGATGTCGAAGAGGTCGCCGCCCACCCGCTGCGCCGGGGCGTACCTGGCGTCGAGGTCCAGGCCGGGGAAGACCGTCGACTGCGAGGGGAGCAGCATCTTCTGTATCCCGCTGGCTATCGAGAGGTCGAGGTCGAGCTGGCCGCGCTCAATCTGCAGGTTCAGGAACTCGGCGTTGTGCAGCGCGAGGGCGGCCTGCTCGGCGAGCGACTGCATGAGCGTGCACTCCATCTCCGTGAAGAGCCGGTTGTCCACAGGGTTCGCGACAACAAGGACGCCGAAGAAGCGCTCCCTGAACTTCATGGGGACCGCAATGACCGAGCGCACGAGCAGGTTCGGGTCGTCATGCCTCACGATCCTCGGGTCTCGCGTCGCGTCCGCTATCAGCTCGCCGCGGCCGGTCTGGGCGACCCTGCCCGCGATGCCCTCGCCGACCGGGAACTCCTCGGACCTGAGGACCTGCTCGATGAACTTGGCCCGCGTCGTCAGCTTCCCCTTGACGTGGTCCGGGAGCGGCCGGTGGGGGGGAAAGAGCCCCTCGACGGCGACGCCCCGCATCATGTTGCCCGGGGTCCGCTCGAAGATGCATGCGCTCAGGGCGCCCGTGCACAGGATGGAGGCGTGCACGATCCTCTGGTGGAGCTCCTGGCGCGACAGGCCCTCGCCGAGCGCCTCGGCCATCAGGTGCATGAAATCCAGGGCCCGCTGGCGGTCCTGGAACGCCCTGCTCCTCTGCTCCTCAAGCCTGTCCAGGTCGCCCCTCGAGCGGACGAGGGCGATGGCAAGGCCGGCGGCGGCCAGCAGGAGACACGTGAGGAAGAAGAAAAGCATGGAGGGTCCCCGGCGCGGCCGGCGGCGCTAGGAGACAATTGAACAGGAGGAATCAGCCCTGCTCAACGCGGTTCTTCATGAAAACGAGGACGTCCTGGAACTTGCCGCGGTTCGCCTCGTCGGCCTCCACGAGGCTCTCGTGGGCCTCGAGCACGAGGCGCGCGTTCTCCAGCTCGTCCCTGTCGCCGCAGACCAGCGGCGTGTTGCAGCTCTCGCCGCCCGAGCCCGCCTCGCTGATGTCGACCGTGAGGAGCTTGTGCAGGCCTAGGTTGCGGACGAGTTCAAGGTTTCGCTGCCCCATCCGGGTGAGGACGAGGCTCCCCTTCGGGTTGCACTTGCGCAATTCCAGCGCGAATCCCGCTAGGACCCCGAGAAACGTGCTGTCCATGCTGGTGCAGCGCAGGAAGTCGACCGCGAACCTGTTCTTCCCCGACTTGAGCATCTGGGCCACGAAGTCGCGCAGGCACGCGCTGTTCAGGAAGCTCGCCCTCCCCTCGATGCGCACCACCACCGGATCTGAATAGGGGTCGACGAGGTATACCGGCTTTGCCGCTTCAGGGATCACGCTTTTGTCAGAATTTGGCGCAGGACATAGGGGAGGATCCCGCCGTGCTGGTAATAGTCGATCTCGATGGGGGTATCGATCCGGCAGCGTACCGGCACATCGAGGGTTTCTCCGCCCTTACGCGTGATCCGCAGGGAAAGGTCCTGCTGGGGCCTTAGCTCCCGCCCGAGGCCAAGGACCGAGTAGGTCTCGGACCCGTCGAGGCGCAGCGTCGCGGCGTTGGTGCCCTCCTTGAACTGCAGGGGAAGGACGCCCATGCCCACCAGGTTGCTGCGGTGGATGCGCTCGAAGCTCTGCGCCACGACCGCCTTGACGCCGAGGAGGTTGGTCCCCTTGGCCGCCCAGTCGCGCGAGGATCCCGTGCCGTACTCCTGGCCCGCGATGATCACGAGCGGCGTGCCGCGCCTGCGGTACTCCGCCGCGGCGTCGAAGATCGAGAGCTTCGTGCCCTCGGGCTGCAGGAGGGTGTTGCCGCCCTCCTCCCCTCCGAGCATCAGGTTCTTGATCCTCACGTTCGCGAAGGTGCCGCGGGTCATGACGCGGTCGTTGCCGCGGCGCGAGCCGTAGCTGTTGAAGTCCTCGAACGCGACGCCGCTTTCGACCAGGAACTTCCCCGCGGGCGAGGACTTCTTGATCGATCCGGCGGGCGAGATGTGGTCCGTAGTCACGGAATCCCCGAACACCCCGAGCGCCCTCGCCCCGGTCAGTTCCGCGATCGCGCCCGGAGTCATCGAGAAGTCCGAGAAGAACGGGGGCTCCTGGATGTAGGTCGACTTCGGGTCGAACCCGTAGGTGTCGCCGACCGACGAGGGGATCTCGTTCCACTTCGGGTTCTGGGACGCGAAGTCGGCGTAGAGCCTGCGGTAGACCTCGGGCTTGAGGGCCGACTGCATGAGGTCCTTGACCTCCTTTAGTGTCGGCCAGATGTCCCTAAGGAACACGTCCTTCCCGTCGCTGCCCTTGCCCAGGGGTTCGTGCACCATGTCGATGTCGACGCGGCCGGCGAGCGCGAACGCGATGACGAGCGGCGGCGACATCAGGAAGTTGGCCTTGATGCTCTGGTGGACCCTCGCCTCGAAGTTTCGGTTTCCGGAGAGGACCGACGCCGCGACCAGGTCGTTCTTGGTGACCGCGTTCTCTATCGGCACCGCAAGGGGGCCGGAGTTGCCGATGCAGGTCGTGCATCCGTACCCGACCGTCTGGAAGCCGAGCGTGTCCAGGTAGGGCTGGAGGTTCGTGCGGGTGAGGTAGTCGGTCACCACCCGCGAACCCGGCGCAAGGGACGACTTGACGGCCGGCCCCACGGTGAGCCCGCGCTCGACGGCCTTCTTTGCGAGGAGCCCGGCGGCGAGCATGACCGAGGGGTTCGAGGTGTTGGTACAGCTCGTGATGGCGGCAATAAGGACGCTGCCGTGGCCGAGCCTCGCCGACCCGTGCCCGTTCATCTCGACGTCCACGCTCGCTCCCTTGAAGTCCTCCGCCTTCTTGCCGAAGCCGCTCTCGGCCACCGGCCTCGAGAAGGAGCCGATGAACTCCTTCTTCAGGTTCGGCAGCTCGATCCGGTCCTGCGGCCGCTTCGGGCCCGCGACGCTCGGGACGACGGAGCCGATGTCCAGCTCGATGTCCTGGGAGTAGTCGATGTCGCCCTTTTTCGGGATGCCCCAGAGTCCCTGCGCCCGGTAGTAGGCCTCGTACACGGCGACGTGCTCCGGGCTGCGCCCGGTCGCCAGCAGGTAGCTCGAACATTCCCCGTCCATGGGGAAGAATCCCATGGTTGCCCCGTACTCGGGCGCCATGTTTGCAATGGTGGCCCGGTCGACGACCGGCAGGGCCGCGGCTCCCGGGCCGTAGAACTCGACGAACTTGCCGACAACCTTCGCCTTGCGCAGGAGCTGCGTCACCGTGAGGGCAAGGTCGGTGGCCGTGACCCCCTCCCGGAGCGCTCCGGTCAGGTGGACGCCGACCACGTCCGGCGTGAGGAAATAGACCGGCTGGCCCAGCATCCCGGCCTCGGCCTCGATGCCGCCGACGCCCCATCCGACGATGCCAAGCCCGTTGATCATCGTCGTGTGCGAGTCCGTGCCGACGAGCGTGTCGGGGTACCAGACGCCCTGCGCGTCCTTCAGCAGCCCCTTCGCAAGGAACTCAAGGTTGACCTGGTGGACGATCCCGATGCCCGGGGGGACCACCTTGAAGGTCTCGAAGGCCTGCATGCCCCACTTCAGGAACTGGTAGCGCTCGCGGTTGCGGTGGAATTCGATCTCCAGGTTCTTGGCGAGCGCCTCGGCGCTGCCGGAGAAGTCCACCTGGACCGAGTGGTCGACGACCAGGTCCACGGGAACGAGCGGCTCGATGATCTTCGGGTTCTTGCCCGCCCGCGCGACCGCCGAGCGCATCGCCGCCAGGTCCACCAGGAGCGGCACCCCGGTGAAGTCCTGCAGCACGATCCTCGCGACGACGAAGGGGATCTCCTCCGTGCGCGCCGCCTTGGGCTTCCACGACGAGAGCTCGCGCACCGCGTGCTCGCTGACGCGCTTCCCGTCGCAGTTCCTCAGCAGCGACTCCAGGACCAGCCGGATCGACACCGGCAGGCGCGAGACGTCGAGCCCCGCCCTTGAGAGCGCCGGCAGCGAGTGGTACCGGTTGGCGGCCCCGTTCGCCTCGAATGTCTGGAGTGTCTTGAACGGATCGTGGGGCTGGCTCATCGAACGGATTGCGATTTCATTTCGCGATAGCGGCCTTGATGGCCGCGAAATTGGGGAGGTCCTTCGGCGTCGCGGTCTGCTCGGCGTATTTCACAACCCCGTCCGTTCCGATGACAAATGCGGCCCGGGCGCTCGTGTCGCCGATTCCGGCGAGCCCGGGGAAGATGACTCCATAGGCGGCCGCGACCTTCTTGTTGAGGTCGCTCAGGAGGGTGACGCCGATGTTGTTCTGCTTCGCCCATGCGGCCTGCGAAAACGGGCTGTCGACGCTGATACCGTAGACGACCGCGTTGAGGCCGGCGTAGTCCCCGAGACCGCCGCTCACGTCGCACATCTCCTGAGTGCAGACACCGGTAAACGCCAAGGGAAAGAACAGGATGAGGGTCTGCTTCTTGCCGAAGTTGTCGCTCAGTTTTACGTCCTTGAGGCCGTCGGGGGCCGTGGTCTTAAGCGTGAAGTCCGGAGCCTTGGTTCCTATTGCGATGGGCATGGTATGGATTGGGATTTCGTGTGGACTACGGTCGTGGTTCGCGCCCGGAGGGCCCGACCCGACGGAAGAGACAAGTTGGGACAGGCCCCCCAACTCCGCAAATCGTTTTTTCCATGGCATTGCGCTGCCGCAACAAAATCCCTTGCGGCCGGGGCCCCGTGGGGGCTTTTTGAGGTGCCCCATGACGATCATCGAAGAGCTAAAATGGCGCGGCCTGGTGGCCGACTGCACCGACCTGGACGCGCTGACCAGGCGCCTGGCGGCGGGCCCGGCCACCCTGTACTGCGGATTCGACCCCTCGGGCGACTCCCTACACGTCGGCTCGCTCGTGGGCCAGCTCGCGCTGCGCCGCTTCCAGCTCCAGGGCCACCGCCCGATCACGCTCGCCGGGGGGGCCACCGGCATGATCGGCGACCCCTCGGGCAAGTCGGCCGAGCGCAACCTGCTCTCCAGGGAGCAGCTCGACCAGAACGTCTCGAGCATCAAGGCCCAGCTCTCCCGGATCCTCGATTTCGAGTCCAAGGTGAACCCCGCCGTCATGGTCGACAACGCCTCGTGGACCTCCGGCATCAGCTACCTCGATTTCCTGCGCGATGTCGGCAAATTCTTCTCCGTCAACATGATGGTTGCAAAGGACAGCGTGCGCTCCCGCATGGAGGGCGAAGGCGGCATAAGCTACACGGAGTTCAGCTACATGCTGCTCCAGGCCCATGACTTCTACCACCTGAGGAAGACGCACGAGTGCGAGCTGCAGATCGGGGGCTCGGACCAGTGGGGAAACATCACGGCGGGGACCGATCTAATCCGGCGCAAGCTCGGGGTCGCCTCATGGGGCCTCACCTTCCCGCTGATCACGAAGGCGGACGGGACGAAGTTCGGGAAGACCGAGGACGGGGCCGTCTGGCTCGATGCGAGGAAGACAAGCCCGTACCGCTTCTACCAGTTCTTCATCAACACCGAGGACAGCATGGTGCCCGCCTACCTGAGGAAGTTCACCCTCCTCGCCCCGGACGAGATCCTGCAGCTCGAGGCCAGGCACCAGTCAAACCCGGCCGCGCGCGAGGCCCACAAGGCCCTTGCGCGGGAGGCGACCGCTATCGTGCACGGCAGGACCGCGTGCGACGACGCCGTGAGGGCGAGCGAGATCATGTTCGGGGGCGGCCTGGACGGCATCACCCTCGCGCTCTTCAACGATGTCGCGGGCGAGATCCCGACCAAGGCGCTGGAGAAGGCCAAGGTCGAGGGGACCGGCAGCCCCCTGGTAGACCTGCTTGTCCACAGCGGGCTTTGCCCGTCGCGAGGCCAGGCCCGCAAGGACGTCGAGGGCGGCGGAATCTACCTGAACAACGTCCGCGTGGCCGAGGCGGCGCGCTCGGTCGCGCTCGCCGACCTGCTCTTCGGCCAGTTCCTGCTGCTTCGCAAGGGCAAGCGCAGCTACGTGCTCCTGCGGGTCGAGTAGCCCTAGAAGAACATGGCCTCGCTCAGGGCCTCGTCGGGCGCCAGGAGCGAGACCGAGGCCGTGAGGGTGTTGCGGCCGGTGCCGAAGTCGGCCTCGAAGCGGGCGTGGGCCGTGTCGATGTCCGCCTTCCACCTGAAGAACCGGCTGTCGTCGTACGTGAAACTCAGGTCGAAAGCCCGCGGGGCGATGCCGGCGGGCTGGACGATCTCGACCGCCTCCCTCGAGGCGCCGCACGCCGCCACACGGTCCTTGAGCCAGGCAAGGAGGACCCTTGCCTCGGCGGCGACGGCAGGCCCGTGACCGAGGGTGATCGACCTGAGCCCATTCGTGAGGATGCCGACCGGGTACCGGCCCAGGAACTGCCCGATGGATCGGCGCACAGGCAGGAGCCTGGCGCCGGCCAGGTCGCGCACATTCTCCGGCGACGGCCACGGGTACGTAAGCGCGCCATCCGGGGCGCTCGCGCTGTCGATAAGGACCCTCCTGGCCGCCGTCAGCAGGTAGCGGTAGTCGGCGAGCTTCGCCGCGTCGCTGAAGCGGTGCGCCCAGTAGTAGATGGGAAGGTCGGTCGACAGGCAGATCGACACCTGGCTCTCAAGATAGGTGCGGGCCGCCCGCGGGAAGCTCAGCATCACGAACTCGCAGCACCTCGTGTCGTCGGCGGACTTCCCGATCGAGCACTCGCCGTAGACCTTCGCTCGCATTTCGGAGACGCCCGTGTCGTCGAGCCGCGGGCACAGGATCACGACCCGGCTCGGATAGCGCCTGGAGAACCTGACCGCCGTCTCGAACTGGCGCGTCGCGTCCTCGGCGTCCGTCCGGAAGCCCAGGTGCAGGACGAGGTTGACCTGGATCGCCATGGAGTTCTCGCCCTCGGGCGACGGCCTTCCCTCGGTGGCCGCGTACTCCCACATCTGCGTCAATCCCTTGGAAATCGAGGCCACGGGCACCTCGATCCCGGGCAGCGCGTCGAATATTCCGGACATGGACGGGGGCTCGGCCGCTTCAGGGCTTGCGCCAGGTATGGCCGCTCGTCGCGACGAGCCTCTCGGCTCCGGCCGGACCCCATGAGCCCGCCGGGTAGGACTCCATGCCCTCGCGGCCCTGGGACCGCCAGAAGTCCAGGAGCGGCGTATAGAGGCTCCATGAGGTCTCGGCCTCGTCGCCCCTGATGAAGAGCGTGCCGTCGCCGATCATCGCGTCCAGGACCAGCCGCTCGTAGGCCTCCGGCGTATTGGATCCGAACGTCGTCGCGTAGCGGAAGCTCATCTTCACGGGCTGCGTCCGCGTGTCCAGGCCCGGTATCTTGGCGTTGAGGATCATGCTCAGGCCCTCATCGGGCTGGATCTGGAACGAGAGCGTGTTGGCCGCCAGGTTGAAGCCGCCCTTCTGGGGGAAGATCGTCCCCGGGGGGCGCTTGAACTGTACGGCGATCTCGGAGACCCGCCGGGGAAGGCGCTTGCCCGAGCGGATGTAGAAGGGGACCCCGTGCCACCTCCAGTTGTTGACCGAGAGCCGGATCGCCGCGTAGGTCTCCGTCACCGAGTCCGGTGCGATCCCGCTTTCCTGGAGGTACCCGGGCACGGCCTTGCCCCCGGTCATCCCGGCCGCGTACTGGGCGCGCGCCGCGTCGGAGTTGGCCCCGAGCGCGATCGGCTCGATGGCCTTCAATACCTTCACCTTCTCGTCGCGCAGGGCCTCCGCGTCGAAGGAGCCCGGCGGCTCCATCGCCGTGAGCGCCAGCAGCTGCGTCGTGTGGTTCTGGATCATGTCGCGCAGGCAACCACTCTGCTCGTAGTAGCCGGCGCGCGTCCCCACGCCCTGGTCCTCGGCAACCGTGATCTGGACGTTGTCGATGTAGTTGCGGTTCCAGATCGGCTCGAAGATGGAGTTGGCGAAGCGCTGGACCAGGAGGTCCTGGACCGTCTCCTTGCCCAGGTAGTGATCGATTCGATACACCTGGTTCTCGTCAAAGACCGACCGCAGCTCCGCGTTCAGGGCGCGGGCCGAGTCCAGGTCCCTCCCGAACGGCTTCTCGATGATGACCTTGGAATGGTGCGGCCTGCCGACGTACCGGGAGCCGAGGCCGCTTGCGCCGAGGTTCTGGATGATGGGGCTAAAGACCGAGGGCGGAGTCGAGATGTAGAAGAGCGACTGGACGTCGCCCCCGATGCCCTTCTCGATCTCCAGGATGTGCGCGGCCAGCCGGTCGAATCCCGCCTTCTCGTCATAGCCGCCGGAGACGTACGTCATGTTGGCCCCCACCCTCGCCCAGACCTCGGGATCGAGTTCGCGCCGGGAGAATTCCTTGATGGCGCCCGAGGCCATGGACCGGAACTCCTCGTCCGGGATCGCCTTGCGGCCGTAGCCGACCAGGTGGAAGTCGGCCGGCAGAAGGTTGTCGACGCCCAGGTTGTAGATGGCGGGGATCAGCTTGCGCGCCGTCAGGTCCCCCGAGGCGCCGAAGATGACGACGACGGTCGGCGGCGTTCCGCGGTGCTTGCTCAGTCCCTGCAGAAAAGGGTGTCTTTCCGGGTCGGCCATGGAGGCGGTGATTTTTTGGCAAGACCCCGCCTATGCAAGGGAAATGGGCACCCGCAACCGAAGTCGGGACCGTTTCTCGTTGCGGGCCGGCTCGGGCAATGGCAGACCGATCCCCTGTAACAGTATGGCAGCCCCCTCCATAGCGAGCGCCCTAAGGCGCTCACTGCTGATAAAGATCATCTCCAAGCCCGCGCCGAGCAAGGAGGACGTCGCGTCTGTCATCGAGCTGACCGCCTCCAAGGTGGTCGAGGCCCTCCAGGCGCAGTCGATGACCCTCTACATGGTCGAGGGCAACGACATCGCGTTCAAGCAGATCTACTACTCCCCGTCCCTCTGGAGCGACGACCCGAAGAAGGAGCCCAAGTTCAAGGAGATGGAGACGAAGCTTCTCCAGCTGAAGGTGCCGGTCGGCACCGGCGTCGTCGGCAAGGTGATCCAGTCGGGCGAGCCGGTCTTCTACCGCAACTCGGACAGCCAGGCGCCGATCATGGCATCGATGGCCAAGACGACGGGGTTCGAGGTGCGCTCGATGCTGACCGTGCCGCTGAAGACCACGATCACGCTCGGCGCCATCCAGACGCTCAACAAGGAATTCTCGGCGGGGACGAACGGCGAATTCACGGAGGCCGACCTGAAGCTGCTGACCGAGGTGGCGGAGTACTCCTCGGCGCTGATCCACAGGATGATCGACCCGAAGTTCCAGCTCGGGCCCGACGACACGGCGAGGTTCGTCTCGAAGCTGACCGACCTGCCGCTGGTGACGAAGATCGAGGAGCTCGAGATCGACGACAAGCTGGTCGAGACGACGGGCGACGCGATCATCCGCAGGGAGGGAGTCTTCCCCCACAAGAGCCTTGCGCCCGGGTCGGTGTCCGTCGTCATGACGAACCCGCTCGACTACGCGAAGCGCGAGTCGTTCACACGCGCGACCGACCTGAGCATCGACGAGGTCAAGGTCGTCTCGGCGACCCTGTTCGAGTCCCTCGTGAAGAAGTTCTTCAAGGACTCCAAGGCGAACACCGGCGGCGACGACGTCGACATCGGCTCGGTCACGAAGGTGATCAGCGAGGCCTACGAGGTGGACGCCGAGACCGGCGAGATGAAGGCCGCGGACCTGGAAAGCGAGGACTCGGCCCCCATCATCCAGCTCGCCAACCGCATCGTCGAGGACGCCTACATCTCCGGGGCCTCGGACATCCACATCGAGCCCATGGAGAAGGACCTCCTTGTCCGGTACCGGATCGACGGGCTGTGCCAGGAGAAGCTGCGCCTTCCCAAGCAGGTCGCGACCGCGCTCGTGACGCGCCTGAAGATCATGTGCAACCTGGACATCTCGGAGAGGCGCCTGCCGCAGGACGGGCGCATCGTCTTCAAGAAGTACACGAAGAAGAACATCGACATCGACCTTCGCGTGGCCACCGGGCCGATGAACTACGGCGAGAAGGTGGTCATGCGCATCCTGGACAAGCAGAAGTCCACCCTCCCCCTTCCGGCGCTCGGGTTCTCCGAGGAGAACCTTGCCAGATACCGCGAGTGCATCCGCCAGCCCTACGGGATGATCCTGCACTGCGGGCCGACGGGCTCCGGCAAGTCGATGACGCTCTACTCGGCCCTAGCGGAGGTGAACACGCCGGACATGAACATCCAGACGGCGGAGGACCCGATCGAGTACACGCTCCCGGGCCTCAACCAGATGCAGATGAACCGGCAGATCGGGCTCACGTTCGCCCGCGCTCTGCGCTGCTACCTGCGCATGGACCCCGACGTCATTCTCGTGGGCGAGATCCGCGACGAGGAGACCGCGGGGATCGCCTCCGAGGCGGCCCTGACCGGCCACCTTCTCGTCTCGACCCTCCACACGAACGACGCCCCGTCGACGGTGACGCGCCTGGCTGAGATGGGGATCGAGCCCTTCAACATCTCCGCCTCCCTTGTCTGCGTGTGCGCCCAGCGTCTCCTGCGCCGGGTGTGCAAGAACTGCAAGGTTCCCTATGAGCCCGACGGGAGGGAGAAGCAGATCATCGAGAAGGCGATCGGCTGGAGCGGGCAGATCTTCAAGGCAAACCCCCAGGGCTGCCCCGTGTGCAACGGCCTTGGCTACAAGGGGCGCGTCGGCATCCATGAGCTCATGGTCAACAACGAGCAGCTCACGGAGGGGATCAACAAGGAGGTGGAGGTCGCGGAGCTCAAGAGGATCGCCATGAAGACCGGGATGAAGACCCTCCACCAGGACTCGATGCTCAAGGTGAAGATGGGGCTCACCACGGTCGAGGAGTCGCTCGCGAACGTGCCGCCCGACCTGATCCTCTGATCCGGCCTGGTGCACCCGACCCCCCTGGCCCTGCCCTACAAGATCGCGGTGCTCGTGTTCCTGGAGAACGCGGCCGGCGAGCACCTCCTGCTCCTTAGGGCCAAGGCGCCAAACAAGGGCATCTGGAGCCCCATCGGCGGCAAGCTCGAGATGGCGAGCGGCGAGTCTCCCTTCGAATGCGCGGTGCGCGAGACGCGCGAGGAGACGGGCCTCGTCGTCGCGACGGCGGACCTGCACCTGTTCTCGGTCATCGCAGAGAAGGCCTATGAGGGGCAGTCCCACTGGCTCATGTTCCTCTTCCGCTGCAGGAGGCCCCTGCCCGGCCTGCCCCCGGACATCTCCGAGGGCCGCTTCGGCTTCTTCACGCGGGCTGCGATCGACCAACTTCCTATCCCCGAGACCGACAGGACCGCACTCTGGCCGACCTACGACCGGTACCGGGACCGCTTCGTGGCCCTGCGGGCCGACTGCAGGCCCGGCAAACCGGTCCTGGTCGAGGTCGAGGAGATCACGCCCCCCCTCGGTTGAAAATCCGATCTTGAATGCTTGATTTTCAATGTATCAGGCTGGAAGCTCACCGTTTCCACACACTGTGAGCAAGAAATCCAACGCCACCACCGAAGACCGCAGCGCCTCCGGGGCCGCCAAAGCGGGCTATGTGTCGGCTCCCGTAAATGCCTGCCTGTCAAGCGACCAGAAGATCGCGCTCTATCGGCTGATGGTGCGGATCAGGCGGTTCGAGGAGCGCAGCCTGAGGGCCTACCAGGCGAAGAAGATCGGGGGATTCCTGCACCTTTACATCGGCCAGGAGGCGGTCGCCGTCGGCTGCTGCTCCCTGATGGGCAAGGACGACCATGTCATCACCGCCTACCGCGACCACGGCCACGCGATCGCCGTCGGGATGGAGCTGAACCCGCTGATGGCGGAACTCTACGGCAAGGTGACCGGCTGCTCCAAGGGCAAGGGCGGCTCGATGCATTTCTTCGACCCGGCGCGCAACTACTGGGGCGGGCACGGGATCGTGGGGGGGCAGGTGCCGCTCGGCACCGGACTCGCCTACGCCCTCAAGTACAAGGGGCTCAAGGGCGCCTGCATGACCTTCATGGGGGACGGGGCGGTCAACCAGGGGGCGGTGCACGAGGCCTACAACCTCGCGGCGCTCTGGCAGCTTCCGGTCGTCTTCGTGATCGAGAACAACGGCTACTCGATGGGCACGAGCCAGGCCCGCTCCTCGGCCGGAGACCTCGCGCGCAGGGCCGACGCCTACCACATGGACTGGGGCGTCTGCGACGGGCACGACCTCTATGAGGTCCGCGCGTTCATGGCGAAGTATCTCGAGCAGGCCCGCGAGAAATGCCGCCCGTCCGTCGTTGAGATCCGCACCTACCGGTACCGGGGCCACTCGGTGGCCGACCCGGACAACACCTACCGCGCCAAGGCCGAGGTCGAGGAGTACCGCAGGACCAAGGACCCGATCCAGGTGTTCCAGAACCTCCTCCTCGCCGAGAAGGTCCTCGACGCGGCGCAGGTCGAGAAGATCGACGCCGAGGCCAGGGCCGAGTCCGACCTCTCGACCGAGTTTGCCGAGGCAAGCCCCTTCCCCACCGCGGCGGACCTCCAGAAGGACGTCTATTGGGAGAGCGACAACCCGGGCGAGCGCAAGTCAGGCGGCCGCCTCTTCTTCAACTAAGCGATGCCCGTAATCCAATACCGCGAAGCCATCCGCCAGGCGCTCGCCGAGGAGCTCACCCGCGATCCCAACGTCGTCGTGCTCGGCGAGGAGGTCGCCCAGTTCGACGGGGCCTACAAGGTCACCGAGGGGCTCCTGGCCAAGTTCGGCCCCAAGCGGATCGTCGACACGCCGATCAGCGAGGCGGGCTTCATCGGCATGGGAGTCGGGGCGTCCATGCTCGGCATCCGGCCCGTGATCGAGCTCATGTTCTGGTCGTTCTACTCGGTCGCGTTCGACCAGATCCTCAACAACGCCGCCAACGTGCGCTACATGTCCGGCGGGCAGATCCACTGCCCTATCGTGATCCGCGGGCCCGCGAATGGCGGGACCAACGTCGGCGCGACGCATTCCCACACGCCCGAGAACGTGCTCGCGAACCACCCCGGCATCAAGGTGGTCGTGCCCGCGACCCCCTACGACGCGAAGGGGCTCCTCAAGTCGGCCATCCGCGACAACGACCCGGTCATGTACCTGGAGAACACGATGCTCTACGGCGACAAGGGCGAGGTCCCGGATGACGACTACCTGGTCCCCCTCGGCAAGGCCGAGGTCAAGCGCGAGGGCACGGACTTGACGATCGTCAGCTACGGAAGGGCCATGGTCCAGTCGCTCGCGGCGGCCCACATCCTGCAGCAGGAGCACAACCTTTCGGTTGAGGTCGTCGACCTGCGCTCGATCCGGCCCCTCGACATGGACACCGTCCTCGCGTCGGTGCGCAAGACGCACCGCGTCCTCGTGGTCGAGGAGCAGAAGCCCTTCTGCGGCGTCGGCGCCCAGCTTGCGTACATGATCCAGAGCGAGGCCTTCGACGAGCTCGACGCCCCCATTGCCAGGCTTTCGACGGTCGACGCCCCTTCGATCTACAGCCCGCCCGTCGAGGTGGAGCAGCTGCCCAACACGCAGAGGATCATCAAGGCCGCGATCGAGGCCCTCGACTCGTAACGCCGGAAACAGCTCCCCCCATGGCCAACATCATCGAAATGCCGAAGCTGAGCGACACCATGACGGTCGGCACGCTCATCAAGTGGCTCAAGAAGGAGGGCGACTTGGTGAAGACCGGCGACATGCTCGCCGAGGTCGAGACCGACAAGGCGACGATGGAGCTGGAAAGCTTCTTCGACGGCACCCTCTTGGCCATCTTTGTCCCGGCAGGCTCGGCGGTGCCGCTCGGCGCCCCCCTGTGCGCGATCGGCAAGCCCGGCGAGAAGGTTGCCCCTCCCGCGGCGGCCGCTCCGGCCCCCAAGGCCGAGGCCGCCCCGGCGGCGGCTCCCACACCCGTGCCTGCCCCGGTCGCGGCACCGGTCGCAGCCGCACCGGTCGCAATTGCGCCGGTTCCCGCTGCAGCCCCGGCGGCCCCTACGGCACCGGCGGGTGGCCGGATCAAGGTGTCCCCGCTAGCCCGCAAGCTCGCCGCCGAGAAGGGCGTCGACCTCGGCTCCCTGAAGGGCAGCGGCCCCGGCGGCCGCATCCTGCGGGCCGACGTCCTTGCCGGTCCCGCAAAGGGGGCGCCGGCTGCGCCCTTTGTCTCGGCCTCCACGAGCTCCAAGGGCCCCGTACAGCAGGAGCGACTCGTCCCGGTCTCCAACATGAGGGGAACGATCGCCCGCAGGCTCCTCGAGTCCAAGACGCAGATCCCCCACTTCTACGCCGACATCGAGGTCGACGCCGGGCCGCTCCTGGAGCTTCGCGCCCAGTTGAACGAGGCCTTGGAGAAGGAGGGCGTGAAGCTCTCGGTCAACGACTTCGTCCTCAAGGCAGCCGCGGAGGCCCTGCGCAGGGTTCCCGCCGTCAATTGCTCGTGGGAGGGGACCGCCGTCAGGTACCACTCCGCCGCCCATGTCTCCTTTGCCGTGGCGATCGAGGACGGCCTGATCACGCCCGTGATCCGCGACACCCACCTGAAGACGATCTTCGCCATCAGCACCGAGGCCAAGGCGCTCGGCAAGCGGGCCAAGGAAAAGAAGCTCACGCCCGCCGAGTTCACGGGCGGGACGTTCTGTGTCACCAACCTCGGGATGATGGGGATCGACCGGTTCTGCGCCATCATCAACCCCCCGAATGCGGCGATCCTGGCCGTGGGCACGACCGTGAAGAAACCCGTCGTGAAGGACGGCCAGATCGTGGTCGGCCAGAGGATGAACCTCACGCTCTCGGCGGACCACCGCGTGGTCGACGGCGCCGTGGGCGCGGCCTACCTGGCCGCGGTCAGGGACCTCCTTGAGAAACCCGCCCTCCTGCTGCTCTAGCTAGACGCCCTCCCAGGGCCGGCTTGCGAGGGTGTCCCGGCCCTCGTCCAGGTCGATGTAGTCAAAGAAGGTCTCTATCGACCTTCCCTCGAACCCGGCATCCTTGATCCGCTTTTGCAGCTGCTGGACGTTCTCGGCGGGATCGTGCCAGCCGCGCTTCATGAGAAAACTGTTCCAGACCGTGCACTCCTCGTCGGTGCGCCGTCCGCCCTTCTGCTCGGCCCACTCGAGGACCGCCTCGTCGCTGCCTCCCTCGAGGGTGCGCCGCGTGATCTCCCCGAACGAGACCCGCAGGAACCTGCAGCAGCGGTAGTCGAAGAATCCCGGCTTCGAATCCCCGAGGTTTGCGACGTAGTCGGCCGGGAGGTTGCCGACGGCGTGCAGGCGGATCTTGTCGAGCATCCTGCCGAAAAAGACGAGGCGGCCGACCTTGGCGTAGGGGCTGCGCAGCCCGGGAACGTGTGGCATGGTTATGTGGGGTTCGAAGTCATCCCTCGGCGCGCTTGCGCGCGTCCGCCTCGATGAGGGCCTTCAAGCGGTTGAGCTCGGCCCGGACGCGGGCCTTCACGGCAGTCAGGTCCGAGGCGCTGGCGACCTTGTCCGAGGCGAACAGGTAGAACTTCATCTTCGGCTCCGTGCCGCTTCCGCGGGCCGCGAACCGGTAGCCGTTGGACAGCGACACGACGTAGAGGTCCTGCTTCGGTATCTCCTCCCCGTCGGCGTCCAGGATGCGCTCCCTGCCGAAGTCCTGGAAACCCGTCACCGTCACGTCGCCGAAGGACCCTGGGCGGGAGGTCCGGTAGGTGTCGAGGATCCTCTTTATCTTGGCGCTGCCGCTCGCCCCCTCGTAGTAGATGTTGATCGTGTCCTCCAGGTAGAACCCGTACTTCAGGTACACCTGGTCCAGGTACTGCGGGACGGTGATCCCCTGGCCGGCGACCCAGGCGCAGAGCTCCGAGAACATGAGGCACGCCGCGTTGCCGTCCTTGTCGCGGACATAGTCGTTCGGCAGGTAGCCATAGCTCTCCTCGGTTCCGAAGGCGAAGAACGTGCTGTGCTCCTGGAGCAGGCGGGCCCTCTCGGCGAAGGGCGTCCCGTCGTAGCTCCACTTCGGGCCCATGGCCTTCTTCAGGCGCTCCTCGTAGACGCCGATCTTCGCGGCGATCCACTTGAAGCCCGTGAGCGTGTCGATCACCTTGACACCGTGCCCGCGGCCGATCGCGTCCTGCAGCTGCGTCGTGACAAAGGTCTTGATGATGCAGACGCGGTCCGACCCCGCCTTGGGGATCCAGCCGAGCTCCTTGTACTTGAGCAGGCGGTATTCCGCGATGAGCGATCCGATCTGGTTGCCCGTCAGGAGCACCATCTCGCCCGAGGGCCCGCGCACCGCGACACCCATGCGGTCGCAATCGGGATCGGTCGCCATCACCACGTCGCAGGAGCGGGCATTGGCCACCTTGACCGCGATCGAGAGCGCCTCGGCGTTCTCGGGGTTGGGCGACTTCACGGTCGGGAACCGCGGGTCGGGCTCAAGCTGCTCCGCGACCGAGACCACGTTGCATCCCGCGTGGATCAGCAGCGGTATGGCATGGACGGCGCCCGTCCCGTGGAGGTTCGTGTAGACGACCTTCAAGCGCGTCTTCCTTAGGAGCTCATGGTCGATCGCGGCCGCCGCGGCGACGCCCAGGTAGGCGTCGTCCATTTCCCTGCCGAGGGTCGTCACCCCCGACAGGTCCGTCTGGAGGTAGCCGGACACCGTGCCGAGCGGCACGGCGGCGACCCGGGCGACGATCCCCGTGTCGTGGGGCGGTATGACCTGGCCCCCGTCGACGAAGTAGGCCTTGAATCCGTTGTCGTGCGGGGGATTGTGGCTTGCGGTGATGACCGCGCCCGCGTGGGCCTTCAGGTGCCGGACGGAGAAGCTCAATTGGGGGGTCGGCCTCGGCCCGTCAAAGATAAACGCCTCGCCGCCCAGGCGCGCCCAGACGGACGCCGCCAGCTCGCAGAAGTGCCGGGAGAAGAACCGGACGTCGTGGGCGATTACGAGGCGCGGCCTCGCCGCCTCCCCGCGCTCGTCGAGGTACCCCTTGGTGTAGTGGAAGAGCCCGATGACCGCGCGCGCCAGGGTGAAGTCGTTGAGCATGTTGCTGCCGACCGCGGCGTGCTCGGGGCTGCCGTAGAGGCCGGGCTTGCCGGTCTCGGACTTCGTGGCGACGGAGGCGATCGTCCTGCCGCGGATGCCGCCCGTCCCGAATTCAAGCTCGCGGTAGAACCGGTCGTTCAGCTCGCTCCAGGAACCCTTCTCGATCAATTCGCCGATGCTCTCCACCGCCCAGGCGGGCAGCTTGGCCCCGAGGTAGGCGGTGATGTTAGCGGCGGCCGAGGCCATGAGCTTTCCCGCGCTCACCGCGGATTGGATCTGATCGGTTGGTGTCATTGTATGGGGTTGTCGAGACAAAGGCCGTCGGCGATCTCTGGCTTCGGCGAGAGGCCGGCCCAGCTCTCCCGGAACGAATCCTCGTCATAGCCGAACAGCGGCGAAACCTCTAGGGAGAAATCCGGGAGGCCGTCGGGCCCGGTTGCGACGGTGGCACCCGCCGAGCGCAGCCAGCGGGCGTACTGGCGCAGCTGGTCCGCGCGGCAGGAGGCCGGCGAATCAACGCCCTCGGCGTTCTTCACCGGCGAGAAGTCGTCCCTGCGGGCCGTCTCGATGACGACCGGGTTCTTGGCAAAAGGGAGCGCGTCGAACACAAAGAGCTCGAACTTGACGCCGTTCGCCTTGGCCGGACGCACCTCGTTGCCCGCCTCGTCCACGGTGGCGATTTTCTTGTCGGCCCTGTGGAACGGGAGTTGGCCGGAGCCGCCGGCCATCCTGCGGACGAACTCCCGGTCGATCATGTGGATCGCGATGCTGCCCGCCTCATAGAAGAGGGCACCCGTCAGGGGGTCCCTCTCCCTCTGGAGCTCCATCGGCAGGTCGGAGTACTCGATCACGACGAGCTTGCCCTCCCTCATGCAGAAATGGCCGAGCTTTTCCTCGGGGTAGGCCTTGGGGATCATCTTGCTCGACATCTCCGAGTGGCGCAGGAGGTGCCAGCCGATGAACGAGGGGTCGACGCACCGGACCAGGGGGTTGTCGACCTGGAAATAGCTGAGCGTGTCGATTCCTTCGGATGCCATCAGGTCGAGGGCCCCGCTCCTCGCCAGTGCCCTGAGTGAGCCCCCATGGCCATCGGGGGACAACGCCAGCGAACCCTGGCTCTCCAAGAGGATCCGGCCCGAGAAATCCACGGCGGGCATGCGGCCCTGCCTGAAGAAGTGGACCCGCGACCTCTCCAGCCCGAAATGGCGGTTCTCCCCGAAGAACGCCTCCGTGGCCTCGTGGTTCTGGTGGCTGGTCATGATGAACCAGTGCAGCGGCCTGCCGTAGCGCCGGCCCGCTGCAAGGAGCTTCTCCGCAAACACCTGGAAGAGGCAGCGGTGCCTGACGGGAGTCACCGGGAAGGTCCCCTTGGGACCATCGTACCCGAGGCGCGTACCCTGCCCTCCCGCAACGGTGAAGGCCGCCACCCGGCCCGCCTTCAGGGCGGATTCCCCGGCCGCCTTCGCCGCAGCCCAAGCCGGCGCATCACCCCCCTGCCCGGGCAGCCGAACGTAGGGCGCGGGCGCCAGGCCGCTCAGGTCCACGGCCTGCGCTCCTCCGGCGACTACCAGGGTGCGCACGAGGCGATCCATCTCCGCCAGGTCGATTTCGGCCGCCTCCTCGATGAGCCGCACCTGCGCGCCGGCCGCCAGCCGGTCGTAGAACGCGAAGACCTGGCCCTGTCCCGCCCGGCGAAACGTCTCAATCAGGCTCCTTGGGTCGGGTGTCATGCGCGCCGTCCGGGTTCAATCTTCGAAACGGAAAATGAACTCGTCGGGCTTCGCATATCCGAGCTTCTTCCTGATGACCCGGTCGACATACGCCGGGTCGTTCCTGAGGCGGTCGAGCACCTTTTCCTGGTCCTTGAGCCGCGCCTGCACCTCGGCCAGCTTGTTGCGGTTGAGGGTCTCGACCTGCACGAGGCGGTTGTATTCGGCGCGGGCGTCCATGAAGAGGTACCCACCAGTGACACCAAGTCCGGCAAAAAGGAGCATGTAGAGGCTCAATATGACTCGACGGGAATTCACGGATCTTTGACTTGGATAAACAGCGCCCCACCACGGGTTCGCAATTCTTTTTGAGCATCCGTATCAAACGCGGGTTTTGGCGTGCGTTTTGAGGTCGGTCCCGGCTTACTCGGCATCGCATATGTATCAGAGCTTCTACGGGTTCAAGGAGATGCCGTTCAACATCACTCCCGATCCGAAATTCCTCTATCTTAGCCCCACGCACCAGGAGGCCCTCCAGCACCTCAAGTTCGGGGTGCGCGAACGCAAGGGATTCATCGTGCTCATAGGCGAGGTCGGGTGCGGAAAGACGACCCTTTGCCGGCGCTTCCTCAACGAGCTCGACCCCGAGCACTTTGACACCGCCCTTATCCTGAACCCCCGCGTGACCGAGACGCAGATGCTCAAGGCCATCCTCGTCGAGCTTGGCGAGACGAAGCTGGCGCGCAGCCAGGTGGACCTGGTCTCGCAGATGAACCGGGTCCTCCTGGAGAGGATCCACCGGGGGCGCGACATTGTCCTCATCATCGACGAGGCCCAGAACCTGTCCTTCGAGGTCCTCGAGCAGGTGCGGCTTCTCTCCAACCTGGAGACCGACAAGCAGAAGCTCCTCCAGATCGTCCTCATGGGCCAGCCCGAGCTCAAGGATGTCCTGGCCCGCGAGGAGCTGCGCCAGCTGCGCCAGCGGATCCTCGTCCACTACGAGCTCCACCCCCTTTCCCACCGGGACATGGTGCACTACATCCAGCACCGCCTGACCCTCGCCGGCGGGACGGGGCGCCCCGCCTTCACGCCCTGGGCCCTTCGCTCGATCCACAAGTCCAGCCGGGGGATCCCGCGCGTCGTGAACAACCTCTGCGACAAGGCCATGCTCTCCGCCTTCATCCGCGAGTCGGACGAGGTGAACTACTGGGACGCCCGCAGGGCTGCCCGCGACATGGACAACCTGACAAACTGATCGTCGGACCATGAGCCTCATCAACGATGCGCTGAAGAAGGCGGCCCGCCTGCGCGCCGAGGAGCTCTCCGAGCTTCCCCCCATGCCGGGCGGTGGCCACCGCGGCACCTCCCGGCGCGGCCAGCCCATGCGCACCCAGACCCTTGTGCTCATTGGCGGCGCGGCCGTGGTCCTGGTCGTGGTGTCGGCGGTGATCACCGGGATCCTTGTCACCGGAAAGCCCGAGGCGAAGGCCGCTGCAACCCCGCCGGCGAAGGCGGCCGTCCCAAGCCCCCCGCCGGCGCCGGCGCCAAAGGCGAGCACCCCGGCGCCCGCCATCGTTGTCTCGGTCCCGAAGGTTTCCCCTCCCGCGCCGACAGCGGTGCCCACGCCGATCGCCGCCCCCGGCGCCCAGCCCGTTGCCCAGGCCAAGACCTCTCCGACCCCGGCGCCTGTCGCCGCGGCGGCCGTCCAGGAAAGTACCCCGGCCTCCCAGGCACCGCAAAGCCACAACGACATGGTCCAGGCGATCGTGGACCGGTTCCGCGTGTCCGGAGTCCGCGCCGCCGGCGCCGACAGCAAGGCCCTGGTCGACGGACACGTCTACAAGGTGAACGAGGTCATCGACCACACCCTGGGCCTGAAGCTGGTCAAGGTGGATGCGGACCACCTGACCTTCGTCGACCGCGACGGCGCGACCTACGTGAAGACCTTCTGACCGGGGTCCGCCCGACCTGGGGCGCTTGCGGGAGATAGGGACGGGCGGCGCCCGCCGCCGCTAGGACTCGGCCGGCTTGGCGCCAAGGATCCTCTGGATCTCGTTGAGAAGCTCGAGGGCCGTGAAGGGTTTCGACAGGAACGATGCCGAGAACCGACCGGGCACCGTGCTCCGGTCGAAGTTGGCAAGGCCGCTGATGCCAAGGATCTTTGCCTCGGGTTTAAGCCTGCGGATGAACCCGACGACGCCCGCGCCATCCATCTCGGGCATGTCGTGGTCGGTGATCACGAGGGCGATCTCCTTGCAGCGGGCCTCAAAGATCGAGCAGGCCTCGGTCCCGTTCGTCGCGGTGACGACCCTGTAGCCCGCATGGGTGAGTATGGTCCCCGCAATATCAAGAATCGTCTTCTCGTCGTCGACGAGCAGGATCAGCTCCCCGTTCCCGGTGCGCAGTTTCGGCGCAAACGGCGCGGTCGAGTTTCTCTTGGGCGCGTCCGCTGCGGGCAGGTATATCCGAAAAGCGGTGCCGCGGCCCGGCTCGGTCTGCAACGTGCAGAAGCCCCGATGGGTGCGGACGATGGTCCGCACGGTGGACAGGCCGAGGCCTGTCCCCTTTCCGGCTCCCTTTGTGCTGAAGAAGGGCTCCCAAATCCTGGCTAGGATGTCCGCGGGAATGCCCGTCCCCGTGTCCTGCACCTGCAATAGGATCCATGCTCCTGGGTTTACCGCCATCCCCATCTGGCCGGCCCCGAGCGTCTGGACGCTGCTCTCGTCGAGGATGCAGTTCTGCGCGCTAAGCGTCAGGGTTCCGCCTTCCGGCATCGCGTCGCGGGCGTTCACGCAGAGGTTGAGCAGCACCTGGTGGATCTGCGTGGGATTGGCAAGGATGGGCCAGAGGTCCGGCTCAAAATCGTCTTCGACCACGATGGACTTCGGGAGCGTCTCGTGGAGGACGCCGAGGATGTCCTGCAAGAGATGGCTGACATTCACGACGCTCGGCTCGCCGCCGATCCCGTGCACGAAGTTGAGGATCTGGCGGACGAGCCCGGCGCCGCGCTTCGTGCAGCTTTCAAGCGTGTCCAGAACGTGCTGGTCGTCTGCGTTGGCCGAGTTCATCCGCAAAAGGGGCACAGTCATCGCGATCGGTGAGAGGACGTTGTTCAGGTCGTGGGCGATGCCCGCGGCCAGCATCCCCAGGCTTTCCAGCCTCTGGGCGTGGAAAAGCTGCTCCTCGAGCTTCTTGCGCTCGGTGATGTCGCGCATGACGCCGACGATGTACGGGCGCTCAAGCAGGACCCATTTCACGTGGTACTCGATCGGGTATTCGGTGCCGTTCTTTCGCCGGTGGCGCCCCTCTCCGGTCAGGACCCCCTTCGAACGCAGCCTCTCGGCGATCTTCTCCCAGTTCTCCTGCTTCACCGTCGGGTCGATGTCCGACACGCGAAGCGAGAGCATCTCGGCCCGGCTGTAGCCCAGCTTGATGCAGTGTCCTTCGCTCACGTCGAGGAACCGGCCGGTATCGGGATCGACGATCTCGAATGCGTCCTCCGATGCGTCCACGAGCTTCCTGAACAGCCGCAGCTCTTCCTCCGCCCGCCTGCGCTCGGAGATGTCGAACTTGATCGCGATGAAATGACGGATCTCGCCGCCCGGGTTCTTGACCGGAGTGACGGTCACATCCTCGGTGTAAAGCTCGCCGTTCTTGCGCCTGTTGACGAATTCGCCGTGCCACGCCTTCCCGCTCGAGATCGTAGTCCACATGCCGGCGTAGTAGGAGTCCGACTGCTCGCCCGACTTGAGTATCCGCGGATTCTTGCCGACAGCCTCCTCAAACGTGTAGCCCGTGTCCTTGGTGAAGGCCGGATTGACCCATTCGATGGTCCCTTTCGCGTCGGTGATCACGATCGTGTTGGGGGCGGAGTCGAGCGCCGCCGTCATCAGCTGCGCCCATTCGCGGGCGCTCCTAAGGCCTGGGCTCACCACCGTAATCCCGGGTTCTTGGCTGGAATTCATTCTACCTGGGGAATTGGCGTATTTGGAACGCAGGCTGGGCTCAGAGCCGAAATCAACCGGGGGCCATGGCCACCCATGAAGCGGCCCTGCCCCATTTTGATCGCGGCCGGGGGTGCGGCGCGGGTTTAGGAAAAAAATTTTATATAACGGACCCTTATCAGAAAAACTGATACCACAGGCTACGATTTCTAAGCCCCATTGCAAACGAGTTCTATATATTGCAACGGTGCCGAAGGCTCCTTTCCGTTCCCGGCGAACCTAGGGTCAGAACGCCGTGTCCGGCGGATCAACGACCTGCCACAGGGTTCTGGCCGTGATCTGTATGTCCATCCAGATCGACCAGTGGGAAATGTAGTAGACGTCCCAGTACACCCTGCGCTGGACCATCTCCTCCTCGAGCACGGCGCCGCGGAATCCCAGGCTCTGCGAGAGCCCCGTGATGCCGGGCTTGACGAGCGTGCGGATGCGGTAGCCCTGCGTCTGCTGGCGGAATTCCTCGTCCAGGAGCGGCATGTAGGGCCGCGGCCCCACGATGCTCATCTCCCCCACCAGAACGTTCCAGAACTGGGGGAACTCGTCCAGGCTGCGCCGGCGCAGGAACCGGCCGAATGGAAACACGCGCTCGTCCTCGGTGAGGGCCTGCCTTGACTCGGCCTCCGCGCTCGTTTGGGCCGCGTACATGGACCGGAACTTGAGCATGCAGAATATGGCCCCCTGTTTTCCGCGCCGCTCCCGCGCGTGGAAGAGCGGCCCCGGGGCCTGTATCCTCTGGGCGAGCGCGACCCATGCGCACAGCGGCGGAAGAAAGAGAACCACAACGGGCAACGCCACGGCGATATCGAAGGCCCGCTTGGTGAGCCGGTTGAGCGGGTCCTCGAGCGGCTCCTCCTGAAGCGTGTAGAAGTGGCGCCCCTCCTCGGTGATCGGCACCAGGGGCTGCGTGTAGCGCTCCTCGATGTTGCTGTGGATCAACAGGCGGCAGCCGCGGTCCCTGCACGCGTTGATGATCCGGCTCGCCTCGTCGTCGCTTGCGGGCAGCTCGAGCATGATGACCTGGCCCACCAGCTTCTCCTCGAGGACCTTGGGGAGGTCCGCAACGGTCCCGAGCCACGGGACCGAGGCGCCGCCCGGCGCGGCGGGCGCCGGCTCCGGGGAGAGAAGCCCCACCGGGAAGATCCCAAGCGGCTCCTTGTTGGCGACCCACTCCCGGACCTTGGCGAAAGATCCCGGGGTGCCGATGAACACGGTGGGAAGCCGGTGCCCCTTCTGGAAGACGAAGCGGGCGAGCCTGGCGGGCGCCCAAGCGTTGAGGACGGCAAGCCCGACCCAGCACCACACGAGGAACGTCCCGAGGAACAGGCGGCTTATGCTGTGGTCCTGGGTCGCGAACATCATTGCGAAGAGGAGCATCGCAATCAGGGCCACCTGGCGGGACGCCAGCCGCGCCGGGCCCCCGAGGTCGGGAAGGTGGAACCGGGCGGCGAGCCTTCTCGAGACCTCCCGGGCCGAGAGCAGCATCCCGCCGATCACGCATAGGAAGTACGGCAGGAGGTTCTCGTACGGGTTCATATGGATGTACGGTACCCGGTAATTGAGGTTCACGTAGGCCCAAGCCCAGAACACGGCGCCGACGAAGAGCGTCATCAGCGCCGCATGCAGGTTTGCGAGCCCGCGCGCCCTTACGTCGATCACTTGCGCCCCCTCTTCACTGAGAGCCACTTCTCGATCCCCTCCAGGGGGAACGTGTTCACGACGCTCTCCCGGGTGAGCCAGCCCTTGCGGGCCGAGTTGATGCCCGCGCGCACGTAGCCGAGCGACGCGGTGTCGTGGGCGTCCGGGTTGATGGAGCACTCCAGGCCGCGTTCCGCGGCGCGCCTCCAATGCCGCCAGTCCATGTCGAGGCGGTAGGGACTGGCGTTGATCTCGATCGTGACGCCGTTGGCGATCGCCGCGTCGATGACCTTTCCCGCGTTGACGGCGTAGCCCTCCCTTTCAAGCAGGAGCCGGCCGGTCAGGTGCCCGAGCATCGTGGCGCGGGGGTTCTCAATCGCGCGTATGATCCGCGCGGTCATCACCTCCTCCTCCTGGCCGAAGGAGCTGTGCACCGAGACCACCACGTAGTCCAGGAGGGCGAGCAGCGAGTCGTCGAAGTCCAGGCTTCCGTCCGGAAGGATGTCGCACTCGGTGCCGGCGAACACCCGTGTCTTGAACCGGCCCGATGCGTTGAGGTCCCTTATTTCAGCCACCTGCTTGGTGAGCCGCTCCTCGCTCAGGCCCTTTGCCTGGCGGCTTGATTTCGAGTGGTCGGCGATCCCGAGGTAATCCCAGCCGAGGGCCTGCGCGGCCCCCGCCATCTCCGCCAGGGTGTTCCTGCCGTCGGACGCGGTGGTGTGGTTGTGGAACGCGCCGCGCAGATCCCCCAGCTCCACGAGCCTGGGGATTGGTCCCTTTTCGGCGGCCTCTATCTCCCCCAACCCCTCGCGAAGCTCCGGCGGGATGAAGGAAAGCCCAAGGGCCGAGAAGACCTCCGCCTCATCGGAGGCGGGCACGCCCCCCTTCCTGCCCGCCTTCTCCTTCGCCGTGCCCTCGCCGGCCGCCGGCACGAGGCCCCACTCGCTCAGGCTCAGTCCCCTGTCGAGGGCCCTCTGCCGCATGAGGACGTTGTGGTCCTTCGACCCGGTGAAGTGGTGGAGCGCAAATGCGAACTGCTCCGCGGGGACGATCCTTAGGTCCGCCTGGATGCCGCCCTCAAGGCGCACGCTCGCCTTGGTGTCGCCCTTGGCCGTGACCTCCTTCACCCCCGCCAGTCCGGTGAACCAATCCACGACCGGGGCCACATCGTCGGCTGCGACGATGAAGTCGAGGTCGCCGATGGTCTCGAGGCCGCGGCGCAGGCTCCCGGCAATCTCGGCCCGGTTCACGGCCCTGAGGGCACGCAGGCCCTCCACGATCGGGGTCGCGACCTCGTACGCGTCCCACCACAGGTGCCTGCGGGAATAGGCCTCCCGGTTCCGGATTCCCGCGAGGATCTTCTCCTGGGTCTTCTCCCCGAAACCCGCCAGGGCCGCCACCTTCCCCTCGCTGCAGGCCTTCTCCAGCCCGGGGATCGAGGAGATGCCGAGCTGGGTGCGGAGCGCCGCGATCTTCTTCGGCCCGAGTCCGGGGATCTTCAGCATCTCGACGAGGCCGGGCTCGATGGAGTCCTTCAGCTTCTCGAAGAACTCGAGCCGGCCCGTTGCGTGGAGCTCGGCGATCTTCGCGGCAAGGGCCTCGCCGATCCCCTTGAGCGTGTCGATCTTTCCTTCCGAAACCAGCCTCTCAAACTCGTCGTTCTCCAGCGCCTCGATCGCCCGTGCACCCCCAAAATAGGCGCGGACCTTGAACGGGTTCTCGCCCTTCAGCTCCATGAGCGTGCCGATCTCCTCAAGGACGTCGGCGATCTCGTTCTTGGTCATGGGGGCATTTCAGACGGACCCGCCGGCAAGTTCAACGCCGGAAGACGCGCCGCGCGCGCCCTCTGCGTGATTGCGTCGGGCCCGATTCGATCGTTCTCTGGAGGGGCAAACCCGCCGCAATGCCCTTCAATTACACCCGGACGGTCCATTTCGCGGACACAGACGCCGCTGGCGTCGTTTTTTTCGCCAACTACCTGGCCATCTGCCACGAGGCCTATGAGGAGTCGCTCTCGGCCTCCGGAATCGACCTGAAGCGGTTCTTTTCCGACAACGGCGTCGTGGTCCCCATCGCCAAGAGCGAGGTCGACTACCTGCGCCCCCTTTCGTGCGGCGACAAGCTTAGCGTGAGCGTCCAGGGCTCGGCCCTGTCGGACAATTCCTACGAGGTCCGCTTCGAGGTCACCCGCCTTGGCGCCTCCCCCAAGTGCGCCGCCAGGGCGCGGACCGAGCACGTGTGCATCGACTCCTCCACGCGCGCCCGAAAGGCCCTCCCCGGCCCCCTGGCAGCATGGGTCAAGGGGGCCCAGTGACCCGTCAGCTCCTGGCGGCGGTCCTCGAGAGGCTTGCGCGGTCGATCTTGCCCTGCGGGTTCCTCGGCCACGGCGAGACCTCGACGTAGCGCTTGGGCCTCTTGAAGGAAGCAAGGCCCGCAAGCGCCGCCTCGACCTCCGCGATCCGGGGCGGCTTCGCGCCGCGCGGGTGGCAGGCCACGACGGCCTCTCCCCACTCCGGGTCCTCGACCCCCACCACGGCCACGTCCTCGAACTGCCCGCTAAGCCTGAGCGCGGCCTCCACCTCAACCGGCGATACCTTCTTTCCCCCGGTGACGATCAGGTCGTCGCGGCGACCGAGGATCATCAGGCTTCCCTCCCTCGTGAATCCGCCCAGGTCGTCCGACACCCAGGGGCCCTCGCCCCTTCGCTCGGGAAAGTAGCCCCCGAAGACCGATTTGCCGGAGACCCGGAGCACCCCTCCGGCGAAATCGATCCGCGCATGGGGAAGCGCCGACCCGCAGCCGCGGACGCCGCCGAGGAACTGCTCGGGCTTTAGCGCCGCGACCATGGCTGCGGTCTCCGTCGAGCCGTAGCAGGGCGCGAGAGGCAGGCCGA
The DNA here is from genome assembly GCA_964414785.1 of uncultured Opitutaceae bacterium. GTDB lineage: Bacteria > Verrucomicrobiota > Verrucomicrobiia > Opitutales > Opitutaceae > Palsa-1447. The sequence goes on from CAYPXZ010000027.1 coordinate 33,931, forward strand.
GCCTTGCGGCCTCCTCGGTCAAGGTCGCCCAGGCCGGCCCCCCGCCAACAAAGATGAGGCGCAGCCTCCTTAGCCACGAGATCGCCGCCTCAGAAGCGAGCAGGCGCTGCAACTGCGTCGGCACGAGCGACAGGCAGCAGTCACCCGGAATGTTCTCGGGGAACCGGCCGCCCTCCATGTCCTTCCAGGACCAGGGCACGTAGGTCCCCCGGCTCATCACGCACCGCGTCCAGGCCATGAAGCCGCTCACATGGTGAAGGGGAAGGACGCCCACCGCGTTCACGCGCTCCAACCCAAAATGCTGCCTGAATCCCTCGACGGCCGCGGCGAGCGTCCAGCCGTCATGGCGGGCGAACTTGAGCCCACCCCCGGTTCCTCCGCTGGGGATCATGAGCCAGCCCCGCTCCTCGCATTCCTGCGCCCCGAGCAAGCCCGACAGGGCGGAGCGCTCCTGCGACTGCCAGGAGGGGTTCGACAGGAACACATTGCCCCCGCTGGACAGGGCCCGGGCAAACGATGCCATGAACCTCCGCGGCTCGTCCTCCTCCACCACCTGGGAGGTGAGCCCCCCGCCGGCGGAGGCGCCGAGCAGACGGGCTAGGCCAGCGCGTTCCATAGGGCCTCCGGTTCGATGCGGTCGACGTCCGCGGCGTGGATGAAGGGTGCGGCGACGGGTCCGTCAAAGCGCGCGTCCGAAAACAACGGCCAGACGCCAAACCCGAGCGCCGACGCCTCGCCCGGCCAGGCAAAGGCACGTTGAAGCGCACTCTGGGCCCCCAGCGCCGTCTCCAGGGCCGAGGAAAAGACGACTCGGGCCCGGGCGGCCGCAAGCCGCCCAAGCACCCCCCGGATGTCCCCCATCAGGACGGGCTTCACGATGAAATAACCCGGCCAGCCGAGGCCGAGCCAGCGTTCGACGTCCCCGTCGCCCGCAATGGACTCGTCGAGGGCGATCGGGACCGGGTAATCGGCCGCAAGGCCGACGAGGCAGTCCTCGGCCCCCTTGGATTCCGGGGCCACGGGCTGCTCGATGAACTCGACCGGCCGGTCGGCCGCGCAAGCAAGCCACCTCTCGGCCGTCCTGCGGTCCCAGGCCCCGTTGGCGTCGAGCCTGACCCTCGAGCCCCCGGGCAGGCCCGCGAGCAGATCGTCGAACATCGCCATCTCGTCGTCCGCAGCGCCAACCCCCACCTTCCATTTGAAGACCCTGAATCCCTGCTCGGTCCGCGCCGGGGCCTGGGCCAGCGCGGCGCGCCCTGCGGGCAGGAGCGCGGCCACCCCAAGGCTAGGCCGAACCGGGGCGCCTGCCGTGCCGCCGCCAACCGCACACTGGAGGGCGTTCCGGAGCGAGCACAGCCGCGGGTCCAGCCCCAGCACGGCCTCCTCCGTCACCGCGCTTCCCAGAGCCCTGCAGGCCTTCTCGGCCTCGTCGGCCGTCTCCGTGCCGAACTGCGGGATCGGAGCCGCCTCCCCGTATCCGACCGAGCCGTCGGGCCGCTCGAGCCTGACGTAGAGGCCCTCCCGCGCCGCCCAAGGGCCGTGGGCCGTGCGCACCGGCTGGCGGAATGCCAGGTTGTACCTGCGGTATGAGAGGCGAAATTCCAATTTGATTGCTCTCTAAGTGAACCGGACTACTTACATCACGGCAACTCATGAGCAAGGTTGCCAAGAAACCGCAGTCCCCGGCCGACGCCAGTTTTTACCTGCCTGCGGACAAGTTCTTCCCCTCAAGCGTGCCGATGGCGCTGACGTTCGACGACGTCACCCTCGCGACCCTCTACTCGGAGATCCTGCCCAGGGAGGCCGACACCTCGACCTCGATCTCGGACACGCTCGCCCTGCAGATCCCGATCATCTCGTCCGACATGGACACCGTAACCGAGATGCGGATGGCCATCGCCATGGCGCTCAATGGCGGCATGGGGCTCATCCACTACAACATGCCCCCGAAGGAGCAGGTCAAGGAGGTCGCGCGGGTCAAGCGGCACATCCACGGCCTCATCCAGGATCCGATCACCGTGGCGCCCGAACAGGCGATCGGCGATGTCCTCGCCCTCATCGACCAGAAGCGCTACGGCTTCTCGACCTTCCCCGTCGTCGACCACCAGGGTATCCTCTGCGGACTTCTCTCGGGCAACGTCGTGAAGGAGCGCTACCGGGCCAAGAACGTGGCGGAGGTGATGACGCACCGCTCCCACCTAAAGACCGAGAGGGAGAGCGATGTCGCGAAGGACCCGATCAAGGCCGCCGACAGGTTCTTCACGGCGAACGTCGGCATCAACAAGATGCTCGTCGTCGACGGCCAGGGGCGCCTGCGCGGCCTTGTCACGGCGTCCGACGTCGAGCGCATCACCGGCGAGATCAAGTCCCGCCGGAAGCCCGCGCGCGATTCCCAGTTTAGGCTCGTCGTCGGCGCGGCGCTCTCCCCCAAACGGACTCCCAGCGGCTCCCTGGACAGGGAGGCGATCCTCGCCCACGTCGGCAACCTGGTCGACGAGCATGTCGACGCGGTCGCGGTCTCGACCGCCCACGGGCACACCGCCGGGGTCGGCGAGGTCGTGCGGCTCGTCCGCAAAGCCTTCCCGTCCCTCACCCTGATCGCCGGGAACGTCACGAGCGGGGCGGGCGTTGAGTTCCTCGCCGACTGCGGCGCCGACGCGGTCAAGGTCGGGCAGGGCCCGGGGTCCATCTGCACCACGAGGATCGTCGCGGGAGTCGGCATCCCCCAGCTTACGGCCCTCTACGTCGCGATGAAGTCCGCTCGCAGGCGCGGCGTCCGCATCCTCTCCGACGGCGGGATAGCGAAATCGGGCGACATCGTGAAGGCGCTGACGCTTTCCGACGCGGTCATCTGCGGCGGGGTCCTTGCGGGCTGCCGCGAGGCGCCCGGCGAGATCATGGAGATCGGCGGGAAAGTCTATAAGCAGTACCGCGGGATGGGGTCGCTCGCCGCCATGAAGGCGGGCAGCGCCGCCCGCTACGGCCGGGACCGCGACGACACGCGCAAGGTCGCCGCCGAGGGGATAGAGGCCTTGAAGGAGGTCAGCGGCTCCGTGGACGAGGTCCTCACGAACCTCATCAGCGGGGTCCAGAGCGGTATGGGATACCTGGGCGCGAAGAACCTCGCTGTCCTTCGCGAGAAGGCCCGGTTCGCACGCGTGAGCCCGGCCGGCCAGAAGGAGGCCGCGCCGCACGACGTGGTCGAGGTCTCCACGCGCGCCAACCAGTGACCCGCGAGTTGAGGCTTGCCCTCCGGCGGCCTCTGCTCATTTCAATCCTCTGCAGCAGGGGTCCATGACTTCGGTTGCAGAACGAAAATGGCGCTCCTCCCCTTCTCCAGTCAGCTCATAGCGGATGTCGGCATTTCCCTCGGCGACGAGGGCAAGGGCCGCCTGGTCCCCGAGATTGTCGAGGAGCTTCGCGGCACGCAAAGGCCGGTGACAGTCGTCATCAAGGTCAATGGCGGCGCCAATGCGGGCCACACCGCCGCCGGCGTGAAGCTCAACCTCCTTCCCTCCGGGGTCGTCGAGCGGGAGATCCCCCACCTTGCGATCGGTAGCGGGGTCGTCGCGGACCCGCGGAAATTCCTGTGGGAAGCAGCCCCGCTCGAGAAGAAGGGCTACTCGGTCCTGGACCGGCTCCTCATCGACGAGCGCACGATGACGTCCGATCTGACCCACCGTCTCCTGGACCTGGCCGAGGAGGACTACCGCGTCAACGTGCTCGCTGAGGAGCCGAGGGGCTCCACCGGACGCGGCATCTCCGCAGCCTACAGCGAGGAGACGGGGCACTGGCAGATGTACTTCTCGGATTTCCTGGCGGGCCCGAACTTCTTCGCGCGAAAGCTCGCGCAGCGCGCCGACCGGGCTTGCCGGGCGATCCAGCACGTCTACCGCGCGAGCGAAACATCGTGGAACGGGTTCTTCGACCGGCTGACGGAGGCCGAGAGGCGCTCGAACGCTGACACGATCGCCGCCGGCGTGTTCGGGCCCGAGGAGTTCGACTTCACGCAGTTCAGGGGCAGGCGCCCCTTCGAGCTCGATCTCGAGCGCCTGACCGAAGTGTACTGGGCCGCGGGCTCCGCGCTTCGCAGGAACATCGGGGAGGTGCGCGAGCTCGTCCTGCGCGAGATCCGCAGCGGGCACACGATCCTCGGTGAGTTCGGCCAGGCCTACTGGCTCGACAAGCGCCACGGGTTCTCGGGGACCTCGTCGCACACCTTTACGCCCGAGTTCTTCGAAAGCGCCAACATCCCCGTGCAGCCGATCCACACCTTCGGGGTCGCAAAGGCCTATGACACGAAGGTGGGGACCCACACGTTCCTCACGGAAATGCCCGAGTCCGACCCGCTCGGCATCAAGCTAAGGAAGCTTGAATTCGGTACGAGCACGGGCCGCCAGCGCATGGTGGGCTGGTACGACGCCGTCGAGAAGGGTGACACCCTCAGGTACGGCGGTTTCCAGGACCTGATGATCAACAAGCTCGACGCCCTGACATGGTCGGGCGACTGGAAGGGCGATCTCCTTATCTGCACGGCCTATGAGCACAGCGACGGCAGGCCCTGCCTGCATGTCCCGCGCAACGAAGCCGTGCGCAAGGCGCTTAGGCCCGTCTATCAGCGCTATCCCGGCTGGACCGAGGACATCTCGAACGTCCGCCGCTTTGGGGACCTGCCTTCAAACGCCAGGCGCTACGTCGGCGGGATGCTCAAGGGCGTCGTCGATGTCGCCTATGCGGGGGAGCCCCGGCCGGCCGTCCTGCCGAACCTCCGCTACCTGGGCGTTGGCCCTGGCCCCTCGCAGATCATCAAGGACCTGCCCTCGGCGGCCGAGCTGATCAGGCTCGCCTGAAGCCCCTTCCAGGGTCCCTCAGAAGTCCTGAAGCCGGCCCTCGCCGGCGCCCCGCTGCGGCTCGAGCCGAGCGAGCACCTCCCCGAGCAGGTAGATTGACCCTGTGACGACGATAACGTCGCCGGGCCCCCCTGCGCTGCAGGCGTCGGGCGAGGGAAAGAGTTCCTCCACGGTCGATCTGATTGCCTTGCCGTGGAATGTCGGAGGCACCAGGGCATCGAGCTCGGAGTGGGTCGAAGCGCGGGCCTGGTGCGGAACGACCAGGTGCACGTCGCGGCACTGCCGACAGAGCACCTCCAGCAGGGGTCCCGCCCGAGTGGCCCCCAGGGCGCCCACGATCGCGACGACCGGCCGGCCCGTTTCGCGCCTTAGGCGCGCAAGGTTAACATCGAGGACCCGCGCGCCCTCCTCGTTGTGGGACGCGTCGAGTACGGCCAGGCGCCCACCTAGCATGACCCGCTGCCACCGGCCCGGCCAGTCGACCGTGAGCAAAGCCTTGCGCGTGGTTTCAGGTTGAATCCCAAACTTTCTGGGCAGCAGGCCCGCGGCGAGGATCGCCGTGGCCGCGTTCCACCTCTGGTAGTCGCCCTCGAGGTTGGGAACGGGATACCGTGAGATATCCTCGCCGTACTCCTCGCGGACCGAAACGATCCTGGAGCCCGCCGCATGCGCGGCCTTGCGGATCGTTGCCTCGGCCTCGGGGGGTACGCGCCCGATGACAACCGGCCTGCCGGGCTTGATTATCCCGGCTTTCTCGCCCGCAATCTCCGGAAGGGTGTTCCCGAGCATGTCACAGTGGTCCATCCCTATCGACGTGATGACGCTCACCTCGGGCTCCACGATGTTTGTTGCGTCCAGGCGCCCGCCCAGGCCCACCTCGATGACGCTGCAGTCACACCCGCTCCTGGAGAACTGCAGGAACGCCATGGCCGTCATGAATTCAAAGAAGCTCGGCCGGTCGCCCGGATCTCCCTGCATCCCGATCCGGTCCGCTATCGGCTGCAGCTCGCGCACGTAGGCAACGATCTCCTCCTCGGTGAGGATGGAGCGATTGACCTGCACCCGCTCCCCGAGGCGGACCAAGTGCGGCGACGTGTAGAGGCCCGTCTTCCGTCCCGAGGCGCGCAGGACCGACTCCAGCATGGCCGAGACGGAGCCCTTTCCGTTCGTGCCGGTGACATGGATGCAGGGGACGGCGCGCTCCGGATTGCCGATCAAGGCCGAGAGGATGCGCATCCGGTCTATGCCGAACTTAACCCCCGCCGCCTTCAGGCCGAAAAGATAGTCCTGTACGGCCGCGTAGCCGGCCAGCGGCGGTTCCGACGTCATTTCCGTGACCCGGTCAGGCGCCAGCCGCCACGGGTTCCTTCTTCAGGTAGAGAGCCGAGAGGAGATCCCGCAAGCGGTCGCGCATATCCGTCCGGCTCACGATCTGGTCGACCAGGCCGTGCTTGAGCAGGAACTCGGCAGTCTGGAATCCGGCGGGAAGCGTCTGCTTCGTCGTGTCCTTGATGACCCGGGCCCCGGCAAATCCGATCAGCGCTCCGGGCTCCGCAAGGATGACGTCCCCTAGCGTGGCGAAACTGGCCGTAACGCCCCCCATCGTGGGATGCGTGAGAACCGAGATATAGGGCAGGCCCGCCTGCGCCAGCTTCCCCAGGGCGGAGCTCGTCTTCGCCATCTGCATCAGGGAGTAGATGCCCTCCTGCATGCGGGCCCCACCGGAGGCGCTCACGATGATGCAAGGAATCCTCTTCGCCAGGGCGTCCTCGATCGTCCTGGTGATCTTCTCGCCGGCGGCGGAACCCATGGCGCCGCCGCAGAAACGAAAGTCCATGACGGCGATCGCGACCGGTATGCCGTGGATCGCCCCGGTACCGCAAACCACCGCCTCCGGCAGTCCACTCTCCTTCTGGTAGCGCTTGATGCGTTCCGCGTAGGGCTGGGAATCGACAAACTTCAGGGGGTCGTCGGAGCGGACCCCCGTGTGCAGCTCCGTGAACGACTCGGGGTCGAGCAGCTTCGCCAGGCGCTCCCGCGCCCCTATCGGGAAATGGTGCCCGCTCTTCGGGACAACCATCTGGTTGTCCTCGATTTCCTTGTTGAAGAGGATCTCTCCGGTGACGGGGTCCTTGGTGTAAAGGCCCTCGGGGATGCCCTTCTTCTTCGTCTTGCGGACCGAGTACGTCGGCTTGTCGAAATGCATGAAACTTGGGGTTAGTAAGGTGCGTTGGGCCACTTCCAGTGGCAACCGAATTCGGGGCTCAGCGGTAGCGGACTTGCCGAAGGAAAAGTCCTTGGGGCGGAGCGGTTTGGATCTTTTCGGTCCTCACCTTCGTCTGCAGGTACGCGGCGATCTCGGCGGGCGTCAGCTTGCCCTCACCCGCCGCCACAAGCGCGCCGACGAGGCTCCTGACCATCTTGTAGAGAAACCCATCCGCCTCGGCTGTAATCCGCAGGGTCTTGCCCCTCTTTCGAACCTCGAGCGAGCGCAGGTCGCGAACCGTGCCGGCCGCCTCGCCCGGCTCTGCGCCGTTGAATGCGGAGAACGCCTTGAAGTCATGGCGCCCCTGGAGCACGCGGGCGGCCGCCCTCATGGCTTCAAGGTCGAGCGGCTTTAGGATCACCCAGGCATAGGGCCTCGTGAAGGGGTCGGCGTCGCCGAGGTGGATGCGGTACTCGTAGGTCTTTCCCTTCGCCGAGAAGCGGGCGTGGAAGCCTGGGGACGCCGCGCGCACCGAGACAATCTGGATGGACCTCACCAGTCCGCCCCTTAGGCCCGCGGCGAGCTTGTCCGGACCGTGCCGCCAGTCCGCGTCAAAATGAAACACCTGGCCCGACGCGTGCACGCCGGCATCCGTCCGTCCGCTGGCGTGGATCCGGGTCTTCACTCCCAGCATCTCGGCCAGACGCGCCTCTATAGCATCCTGGATCGAATCCCCCGCGGGCTGGCTCTGCCAGCCCGAGTGGCCGGTGCCGTCGTAGGCGCAGATGCATTTCCAGCGCCTCATGGCCTACTCCTCCCCCTTGGCGCCCGCCGAGATCCGGCCGTCTAGGAAATCCTGGAGGATGATTGTGGCCGCGCGGGAGTCGACGAGTCCCGACTTGCGCAGCGCGCGGCGCTTTGCCGGCGCGATGGTCGACTCGGCCTCGTAGCTTGTCAGCCGCTCGTCGACCAGGTGGACGGGAAGACCGAATTCGGACCGGATCCTGCCTGCGAACGCCTCGACCTCGAGCGCCTTGGGCCCGCAGGACCCGTCCATGTTGAGCGGATGCCCCACGACGACCTCCGTGATGCGCCTCTCCCTAAGAAGGGCCGCGAGCCCGGCCCACTGCTTAGCAGGGTCCTCGGTCGTGATGGCAGGCAGGGGCGTCGCGACCCCGATCTCATCGCCGTAGGCGAGGCCTATCCTTCGCGTCCCGTGGTCTATCCCGAGGAAGCGCATCGCCGCCGGGTTCATGCTGCAAGCTCGGGATGGGCTGTCGCGTACCGGCGGGCAGCCCGCGCGAAGGCCGCTTTCAGGCGCGACGAGACCGTGTCCGGGCCCAGCTTAAACCGGATCCCGTCAATCTCCGAAACGGGAACGATGTCCTTCGTCGTGGACAGCAATAGGCACTCCTCCATCGAGGCAAAGTCCGCGGGATGGATGGTCTCCTCGGCCGCCTTCAGTCCCGCGGACGAAGCGATTTCCCCGAGGACTAGGGAGCGAGTTATCCCGGCAAGGATGCCCGCAGACAACGGGGGCGTCACGATCCCGCCTCGCCTTACAAAGGCGATGTTCGAGACGGAAGCCTCCGTCACTTCGCCCGCGATGTTCAGGATCACGACCTCGTCGGCCCCCCGGGAGCGGGCCTCGCGCAGGCAAAGGAGATTGTTCAGGTAATTGCCGGTCTTCCACGCCGGGTCGAGGCTCTGGGACGGGTTGCGCCTGAGCGTCGTGGCGACCGACAGGCGCATCCCCTCTTTCCACTTCTCTTGGGAAAGATCGGGGCAGGGCTGAACGAGGATGATGAAGTTCGCCTTGTCGGCCAGGGCGACGTCCAGTCCGATGGCGCCCGCCCCTCGGGTGATCTGCAGGCGCACATAGAGCTCTCCCGGCTCCGCAACGCGCGCCCGGAACTCGGCCACGGTCCTTCGGATCTCGGGGAGGATCACCTCCGGCGTGAACTCGAGATCCATGTGAAGGGCCCGCGCCGAGGCCCTCAGCCGGCGCCAGTGCTCCTCCCAGGCAAATAGGACGCCGTGATAGGTCCTCCACACCTCGTAGATGGCGTCCCCGTATAGGAATCCCCGGTTAAGCGGTGCAATCGACGGCTCGCTTGCAGGGTGAAGGAGCCCATTAGTGTTCGCCTGGATATAGTGTGCTGGCATGTCGTCGGCCCCCGAAAACAGAGGGCCCCCGCCTACAAAGCGGGGGCCCGGCAAAACTGGCAAGACTGCGCTGGCGGTTAGCCGCGCGCCTTGACGAGCCCCAGGGCCTTCTTGATGTTCTGGACGCTCGGCAGGGAGATGTTCATCGACTTCGCGATCTGCGAGCCGGTCTTGCCCGCCTCGACGAGCTTCTTCACGTTCGCCCGTGTCTCGTCCGTGATGACCGCCCGCTTGCGCCGCTTCACCTTGTCCACGGCCTTAACGGGCCTTCCGCGGCGGCCCTTGCGGGACGAGCCACCCGAAGCCTCCTTCACCGCACCGATGAACTCCTCTAGTGACCCGAAGCCATACTTGCTCGGAAGGGATGCGAGCTCCTTGTTCAGGCGCTTCGCTATCGCCTTCTCAAGTGCCGCCATCTTCGCCTTAGTGACTTCGAGTTCCTTAATTTGTTTTGTTACCATGGTTAAGCGCACCTATGACATGTTTGTTACTATAGCAAGCTATACAATTACATATATCCACGGTGTCTCTCGCCCGGCCATCTTTAGCAATGCCCCTAATTCGGCCCATTTGTTAGGATGGATACTGTGAAAGAGCAGCTCAGCTTGCGCGCTCCGCCGTCGTTCGCAACCGGGTCGGGACTTTTCGTGCGCATCCTGGCCCTGGCGCACCTCTTTGCCTTCGCCTCTATATGGGTGCAGGTGGGGGGCCTGGTTGGTCACGCGGGCATATTGCCCGCGCACGATTTCTTCGCGGCCGCCCGTGACCAGCTGGGCGTTCGGGCCTGGTATGAGGCCCCCTCCCTCTGCTGGCTCTTCGGGGCCGAGCGCTTCCTCTCGCTCCTGTGCGGACTCGGAGTCGGACTCTCGCTTCTCCTGTTCATGGGGTATGCGCCCGCGCTGTGCCTGGGCGTACTTTGGGCGTGCTACCTCTCGCTCGTGTCCGCCGGGCAGATCTTCCTCGATTTCCAGTGGGACGCATTGCTGCTGGAGAGCACTCTGGTCGCCGTCTTTCTTGTGCCCTGGACGCTTCGCAGGGCGGCGGCTCCGTACGAGCCCCCCGCCCTGGGGCGATACCTGGTCTGGTGGCTCCTGTTCCGGCTCATGTTCCTTTCGGGGGTGGTGAAGCTACGGGGCGGCGACCCGACCTGGTGGAACCTGACCGCGCTCACCTTCCACTACCAGACGCAGCCGCTGCCGACCCCGCTCGCCTGGTACGCCAACCAGCTCCCGACCTGGTTCCAGGTCGCCTCGTGCGCCTTCATGTTCGCCGTCGAGCTCGCAGCACCGCTCTTGATACCGCTGCCGAGAATATACCGACATATCGGGGCGCTCTCCATGATCGCCCTGCAGGTACTTATAGCAATCACCGGCAACTATGCATTCTTCAACCTTCTCACGATAGGCCTTTGCCTCACCTGCCTGGACGACGACTGGTGGCGCGGCCGCCACTGGGGCGTCGCCGCGCCATTGCCTGTCGCGGGCGACATCGGGCCCACGAGGACGAGAATGGGCGCAACAACCCTGCGCTGGTTTGCTGCCTTTGCCGTCGGGATCACCTTCTTCGAGGCCTGCGCCGCCGTTTCGCGGGTCGCGTCCGGATCGCCCCTGGTCCGGTGGGTCGCCGAGGCGGTGGGGCCCTTCCGGAGCTTCAACGACTACGGTCTTTTCGCCCGGATGACGGTCGAGCGCCCCGAGCTCGTCATCGAGGGCAGCAACGACGGGCGCGACTGGCGCGAGTACTCGCTGCCCTACAAGCCGGGGGACCTGTCGCGGCGGCCGCCTTGGGTGGCCCCACACCAGCCCAGGCTCGACTGGCAGCTCTGGTTCGCGGCCCTGGTGCCCCCCGAGGCCGCCCCCTGGGTCGGCACGCTCTGCGAGCAGCTCCTAAGGGGAAACCCGGACGTCGGCCGGCTCTTTGACCGGAACCCGTTCCCGGACGCCCCACCCCATTTCATGCGGGTCATCCGCTACCGCTACGAATTCACGAGCGCGGCCGAGCGCGCGCGCAGCGGAAATTGGTGGCGCCGGACGCCGATCGATTTTTACATACCCCCCGTGACACTACCCCGGGAGGCGAAATGAACCCGTCAGGACGCGACCAATTCATCGCCCTGCTCCGGGAGGCCGTGGGCGACGGATCGATGGTGAAGCTGACGCTCGGCAAGCCGGCCGGGGGCGACCCCACGCTGGTCAACCTCTTCGTGCGTCCGGTCACGCTCAAGGCAGGCCCGCGGCTCGCCTTCGTCTGGCGCCACGCAACGCGGGACATCACGAAGAACCACGAGGCGGCCGAGGCGCTGCGAATCCTCGAGCCGCTGATCGGGGCCGAATTCCTGGACGCACACCTGTTCACGACGACCCGCAGCGCCCAGCTGGAGACGGGCGAGGGAAAGTCGCGCCTTCGCCTGACGGGCGCGGGACAGCCGGCCGCGGTCGGCGGCAACGACCGGCAGAAGAGCCGGGCGATAGACTCGCGGGCCGCATGGCTTCGGGCTCTCGGGGTGACCGACGCGCGCGGAAAGCCCCTCGCCGCGATGACGGACAAGTTCAGGCAGATTCAGAAATTCGGCGAGATACTTGGGCATCTCCTCCGGGAGGCCCCCCTGCCCGCCGGCCGGCGCCTGAGGGTCTTCGACATGGGGTGCGGCAAGGGCTACCTCACCTTCGCCGCGAGCGAACTTCTCGGCGACAGGGCCGAGATCTGCGGCGTCGAGGCGAGGGGCGACCTTGTGGATTTCTGCAACCGGACCGCGGCCGAGCAGGGCATGGCGTCGCGCCTCACTTTCGCCGTGGGCACGATCTCAAGCGTGGAGGCCTCCAATGCGGACGTCCTCATAGCCCTCCACGCATGCGACACGGCGACCGACGACGCCCTCGCGAAGGGCGTTTCGGCCGGCGCCGCCCTCCTTGTCGTCGCGCCGTGCTGCCAAAAGGAGGTACGCCCGCAGATCGTGGCGCCCGCCGTCCTTTCCTCGGCCCTCAGGCACGGGATCTTCGAGGAGCGGCAGGCGGAGTTCGTGACCGATGCCCTAAGGGCGCAGCTCCTTGAGTGGGCCGGATACAGGACCCGCGTGTTTGAATTCGTATCCACCGAGCACACGGCAAAGAACACGATGATCGCCGCCGTTAAGGCGACCCCGCCGGGCGACCCGGCCGTGGCGCAGGGTATCCGCAGCCTCGCGGCATTTTACGGAGTCGGCCAGCAGGCCCTGGCGCGCCAGCTCGGGTTCCCCCTTCGATGACCTGGGAGAAGCTCGACTGGGCCTCCCTCGACCGGCATCGCGAGCGTTTCCTCGGGGGAAGGCCGAGCGAGGGACCCTATTGGGCGTCATCCGATGACGTCGGTAGCTACGACCTCACCTTCGGCGAGCGCATCGGCTGGAAATGGGATGCCGTCCTTGACGAGCTGCAGCTACGCGGGTGGAGGCCCGGCGGCGGCGCGGTCCTTGACTGGGGCTGCGGCAGCGGCATCGCGGGGCGGCGCGTCGTCGCCCGCTTCGGTGCCTCAGCCTTCGGCTCGCTGCATGTCTGGGACCACTCGCAGGTCGCCCGCGACTTTGCCCAGGGCAAGGCGCGTTGCGAGTTCCCGGGCCTGGCGGTCTCTATAGCACAGGAGGAGCTCCTTCATGGCGGCGGGCCGATCGGGCTGCTGGTCGTAAGCCACGTCCTCAATGAGCTCCAGCCGGCCGCCCTCGCCGAGGTCAAGGGGCTCGTGGCCCGGTCGAGCGCCGTTCTCTGGACCGAGCCGGGTTCCCGCGACTCCAGCCGCGCGCTGGGCCTGCTCAGGGATGGATGGGCTCGCGATTTCCAGGTTGTCGCTCCGTGCACCCACTCGGGCCCCTGCCCGGTACTTGCTCCGGGCAACGAGCGCCATTGGTGCCATCACTTCGCGGCGCCCCCGTCCGCCATCTTCGCCGACTCGAACTGGGTGAAGTTCGGCCGCCGGGCCGGCATCGACCTGCGGAGCCTTCCCTATTCCTTCATCGCGCTTGACCGCGACTGGGCCGGGAGAGCCCGCGGCCTCTCCCGGGTCATCGGCAGGCCCGAGGCCTTCAAGCCGTATGTTCGCCTCCTCAACTGCGACGAGGCAGGACTCGCCGAGCTGACGGCAAACAGGAGGGACTGCGCCGCCCTCTGCAAGGAGCTCGAGAAGACCAAGCGCCCGCTGGTCTATGAATGGGTGCGCGAGGGCGCCACGATTAGGTCCGGGGCCGCGGTCCGCCCTAGGTCTTGACTCGCCCGCGACGTTTGGGTCTGATGGGCGTTTCCCCTCATCACAACACCATGGGCCAGCAGCTAAACAAGATCATCAAACGCAAACGCCGCGCCGCTTACCTGAAGCGCAAGAAGACGGCTGCAGCTGCCGCTAAGAAGAAATAGGCGGCTTCGGGGCTGGATCCCGGCGGCCTGCACTTTCACGCGGCATGATCAAGGTCAGCCTCATCTCACTCGGCTGCGCCAAGAACTTGGTGGACAGCGAGATAATGGTCGGCCACCTGCACAAGGCCGGCATGCAGGTGATCCCCGACGCCGAGAGGGCGGACGTGGTCATCGTGAACACCTGCTCGTTCATCGACTCGTCCAAGGAGGAGTCGATTAGCCACATCCTTGAGGTCCACGAAAAGCGCGGCCTGCGCAAGCGGCGACAAGGCCAGAAGCTCATCGTCGCGGGGTGCATGTCCCAGCGCTTCTCGAAGGATCTCCCGGGCTCGATTCCCGAGGTGGACGCCTTCATCGGGCTCGACCAGATCACCAGCGTGGCGCCGATAATCGACCAGATCTTCGCGAAGGAGCGCGGGGCGAAGGAATCGCCCGCGAGCTTCGTCACGCCGCGCTCGACCTTCATCCCGGACTACGACACGCCCAGGTTCCGGCTCACGCCCCCGCACTTCGCGTACGTGAAGATAGCCGAGGGCTGCAACCACCCCTGCACCTTCTGCATCATCCCCCAGATCCGGGGCCGCCACCGGAGCCGCACCGTGGCCAGCGTGGTCGCCGAGGCGCGTCAGCTCATTTCCGAGGGGGTCAAGGAGCTCAACCTCATCTCCCAGGACACCACGTTTTTCGGGATGGACACCTGGGACGAGCGTCCGAACCCGCGCACGCCGGTTGACTCGTCGCGGGGCACCGCCCTGACCTCGCTTCTCAGGGAACTGAACGCGATCGAGGGGGATTTCTGGATCAGGATCCTCTACACGCACCCGGCTCACTGGAGCGACGAGCTGATCAGGACCATCGCCGAGTGCCCGAAGGTGGCGCGCTACGTGGACATGCCCCTGCAGCACATCAGCGACCGCATGCTTTCCCTGATGCAGCGTGAGACCTCGGGAGCCTATATCCGCGACCTCGTCAGGCGCATCCGCGCGGGGATTCCCGGGATCGCGCTGAGGACCACCTTCATCGTCGGATTCCCCGGCGAGACCGACGAGGACGTGGACGAGCTGTGCGAATTCATCAGGGAGACCCGCTTCGAGCGGCTGGGCGTCTTCAAGTACTCCCAGGAGGAGGGAACGCGCGCGGCCAAGATGGAGGGCCAGGTCCCGGTGAAGGAAAAGGAGCGGCGCTGGCACCGCGTTATGGCTCTGCAAAAGGAAATCGCCGCGTCCGTAAGCTCGCAGAGCGTCGGGAAGCCCGTGAGGGTCCTCGTCGACGAGGCGGGCGTTGCGCGCGGCGAGGCCGATGCACCCGACATCGACGGCCGCGTCTACGTGCCGCGCGAGATTCCGGTCGGATCCTTCGCGACCGTGACCGTGACCAGCCACCACGACTACGACCTTTTGGCTCTCCCGCCGGGCAAGGAGCCCGCGGAATTCAAGGTGGCCAAGCAGGCCCAGTAGGCTGCCGGTCAGGCCCTTGCGGAATCGGCGTACCTGCCGATGATGCCGTCAAACGAGCCGTTGGTGAAGAAGATGACAACGCGAGGCGTCCCCCGCTCGCGGAGCGTGTCGGCGGACAGGGCGGAGAACAGCTCCTCGTTCGTCGCGAACTGGCGCGCGTTGATCCCCTGGGCCTCGAGGTTCTCTGCCACGGCCTCGGAGTCGAACCGCTCGTCCTCGCGAAGCGCGGAGGCGCGGCTCACCGGCCCCAGGTAGACGTCGTCGGCGTGGGACAGCGCGCGCTCAAATCCGGCCTGAAGTGTCCGGATGCGGGCCGTATTGCTCCTGGGCTCGAACGCCGCGGTCAGGAGCGTGGAGGGATACTTGGCCCTGAGCGACCGGAGCGTCTCGGCGATCGCGGTCGGATGGTGCCCGAAATCCTCGATGACCGTCAGGGCCTGGGACTCGAAGAGCACCTCCTGACGGCGCCGCACGCCCCGGAACGCCCGCAGCGGTTCCAGGGAGAGCACCGTCGGGTCGGTCTCCGAGAGCGCCAGTCCCGCCGACGTCGCGGCCATGGCCGCATTGCGCGCATTGTAGATCCCGGGGAGCGACCACGTGACCCTGGCCCAAGGGGAGCCGCGCCAGAGGAGCGCAAACGAGGTGCCGGAGGCCGACTCGGCGAAGTCGGCGATCCTGACGTCATTGCCCTCGTCCAGCCCCACCCTCACGATCCGGGTCCACGGCATCGGCCCCAGGGCTCGAAGGTTGCCGTCGTCGCCATTGAGGACCGCGAAGCCGTTCCTCGGAATGATCCGCGAGAGGTGCGAGAACGTGCGCTGCACGTCGGCCAGGTCCCGGAAGATGTCCGCATGGTCGAACTCGAGGTTGTTGAAGGCCGCGACGTGGGGAGCGTAGTGGATGAACTTGCTGCGCTTGTCAAAGAAGGCGCTGTCGTACTCGTCGCCCTCAATGACGAAGGGGTCACCCGCGCCGCCGAGGTGGCTGCCGGTCGGGGGATCCTGGGGTACGCCTCCGATCAGGTAGCCCGGGTCCTTGCCGGCGGCGCGCAGCAGGTACGCCGCGATCGCCGTCGTTGTCGTCTTGCCGTGGGTACCGCAGATCACGACGTTCTTTCGGTGCCGCAGCACCTCGTCGTGGAGCATCGCCGGCAGCGAGGTGAAGGGAAGCGCCTTCGTGTCCAGGAGCCACTCGATCTCGGGATTGCCGCGGGTCATGGCGTTTCCGATGACGACCATGTCGGGCCCGATCGAGGCGAGTCTCCCGGGGTCGTAGCCCTCGTGGACCTTGACGCCTGCCTCCGCGAGCACGGTGCTCATGGGCGGATAGACATTCGCATCGGCGCCGACGACCTCGTTTCCGGCGGCGCGGGCAAGGAGCGCCGCGTTGCCCATGGCAGTGCCGCAGACGCCCATGAAATAGATCTTGCGCGTCTTCTCGGCGCTCATGTCGCGGCGGCTGCGGCCAGCCCCTTCTTTCTTTTGGTTGGTTTAATCAAGCGGGTGGAGCCGGATCGGCAAATGCCTACTGTAGGCCACAAAATCCCTGTCGTCTGTGAATATGGCAAGATCATGCTTAACGGCGACGACGCAGATGAGGAAGTCCGTCGCCGTGCCCTGGACTCCCTTCCCCCTGCAATGGTTGAAGTAGGCGGCGGCCTCCTCATGCTCCTCGGTCGATATGGAAAGGTCGACAAACGTCCTCAGACGGTCCCGCACCCTTTCAAATTCGGACTTCTCGCGAATACCCGAGAGCAGCTCCTGGCGAATCGGTCCGACCATCTCTACCAGGCCGTGGCGAATGAGTCGCTCCATTTCCCTCCTGTACCTATTCACTACCCCATCGGAGCGCCGGAACGCCGCGGACCATACGGGGGTGTCGGGAAGCACTCTCACCGCTTTGCGCGCAGCCTCTTGTGGTCGAAACCCGGAGCAAACTCGATGGTTCCGAAGAGGTCCACGATGGACGATTGCTCGCGCCGACGTATGAATTCCGAAAGTGCGCTGTTCACGGTCTCCTTCTTTGTCCTGAAGCCACCCATCCGCTGGGCCTTTGCCAGCATCCGGTCGTCAATCTGCAGGTTCGTCGCCATGAGCACACAATGAGCCACACATTGATTGTGTCAATCCGTCAAGCCGCCTGAACTGGATCGCAAGGGGGGTTTCGTGGGTTCATTGCACCGTGAGGTTCACATCCGAATATAGGTAGAATCGCTGCACCTCGTAGGCGGCCGCGGGACTCGCACCGCG